>JBCDJV010000006.1:0-88900 GCA_038747425.1 Bacteroidota bacterium
GGGGTCGATCGCACACCTGCCTCGGTACGGGCTGCCAGATATCACCGAAGTGTATCGGGACATTCCGGACTCCATCGCCAAACTGCGCGGTGCCATCAGTGAAGCGATGGAGCTCTACGAACCACGTCTTCGCCGCATCCGTGTGATCCACCAGGACACCGACAAAGACTCGATGCGCCTGGAGTTCATCGTGAGCGCCGAACTCACCAACCGGCAGCCCGTCAAGTTTCAGACGACCTTCTCTTCCTCTGACCATGCGCGTGTCCGCCGCTCCATCCGGCAGAGCTAACGCCCCCCACGCGCGCTATCACTCGTCCCTTCCCCTCACTGTATGCGACGCAGGTACTTCGAAGAAGAGATGCGCTACCTCCATGAGGCCGGTAAAGCCTTTGCCGAAGCGCACCCCGATGTAGGACGGTACCTGGATGTAGACAGCATCAGCGACCGCGACCCATACGTGGAGCGGCTCTTCGAGGGGGTCGCGTTTCTGACAGGGCGGATCCGAGCGCTCCTCGATGACGAGCTGCCGCAGTATACCGAAGGCCTGCTGAGCCTCCTGTATCCACACTTCCTGCGCCCACTGCCCGCCTTCTCCATCGTCGAGATGCGCCCCAAAGTGGGGATGCTTCAAGAAACCAAAGTGTTGGACCCTGGCGCCGAAGTCATCTCTGCGCCCGTCGGCTCCGACTACATGCGCTGCCGCTTCCAGTCCGCCTATCCCGTCCACCTCCATCCCATGACGCTCGCGGAGGCGGCCTTGGACTGGCGTCCAGACCAAACCAGCAGCCTCCGTCTACGCTTCGACCTGGAACGGGGAGTGGACATTACCAATCTTGATCTGAGCCGCCTCCGGCTCTATTTCCATGCCGATATGCAGACGGCGCAGACCCTGCACCTGTTTGCCACCCGGCATGTACGCGAGGTCGTCGTGCAGGCCCCCGGAGGCAACACCGTCTACGGGCGCTTGCGAGGCCAAAAATGGGTGCAGCCGGTAGGCTTTGGTGACCAAGAAAGCCTGCTGCCACGCACCCAGCATGAGTTCTCCGGGTATCGCCTCCTGCAAGAGTACCTGTGCTTTCCCTCGAAATTCCTGTTCGTGGACCTACTCGGGCTAGAGGCCATGGACCTGGAGGGGCAGAGTCAGTTTGAGGTGCTGCTGTCCTTCGATGCCTCGTACCCTGAAAACCAGCCGGTCAGCCACACGAACGTGCGGCTCCACTGCACGCCGGTCGTCAATCTCTACGAGACGGACGCCGAACCCTTTAGGGCCGACGGGCTGTCTTCAGAGTACCGGCTGTTGCCCAGTGTGCGGCACCGCTCCAGCACCGAGATCTACGACATCCGCTCCGTCATCGGCATGGAGGAAGTCACAGGTCGACGCAACACGTACGAACCGTACTTTACCTTCAAGCATGCCACGCAAGGGACGCCTGAGCGGTATTACACCGTGCACCGCCGGACCGACCCGCAAGGACGTCCAGCCTTGTATCTCTCGCTGCATGCCCCCTCAGATTCCGACCGCCCCGGGCGCTCCAAACGTGGGCGTGGGCTAATGGCCGAGACCATCTCCACGGAGGTGTGGGCTACGAATGGCAACCTGCCCCACGAGAAGATTCAAGAGGGGATGATCAACCAAGTGGGTCCCAACCTGCCCCAGATCATCCAGCCCAATAACCTCACGCGCCCCACGCGAAGGCTTTTTCCGCCCCTTGAGAGTCACCAGGACTTCTTCTGGCGCTTGATCTCACACTGGTCGTTCAACTACATCACCGTAGCCAGCCCAGAAGCCGTCCAGGGCCTGCTTGATTTGTACGACTGGACCGACGACAGCGCCCAGCGGCGCAGTAACCTACGGCGCCGGAAGGGCTTGGAGCGTGTGAGGTGGGCCTCCAAAGAGGTGCTGTATCGCGGATCAATCATCCGTGGCGCGGAGGTCATCCTGCAGATCCGCGACGAGCAATTTGTGTCGACAGGTGACCTGTGCCTCTTCGGTTCGGTCATGAGTGCGTTCCTATCGATGTACGCGACCGTCAACTCGTTCGTGCATCTCACCATCGAAACGATCCCAGCCAGCGAACGCTACACATGGAGCCCGAAGCACGGCGCACGAGCGACCCTCTAGATCCTGAAGGGACGGGTGGCCACGGTCTCGCGGGGCCGTCGTCCCCGGCCGTTTCGTCGGAGCCGGACGAAGACGGCTTCACGGGTGTCTATGCGCGCCTCTTCGAAGAAGGAGAGCAGTTCGACTTCTTCCAGGCCGCGTTGCTTCTGGAGCGCCTCTTTGCCGATACGCCTGCCCCTGGTACAACCCCACTGTGGTCGCAGCAGCGGCTGAAATTCCGTCCCCACCACGTGATGGGGTTTCCGGTATCGGACGTGCGGAGCATCGAGTGGAAAGAGCATCCCGTACCCACGGCGCGGATTACCGCCACCTTCTTGGGCCTCTATGGTATCGATTCCCCGCTGCCGGCCCCGCTGCACGAAGACATCGCGCTGGAGCGGCAGGAGGGCGATGTGCTCCGAGCGTTCTTGGACATCTTCAACCACCGGCTCTACAGCTACTTCTACCGCGCATGGAAGAAGTACCGCCCGGCCCTGAACTACCGGCCTGGTACGGTGGACCCGCACCAGCGGCGCCTTCGTGCGCTGGCTGGGCTGGCTACGCCGGGGGTACAGGCCGATGGCCTCGGCGATCTGTTTTCCCTGCTCCAACTGACCGGACTGGGCGCGCACCTAGCTCCGCAAACGAGAAACGCAGAAGGGCTCGCGGTGCTGATCCAGGAAGCCTTAGACGGTGTGCCGGTGACGGTGCACGAACACGTGCCTCGGTGGGTCACGATCCCCGAGCGGCCACAGATGGGGCGGGGGGGCGGTCTGCAACTGGGAGTCAACACCACCATCGGCCTGCGCATCCATGACCGAGCCGGCAAGTTCAGGCTCGAAATCGGACCTCTGGAGCGGAAAACCTATCTGGCACTCTTGCCCCGAGGTGAAAAAGCGGCTATGCTTAAAGCGCTGATCCGCCTCTACGTGCCTGATTACTTGGATTTTGACCTCAAACTCAAGCTCCGAGCCTCTGACGTTCCGCCCTTACGGCTCGGCGATCAGCAAAGTCAGCTCGGGCTGATGACCTGCCTGGGCACGCCCCAAGATGACATCCTGTCCCGCATTGTCGCCTACCCAGAAACAACTGGCGCCTGAGCGCCGGATTTCTCGTTCATCTGTACACGGCATCTGTTCACCCTCATCCACGGCCTGGCCATGATTACGAAAGACCTCAAGAAGCTCCTAGGCAAACTCAATGACCCGCTCACCCAAGCCTTGGAGGGAGCCGCCGGGTTCTGCATCTCACGGGGTCACTACGAAGTGACGATCGAGCACCTGCTGATCAAGCTTCTTGAGGCCGGAGGCACCGACCTTGAACGCATCTGTGACCACTTTGGGATCGATGTAGGCCGCCTGCGCGATCATCTGCTGGTGCACATCGAAGGGTTCCGCACCGGGAATACCGGCCGCCCCACGTTTTCGCCCATCATGCTGAGTGTAATGGAGTCCGCGTGGATCGTAGCCTCGGTGCATCATGGCCTCGGCGAAGTGCGCTCCGGGGCGATCCTAGAGGCCCTGCTGGAGCAGGCGTCCATGCAGAACGCGCCCTACATGGACGTGCTGGAGCCCGTCAACCGAGACCAGCTACGGGCGGACTTTGCCTCCATCGTGGCAGGCTCCATGGAAGAGCGCCGCACCAAGCGCAGCTCGCTGTCAGCCGGCGGCGACGGTGCCGCCGGCGCTGGCCTCTCCACAGAACTGGAGCTGTACACCGTGGACCTGACGGCCAAGGCTCGTGATGGAGGGATCGACCCGATCTCAGGGCGTGACAAAGAGATTCGGCAAGTCATTGACATCCTCAGTCGGCGCCGCAAGAACAACCCCATTCTCGTTGGGGAAGCCGGTGTGGGCAAGACGGCCGTCGTGGAAGGATTGGCCTTGCGCATCGCAGCTGGCGACGTCCCCGACTCGCTCAAGGAGGTGAGCATTCGCACCATGGACCTGGGTCTCCTGCAGGCCGGAGCCAGCGTGAAGGGAGAATTCGAGAATCGCCTCAAAGGTGTGATTGATGGCGTCAAGGAATCCGCAAAGCCCATCATCTTGTTCATCGACGAGGCCCACACCCTGATCGGAGCCGGCGGCTCAGCGGGTACGGGCGATGCCGCCAACCTGCTCAAGCCGCCGTTGGCCCGAGGCGAGCTCCGCACCGTGGCCGCCACGACGTGGTCCGAGTACAAAAAATACATTGAGAAGGACCCCGCCCTGGAGCGCCGTTTTCAGCAGGTGAAGGTGGAGGAGCCCAGCGCCGAGACGGCCGGCATCATGCTGCGCGGCATCAAGAGCAAGTACGAAGACCACCACGACGTACAGATTACCGACGAGGCGGTGCAAGCCGCTGCTGAGTTGTCTGATCGCTACATCACAGGCCGCAACCTGCCAGACAAAGCCGTGGACCTGCTGGACACGGCCTGCGCCCGGGTTCGGATGACGCAGAACACGCGGCCTGGTCAACTCGAAGACCTGGATCGCCGCATCCATCACCTGAATGTAGAGATCAAAGCCGTCCGTCGCGACCTGGACGCTGCCCTGCGCGAGGAAGCCGCCGAGCTCGAAGAGCTGGAGGCGGAGCTGGCCTCGGTCCAGGAGCAACGAGAAGACGTAGAGGCTCGCTGGAATCAAGAGAAAGAGCTGGTCCAGCAGATTGTAGAGGCGCGGCGCGCCTTCGTAGCGACCAACGCCCTGGCCGCAGGCGATGGGGCACCGCCTGCGGAGGACGACCCCGCCCGCGCCAAGCTGTTTGGCCTGCATCGTGAGCTGGAAACCCTACAAGGCGGTGAGCCCATGGTGTTCGCCGAGGTCAACGAGCAGGTGGCCGCCCAGGTCGTGGCCGACTGGACGGGGATCCCCGTAGGTGACATGGTCAAGGACGATGCTTCACGCCTGCTGGAGATGGAAGGCACCCTCGGGGTGCGCATCCTGGGGCAAGACGAAGGCATCGGACAGGTGGCAGAGAGCGTGCGGACCGCCAAGGCTGGGCTGGGCAACCCCGACGCGCCGCTGGCCGTGTTCTTGTTCGTGGGGCCGAGCGGAGTTGGGAAGACTGAGATGGCCTACGGCATCGCGGATCTTCTTTTCGGGGGGGAGCGCTTTCTGACCACCATCAACATGTCCGAGTATCAGGAGAAGCACACGGTTAGCCAGCTCAAGGGCTCTCCTCCAGGGTACGTGGGCTACGGTGAAGGAGGCATTCTCACCGAAGCGGTGCGGCAGCGTCCCTACTCCGTGGTGCTGCTAGATGAGGTCGAAAAGGCCCACCGCGACGTCATGAACCTCTTCTACCAGGTCTTTGATAAAGGCTTCATGCGAGACGGGGAGGGGCGCGAAGTCAACTTCCGCAACACGGTCATCATCATGACCAGCAACCTCGCGTCCGACATCATCACCTATGTGTCGCCTGAGGGCGAACGGCCCACCCCGGACCAGATTCGCGAGGCGATTCATCCCACGCTGGTAGAGTACTTCCAGCCCGCTCTGCTGGGCCGGATGAAGGTGGTTCCGTTCTACCCGCTCCACAAAGAGACCATGAAGGGCATCGTGAAGCTGAAGTTGCAGAAGATCGCTCGCCGCCTGGAGGCCTCTCACGGCATTGCCTTTACCTATGGCGAGGACGTGATGGATACCATCGCAGAGCGGTGCACGCAGATTGACACGGGCGCTCGCAACGTGGATTTCATCATCGACCGCAACGTGCTACCGGAGGCCTCGCGCGCGCTCATCGCGAACATGGTGGAAGGCAACGAGCCCACCCAACTGGAGCTGGGCTTGGACGAAGAAGGAGACTTCACCTACACGTTCAGCTAGTACTCCACGTCCTGATGCGCAGGTGTCCCCGGGCGAAGCTATGGTTTCGCTGGGGGGGCCTGCGCATCAGCCTTTTTGAGCCATCCGCCCCGCCGCTCGCTCTGGGGCAGATGGCGGATTTTTGGTCACAAATCCGCCCTTATTCTACAGAAGAACACTGGATTCGATAGGCCCAGTGGTTCTCGCTTTCACTCACGCGATTGCACCGTCTCGATGTTCGAACTGCCTTCCAACACTGCGCGCTTTTACTTCAAGCCCACAAACTTGGGCCCCGATGAGTTGAGGGTGGTGAGCTACACCGGCGTCGAGGAGCTCTCTCAGCCGTATCGGTTCGACCTCAAGCTGGCGTCGGAAAACCCGGAGATCGACTTCAACGCGGTGGTCAACCAGCCGGCTACGTTGATCATCATGCGCAGTGAGACGGAAGAGATGTACCTCAACGGCATCGTTTCTCACCTAGAGCAAGCGGGCCGGACGGCCGAGGTGGTCACGTACCGGGCGGTCCTGGTTCCACGGTTATGGCGCCTGACCCTGAGGCACCACAGCCGCATCTACATGGATAACTCGATTATCGAAATCATCACCGATATCCTCACCAAAGCTGGACTCAGCAACGGGACCGATTTCAAATTCAAGACCCAGGGCACGTATGAGCCGCGCGAATACTGTGCACAGTATCGCGAGACGGACCTTGCGTTCGTCAGCCGCCTTATGGAGCACGACGGGCTCTACTATTTCTTCGAGCATGACGGTGAGAAGGAGGTCCTGGTCATCACCGACGACCAAGGTGAGCACGATACCATCGAAGGGGAGGAGCTGAAATATCGCGAAGCCGCTGGGCTGGCTCGTGACTCAGACAGCATCCAGGAAATCATCTGCCAAGAGCAGGTCATCACCCAAGAATACCTGACCAAGGAATACAATCACCGTACGCCCGAGACGGCTCTGCAGGCCACAAAGGCCTATGGTGGAGATGGGGTGGCCGCTGGGACGCACTACGAGTATGGGGACGCGTTCCGTGAGAATGCCGCGGGCACCAAGATCGCCACGGTACGGCTGGAGGAGATCGCGTGCCAGCAGCGCATCCTGCGCGGTCAGAGTGACTGTGTAGCGATGCGCAGCGGGCATGTCTTCTCGCTCAAAGAGTTTTACCGCACCTCGCTCAATGAAGACTATCTCATCACGCAGGTGCAACACCAAGGTACCCAGCGGTTGGCGATGGGCCTCATGGGCGCGGTCTCTGAGAGTGAGGTTGACTTGGAGTACGTCAATACGTTCGTGTGCATCCCCGCTCGGGTTCAATACCGGGCGCCCCGGACGACGCCCGTTCCCCGTATCCCTGGCGTCATGTCTGCCAAGATCGAGTCAGCCAGCAACGACTCTCCGTACCCTTACATCGATGACGATGGCAAGTACCGGGCACGGATGCATTTCGATCTCGAGGATGATGGGATGGGCCAGAATACGATGCCCATCCGCATGAATCAGTGGCATTCAGGTCCAAACTACGGCGTGCACTTCCCGCTGCATCCCAACACCGAAATCATGTGGGCCTGCATCGACGGCAACGTCGATCGACCTGTAGCCCTAGGCACTGTGCCTAACCCGTCCAATGCCTCACCGGTGGTGGCCGAGAACAAGATGCAGAACGTCATCCGGACCAAGCCTGGTAACCAGATGATCATGGACGATACGGTGGACGAGTGCTCCATTAGGGTCAACACGCCCCAGAACAACCTCGTGCTCATTGAGGATGGGAAGGGGGCTGTGGATCAGGGTCGGATCACGCTCATCACCACAAAGATGCATAATGTGAAGCTCGACGATGAAGAGAAGCTCATCAGCATCTTTACCACGAACGGCCACTTCATGGTCTTCCAGGACGGCAGCGCCGCACCGGGAGATGATGGAGAATTCAAAGACCTGGAGCCGACCGGCGACGACAAAGGCGGCAAGATCACCATCCAGAGCCAAGCCAAGCACAAGTTCGTCATCGACGATAAAGAGGGAAAGCTGACCCTGATCGACGCCTCCGGAAAGAACCACATCCAAATCGATGTGAAAGAGGATCCGCCGAAACTCAGCATGTTCACCGAAACGGGGAATATCGATATCCACGCCCCAGAGGGGCACATCGATATCAAGGGCAAGACCATCAAGACCGAAAGTACCGAGAACACAGACATGGTGGTCGGCGGCGACATGAGCATTGAGGTGGCGGGCAACCAAACAGACGATGTAACTGGAGACATCAGCATCTCGGCGGGGGGGAATCTCGAAGAAACCGCTGGCATGGATCTGTCCCAAGATGCCGGCATGAACCTGTCCTCAAGCGCGGGCATGGCGCACTCGATTGAGGGCCTGAACTGCACGTCCAAGGCCAACGCGAAAAATGAAATGAGCGGTATGGCCGGTACGACCGTCAGCAGTGCCGCCGTCACGGAGGTCATGGGCTCACTCGTCAAGATTAACTGAGCCGCTTGCAAAGCCTTTCCACCCGTTGTATCCACCAAGTCAGCCTTTACCATGCCAGGACCAGCAGCCCGCATGGGCGACATGACGGCTCACGGGGGCACCATCGTGGTCGGCTTTCCCACCGTGCTCATTGGCGGCCAGCCAGCGGCGCGGGTTGGTGACATGCACGTCTGTCCGATGGTCACCCCAGCCCCGGCCCCAGTACCCCATGTGGGCGGCCCGGTCGTGAGCCCTGGAGCGCCCACCGTGCTCATCGGTGGGGTGCCAGCGGCCACGGTGGGAAGCATGTGCGTGTGTACCGGCCCCCCGGACTCCGTAGTGGTGGGTGCGTTCACAGTTCTCCTGGGGACGAGTGGTGGAGGCGGTGGTGGGGGCGGTGGTGGTGGGGGCGGTGGCGCCGGTCAAGGTGCCAACAGTGGGGCCACCAGCGCGCTCAATCTACCTCCTGAAACAACCAAGACCCGTGAGCCCCATTGGGTGGAGGTCCAGTTTGTGGACAAGGCCGGATTGCCGGTCTCTGGCGTCGACTACTTGTTCGCAGACCCAGACGGAAATGAGCAGGAAGGCACGCTGCGGCTGGACGGGCGGATTCGGGCGAGTCGCCTCTCGCAAGGGGATTGCTCCGTCACATTGCGTTCGGTGAGCCAGGCCCAATGGTCGGCACAGGATTCAGCGGTTGGAGACAAGCTCGAGCTAGAGGCCACCGCGGAGGGGTTTGAAGACGGCGCACTCGCTGTCGTGCAAATCTACAAGCGGGACGTCACCGGCCCCGATGAACTGGTGAGCACGATCAAGACGCAGGTGGCCGGTGGGAAGGTGGAAGCGGAATGGAGCTACGAGGCGCCGGAGTCTGAAGAAGGCGTAGTGGTCCCCGGTGAGTACCAGGCCTCTTCCCCCGACGAAGAGCATGACTACTCAGGCCCCGATTTCTACTTCGAGGTCATTGTAGGCCGCTGCACAGCGCGCTCTGGATTGCTAAGCTGCAAGGATTGGATCGAGTTCTTGCTGGTCGATGAACTGGGGCAACCTATCGAAGACGAAGACTACGTGGTGTACCTCTCCAACGGCGAAATCCGTGCAGGCACCTCGGATGCATCCGGTCGGATTCGGGAAGAGCAAATCTCAGTGGGTCCCGTCAAGCTGCGTTTGCCCAACTTGCCCGATCACGAAATCACCCGTTAACCGTGTGCCCTCCGTGGCACCCTGGCTTGCCCCTCATGAACCATGTCTGACTCTGTCAAGATCACGCGGCGCCACCACGGCACGATGACCAACTATGCGCCAGGCAGGACCCATGTGGTCACGGTCAAGCTTCGATACAAAGGGTACCTGGTCGAGATGGAAGATCTCAACTTCCACTTCGACAGTGCGGTGATGATGCCAGACCATGGCGCCGCGCCCACCGATGGCTCTAGTCCAGGACAAGCGCGCGTGACCGGGTTGGCGGTCCTTGCACTCTGCTACCAACACTTGGAGGCACACCCGGATCAACACGTGTTGGTCGTGGGCCACACGGATCGCAGCGGAGACGTCGGCTACAACCAGACCCTCTCCGAGCTCCGTGCCGCCAACGTCCTCGCGGCCATGCAAGGAGACCGAGGGCGCTGGGCCGACATCGCGATGCAAAAGTCCAAGGTGGAGGACTATCAGCAGATTCTCCTCTGGCTGACCCATCAAGTGGGATGGGCCTGCGACCCAGGCGGAAAATCTAACGTTCACGACCCGGCGACGCGGCAGGCCGTCGCTGACTTTCAATCGCAATACATCAAGCGGTTTGGCCGAACGATCACCGTCGACGGCGTGGTGGGCCTTCAAACGTGGGGGGCGTTCTTCGACGTCTACATGCAGCACCTGGGTGCGCTCATCGGACGAGACGCCGACGGACTTCAGGCCGCCCAATCGTTCCAGGCGATGAGTCCCTGCGCGTCTATCGGGTGTGGGGAAGGGTTTCCCATTACGCCGGACCGCACAGAGAACTACAAGTCGCCCATCGATCGGCGGGTCGAGATCTTGTTCTTCGACCCCGGGGAAGAGCCCGTGCTCAACTGTGCAACGCCCCACGACACGTGCACGGAGCTGTACGACAAGACGATGTACGAGATCGTCCCTATCCCTGCTACCCCCGTCGTCCCTCCACCGGTCACGAACGATCCCAATGCCATTGCCATCACGTCGGTAGACACCCCGCACTTTGTGCCGGAGCTCGAGGCGGTGTCCATCAAGTACGAAATCAAGGGGCCGCTCGATCAAGTGGCCAAGGTGCGCTTCAGGGTGGTGTCCAAGCACGACCCGTCCAAGGTGCTCCTCGAAAAAGAAGTGCCTGGCCCCTACGCCGCCACCGGGGCGTACGACTGGAATGGGGAAGTCACGGATGCTACGCTTGCGGGATTCGCCAACCTCGGCGAATCTCCCTACCTCGTCCAGTTCAAGCTCTATGAGCAAGACGGGGACATCCGCGACAGCAATACCGAAGAAGTAGCGGTGCTGCCCGCCGAGATCGAAATCTTCGTCGAGGACCCCGGCATGGGCAAGGTGATGGTCGATGAGCAAGTGGCCATCCAAGCGGTGCGCGACGAACTGGCCACGGGGAGCACATCGGCTCGAGTGCGGTATGATACGCCAGTCTTCAAGGTACGATCAGCTGAGATGAACGATGATAGTTCGTACACAACCTACAAGGCTGCGGTAGGGGACGGGCATCGGATCGCATTCTTTGCACGCATCTGGCTCAAAGGCAAAGACGGCTCCAAAAAGCGAGGCCCAGCAGCCACAGCTCACAGTCAGGTGCTGTGGGATGTCGGCTTAGACACACTTCCCGACTTCAAGGCGTCACTTGGCGCCCCCCGAAATGTGCACGCCAAGGGGAAGACGTTTATTGAAAAGGTGGCGAATCACAAAGCGACGACCTCCCAGCCAGCGGGTTACACGGCTCACCAAGACGTGGGCGGTATGCGAACCACCGAAGCTGGGCGGAAGGTCGAGTATTGGTCACGACTTGATAGCGGCTGGTCAGTGTCGAAGCCCAGTGCCCGTGTTTGGAGTCGCTTGACGGAGGCCAAGCCTAATGCGATGTCACACATCGATGCCGATGCAGGCCTCTTCTTCTGCGGTGGGCGCATGGCTGGCGATACCCATCATATTCGCGCATACATTGAGACCAAGGATCACAGTGCAGACACCCTCAGTGAAGCTACGCTCAAGGCTCTGCCCGCTGAGCAAACATCGAACACCATCACATTGCTGAACTGGCGGACCATCGATGTGGTCAATAACTACCTTATTGGAGCGGCCACCCAGTCTCTGGACCTGGCCGCGTTGGAGAAGGAATATGACAAGGCGGCCATGACCATTCACCCCAAGGCAGGGGTGACAGAGACCGAGATTCAGGGGCAGTGGAAGACCAACTACCAGAAGGTCATCACGCCGATGAAGGCTTCTGATGACTTCATCAAGCACGCCATCCTGGACGACCCTCAGTTATACCCCGTTCGCTACAGAAACTATGCGGACTATGAGGCACACCTCACGGCTGATCAGAACGTGTTCGGCCGGGTTTGGCGTCGGATCAAGAAGTTTTTTGGTGCCGACACAGAAGATGATTATCGGGCCGAGTGCAAAAAGTATGCGCCTCGTATCATTGAGGATACGGTCCGATATTTCCCCTTGGCAAACCATGGGCTCACCTTCTATAAATTTGGAGCGAAGGGAGACCACAATCAGTGGAAGGGTTCGTACGTGGCAGGGCGTGCACCCTCTGTCACAGGCTACAGCGGTCGTAATAAGTCGGTATTCTTCGTGTTTACGGATGAAACCGGCACGGACACACTGATCCATGAAGTGGGACACTTGGTCTTTTTGTCACATGCGCCGGGTCACTTCTCACCGGGCAAAAATCCCCCCGGGTACCAACCGAACGCTCACAACAAAGATGAGACGTGCCTTATGTCCTACGACAGTTCAGCGTCCGATTTGTGCGGGTTGTGCATATTGAAGCTAGGTGGGTATGCCTACACGAAGATCGGCAACGATGGGACGGTCCTTCCCTAACACGTGCGTCCCTGCCACACGGTCGGCGCTACCCGGCAGGCGGTGGCTACTACTCGTCGGGCTCTCGCTATCACTTTCTGCTTGTGCTCTCTTCCCGCTCATGACAAACACCGATCAGCCGCTCCTGCATTCGCAGCAGATGAACATCTTTTTCAACGGTCGATACACCGAGTTTTTCGTGGCCCAAGTGATACCCGGCCGAGGCACGTTGAGCACTATCGAGTTCTTCGAAGACCGGGCGGACCTGGGTGAAGTCAGTCGGCTGAAGCAGGTGGATTGGGAAATACCGGTTCCAGATAGCGTCCAATTGTTCATGCCCCACAGCGTGGTCTTGCGTAACGACCTCAACGCTTTCTGGACTGGGTGGGTGACCAATGAGACTATTCAGGCCGTCTCTATCTATCAGGAACGTCCCATTGAGGCGATTCGCCCCCCCGACGACCACTTGGTAGAGCCCGCGTTGGTGCTGCCTGATCAAAGCCTTCACTACTACTTCTGGCAGCCGGAGGCCGGCGCTTGGGCACTGTGGCGTCATGTGTTTGAGGGGCCACTTGGCCAACCCGGGCGCGTTCGCCAAGAGCGTCTGCTCCAGACGGCGTCCCGACCTCTGTACACGGCCGCTGCTCTGGCTCCAACCACGGAGGCCTTTCCAGACGTGCCACAGCCTGTTATCGGGTGGCTGAGACAAGAGGGGGAAAGCTTCCGTGTGGAAGTAGCACGTATTCACAACGACGGTATGGTAGCACAGGATCAATCCATCAGTTTCATGGCTACCCTCTTCGAAGACCAGCAGCTAGCCCTCCTTTCTATACCGGATGGTCAGGTTCATGCCGCCTGTATAGTAGTTTCCGACGCTGGTCTCTATTACACGCATCAGTTCGTTTTTGACTTTGAGGAAGAGACCCCGACTGCCCTAAAGGGAGGCCGTTTGTTCGCTGAGCATTCCTGGGAGGCGGTAAGGATGCACTACTATCCAAGCGTGGTGGATGCTGAACTGTTTGTCGTGGCCTTGGACAGCGAGCAAACGCTGGTACTTGGTAAACCAGATAGCGATTTCGTGCAAGTATGGAGAAGTGAGGTTGAAGAAGACTATGCGTTTCCTTGGCTGATCTCACCAGGCGACCGCTACGAAGCTCGGTACGAACACGGTGAGATCATACTCGGTGATACACATGTCCATGAGTAAACGCCCTACAGGAAGACCCAACCTGCACAATAAAAACGAAACTCATCCCCCCGTTTACGTATATTAGCTATGATCTGTGTACTAAGCGGGCGCGTTCTACGAAGTCTCTGACCAGTTCTCTTCCTCACCGAGTCGCAACAGCGATAGTCTAGGTCCATCCTCCTAGTTGCCTTTGGCGAAGAGATGACCGACGAGATAAGTAGAAATCCCGCTTGTAATGCCTACTGCACACGTTCTTGTGTGTAGAGCATTGTGCTCGCTCCGCTTGCCGGTGAGGTACCCTCACCGGCAAGTTCACTGCTCCTCACATAATCTTAACTGAGGTTCCGCTATGAAAACGTGGAATACACCCAAACTCACTCGCTTTGGCAACGTCCAGGATATCACCGCACAGGGGAACGCAAAGCCCGTCCTCGGTGGTGACCTGATCATCGCAGTCGCCACGTCGTAGTGGTATCCTGGGCAGGGTAAATCCTGTCAAAGCAGCGAACGACAGTGGTAGGATGCCTCGGAGCCCTGACGTGGGGCCTCACCCGGGTATCATCAGGACACCACAGCGAAGCGCATGCTGAATGAGCCAAAGGTGCGACTATGAGTAGTCAGACAGCCTAGCATCTAGCATGCAATGTGGCTAAATTATCCTAGGGCTCAGACACGCTCTGAATACGTAAGAGTCACAAGGGCTCCTATGTACACGTCCCGAACTTGTTTTTCCTAACCAAGGAGGTTCAGTCATGAAGACGTGGTCAACGCCTCAGCTGGCTCGCTTCGGCAACGTCAAGGATATCACCGCACAGGGCAACGCAAAGCCCGTCCTAGGTGGTGACCTGATCATCGCGGTCGCGACGTCCTAAGTGGCCACTGTAGACTCCACCCTGGAGTTATCAGACTGGGTCCCGCCATGGCTTCGGCCAGGGCGGGGCTTTTTCTTTGATGGACCTGTTCGTGCGGAGACTTCGGTGCGAACGACGTGAGGCTCGCCGGTGTACAAGCTCTCCTCGTATCGTGCCAGCTCTTGTGATCCATGCCTTCGCTTGCCACGCCGCATCGTTACACCTTCGCCGGATCGCTCATTGCATCGGACCGCCTTCTGCCACTCGTGACGTCTCAGGGCGCCGAGCAGGAACCGACGCTTCGCATCCATGCCGAACGCGAACTCGGTGCTCAACCACCTGTAGAGGACATCGGGTGTGTGTCTTCCGAGCCGGGGCAAGCCCTGCTGTACTACCCGTGGACCGGCTACATACGCGTCACGGGGGGAGCACGGATTACCTACAACCCCGCCTCGGAAGACGAGGCTGCGTTGCTTGATACTTTGCTCACCGGTGCGGCCCTGGGCGTCGCCCTGCACCAGCGCGGTCACTTCACCCTTCATGCCAGTGCGGTGCAAATCGGAGACGAGGCCGTCGCGCTGGTCGGCGGGATGCGTGCAGGCAAAACCACGCTCGCTTGCGCCTTCCAGGCCGCTGGCCACACAATCCTGGCGGATGACATGATTGTATTCGGTGGTTCAGAGCAGGTATCGGTGTGGCCGGGCGTGCCGGAGGTGCGCGTTGACCCGGATGTGCTGCTGAACATTGTGCGGATAGAGCCGACCACCCTGCGCCGCATACACCCTTCGTCGGGTCGGCGCATCCTGCCTGTACCGACCCAGCAGGTTCCGGCCCCGGTCCCCCTGCGCGCCATCGTTTCGCTGACCGAGGGTGAACGCGCACCATGGGAGCGCCTTCGCCCACCACAGGCCTTCATGGAACTGCTGCAGCATGCCTATGCACCACGCCTGTTGCGCCATGACAGTGTCACGCCGGGTCACCTGAGTCAGCTGCAGCGCTTGGCCACTCAAGTCCCAGTGTACACCCTTCACCGTCCCATGAGCCTGAAAGACGTGCCTGATACCGTCTCGTGGGTCACCGAGCGACTGGCCCAGCGGACGACCAGCACGCCCGACCCCTGATAAAGCAACGCCGCGGAGCCAACCGCGCCATCATCTGGCATTGACGCATGTGCCATGCGTTAAAAACGCACCGTGGGCAGGAGGTAGATCTTGTATTCTGTGGGTGCGCTCTCCACTACAGCCACGCCTACCTCGACGGGGGCTTGGCCTTCACCAGGACCACCCACTAGTTGGCATCAAGGCCTCCCGCTGCGGTTCCCAGCGTATTATGGATTCTGTAAAGCGCCGTCTTAAAGAGATCAATGAGTTGTTCGCGTACCTACCGCGAGCCTTGAGCCTTGTGTGGGCTGCGGCCAAGTGGTGGACGCTCTCCTGGGTTCTCTTGCTGCTGCTCCAAGGGCTGATGCCTGGGGCCGTGGTCTATCTCACCAAGCTGGTCCTGGACGGTGCCGGCGCCGCGATTGGCCAAGGGCTCACCTGGGACAATGCCGAGCAGGTGGTGCAGCCTCTCATCTACATGGTGGTGGTCCTGGTCGTCCAACAGCTCGTGGGTAGCTTGAGCACCTGGGTCAACACAGCGCAGGCGGATGTAACCCGGGATTACATCCAAGGCTTGGTGCACGACAAGGCGATCCATGTGGACCTAGCGTTCTTTGACTCGGCCGAGAGTTACAACCGGCTGCACCAGGCTACCTCGCAGGCCAGCACACGCTCGCTGGAAATGCTCCAAAGCATGGGGTCGTTGTTCCAGAATAGCATCACGCTAGTCACCATCGCGGCGCTGCTGATTCCGTATGGGGCCTGGATTCCACTTGTCCTCGTCCTCAGCACGTTACCCGCGCTGTGGGTGGTGGTCCAGCATAATCGTCGGTACCATGCGTGGTGGAAGCAGGCCTCCATGGAAGAGCGGCAAGCTCGGTACTACGACATGATGATCACCATGGACCATTCGGCGTCTGAGGTGCGCATCTATGACAATGGGACCTACTTCAAGGACCTGTACCAGTCGCTCCGGGCCAAGCTGCGCGAGGAGAAGTTAGACCTCGTCAAGAAACAAGGACTCGCGAGTTTCACCTCAAGCTTCATCGGCTTGGTGGCTGCCGGCGGCATCATGGCGCTGATGATCTGGCGGGCTCTCCAGGGGCTGGCTACCATCGGTGACCTCGGCCTGTTCTACCAAGCCTTCAATCGCGGGCAAGCCTTGCTTCGAACCCTGCTCAGCAGTGCCGGACGCATCTTCACCAGCTCGCTCTTCCTGCAGCACCTCTTCGACTTCCTGGAGCTGTCGTCCAAGGTGACCAGTCCGGAGGAGCCTGTCCCGGTGCCCGCGCAGATGCAGGAAGGCATTCGCTTTGAGGATGTCAGCTTTGCCTATCCAGGGACAGAGCGCAAGGCGCTGAGTAACTTCGATCTGCACATCCCCGCTGGCAAGGTCACCGCCATCGTGGGCCAAAACGGGGCCGGGAAGAGTACCTTCGTCAAGCTGCTCTGCCGTTTCTATGACCCCTCCGAGGGGACCGTCACCATTGATGGTACCGATATCCGATCCTTCGACGTGGACGAGCTGCGCCGCCTAATCACGGTGATGTTTCAGTTCCCGATGCGCTATCAGGACACGGCCATCAATAACATTGCGATCAGCGATGTGCACCGCCCGCTGGATATGGAGCGTGTGCGGGCGGCGGGCGAGGCCGCCATGCTCACGGACATCGTCAAGAAGCTTCCATTTGGCTATGAAACGCAGCTCGGACGTTGGTTCACGCAAGACCTGGACAAAAACATGGAGCTCAGTGGCGGTGAGTGGCAGCGCGTGAGCTTGGCGCGGGCCTTCTATCGGGAATCGCCCATCATCGTGCTGGACGAACCCACGAGCGCCATGGATGCCTGGTCTGAATATCAATGGATGCAAGGCTTCGGGCAGCTCGTGGAGGGACGGACGGCCCTCATGATCACGCACCGATTTACGACGGCCATGCATGCTGATGTCATCTATGTGATGATGGATGGGGCGGTTGTTGAGGTCGGCACGCATCGCGAGTTGCTGCAGCAGGACGGCTACTATGCCCAGTCCTGGCGAGCTCAAATGGATCAAGGCTGGCGCGCTGCCCATGAAGAGGAGACCGCACAGCCCGAGGCGCCCAGGCCACCTCAGGATCTCGATCCGACACCGATGCCGTTCGAGGACAACCCGCATTCGCTTTGAGGAAGGCCTAGGCGGCTGATATACAGCAAAAGCACACCGAAGTGTGCGTACGGGGTGTGGCCAAAGAGGGAACACCGAACCAGCATCGAACGAGGTCGCTTGAGACGGGTACTATACACTGTTTAGGATTCTATGCTACTGACGATGCCCCAGCAAAGACGTGCCTTGCGCTACATCCTTCAGCGCCTCCGCTCGCTGACGGGGGCGGAGTGGAAGCATCTGCTCACGGCGTTATGGCTGATCCCAGCCGTGCGGCTGGCGCTCTCGGCGTTTCCGTTCAAGTCTATGCTGCGGTTCATCGATGAGCTGGACCCCGCCAAACAGGAGGCCTCACCGGCCTACGTGGACGGCGCCAGTTGGGCGCTGGCTCTCATGGCGCGCACCCTCCTAGGCGACAAGCCGTGCCTCACTCAGGCACTGGCCCTACAGATCCTGCTACGCCGCCGAGCCATTCCGTCCACGCTCCGCATCGGAGTCAAGCGGGATGAGCAAGGCGGGCTGGCGGCCCACGCGTGGTTGGAGCGCGAAGAACGCGTGCTGATTGGGGGGGCCGACTCGCCGAAGCAGTACGCGCTGCTCCAGAGCCCCGATCAATACGGGGGCGCCCTGGTCTGAGTCCGTCGCCATACCGGGTGGCAAAACGGTGCGGTGCAACAATAACCGGATGGACCGCGTCGTTAGCTGGGGTATCAACCGGGGTCCTGTGCCCTGAGCCTGCTTTGCTCTCAACCCACGCTTCCATGCCTCACACCGACGAACAGCTCGTGGCCGCCTACCTGGAACGGTCGGACCAGCAGGCCTTCAGAATGCTGGTCGAGCGTCATCAGGAGCGGATCTTCGGCTACCTGCTGGGCATGGTGCGGGATCGCCACCTCGCGAACGACCTGTTCCAAGAGACGTTCTACCGCGTCATCGCCGCGATGCAGAGGCAGCGCGGTACGTATGCCAGGCAGGGACGCTGGTTGGCGTGGGTCATGCGCATTGCCCGCAACGCGACGCTCGATCATCTGCGCAGCCGAAAGAAGTGGCAAGACGTGGATGCCGGTCATGATGACGATGATCGCTCCTACTGGGACTCCCTCCCGGATGCGGGTCCAGACCCTGAAGCGCTGCTGCACCGGATGGACCAAGGGGCCTGGCTGGCCCGGGCCATCGAGCGCCTGCCGAACGAACAGCGAGAAGTTCTCCTCCTTCGCCAAAACACAGATCTCACCTTTCGCGAGATCGCTGACCTCACCGATGTCTCGATCAATACAGCGCTGGGACGGATGCGCTATGCCCTCCTGAACTTGCGTAAGATGATGGTGGCCGAACAGCGAGCTACAGGCAGCCATGAAGTGTAGCCGCTAGCGCCCCCCACCAACGAGACCCTTCCGAAAGCCGCATACGCTCCAAATGGACAAACAGCTACAACTCCTGCTCCACCTCTATGGAGAAGAGGGAGCCCCCACCGACCGGCGTGCGCTTCTGGACGATCCAGAGCTGGCTGACACGCACCAGATGTTCAGTGACGTCAAATTCCGCCTGGATCACCAGCGGATCGAACGTCCGGCCGCTGAGGTTCTGGATCAGGTTTTCCAGGCCGCTGAGCATGGCCTGCCCGCTTCACGCTTGGCACGGGCGGACCGGGCTCCCGTGGCCCGTACGTCGGTACGTCGCCGCCGTGCGCTCTTCGTGGGTGCGTGCATGACGGTCCTCCTGGGGCTCAGTCTAGCCGTGTGGACCGTAGTCCCGATAGGCTCACATGCGCCAGCCGCGTCCATGGCCACCATGGACGCCGCCCCCACAGCGCCGGCTCCAGCCGACGTATCGCCTCGTGTACTTGGCCCCTCGCAGGCGGCTCTCGGATCTCCGGCACGGGCGCAGCATCTCACGCCGAGTGGATCGTGGGATGCTCGAGAGGACTTGCTGCAAGTACATGAGCGGCTGGAAACACTGGAAGCCTTCCGCCTGGGGCAGGACGCCTCCCGCTCGGCTCCTCAGGGCTGGCAGCTCGCTCGCCAACCAGGACCGCAGCCCGCCGCGCCTCCGTCCCCTCGGTGATGCGTGCCCACCCGCTAGTCGTTGACTGTCTACCAGGTGTCAAGTCTCTTTAGATGCTTCGCTTGATCCAACACGTGGCTGACGATCTCCTTCGTCTAGCCACCTGTGTCTTCGTACTGGCTGGGTGTCTGGGATGGCCCACAGATGGACATGCCCAAGACGTACGTACGTTGGTGATCCGGCAGGGGGTTGTCGAGATCGATGGCCAGAAGGTGCCGGCCTCACGCTGGCCGACCACGCTTCGTGTGGATAGCCTCAGTCTACACTTCGTGTTCAGTGGAGACCGGGAGCCGCTCGTAGACATCGGCCCCTACATCTACCGGGTAGAGGCCAACCAGCTGGTCGTCGTCGACGAAGTCTCCGCCTGGGACCGGCGGGCAGCCCACCGGGTGCCCTCGGCGCCTGATTCTTCGTTGGGGCGCCTGCTTGAGCTCCTCCGGCTTGAGGCCCAAGAAGCCGTGGAGACCGCGAAGACCGTCTCCGAACGGCCGCGCACGGCCCACTTCTACGCCATCTCTACACGAGCAGCCCCTGAAGAGACGACCGCCCCCGTCCAAGCCTATGTTGAGAAGCTCCGAACCAAAGAGGCGGCCCTCTATGAACGGCTGACCCTAGAGTGGCGCCTAGAAGAGCAGGCGAGGCGCGAGGCCCACAGAGTTGCTGCACTGGCGGCTGGTGCCGAACGCCAAGCGGCTGAGCAGGCGCTGCGCGTGCTGCTGGAAGAGCTCTTCGTCTTGAAGCAGCAAAACCTCCAGGATGAGCTCACCGAGATGCAGGCTCGGCTGGACAGTATGCAGGCCAATCTGGACGCGCGTTCGGCCGCCCGAAACGCCATTGTGCAGCAGAGACTGGACGAATTGCTCGATTATGCCCGCACACACAGTCGTACCCACGAGTAGCTGAGCGGAGTCTGGGCCTGCCCTCGCTTTCTCGGCGCGGCATGTCGTACCTTAGGGAGCCTACGATGAGCATCGCATCGGCTCGGTTTTTGCCTGGATGGTTGTGACTCTACGGCTTCACTTCCTCCTACCTGCCGGGTACCCTCTTATGATCCGCTTGGCATACGGGCGCCGCGTCTGCCTGCTGTTGCCCCTGGTGGTTCTTGGCCTCGTTTGGACGACCGCCGTACAGGCGGCTCCCGTGGTCGAACGCATCTCCGTGGCCGCGCGGAGCGATGGCGCCGGGTATGTGGTCCGCTTTCACCTTTCTGAGCGGCTACAGGCCTACAGCGTGCCCACCGCAGACGGTGCCCATGGGATCACGTTCACGCTGTTCAACACCAGGCTGGCCCGTACCGTGCAGCAGGATCCCCCCCAAGGGCCCCTCAAGCAGCTGCGCTCGCGCATGGAAGCGGGCCACCTTCACATTTCGATGCTCCTGGACGAGACGCAGCCTATCAAGGCCGAGGCCTATCGAGACCGAGATACTCCGGACTTGCTGCTCAGCTTGACCTACACGGACCAGCCTGCTCGTCAGCAGGCTCTGCCTGTGGCGCCAGTAGCTGTGCGGCCCGAGGCGGCACCACCAGCCCAGGAAGAGACCGAGCGGTCCACCGAGCGCATCAACGCGTTCAGCGAACGTTGGCAACTGGACACCGTCGTGATCGATGCCGGTCATGGTGGCCATGACCCAGGTACCATCGGCGTGGACGGGCTCCGCGAGAAGGACATTGTGCTCCCGGTGGCGCTCAAGCTAGGCCAGTACATTGAGGAGCGGATGGGCCTTCGGGTAGTCTACACCCGAGACACCGATACCTTCGTTGAACTGCATGAACGAGGCCGCATTGCCAACCGGGAACGGGGGAAGCTCTTCATTTCGATTCACGCCAACGGACACAGCCGCTCTGGCGCCTACGGCACCGAAACGTTTTTCCTCGGTCTCCATCGCACCGAGACGGCCCGTGAAGTGATGGAGCGAGAGAACAGCGTGATCCTGCTCGAAGATGACCAAGACTACTACGAGCAGTACGGGGGGGACGTCCAGTTCACGCTGGCCCAGAGTGCCTATCTGCGCAAAAGTGAGCAACTGGCTAGCCTCATTGAGGACCAGTTTGCCCAGCGCGTGAACCGCAAGAGCCGGGGCGTCAAGCAGGCAGGCTTTATCGTCTTGCACCAGTCCTCGATGCCCGGCGTACTGGTTGAGCTAGGTTTCCTCACCAACCCTGACGAGGCCGCCTTCCTGCGCACAGAGGAGGGGCAAACTTTTATGGCAAGCGCCATCTTCCGAGCCGTGCGCGACTTCCGCGCGCAGTATGAGCGGGATCTGCTAAACGCGACGCCCAATTGATCGCGTGCCTCCAAGTGCCTCGCCTGCCCACCACGTTCTTGATGCGCCACCGGCATGTCTGTTGATCCCTCCGCGCTCGCCCAGGCTATCCGAGTCGTGCCTGATTTTCCGCAGGCGGGTATCCAGTTTCAGGACATCACGCCACTGCTCGGAGATCCCGCCTTGCTGGCACAAGCGGTGTCGCTGCTGGCAGCCCCCTTCAGCGAGGCGGGCATCACCAAGGTGGTGGCCATTGAGTCACGCGGCTTCATCCTGGGCGCGGCCCTGGCGCATCGCCTGGGCGCAGGATTCGTGCCCATGCGTAAATCCGGCAAGCTACCCTACGAGACGCAGGCGGCCTCGTACGACCTGGAATACGGCACCGACACCATCGAAATGCACCAGGATGCGTTGCAGTCCACGGACCGTGTTCTCATCCATGACGATGTGATCGCCACGGGCGGTACGGCGGCGGCGGCCGCCCAACTCGTACAGGATAACGCGCAACTGTTCGGCTTTGCGTTCCTCCTCGAGATCAAGGCTCTGCAAGGCCGTGGCCGACTGGATCAGGACACCCCCGTTCACAGCGTACTGACCGTTTGACGCGCTCGCCCACCGTGTAGGCCCCGGCCGGCTCGTCGGCGCTCGTCCATCACGAGTCTCTTCCTCTCCTTCCATGTCTGATCCCCTCCCTATGCGATTCTCTTTCCGCCACGTGTCCAGCAGCGCCATCCTCATGCTGTTGCTGATGGGCTGTGACTCTGTCGGGTCTGAAACCGTCACCCTCGTGGCCGACAATCTCGAGTTCGAGTTCGAGTTCAATTCGAACGACGTGGCTACGGGCGCACTCGTGGATCTGCGCTCGCGCGATGGCATGGACGTAGACCTCGGCACTTTCCTGGCCTCCCAAGGCTTTTCAAAGGCCGACATCCTGGCCGCGCAGGTTGAGGCCGTACGTCTGGAAATTGCCTTTCCCATCAGCGCCCGGGCGACGTTCCTAGAGTCTGCCATTCTGAAGCTAGAAGCCAACGGGCTCTCGGCCACCGAGATCGCCCAGCAAAGCACGTTTCCAAACGAGCGGGGCGCCGACTTCGAGGTGGTGGCCGGACGAGATATTGGGGACCTGGTCAACCGGAGTGGCGGCCTTCAAGCCATCCTCCAGGTCAACGCGCGCGAGTTAGCGCCCAATACGACGTACGAGCTCGGCGTGTCTCTTCGCATGCGCATCGAGCTGGACGAGGGGTAGGTCATCGTCTGTGCGCCCTGCTGCCCCCACGGCCGCTTCAGCGTACGGCGATGCAGGAGATCTCGATGCGCGCCCCGCGAGGCAGCACCGCCACCTGGACGGCTTCTCGGGTAGGGGGGCGTTCGCTGAAGTAGCGAGCGTAGATCTCGTTGACCGTGCCGTAGTCGTTCATGTCGGCCAGGAAGACCGTGCAGCGCACCACGTGTTCGTAGGACATGCTGGCGGCTTTGAGCACGGCGCCCAGGTTCTCAAGCACCTGTTCGGTTTCGGCCTCGATGCCCCCTGAAACCATCTGGCCGGAGCGTGGGTCAATGGGAATCTGCCCAGAGCAATACAGGGTATCCCCAGCCAGAATGCCTTGGTTGTAGGGACCGATAGCCGCGGGGGCCATCCGGGTCTTGATGACGAGTCGGTCTACGACGATGTCTTGAGCCATACAGAGAGGCGAGTAATAGAGGGGCGGAACGGGACATCCGGCCCGGTACAGCGAGAGCGCTGTAGCACCGGATCCTTTAATGTGCTTGCACGCGTGTAGAACTACAATCCTGCCGAGTGAAAGATTGTCGAAGCTCGTGCTTAATCATTTAACTTTTATACAGCATGAACTTAGGTCTGACCGATCAAGTGGCGCTCATCACAGGGGCTAGCGCTGGCTTGGGGTTTGCAAC
Source organism: Bacteroidota bacterium (assembly GCA_038747425.1). Taxonomy (GTDB): domain Bacteria; phylum Bacteroidota; class Rhodothermia; order Rhodothermales; family JBCDJV01; genus JBCDJV01. The sequence continues at coordinate 23,935 of JBCDJV010000006.1, forward strand.
GGCCGAGGCGTTGCTTCGTGAGGGCGCCCGTGTAGCACTGTGCAGCCGGGACCAAGCCCGCATCGAAGCAGCCGCCGCCAGCCTGCGTGCGTCGGTGGGCGCCCCTGATGACCATGTGCTGCCCCTGGTGTGCGATGTCACCGACGAGGCGCAGATCCAGGCGACGTTAGCCGCTGTGGTGGACGCCTGGGGAGGGCTGCAGGTACTCATCACGAACGCTGGGGGCCCACCAGCCGGTGCGGCCCTGGCCTTCGACGCTCCGCAGTGGCGTCGGGCTCTGGAGCTCAACCTGATGAGCACGGTCAACCTGTGCCGCCATGCACTTCCACGCTTGCGCGAAAGTGCTCAGCGGGGGCAACTAGCCCGGGTGGTCATGGTGGCCTCGATTTCCGCCAAGCAACCGATTCCAGGTCTGGCTCTGTCCAACACCGCCCGCGCAGGCGTGCTGGGCTTCATGAAGAGTCTAGCTGCAGAGGTAGGGCCCGATGGGGTCACGGTCAACGCCGTCTTGCCGGGCTACACGCGCACCGAACGCCTCACGGATTTGGCCATATCGATTCGTACACGCACCGGGCAGACGGTAGAAGAAGTAGAGGCTGGGTGGGCTGCCGAGTCCGTGCTGGATCGTATTGCCGATCCCGTGGAGTTCGCCGAAGTGGTGGCCTTCCTGGCGAGTCGACCGGCTTCGTACCTGACCGGCTTGGCGATCCCTGTGGACGGAGGGGCCTCTCAGCATCTCCTCTGAGTCTGATCACAACGGCGTCAGGTAATGGTACGCCTTCCCTTTTTGTCGTCCATCCCCCCTTTTATCGACGTTATCGTATGTCAGAGGCTGTCATTTTCGCACGGACACTGCTTCGTTTGGACGGCGTGGGGCGCGTCACGGCCGGGCGGTTGCTGCGTCACTTTGGTCGGTACAGCGAGCTGGTGCAGTACCCGCGGGAGCAAGTGTTGACCCGGCTGAAGGGTGTGCCCCGTGCGGCGGCCCTCGTGAAGCAGCTCTTTGATCGAGACGCCATGGAGCCTCATCTCCAGGCCGCCCGGGAGGACCTGGCCCACTTGAGCGCTAAGCGGGTCGCGCTGCTGACCCAGCGCGAGGCCGCGTGGCCGCGCGGTCTCAATGATTTGCCGGCGTCGCAGCGCCCGCTCATCATGTACGCGTACGGCAATGTGGTCTGCCTCACTCAGCCTCGGGTCGCCATCTTCGGCGCTCCAGGACTTTCTGTGGAGGCTTTTGAGGGGGCTCAGCGCCTGGCACGCCGCATTCTACAGGGAGGGGGCGTGGTGATCACGGGGATGGCCCACGGGTTCGATGTGGCCCTGCAAAAACTCGCCCATGCGGGCCCGGCACGATATCCTGGGGCCGTTGTGGCGGACATGGGCATGGCTGTTCTGCCCAAGCCCATGCGCCCTCACGTAACGGCCGCCGTACGCGCGGCGGGGGTATTTCTGTCGCCCTTTGACATGGATCATGGTCCGTTTGCCTATGATGAAAAGGAGAGTGCCCTCGTGCGGGCGGCCTTGGCCGACGCGGTGGTGTTCGCCGATCCTCAGCCGGACACCCCCGCCGCTCGTGCCTTGGCGTGGGCGCAGGAAGCGGAGCGTCCGGTTTTTGTGGTGGGTCCTCCGGCGCCGCATCTGGCTGAACGCATCCACCGTGTGACGACCTCCACTGACGAAGACTGGGTGCTCGAGGCGGCGGGTCTCCGTCCCCGTAGCGGCGAGGACGGGTAGGAGGTACGGCGTCAACGTGCGCGCCGCATCAACACCAGTCCGCCGATCAAAATGACACCGCCCGCCACTTGAAACGCGGTGACGGCTTCATCCAGGAACAAGACGCCCGTGATTAGTGCGATAAGCGGCACCAAGTTAGAGTACGCCGCTGTTTGGGAGGGGCCAATCCGTTGGACCGCCAGATTCCAGAGCACCACGGCCACTCCGATGGAGAGGCCACCGGAGTATAGTAACGCCCACCATACCCAGACGCCTATGTCAGGCCACGAGACGGCCTGCACGTAGGGGATCCCCAAGGCGGTCAGGAACGGCAGCATGAAGAGCAAGCTCAGAAAGGTCAAGCTGATAGGCCGCACCTCTTTGAGGACAGGCTTGCTGAGTACCGTGTACAGCGCCCAGAACAGTGCGGCGGTCAGCATGATCAGGTTGCCGCGAAAAACATCACTGGAGAGGCTGATCTCGCGCGTGCCGAACAGGATGACACAGGCCGTCCCCATCAGAGACAGCAGGAGTCCACACCAGCCCAGCGTGTTCAGACGGTCGGCCCCCTGTACCTGACCGATCAAGGCGGTCCACAAAGGGGCACTGGCCATGATGAGCGCTGCATTCCCGGACGTGGTGTAATCGATGCCTAGGATGAAGCAAAACTGGTAGAGGAGATAGCCCAGAAGGCCCAGCGCGATGATCTGGCGTCCATGGGTTCTCATGGGCGCAAAAAATGAGGCCCCCGTCTCTCGCTGAGCCCGGGCATGGAGCAGGCCGAGCACAAGCGCGGAGATCACAAACCGGAAGATGTTGACCACGTGGGGATGCATCAGCTCCAACACGCCCTTCAAGAGTGGAAAGTTGATGCCCCAGATGGTGACTACACCAAGCAGCAGGGCGTCCCATCGCCACGAGCGAGCGGTGGGGGTGGAGGTTGAGGTGGAGGTGGAGCGCATGCAGACTCGTGGGGAAGAAGCAGATGGAACAGAAGGGCGCGTCCGTACGATATCCGGTTCAGGTCGTACCTTGGGGCACCCTGTATAGGAGCCAGGCGGTCTGTGCAGACCCTGCGCACCGCGCCACTAAACCCTCGATCGCCCCCTTGATCCCATGCAACGTGATGGCCTCACCGATGGCATCCCTCGCCTCTACTACTCGATCCGCGAAGTGAGCGATCAGCTGGACCTTGAGCCGCACGTCCTGCGGTACTGGGAGTCTGAGTTTCCTCGCCTGGCGCCCCGAAAAAATGCGGCCGGTCGGCGCGTGTACACGGAGGAAAACATCCAGGCGCTACGTCGCATCAAGGAACTGCTCAAAGAGGACAAGTACACGTTGGAGGGCGCTCGCCAGGTCTTGGACCGCGAAGCACGCGGAGAACATACGGACGAGGCACGGCGGGACTTGCGCGCCCTGCGTGCATTTTTGGCAAACCTACGAGACCAGCTCTGATTCCTGTTGCGAAATGAAGCGACAGTTCGTTTAATAACAACCCTGTCCTCTGGTCAACAGCCACGACGTACGTCGGGACGTGGCGCAGCCCGGTAGCGCACCACAATGGGGTTGTGGGGGTCGCAGGTTCAAATCCTGTCGTCCCGACTGAGCCCTCGCTCCTCAGGAGCGAGGGTTTTTTGTGTCTAGGAGCCATTGGAGGGCGGAGCCTACGGCTGCTCGCTCCGCCCACCGACTTCGTCAGCCCGCATACAGGGTGCTGCAGGCCGTCCAGTCCACCACCTCCCAGAACGCCGAGACGTAGGCGCCTCGCTGATTCTGGTAGGCCAGGTAATAGGCATGCTCCCAGACATCTAGCCCCAAGATGGGTTGTTGGCCCTCCATGAGCGGTGTGTCTTGGTTGGCCGTGGCGGTGATGCGCAGCAGGCCGGCCTCGTCTTGAACCAGCCAAGCCCAGCCACTGCCGAATACACCCCCAGCGGCTTCGGCAAACTCTGCTTTGAAGGCGTCGAAGGACCCGAAGGTCTGGTTAAGTCCGTCGGCCAAGGCCCCACTGGGGAGGCCTCCTCCAGAGGGGCTGAGCGTTGCCCAGAACAAGGCATGGTTCACGTAGCCGCCTCCGGTGTTCCGTATCGTCTCACGCGCCTCGGCGGGGATCTGCTCTAGGTCCGCCAGCAAGGCTCCAATGGGCTGGCTCTGGAGGTCGGGCAGATTCTCAAGCGCGGCGTTGAGGCCGTTGATGTAGCCCTGATGATGCCGACTATGGTGGATCTCCATGGTCTGGGCATCTATGGCCGGCGCGAGGGCATCGTAGGCGTACGGGAGGTCGGGGAGGGCCACCGGGAAGGTAGACTGTGAGCCCGGCACGGCTGCGGCCGATGCGGTGGAAGGGCCCGCACCCGTGGCGCAGCCGGGCACCAGGAGAGCGCCGGCTGTGCCCGCCATCATCCATTTAAGTGCATCGCGACGGGTGGGCACAGGACGAGACATAGCGAGACCGGGAGAAAGCGAAAGGGATGAGCGGGCCAGACACCGATGAGCAGGCAAGCGAGTTCCATAAGGCCGTACCCAGGCCCGGGGCGAAACAGACCCGTTACAAGTGCAGGAGGCCGCGTCAGCGCGGCGGCCAGGGAGTTTGCTTTCGGAGATCGAGGGCTTCTTTGAGGGCGGGCAACAGCCGCTCCATCTCAGGCCACTCGGCGTCATGGAGAGCATAGGGAATCAGGCCAACCGTGACCTCGACCGTCGTGCGGGTTTTGCGTAGGTCAAAGAGCGGATCCCAGGTCAGGGGCTGACTGGGGGGCGCGGCCTCCCACGCGGACTGCACCGCCACGGCTCCACCCGCTACATAGATCCGGGCGGGGAGACGCTGCAAACTGTACACGCTCCATCCGGCCGCTAGCCCCATCGCGGCGGGGGGGAGGGGAACGAACCACAAGGCCGGGTACCCTTCGAGGACGGCCACCAGCGCCCCAATCATAGCCGGTAGCATCAACAGACTGAACGGCTGAACTACGTGACGAGCCAGCAGCAAAGGGCGCGAGAGCTCCCGAGGATCGTGCCGACTGCTGAATCGATGGGAGGAGAGGGCGCTAGGCAAGAGGATCAGCTCTGCTTGAAGAGACAGACAGGGTCTCGGCGGGGCGAAACAAGCGCCGCGCTGGGAGAAGGCACTGAAGGCGCCGTTCCTCCCCATCAGCCTGGGGGCGGAGACGAGGGGTCAGCACGGCTATCCCACCGTTTCACGCACCGCCAGCTGCCCGCACGCGGCATCGATGTCTTGCCCACGGCTGCGGCGGACGGTCACGGTCACCCCTTCATCCACCAAGATGCGGATAAACCGGTTGAGGGGCCTCTCGTGGGTTTGCCTGAAGCCGAGCCCCTCCACAGGGTTGTACATGATGAGGTTGACCTTGCTGGGGGCCCACTGGACCACCTCGGCCAGGTGACGTGCATCAGATGGCGTGTCGTTTACGCCGTCGAACATGCAATACTCATAGGTGATGCGTCGCCCGGTAGCGTCGGTGTAGTACTGGATGGATTCGCGGAGGGCCGTGAGGTCCGTCGCTTCTGAGCGATTGACCGGCATGATGGCGCTGCGCTTATCGTCGGTGGGGGCGTGGAGCGAAACAGCCAGGTTGACCCCCACACGGTCGTCGGCCAACTGCTTGATGCGCCGAGCCAAGCCCACGGTGGAGACGGTGATGCGCTTGGGGGCGAGCCCGAACCCGTCGGCGTGGGTGAGTGCTTCCACGCTGCGCAGGACGCGGTCGTAGTTGAGCAGCGGTTCGCCCATCCCCATGTAGACGATGTTCGTGATCCGTCGTCCGTACCGGGCCTCGGCAATCTGGTTCATATGCCAGACCTGCCCGAAGATCTCGCCGGCGGCCAGGTTTTGCTGGAAGCCCATGAGTCCGGTGGCACAGAATGAGCACTGCATGGCACACCCGACCTGGCTGGACACGCAGACCGTGAGGCGACGGGCACGCGTTCCGTCAGGGAGCAGATCAGGAATCAGGACGGCCTCCACATGGCGTCCGGTGCTGAGCGCAAACAAGCACTTGACCGTTTGGTCACTGGCGGTTTGCTGGGTAACCTTGGTCAGCGTGGCGATCTGCGTATGCTCGTGCAGGTAGCTGCGAAATCGCTTTGGAAGGTTGGTCATGGCCTCCACTTCCGTGACTCCCTGGCTATAGAGCCAGGTGAACAGCTGCCGGCCTCGGTATCGGGGCTGCCCGGCCTGGACGGCCAGCTCTTCCAAGCCGGCGCGGCTCAGGTCATTGAGCACGATGGGAGCACGGGTGGCCATGAGGCGATGATCAGGCGGTCTCGAACAGGGGTCGGCGCAGCGTCTGCACGGTCAGCCCGACCATGGCGAGCGCGAAGACGGCGCTTATGCCTACACAAACCGCCATCGGCGCCACAGGGTCCGGGGCGTCAAAAGGCAGATACAACGCTTGCTGCAAGCCGTTGACGGCATACGTGACCGGATTGAGCCGCATGGCCCACTCCAGCCCCGAAGCCGCGCCGACCACCGGAAAAAACGCTCCAGAGAGGAGCCACAGCGGCAGCAAGACCAGGTTCATCACCGCATGGAAGCCCCGCGTGGTCTCCATGCGCCACGCCATGGTGACGCCCATGGCGGTAAACGCCAGCGCGAGCAGAAAGCAGGTGAGAATCGCCAGGATCAGGCCACCCAGCGTGGGCTGGAGGCCCATGGCGGGCAGGAGGAGGAGGAAAAGGACGGCTTGAAGCACGGCCAGGGTCGTGCCACCAAGGGTGGTGCCCAGCGCCAGCAGGGTACGCGGGATGGGCGCCACGAGCGCAGCCTGCAGGAAGCCGCTCTTGCGTTCCTCGATCACCGAGATGGTCGAGAAGATGGCCGTGAAAAGGACCATCAGGGCGATGATGCCCGGAAACAGAAACTCGAGGTAGGTCATGCCCTCCTGGCCTTCCACCTGGAACGAGCCCTGGAACCCGAATCCAAGCATGAGCCAGAATCCAAGCGGCTGGACCAGAGCACCGATGACGCGGCTCCGTTCGCGCACGAACTTCAGCAGCTCGCGTTTCCAGAGGACGTAGAGCGAAGACCACATGGGCGGTGTGGGGTAAGGAGTCAGGAGGTGGGGCTGGGGGCTGGTTCGGCGCTGTAGGTCTGTCCGGTTTTGGCCAGAAACACGTCTTCGAGTGTTGGGGCGCGAACGGTCGCGCTCTGGATCAGGGCTCCGCAGGTGTCGTAGAGCCGGGAGAGGAGAGACGGTGCTTCAGGATGAGGCACGTGAACCAGGGTGCCTAGATTCTGGGCCGGGAGTCCGGTCAGGGTCCGGATCTGCTCGGCCAAGCGCTGGGGCGAGTCCGCGGGGGTGAGCCAGACGGCTTCCGTACCCAAGTCTTGCTTGAGGGCGTTCGGAGACCCCTGCGTGACCAGCGTGCCGGTATCGAGAATAGCCACCTCGTCACACCGCTCCGCCTCATCCATGAGGTGGGTCGCCACGATCAGCGTCAGCGCCTCCGTGGTGCGGAGCTGGTCCAGCACCTGCCAAAAGGCATAGCGAGCCGCGGGGTCCAGTCCTGTGGTGGGCTCATCGAGGAGCAAGAGGGCCGGGCGATGAAGCAGGCCCCGCACCAGGTCCACACGGCGCCGCAGGCCGCCCGAAAGCACCGGCGGTTTTTCCTGGCGCCGCTCAGCGAGCCCAAAGCGGGGAAGGAGGTCATCCAGCCGCTCCGACAGATCCCGGGCTGACAGGCCATAGAGCGTGCCATGGATGCGCAGGTTCTCCTCCACGGTAAGCTCGTCATCCAACGCAGGCTGCTGAAACACCACCCCCAGCCGGGCGCGGACGGCCGCGGGCGCGTGAGCCGTCGAGTGCCCGAAGACCAGGGCCTCGCCCTCAGAGGGTCTCAGCAGGGTGGATAAGATGCGAAACAGGGTGGTCTTGCCGCTTCCATTGGGGCCCAGCAGTCCAAACAGGCCACCGGCGGGGACATGCAGGTTGAGGTTCGAGAGCGCAAGCCGTGTGGCGTAACGATGCGACACGTCGCGGAGGCGTACCGCCTCGGAGGAGAGTTCGGACATGGGGCCGCGCAGGTGGGAGGTGTGGAGGGGCGCCGGGGCTAGAGAAAGAGGCGATCCAAGGTGATGGCGATCACCAAGGCCGGGATGTAGAGGACGGAGGCCTTGAGGACACGGCGTGCATCCTGAACGCTGCGGGACTGGTAGAACGTCACCACACTTCGCAAAAACCAGAGGCCGAGGATGCCGGCTACGACGGCATACCCTAGGCTACTCAACCCCAGCCACGTGGGAAGCAGGCTGGCCCCAAGCAGCAGAATCGTGAAGCCCAGCGTCTGCCGGACCGTGTTGGTGCCCTCAGGGTCTGTAACCGTAAGCATCTGGTAGCCGCCTCGGTCATAATCTTTGCGGTACATCCACGCCAGCGACAGAAAGTGCGGCATCTGCCAGCAGACCAGGACGGCAAAGAGGGCCCAGCCGCCGGCCCCCAGAGTGCCTGTGGCGGCGGTCCAGCCCCCCAGGGCGGGCAAGGCACCCGGGATGGTGCCCACGAGGGTATTGTAGGTGGTGACCCGCTTCAGCGGCGTGTACACGTAGAGGTAGAGGACCACGGTGAGGATCGCGAGCGTGGCCGTAAGCGGGTTGGTGAGCGGACACAGGATGCCGATGCCGACGGCCACGAGAAACACGCCGAACCGGTAGGCCGTCCGCACCGAGATCCGACCATCGGGAAGGGGGCGGCGGGCGGTGCGTTTCATGGTGCGATCGTGCTCCACCTCCAGGCAGTGGTTGAGCGCGCCCACGCCGGCTGAGGTGAGGAGCGTGCCCACGACGGCAAAGAACAGCGTCCATCCGGCGATCTCGGGCCCTGAACCCAGCATGAATCCGGCTAAGGTGGACAGCGCCACCAAGAACGAGATCTCTGGCTTCGTGAGCGTGAGGAAATCACGCCACGTAGCCGGTGTAACCGAGGCGGACGGGGCCACCGGACGGGGCGGCGCCGCGGCGGATGGGGCCGTCGCAGGGGGGGGCGTCACAGGTTCAGCGTGGGTGATAGGAGGGGTCACAGAGCGTGGCCTTTAACAGATATTCAAGAGATCGAAAGCGATAGCGAGGGCTCAGCCACAGGCTCCAGGCGCCGGGTGGCCAGCGCTGCGTTGCCAAAGAGCAGATAGGCGATCCAGATGCCATCGGCTACGAGCAGATGCACCAGTTGCATCCAGACCGGGGCCTTCAGCCAGATGTTTGCCATGCCCAGCAGCATCTGCCCGAAGTACAGGGCCAGTAGCGCCACGCCAAAGAGGCGGACGCGGGCATCTGGGCGTTCGGCCATCGTGCGCCGCACGCTCAGCAGCAGGATGGCGCCGAGGATCACGGCAAACACAGGATGGTAGACCCGGAGGCGCTCAAGGTGGTGCGCGGTGGGGTCGGTACTACGGTTCAGAACCTCGGCGGTCGAGGTGGCCTCGAAAAGCGTATCGCCCAGGGCGGTCACCGCGCCGGTGGCACTGAGGATCATCAAGCCCAGGCCGAGGCCCAGCAGGCTCCAGCCCACGCGCCCTTGCTTTTTGAGCGTGAAGGGGCGGCCCCCACTCGCCCACCAGGCGGTCAGTGTGGCGAAGGCCAGGAGAATGAGCGTGTTGTTGAGATGCAGGGCGATCGAGATGGTGCGTCCCATGGATGCATTCTCGGCGGTCCACTCGAACAGCACGATGGCCGCCCCGATCAGGCCCTCGATAATGACGAAGACGAGGGTCCCCACAGCCGCAAAGCGGACCGGACTTCCTTTGGGATAGCGCCGGTAGGCCCACACGACGAGGCCGATGATCAGAAACCCGGCCAGCGCACTCGTGATACGGTGCGATAGCTCAATGATGGTCTCCACGGCCGGGGCCCGTGGGATCACTTCACCGTTGCACAGAGGCCAGTGGCTGCCGCAGCCGGCCCCCGATCCTGTGGCCCGCACGAAGGCCCCCCACAGGATGATCAGCACGAGGTACCCAAGCAGGGCCCAAGCGTACTGTGCAAAACGGTGAAATCGAAGCGGTTGCATAGCCTAAAATCGTGGTGATGACCAGGCCGATCTACCCTGGGCAACGCATCGCTGTTCCATTAATAACGTGTTGAAACGAAGGCACTCAGGGTCCTACCTTGCGCCCTCGTTGAGCTGGCAATCATCCGGCTGCAAATACCCTGCCTTACACGTGCGTGCTTATGCCTGCCCCTGCTGCCCCCGTCCTCGTTGTATCCATCTCTGGCATCCGTGGTATCGTGGGGCATGGCCTGGATCCGCAGGTCATGGTCTCGTTCGTGGCCAGTTTCGGCACATGGTGCCGGCGGAAGGCTGAAGCCGCAGGGCGACCGCCCTTGGTGGCCATGGGTCGGGATGGCCGCGTCACAGGGCCCATGTATGCGCGTTTGGTGGAAGCCACGCTCCAGAGTGTGGGGTGCCACGTGCTGCAAGTGGGCCTGGCCACCACCCCAACGGTCCAGATTGCCGTGGAGGAGGCCGAGGCCATAGGGGGCCTCACGCTCTCGGCTTCACACAACCCCGCCGAGTGGAACGCGCTCAAGCTCTTCAATGAGCGAGGGGAATACCTCGGTCCTGAAGAAGCGCAGACGGTCATCGACATGGTCGAGGCGGGGGAGGCCGACTATGTAGCGTATGACCAAATTGGCGACGTACGCGAGCAGGTCTACCTGGATGCCCATCTGGATCGTATCCTGGCGGCTGGACTGTTCGACCCCGCTCGAATCCAGGCCCGCGGCTTTCGGGTGGTGGTGGATGCGATCAACTCGGTCGGAGCCCTCGCGGTGCCGGCCCTCTTGGCACGTCTAGGTATAGAGGCCAGTCAGGTCGTCGTGCTCAACGCCACGCCCGACGGACGTTTTGCCCACACCCCCGAGCCCTTGCCCCAACATCTCACGGCCACGCTGGAGGCTGTGCGCGAGCACGATGCAGACCTGGGCTTGGTGGTAGACCCCGATGTGGACCGGTTGGCCCTCGTTGGCCGCGGGGGGGTCTATGTGAACGAAGAACTCACCCAAGTCCTCTGCGCCGACTTTATCTGGCGCCGCCAGCCAGGTCCGTACGTAACGAACCTCTCCTCCTCTCGGGCCATTGACGACGTGGCCGCACGGTATGGCATGACCGTCCATCGATCAAAGGTGGGGGAGATCAACGTGGTCAAAAAGATGCAAGCCGTGGGGGCCGTGATGGGCGGGGAAGGCAGTGGAGGGATCATCGTGCCCGCAGTCCACTACGGCCGAGACGCCTTGGTGGGCATTGCCATGATCTTGCAGCACCTGGCCGAACAAAAGCGCGACCTCCTCGACCTGGTCAAAGACTTGCCGGCCTATGCCATCGTCAAGCAGAAAATGCCGCTGGACGCTGTGGACGCCTCGACGGCGCTGGCCGCCTTGAGCGCGCTGTACGCGGACCAAGACGACGTGCGCGTGACCACCACAGACGGCGTCAAGCTGGATTGGCCCGAGGGGTGGGTGCATGTGCGCCCCTCGAATACAGAACCGATCCTGCGCATCTACGCCGAGGGCCCTACGACCGAGCAGGCCGAGGCGCTCATCCAACGCGTTCGCACAGGCCTCGACACGAACGCCCCGTGAGGGGCCCCCAGGTAGGGGCTAGGTGGATGAGCGGAGACAAGCTGTGGTAGGAATTCCGTACAACCGTTACGATGTTGCTTGCGCCCTTGACGTAGAACTCTTCCGCGCTTAACTTTCAATCGTTACTGAAAACAGTGAACTAAATACGGCACTGCCAGTAGGTACAAACGCTAAGAGGGTAGCGGTGATTCCCTCCAGCCCGGCGGAGTCTCTTTGAGGGGAGAGGCTCCGCCTTTTTTTATGGCCTCGGTTTTCGTGGCTCGTGTGCAGGTCCTCGTGCGATCCTGGGTGGTGGCACGCGTCTGGGGTTCGTGGGCCCGAGGCTTGGCGGCGTCTGCTGGAGCGGTCAGGCCGACTCTGGATCGGCGGTGGGCTGTGGAGGGGGGGCGTCCGAGACCGCCGGTGAAGGCGGCGGCGGAGTGAGCGCCGTCACGAAGCCATCGCCGGGAACGGTTCCGCGCTCTAGCCGGGCACGCGCCTCGGATTCGGGACCCAGCAAGACGGCAATCCAGCGTAGCTCAGCATTGCTCTCGAAGGCAATCTTGAGCACCATGGTGAGCGGCACGGCCAGCAGCATGCCGATCGGCCCTAGAATCCACCCCCAGAACACGAGGGAGCAGAAGACGACGAGCGTCGAAAGCCCCACGCCACGGCCCATGAGACGGGGCTCGATGAAGTTGCCCATGATCAGGTTGATCGCCATGTAACCGGCTCCGACAATCAATCCTGAGCCCAGGTTGAACTGCACAATGGCCACCATCACCGGGGGTACAGCTGCGATGATAGAGCCAATGGTAGGGATGTAGTTCAGCAGAAAAGCGACCACCCCCCATAAAATCGGGAAGTCTACGCCCAGCGAGAAGAGCCACACGGTAGCCAAGACACCGGTGAGCAAACTGACAAACGTTTTGAGGGCCAGGTAGCGCAGCACCGTCTGCGAGAAGCGCTGAAAAAAGGCAATCGATCCTTCAGGGGCATCCAGCGCAGCCCGCAGCTTGGCCGGAAACCCAGCCATTTCCAGCAGGATGAAGACGATGGTGATGATGATGAGAAACGAATTCGTGAGCACATCGCCGGCGGCAGACAACGTATTGGTCACCACCTGCATGGCCAGTTCAGGATCGAACACCTCCTGAAGGTCCGTGCTGGCGGGAAGCAGCCCAGAGGCGACCATACGTTCCAGCAGAGACTGGAATTCGTTGCGGAGCTGGCTCTGATACGTAGGCAGTTCCGCTGTAAAACTCCCCACGCTGGTGCCCAGCACCGTACCGATCAAGGCGAAGAGGCCGATCAGCCCCGTCACCACGATCAGCACCGATAAGAAGGACGGAATCCGTTTGCTTTGCAGCCAAAACAGGGGCTGCGCGCAGATGGTGGCCAAAAAGATGGCCAACAGGAAGGGCACTACGATCGGGGCGGCTGCCCGCACGCCCGCCACCACAATCACGAAGGCCGCCATCGTGCCTAGTACGCGAATGGAATACGGGACCGTGGAGGAGTGCATGAACGAGGACGTGGTGGGAGGAAAGGGACTTCCGTAGGCGTGTCAACCCGTGAGGGCGCGTAGTCCTACTCAGTACACATCAGGCGGGACCAACATGGAGGTGGGGTACAACGAAAGGCATCAGGTGAGCTCAAGGCGCTCCGCACATCGATGCCATCCCGCACTCCCAGAGAGTACCCCTTGGGGCTTTAGGAGGATCCTTTGCACAGGGATCGGGGGCGGCTCAAAGACGGCTTGGCCGGTCCACACCGGGCGAAGCCTCACCTCGCCTGGTCTTCTGACCAACGAAAGTCGTACCACTCTCTCTTCTACGGACGAAGTTCAGCCGAGGTTTATTCCACCTTAGCCAAGAGGAAGAATCCACACCACGCATCGAGCGCGCGAAAAGGACGAATCGGGCCGGTGCCGTCAGGCGGTGTCGCCTCGGGGATTCATGCATGAGCCCCCTCGCGAACAGGTCCTGGACCTTGGCTTTGGGCTGACCTTGCCGACTCCCGCCAATCTTTCCTCGGACGAAGGCGCCCGCTGTTGTAGGAGAGGAGGGTCCGGGTGTGGGCATCGCCGCCTGGAGAACCCGGTTCGTTATGATTCGTTCGACACGCTTCCATCAAAATGTGCACGTTTGCAGCGCGCTTCATGCAGGTTCGTTCTCAGTCCATGGATTGGTCGCCCTCCTCCTGGCAGGCCAAGGAGGCCCTCCAACAACCTGTGTACGAAGACGAAGGTCAGTTACGCGCGATCTGCGAGCATCTGTCGTCTGTACCGCCTCTGGTGACCTCGTGGGAGGCAAAGTCGTTGCAGCGCCAGCTCGCGGAAGCGGCACACGGGCGTCGTTTCCTACTGCAGGGGGGCGACTGTGCCGAGCGGTTCGACGAATGCCGGGTGGATATCATCGCCAACCGGCTGAAGGTCCTACTCCAGATGAGCTTGGCCCTCGTCTACGGCCTCAAGCTCCCCGTGGTGCGTGTGGGGCGCTTTGCGGGGCAGTACGCCAAGCCTCGATCCTCGGGTATGGAGACGCGAGGGGACGTTTCCCTGCCCAGCTACCGGGGTGACATCATCAACGGCCCCGCCTTCACCGAGGCCGATCGTACGCCGGATCCGCAGCGTCTCATCCAAGCTCACAGCTATTCAGCGCTGGTGCTGAACTATGTGCGAGCCCTGTCAGACAGTGGGTTCGCCAATTTGAAGCACCCTGAGCAGTGGAACCTAGAATTCGTGCACCAATCGCCCTGGGCCCAGGAGTATCGGCGGATGGTCAGCGAGATTCAGGAGGCCATTCAGTTTATGGAGACCGTATCCAACGTCGATGCGGACAGCCTCGGGCGCGTCGACTTCTACACGTCCCACGAAGCCCTCCACTTGCATTACGAGGAGGCCTTCACGCGAGGCGTTCCCGGCGCTGCTCCCCACTACAACTTATCCACTCACATGCCCTGGATTGGCATGCGCACGGCACAGCCAGGTGGTGCGCATGTAGAATATGCACGCGGCATTGCTAACCCATTGGGGCTCAAGGTCGGACCAGCCATGTCTCCGTCGATGCTGCGCACGCTGATCCAGACCCTCAACCCGGACAACACGCCGGGTCGGCTCACGCTGATCCACCGGTTTGGGGTGCATCAGATTGAGACGCTGCTCCCGCCGCTGCTTGAGGTGGTCCGTGCCGAAGGGGCCGATGTGCTCTGGTGCTGCGATCCCATGCATGGCAACACGGAGACGACGGACCAAGGGATCAAGACGCGTCACTTTGACAAGATCCTGGGCGAGTTGGAGCACGCATTCGACATCCACGCCGCTGAAGGCACCATCCTGGGCGGCGTGCACCTGGAGCTGACGGGCGAGGACGTGACGGAGTGCATTGGGGGCGCTCGGGGGCTGGAAGAGGCCGATCTCCAGCGCGCCTACACCTCTCACGTGGATCCACGCCTCAACTACGAGCAGGCATTGGAGATGACCTTCTGCATCGTGCGGAAGCGTCGCCGCTCCTTGCGTGAAGGCCAATAGTAACGGCTATGTTGCATGGCCAGGGCGTAACCCATTGCACAACGTGCGTACGATGGTGTATTATAACCCGTTCGTAGCTTCGCTCTCGCCACTCATCCATCAGTCTGCATGAAGACGGACGTGTACATTGACGTCATGGTGGCTGAGCCGGATCACCTGATGTACGCCCAGGAGATCTGTGACATCATCGAAGATGCGGCCATCAAGCGCAAAACGGGCATTGCGAAGCGAGAGCCTAGCTACATCGAGCAGAAGATTCGTGAAGGGAAAGCCATCATCGCCCTGGGCGAGCACGGCCAGCTTGCGGGCTTCTGCTACATCGAAACATGGGGCCATGGCCGGTATGTGGCCAACTCGGGCCTGATTGTGGCCGAGGCATTCCGCCGCACCGGCTTGGCCAAACGGATTAAGGCCGCCATCTTCGATCTGTCTCGTACGCGGTATCCAGACGCCAAGATCTTTGGCATCACCACCAGCCTGGCGGTGATGAAGATCAACTCAGACCTGGGCTATGAACCGGTCACGTACTCCGAGCTGACAGACGACGAACAGTTCTGGAAAGGCTGCCGCAGCTGCCCCAACCACGACATCTTGATGCGGAACGAGCGTCGGATGTGCCTGTGCACGGCCATGCTCTTCGACCCAGAGGCCAAGGCCCGCAAAGCGGCTCAGCGTAAAGACGACGAGTGACCACGAGCACCGCGTGGCGCGTTCTGTGGGCACGCTCGTGGTCTAGCTGTTGCGCCCGGCGAGCTCAATTCCTTCTTGCTCGTTCACGCGCAGCAGCAGGAGCCCACCCACCAGGAAGAAGACCAGCACGACCGATACGCCGACGCGCTGGGAATCGAAGGCCTCCGTGAGAAGGCCGAGAAAGAGAGGCCCCATGAACGCGGTAAATTTGCCCGAGAAGGCAAAGAAGCCATAAAACTCGGTCTCCTTGGCTGGAGGGACGAAACGCCCCATCAGGGACCGGCTGGCCGACTGATTGGGGCCGGCCAGCAGCCCCACCAGAATACCTGACACCCAGAAGAGGGTCACATTGGTGGTCAGCACGGCCAGCACTGTGGCGGCGCTCAGCCCGACCAGGCTCACCAGGATGGTCCACCGTCCGCCCACGTAGTCGTCCAGGAAGCCAAACAGCAAGGCGCCCACCCCCGCGCTCACGTTCAGGGCGATGCCGAAGAAAAAGATCTCGTTCGTGGTAAACCCGAAGGTCCCCGCCGCATAGATGCCGCCAAAGGCGAAGATGGTGATGAGGCCATCGTTGTAGACGAGCCGAGCCACGAGCAGGCGGACAATCTGCCGAAACCGGCGCACCTCAGTGAACGTGGTCTTGATTTGCTGCAACGCGGCCTTGAGGCCTCCACGGGACGTGTCGGATCCCTTTGGATCTTCAACGAGAAAGAAAAACGGCAAGGCGAACACCGCATACCAGGCGGCCACGAGCAGGTTGGTGGCGCGCACATGCGTGCCATCCTTGAGCAGGCCGAACGGCGGCGCATCGGCATTGATGAAGACCAGCCAGGCCAGAATCATGCACGCGAGTCCGCCCACATACCCAGCGCCCCACCCATAGCCAGAGATCCGGCCGATGGTAGAGGGCGTGGCCAGGTCCGGTAGGTAGGCATTGTAAAAGACGTTGGCCATCTCAAACGCTACGTTGGCCACCACAAACCACACCAGCGCTTGGGTAACATCACCCGGCAGGGGAAAGAAGAGACCAACCGTAGCGGCGATGCACACCACCGTAGAGATCAGCAAAAACACCTTCCGGCTGCCCCCACGGTCGGCTAGGGCCCCCATGATGGGCGAGAGGAGGGCGATGATGATGGCCGAGGCGGTGATCCCGCGCGACCACAACGCCGTCCCCGTGTTCGAGTCTGGGGCGATGGCCTCGGTGAAATACGTGGCGTAGACGAACGTGACGACCAGCGTGGTGAAGGCTGAGTTGGCGAAGTCGTACACCATCCAGCTCACGATGGCACGGCGTGGCGCAGGTGAGGTCGACACAAGCAGGAGAGGCAAGGTGGTGGAGAGGTCGCAAGGTAGACGGCGCCCGCGCAAGAGGCAAGCGGCCGGTCAGGGTGCGCGGGCTGGTGGGTGTAGGTCTCAGGAAGAGCATGTATCTTTGGCCCTTACTTGTTCTTCATGCGCAGGATGGCGCGTGGAAGCGCCTCTCTGCTTTATCGACCGACGTCTATGGTTGCCCGCTTCGCTCTCTTCGGCCTGGTGCTGACTTTGCTGCCGGCGGCTACCCTCTCCGCTCAAGGCCTCAGTGAGGAGGAGGCTCGCATCGTGGCGTTCGTGGATGCCCACTTGGAGGAGGCCATCGACCTGCTGGAGGCCTCCGTCAATATCAACAGCGGGACGCTCAACCCAGAGGGCGTCTATGCGGCTGGCGAGCACATACGGCCGCATTTTGAGGCGCTAGGCCTGACCACGCGGTGGGCCACCGTACCGGATTCGTTGGAGCGGGCGGGGCACCTCGTGGCTGAGCGGACGGGGAGCCAGGGGCAGCGCCTCTTGCTCATCGGGCACCTGGATACGGTCTTCGAGCCCGACAGCCCCTTTCAGACGTACGCCCGGGACGGCGACCGCGCCACGGGGCCCGGCGTGTCCGACATGAAGGGCGGCAACATCGTGCTGCTCTACGCGCTCAAAGCGCTGCATGCCGTGGGAGCCCTGGAGGGCACGACCATCACGGCCGTGCTCACGGGCGATGAGGAGCGCCCCGGCCGCCCCATCTCGGTGTCGCGCGCGGCCCTCATCGAGGCGGCACAGCGGAGTGATGTGGCCCTGGGCTTTGAAGGCAGCGCACGGGCCGGCGGTCAGGAATATGCCACCATCGCCCGGCGCAGCTCCAGCGGCTGGACACTTCAGGTGACGGGCCGGCAGAATCATTCATCGGGCGTGTTCAGCGCACGCGCCGGTTATGGGGCGATCTATGAACTGGCTCGCATTCTCAATGCCTTCCGCGAGGAACTGGTGGGGGAGCCGTACCTCACCTTCAACCCCGGCGTGGTGTTGGGCGGCACCACGCTCTCCTACGACGCCGCCACCAGCCAAGGCGCGGCCTACGGCAAAACCAACGTGATTGCCCCCACCGCTCTGGCCGTGGGGGACATCCGGACGATCACCAATCAGCAACTCGACGAGACGCGGGCCCGCATGGAAGCCATTGTGGAACGGCACCTACCCGGCACCTCGGCCGAAATCACGTTCACGGATGGCTATCCCTCCATGCCGCCCACCGAGGGCAACCGGGCGCTCATGGAGGTGCTCAGCGGAATCAACCGCGACCTGGGTCGCACATCGATGCAAGCCTTTGACCCCGGCCATCGCGGCGCCGCCGACAGTTCGTTTGTAGCGCCGTATGTTAAGGCAGGCCTGGCCGGTGTGGGCGTCTACGGAGCGGGCGCTCACGGCCCCCATGAATCCATTGACCTGGCCTCGCTGCCCGTGGTGATGAAACGAGCCGCCCTGCTTGTGTACCGGCTCACCCGTCCGGGCGCGGATCCGCTGTCTACGGATTAATCCCCACCCCCATCACGACCCTGCGCGTTCTCCATGTCTCACCTCGATCGCACGTCCCGCGCCGCCGTCCTTCTGCGCATCGCTGTATTGGGCACCTTCGGCGTTCTGCTGGCCGCTTGCGGAGGCCCTGAGCCCGCCGACCTTATCCTTCACAACGGCCGTATCGTCACCGTGGACTCCACCGCTCCCGAAGTGGAGGCGCTGGCCGTACAGGGCGATCGGATTCTGGCCGTAGGCACAGAAGCTGAGGTGATGGCACTCGCGGGCCCCAGCACCCAGGTCATCAACCTGGACGGCCGCTTGGCTATTCCCGGCCTCATCGAGGGGCACGGCCATTTTCTCGGCTACGGGCAGAGCCAGATGATCCTCGATCTAGCCGCCGCCACCAGCTGGGACGAGATCGTGGCGATGGTCGAGGAGGCTGCCGCCGAGGCCGAGCCGGGCGAATGGATCACCGGGCGCGGGTGGCATCAGGAGAAGTGGGAGACGGTCCCCGAGGGCACCGTGGATGGCGTGCCGACGCACCATGGCCTCAGCGAGGTCTCGCCGGACAACCCCGTGCTGCTGACCCATGCCAGCGGGCATGCAGGGTTCGCCAACGCCCTCGCCATGGAACTGGGCCGCGTGAGCCCAGAGACGGCCGACCCAGACGGTGGCGCCATCGTGCGCGATGCGGGGGGCAACCCCACAGGGCTCCTGCGCGAAACGGCCCAGGGGTTGGTGCGCCGCGCCTACAACTCATGGCGCAGTGAGATGTCTCCCGAGGAGTTGGAAGCCGAGCTTCGGCAGCGGGCCGCCCTGGCTGGCGCCTCCTCACTGGCGCACGGCGTGACCTCCTTCCAGGATGCGGGCACCCCGTTTGATGAGATCGACTTGCTCAAGCAGATGGCCGAGGAGGGCACCTTGCCGGTGCGGCTGTACGTGATGGTGCGTGGGGAGAGCCTGGAAGACTTGGAAGCGCAGCTTCCCGAGTACCGTATGGTGGGACACGGCAACCACTTCCTGACGGTCCGCTCGATCAAACGTGCCGTGGACGGCGCGCTGGGGGCGCACGGCGCCTGGCTGTTGGAGCCGTACGAAGACATGCCGGGCGAAACGGGGCACGTGGTCGAGCCCTTGGATGTCATCGAACGGACGGCGGCCCTGGCGCTCGCCAATGACTTCCAGCTGAACGTGCACGCCATCGGCGACCGCGGCAATCGAGAGGTGCTCGACCTCTTCGAGCGCACGCTGCCCCTGGAAGGCGGCCCGAGCGACAAGCGGTGGCGCATTGAGCACGCCCAGCATCTGCACCCCGACGACATCCCGCGCTTCGGGGCGCTGGGCGTCATCCCGGCCATGCAAGCGGTCCACAGCACGTCGGACGGCCCGTGGGTGCCGGTCCGCTTGGGCGATCTGCGCGCCCGATACGGGGCTTACATGTGGCGTGAGCTGTGGGACACCGGGGCGGTGGTCACCAATGGCACCGACGTGCCGGTGGAGCGCATCGATCCCCTGGCGAGTTACTATGCTACGGTGACGCGCATCACCAATACCGGCGAGGCCTTCTATCCCGGCCAAGCCCTCACCCGGGAAGAGGCCCTGCAGAGCTACACCATCAACAACGCCTACGCCGCCTTCGAGGAAGACCTGAAGGGCTCGCTGACCCCCGGCAAGCTGGCCGATATTGTCGTCCTCTCGGACGACATCCTCACGATTCCGGCCGAACAGATTCTCGACACGCAAGTCGTGTACACGATCCTGGGCGGCACCGTGGCCTACGAAAACCCCGAAGCCCTGGCCCAGCGCTGATTTTTTCCGTCTCTCACCCTGCATCGCCTCATGAACGCCCCCGCCACCACCCTGAGCTTGCACGAACGCCTCTCGGACCGCGTCAAGTCCGTGCCCCCCAGTGGGATCCGACGCTTCTTTGAGATCGCCGCCACCATGGACAACGTCATCTCGCTGGGCATCGGCGAGCCGGACTTTGTCTCGCCGCGCCCGATCATCGATGCCGCCATCCAGTCGCTGAACGCCGGCAAGACGGGCTACACCGCCAATGCCGGCTTGGCCGAGCTACGCGAGGAGATTGCCGCCGATATCAGCGGACGGTACGGGGTGCACTACGATCCAGCCCAGGAGATTCTGGTGAGCGTAGGCGTCAGCGAGGCCATGATGCTCACCATGCTGGCCCTGCTCAACCCCGGCGATGAGATCCTCATTCCCGAGCCGTGCTTCGTCTCCTACGGCCCCACGGCGGTCTTTGCAGGCGGCAAGGTGGTGTATGTACCCACCTCGGCCGAGCACGACTTCCAGGTGACCGCCGCCGACATTGAGGCGCGCATTACCCCGCGGACCAAGGCGCTGTTCTTGGCCTATCCGAACAACCCCACCGGGGCCGTGCTGCGGCGGTCCGTGCTGGAAGAGATCGCGAAGGTGGTGATCAAGCACGACCTGCTCGTCATCTCCGATGAGATTTACGACCGCCTCGTCTACGGCAGCGCCTTCGCCGAGGGGCACACCTGCCTGCCCAGCATCGAAGCCTTGCGGGACCGTACCGTCCTCTTAGGCGGCTTCTCCAAGAACTACGCCATGACGGGGTGGCGGATCGGGTATGCCTGTGCCCCGGTGCCCATTCTACAGGCCCTGTACAAGTGCCACCAGTATGTGGTGATGAGTGCGCCAACCATGGGCCAGATCGGGGCCACCACGGCCATCCAGGCGTGTCAGGCGGAGGTTGAGTCCATGCGCCTGGCCTACGACGCCCGGCGCCGGGTGCTGGTAGATGGCCTGCGGGAGGCTGGCCTCCCCACGTTCGAGCCGGAAGGCGCCTTTTATGCGTTTCCAGACATCCGCTCCACGGGCCTGAGTTCCGAGGAGTTCGCCCAGCGACTCTTGCAAGAGGAACGCGTGGCCGTGGTGCCCGGTGATGCCTTTGGCCCCAGCGGGGCGGGGTACGTCCGGTGCGCCTACGCCACGTCTCTGGAGAAGGTGGAGGAAGCGGTGCAGCGCATCGGCCGGTTTGTGGAGCGCGTGAGGGGATCAGAGGCTGGCTGATAGGTGGGGCGGTGCATGGCGGGCCAGACCGTCTCCAACGCCCTACTCGGAAAAGAGGCGAGCCGCGACTTCCTGCCAAAGCGCTCGGTAGGCCGTGGCGGCTCGGCTGCGTCGGTCGTAGGTGCCCAGCGGGGCCCGTTCCACGCCCATCCGTTCGATGGTGCTGGCGTAAGGGATGGTGGTGGTGAGGAAGCCCTCTTGGCCCCCGGCATACGTGTCCACCACCTCCCGGTGGATCCGTTTGCGGCGATCGATCATCGTCAGGAAGGGCAGTACCTGGGTGCGCGTGCGTGCATGCTCCTTCAGGTAGTGCTTCATCTGCGTCCAGGTGCGCAGAGACAGGGGCGTGGGGATGAGCGGCACCAGCAGAGCATCCGCGGCCCGCACAATACTGTCCGAGAGGAGCGAAAACGTGGCTGGACAGTCCAGGATGAGCACATCGTAGGCTTTGGTGGCGGGCTTGAGAGCCTTCGCTAGGCGTTTTTCGGGCCTCTTGAGCGCGCTGAGATCCAGGTCGAGATGGCGGTAGGACCAGTCGGCAGGGAGGAGGTCCAGGTGGGGAACGTCGCTTTCCTTGACGGAGCGCTCCCACGAACCGGCTTGGGTGAGGAGCCGCTGAGCGCCTCCCTTGACCTTGGGTTTGACGCGCAGGTAAAACGTGCTCGCTCCTTGCGGATCCAGGTCCCACAGGAGCGTCTGGTACCCGGCGCG
The DNA here is from genome assembly GCA_038747425.1 of Bacteroidota bacterium. Taxonomy (GTDB): domain Bacteria; phylum Bacteroidota; class Rhodothermia; order Rhodothermales; family JBCDJV01; genus JBCDJV01. Next base: position 46,032 of record JBCDJV010000006.1, read on the forward strand.
GGCCGCATGGTAGCCCATGTTGACGGCCGTGGTGGTCTTACCCACGCCCCCCTTGGGGTTGAAGACGGCGAGCACAGCCATGAGGAAACGAAAGGGGAGAGGGGGAATAGCAGCCAGGCACCACCAAGGTAGTTCACAGAGGAAGGGGATGAAAACGGTCCTGTTGTTTCGCCACGGGAAGTCGGATTGGGAGGCCGATTACGGCAACGATCACGAGCGGCCGTTGGCCAAGCGAGGCCGCAAGGCGGCCAACAAGATGGGCCGCTGGCTGGCCCAGGTTGGGCCGATGCCTGACCGTGTACTCACGTCTACAGCCCTCCGCGCCCAAGACACCGTGGCTCGGGCCGCCCAGGCTGGAGGCTGGACGGTGCCCATCGAACCCGATCCGGCGCTGTACCTGGCCGCGCCGGCCTATCTGATCCGGGTTATGCGGTCCATGCCGGATGAGGTTGAGACCCTGATGCTGGTGGGTCATGAGCCTGGGTGGTCAGAGACCGTGGAGGCCCTCATGGGCGGCGGTTCGGTACGATTCCCGACGGCGGCGCTGGCGCACCTCGTCTGCCACGTGGATCGGTGGGAGGCGGTCACGCCTGGGTGCGCTACACTTCACGCCTTGGTGATTCCGCGGGCCCTGCCTTGAAGTCACCGTTGCGTGAATAACGAGCCAAGGTTGGAAACGAAGACGGGTGGCTCCTATATTACCGAGCTCCCTGCTCACCCTTATTGGTCTACATGCGGACCGATGGTGGCGTGGGCATGATGCTTCACCTGAGTCCGAACATCGTTCCAGAGGGAACTACTATGTCTGACGCATACCAGTACGAGATGTTGTACGTGGTGAACGCGACGTTGAGTGACGACCAAACGCAATCCGTCATTGACCGCGTCCACAAGTACATCGAATCCAACGGTGGTTCGATCACCGACACGGATCGTATCGGGAATCGCCGCTTGGCCTACCCGATCAACAAGAAGCGCAACGGCTTTTACGTGAACGTCTACTTCACGGCGCCGGGCGACATGATTCCGAAGCTGGAGCGCTCGCTCCAGATCAGCGACGAGATCCTCCGGTACCTCACGCTGCGGATGGACACCAAGATGGTGCGGCACTACGAGCGCACCAAGAAGCGCCGCGCCGAAGAGGCCGCCGCTACCGCCACCGCCACCGCCGAGAGTGAGTAAGTAGAACCCGGTGGTCTCGGAGGGATGCGTCCACGCTCGCCTCTGGCCCCGCAGACTTTTCCGACCGTTATGGCCAAGCAAGAAGACCGTTACGATACGTCGAACGTCGACTACATCGATTACAAAGACACCGAACTGCTAGAGCGGTTCATCAACGAGCAGGGGAAGCTGCTGCCGCGCCGCATCACCGGCGTCTCGGCCAAGTTTCAGCGCCAGCTTACCCGCGCCATCAAGCGCGCCCGCCACGTGGCGCTGCTGCCCTTCGTGGCTGACGCCGTCAAGTAGGTCCCAGGCGCTCTCGCTTGTCTGTTGAACCGTGCGGGCCCCGAGCTGGCGCCCGCCCAACGCTTTATCTGATGAAAATCATTCTACTCAAAGAGGTCGAGAACCTCGGCGACGAAGGGGAAATCGTTGATGTGAAAGACGGCTACGGCCGCAATTACCTGATCCCCCAGGGCTTCGCCCGCATCGCCACGAAGGGTACCGTCAAGGCACGGCAAGAAGAGCTGCGCCAGCGAGCCCGCAAACTCGAGAAAGCTCGCGAAGACGCCGAGGCTCTGGCCAAAGAGCTGGCGGCCGTCGAAGTCGTCGTGCACGCCAAAGTCGGGGAAGAGAATCGCATCTTCGGAACCGTCACGCCCACGCAGGTGGCCGATCAGCTCGTCCAGAAAGGCTACATGATCGACCGTCGCAACGTGACGATCGACGAAGACATCCGCATGATTGGAGTCTACACCGCCAGCGTGAAGCTGCACTCCAAGGTGCGGGGCCAGGTTAAGGTGCGCGTTGAGCCCGAAGTTGAGGAAGACGTGGACCTCTAGGACCCCGGTCCGTCCTCTTGTTCTCGAACGGCTCCTTTCCGATGGGAAGGAGCCGTTTTGCATTCAGGTACGACGAGTGTGGCGGGGATGCTGTACCTTACCTGGGTCCGCTATGTACCAGCGCGAGCAGCGGCCCAGCCTCACCAGAACTGCGACCTCCATGCCTATCTACGCTCGTGTCCTCCCCGTACTGGTGTTCCTGCTGCTGGTTGGAAGCTCCGTGGCGCACGCCCAGGAGGGCCCCTTCGGGGCGATGGATCGGAGCGAAGACCTGGTCACGTGGACCGCCGTGGGCCCAGCCGTTCCTGTCCAGGCTGGCGAGGCCTACACGGTGGCCTTGCACGCCCGCATTGACGCGCCGTGGAAGCTCTATGCGACAACAGCGCCCGCGCCGGTGATTGCCTTGAGTGTGCAGGTGGGGGACCCGGAGATGGCCGCTGAACCTGACCAATTAATCGAGACGACGCCTCAGGTCGCCTTCGACCGCGTCTTTGAGCAAGAGATCGCCTATCACACCGGGCGGGTGCTCCTCACGTGGAGACAGGCGGTAAGCGGGGACGCGGAGACGGGCCGTCGGACGCACCTGGGGCGGGTGCGCTACCAGATCTGCAACGATGAGCGAGGTCTATGCTTGCCGCCCACCAACCAGGCGTTCAGCGTGGTGGTGGAGGTCGTGCCAGCAGAGCCTGAGGGCTCGCGCTAGAAAGCTGGGGTCAGCGCGTGGACCGTAGAGGGGTGGGGCGTGCTTGTGAGGGCGGTGCCCCACTCAGCGGTTCAAGGCATTGAGGGTCAGCCCAACGCCCATGAAAGCGCCACAGACGGCAAACCAGAGCCACGATTCCTGGATGCCGACCCACATGTCCGGGCCATTGTAAAAGACGGAGGCGAAGGCGCCAAAGAAGACGCCAAAGCTGGCTCCGCCGGCGAAGCCAAGGCCCACGTTGCGGAGAGCAAGACGGAAGACAGAAACTGGAGCGGCGTCAGAAGACATAGCAGCAGCAGGCGGCGGTTGAAGGGGCTGGGTATAAGATGAGGCGCACAGGCCACAAAAAAAAGGAGGGGAGCCTTTCAGCCCCCCTCCGTGGGTATCCGCTAGAGAGCAGATCCGCAGATCTCGCGCTTAGCTAGCAGCGGCGACCGTCTTGGTGGAGCCAATCTCCCAACCTTCGGCCTCGCTCTTGGCGCGGGCGATGGCGTAGATCATGACACCGTATCCGGCCTTGGCCGCCACGTCGGCGATGGTGTATCCGACCTGGATGATCACCTCAGCACCGGCACCACTCACGCCCAGGAACGGACCCATGTAAGCGATCGGGTAGAAGCCCCAGGTGAAGAGCAGCAGCAGGCGGATGTTCTTGAGAAGCACGCGCGGACGCTCAGGCTGTGTCTCGATGGCCTTGCCCAGCTCGCCCCAGAGGACGACGAGGATGTAGGCGAACGGAATCGAGCTCAGCGTGCCCCAGATGGCGCGCGTCGTGTTGTCATCGCTGACCTCACCCGGGTACCCGAGCGCAATCATGAGAGCCGAGGCGATGATGAGCTTCGTGAGCAGGCCAGCCTGCTTCGACTTCTCGAGGTTCATGACCAGCACCAGCTCCACCACAAGGAGCGGCACCGTCAGCAGCCAGTCCACGTAGCGGTAGGCGTCGTTGAACGGCTGGCCAGAGGCCATGTACATGCCGTTCGTCAGCGTGTAAGCGCCTTCCCAGCTACCCAGGATGCGCCAGTAGTGGTATCCAGCGATGCCAACCACCAGGGCCGACACCATCATGGAGATCCGATACTTGGGCGCTAGCCGTGACTGAGCCATGATGAAGAACACGAACGCCGCCAGCATGGAGGCAATCGTGAACGAGAACATGTTGAAGGCCAGGGAATACTGGCCCATAGTTAGATCGGGCAAGTTGTCGACCATACGGAGTTCCTCCCGGGAGTGAGTCCCTTAGTTCTTGTAGGTATAGGATGAGTACTGCGCTCTCTTGGTGTTCGCGCAGCGTGGGTGGTGAGTCTGTACGCACGAAAGGTCGTACATGCGAAAACGATGAAAAGAAACAAACATGTGAACGGGTATGACGGTCACGTAACAAAGACCACTCACTACCACAAATTGGACGATTATCAGGCGTCAGCTCCCATCCTGACCCCGGTGGCAGCTCCTTCAAACCGCCCGGTGACGCCCGGGCTGTATCGAAGACACCACCCCTGCCCATCGCCTGTTACGTCGCCTCGTTTTCCGAGCCCTTTTCTCCGCCTTCCACCTCCCCTGCCTGTGCCGCGACCGGTTGACCTAGGCGTCTGGGTGCGCCCGAACGTGTTGGCCTGTTGACATCTCTTGACAACCCGTCCGCACGATGGGTCGTACCTTAAGCCATTCACTACGCCGGTTGCACTGCAGTATGACTACCCGTCACAAAATTCTGGGCCTGCTCATCGGGCTCGTCGCGCTGCCCATCCTCATCTCCGTAGGGCTTGAAATGCAGTCCGCAGGGAGTCAGGAGGCCCTCATTGAGGCGATCTACGACCAGCAGCTCGACGGCCTGCTCTATGCCGCTGATCAGCATGCGTATAACGTGACGGACAGTTGGAGCACGTCCATACGCCGTACCCTGGCGGAGCCGCTGCCGCCCACGGCTAACGAGGCTATGCGGCAAGAGATGCGCACCAGCACGCTGCGCGCTTTCTTGACGTCCTCGCAATCGGTAGAAGCCCTGCTCCTCTACAGCCGTTCCAGGCGTTCCCTCCGTTACCTGGGCGTGGACGCGGAGACGGAGCGCCCCGTAGACGTGCTGGATCAAGCTAGGTTGGACGAGCTGACCAAGTTTGCCACCCTCGGCTACTGGCCCATCGAGCCTATCCGCTGGACGGAAGACACCGAGGCGCATCCTGCGCTCTTTTTTGCCACCCCTCGAACACCCGATGGCATCGACTTCGTAGGTCTGGTCGTAGACCCAGAGGCCTTTATTGGATCTGTATTCGTACCTAAAATTGAAGAGGTTTCTAGGGATCAGTTTCACATAGGTATCTTTGCTGACGGGCAAGAAGACCCGTTGTATGCCACGAGCCCGTTGGTCTTCGACGATGTCAAACAGCTACGTGATATCTGGTTCTTGGAAGGGTACACCCTGGGCATCCGCTTGGCCGCCGGTACCGTTGAGGCGCTGGTGGAAGACCGCCTTACACAACGCTTGACCGTGATCGGTGTCATCGCCTTGGCCTTGCTGGCCGTAGCGGGTGTGCTCTACGGCACGGTGCGCCGCGAGATGGAGCTCTCCCGCATGAAGTCTGACTTTGTGTCCAACGTTTCGCATGAGCTGCGGACGCCGCTGGCGCTCATCCGCATGTTTGCTGAAACGTTGGAGCTAGGTCGGGTGCCTACCGAAGAGCGGCGGCAAGACTACTATCGCATCATCGGCCAAGAGACGGATCGCTTGACGCGCCTGGTGAACACCATCCTGGACTTCTCGCGCATGGAAGCTGGCGAGAAGACCTACCAGCAGGCCCCGATACAGCTCAATGAGGTGGTCACGGAGGTCCTGGACGTCTATGCCTACCATCTGGACTCCAAGGGCTTCTCGGTACACGTGGAGCTCACACCCGGCCTGGCGCCCATCCAGGGCGATACCGAAGCCTTGGCCGAAGCACTGATCAACCTCATTGACAATGCCGTCAAGTACAGTCCGAAGGCTCAGTACCTGGGCGTCCGGACCGGCCAGGAAGAGCACGAAGTGTACGTGGAAGTGGAGGATCACGGCCTGGGCATCGCTGAAGCCGACCAGAAGCGCATCTTCGACAAATTTGTGCGCGTCTCCTCCGCCCTCGTGCACGACACCAAAGGCACGGGTTTGGGTTTGGCACTCCTCCGCCACATCATGCACGCTCACCGTGGCCGTGTCACCCTGGACAGTACAGAAGGCGTAGGGAGCCGCTTTCGGTTGTGGTTTCCCGTGGTCGATCAACCGGCTCTCCATTCCCCTCACCCATCATCCGCTGCCCCATGAACCCGCGTATCCTGGTCGTAGAAGATGAGCCCCACATGCAACAAGGGCTCCGGGACAACCTGATGTTCGAGGGCTACGACGTAGACGTAGCTGGCGATGGACGGGATGGGCTCGAGCGGCTACGCGCCAACGCCTACGATCTCGTTCTGCTCGATGTCATGCTGCCGCACCTATCGGGCTTTGACGTGTGCCGCACCATGAGAGCTGAGGGTATGCACGTGCCGGTCATCATGCTGACCGCCAAAGGGCAAGAGATGGACAAGGTGCTGGGGCTCGAACTGGGCGCCGACGATTATGTCACGAAGCCGTTCAGTCTCCGCGAGCTGCTGGCCCGGGTCAAGGCGGCGCTGCGACGCCGTGGCCCTGAGGGGGTCAAAGACGACTTTGTCCGCATCGGCCGGCTGCGCATCGACTTTGAAGCCCACGAGGCCTACGACGGCGAGGCGTTGGTCTCGCTGACGCATCTCGAGCTGGAAGTGCTGCGGTACATGAACGCGCGTGCCCGGCATCCCGTAAGCCGTGAAGAGCTGCTCCAGCACGTGTGGGGGTATGAGACAAACCCCACAACGCGCACCGTGGATAACTTCATCCTGAAGCTGCGTCAAAAGATCGAGACGGATCCCCGCCAGCCTCGCCACCTGCTCACCGCCCACGGCATCGGCTACAAGCTGGTGGTGTGATCCACGCTGGCCCCGGCCGCGTATTTCGCCGAACGCTATGATTCGCACGCTCTTTCTGATCAGCTTGACGCTCGGAGGCGCCGCCACGCTGTGGTCTGCCCAGGCGCCGTCGGCTGAGCGATCGTCTGCGAAAGATCGGTGGGTGGAGTGGGTGAATCTGCGGGGCAAGTGGCGCATTGCCCTGGGCGATGATCCCGCCTGGGCCTCGGTGGAGCACGATGACAGCCAGTGGGAGACCATCAAGGTGCCGGCCCGCTGGGAAGATGAAGGGTTCTATGGCTACGACGGCTATGCGTGGTATCGCCGGACCTTCTTCGTGGATGCCATGGCAGAGACGGTCTCCTTGGCGCTCCACCTGGGCCGGATCGACGACGTCGATGAGGTCTATGTGAACGGCATCCTCATCGGTCAGTGTGGGCAAGCAACGCCCACGCACAAGACGGCCTACCACATCTTTCGCGAATACCCTGTCCCGGCCCACGTGCTGCGATTTGGTGAACGCAACGTGGTGGCCGTGCGAGTGTATGATGACCACCTGGAGGGAGGAATCGTGGAAGGGCCTCGCATCGGACTGTACGAAGACACGTGGGCTCCGTCCATGCTGCTCAACTTGGCGGGTGTCTGGAAAGCCAAGCAAGGCGATGACGGCGCCTGGGCTCTCCCCGAGATCGTGGACGAAGCCTGGACGTCGCTCCAGGTCCCCATGCCGTGGGAAGGCCAGCAGCAGTGGGAGGGCTATGACGGCTATGCCTGGTACCGAATTCGCTTTCCCACGCCCTCGGTTCCGAAAGAGGACTCCCTCCTTTTCGTCATGGGCAAAGTGGACGACCTCGACGAAACCTTCCTGAATGGGATCCGGATTGGGGCCACGGGCGATATCAAGGAGGCTCGCGTGCAAGGAGACGAGTGGCAGATGACGCGGGCCTATGCGGTTCCCACATCCATGCTGCGGCCCCCCGGCCAAGGCGACAATGTAATCGCCGTGCGGGTGTATGACGGACTCATCGACGGCGGGATCTTCGAAGGGCCGGTGGGCCTGATGACGCGGCCTCAATATGAGGACTGGCTCCAGTTCGACAGCGAGAACCCGGAGGTGTACTGGGAGCGCCGGGGCCAGGAGGAGGGCTTCTGGGAATGGCTCCGCTTTCGGCTCTTCGGCGGCTGAGGCCGCGCTTGCAGGCCGCCTACCGCACCAGAACTAACGTTTGGGTTTCATCCAGCGTGATCCCAGCGAAGCCCTCCACCGTCAGCCGCGCAAAGTAGACGCCAGGTGCGAGGCCCTCGGCGTTGAAGGCATGAGCGTACCACCGCCGCCCCTCCACGAACCCGTCGGCCAAGGTCGTAATTTCACGGCCCGTGGTATCGTAGAGCCGAAGGAGCACGAACCCGTCGTCGTCCAGGTAATACCGGATCGTGGTCTGGTCCTGAAACGGGTTCGGGAAGGTCTCGGTGAGGACGCTCTGGGTGGGAAACTCGATCTCCACAACGGTGGTGGCCAGCAGCTGCTCGCGACCGGTGCTGCTGATCCCAAACAGCCGGTAGGTCACCTCGCCAGGGCCTACGGTGTTGGCATCCGCGATGCTCAGGGACTCGACGGTGGTGCCTTCGAAGATCACCTTCTCTTGGGGGCCAAAGACGCGCACCACCCGGTACGAGACGATATCGCTCACCTCCACGAAGTCCCACGAAATGGCTACCACCCCGTCGGGGTCTACCTCCGCGATGACGGTGGCCTGTCCAATCGGCTGGTTGCCCACGAGGAGCAGCTCTGTCATCGCCTCCTGAAATTCGTCGAGGAGTTCGTAGTTGTTATCGCCGGGGCAGGCGGTGCTTCCGAAGTCCCGGTGGCCTCGAAGCTGCCTCGGCGCTACGCCATACGTCTCCGAGAGGAACGCGAGCAGCACCTCAAGGGAAGCCCGCGCCTCGGGGGTGATTTCGTCGCGGCAGGAGCCGCCCTCCGGGGGGTGGAAGCAGCCGAGCAAGCAGATGCCAATATTACCGGTGTTGGCGCCCCCGGCATGGGCCCCTTGAACCAAGACCGGGCCGCTCTCCAGCGTCACATTCCCATTCAGGAAGGGGCGGCCCTGAAAGACGTTGCCGCCCTTGTCGATCACGAAGTGGTACCCGATGTCGCTCCAGCCGCGTCCATTCTGGTGGAAGTCCTGAATGCGTTTCACCTGTTCCTTGCCGTCCTCCAGGGTGGTGGCACTGAAGCCCGCTGCGTGATGCACGGTCAGGAAGTCGTAGGAGGGCCGGGCCAGGCGGATAGGCGATCCGCGGAAGGACGAGGCGCCCCAGGCTGATCGGGTAACGAGGGGCGGGGGCACGATCAGGTCATTGTCCTCGAAGAACCGTTGGTCCTCCTCACCCCGGGGCGGCAACAGGGCGGCCTCGGGCCACCAGCGAAAAACGCCTGCGCGGAGGCCCTCTAGCGGCGCGCCATCCGGGACGACAATACGCACCTCGAACGGCTGCCCTTTGTAGAGATCGGCCCCCCGGTAGGCCGCCATGAAGAAGCCATCGGTAAAGGAGGGCACGATGTAGAGGGGATGCCAAGCCCCCCAGCCGTCATCCGTCGCGAAGCGCACCTCGCCTGTCACGTCCTCGGCGGAGCCTCGCACGATGCCATGCAGGGCCACCCCGTTGTAGGTGCGCTGCGCCCCCTGGGCACGCAAGGTCACGGTACGTGCCGCTCCCTGAAAGCTAGATCCCGTGATCTCCAGGGCCACAGCCTCGTCCACGACATCATCCACAGACTGCCCCCAGGCGGTCGCAGCGCTAGCGAAGAGCAGGAGGCAGAGAACAGAGCAGAGGCGGCGGGCCATAGAAGAGGGTGTGAGCGAGGTGAGATAGGACGAGCATTGTCGGCTATGGACGCTCGAACACGTAGGTTCCCAGACCCACAGGCCATCTAGAAGCCGAGGTCCAGGGTGAACCAATGGGTTTGCTCCAGGCGGCCAAACTCGGCGTAGGCATAGTCCACGCGAGCCCGCAGGCTGCGGTCGATGCGCACGTTGAGGCCGGCGCCCAGGGTGAGCCCTTGTTCGCCGTCTTGCTCGTACAGGTTTCGGTAGCCCGCGCGGAAGGAGATGAGGTCGCGGAAGGTGTATTCGGCACCGAGGTTGACATACTGCGTGTTGTCATTGGGGTTCGTCGCGTCCGTCATGGCTACGAAGCGGTGCTCGGCCGTGCTGATGGCATCCCAAGCGAGGCCTACGCGGAACATGAGCGGCAAGGCATGGCGCTCCGTCTGGTACTGGGCATTGACGATCTCCACATTGCCCTGCTCGTCCCGAGAGGGGTCCTGGCTGAAGAGGTTGTCTCGCCCGCCCATCTGCATCTTGGAGCCGAAGTTGGAGATGCTGGCGCCCAGGCGCAGCCGTTCCACCGGGGTTCTGAACAGCGTGCCGATATCCACGGCCACGGCCGTGGCTGCGCTGTGCCAGATCGACTCGCGGATGAACTTAGCCGACCCCCCGATGGAGAACCGGTCTGTCAGCATGCGGCCATAAGTCACCTGCATGGCCAGGTTCTGCACCGAGAACCGCTCGCCGGTGCCGTCGGGCTGCCGGGTCGTCCGGACGTCCATCTCGCCCGAGTCAAGCAGCGTCAGGGAGAAGCCCAAGGTGCCGAGTGCCCCGAGATTGATCCCAAAGGCCGCATAGTTGTAGGTGATGTCGGCCAGGTATTGTGTGTAGTTGAACTGGACCGCGGTGCCGCGCAGGAGGCCCAGGCCCGCTGGGTTCCAGTACATGGCCGAGAGGTCATTGGCCTCGGCCACAAAGGCGCCGCCCAGGGCCACAGGCCGAGCGCCCACGCCCAGCTTCAAGAACTGAGCGGCGGTGGTCCCGGTCTTGGTGATGGTGCCTTGGTCCGGGTTGACCGATTGGGCCTGGGCCGTGGAGATGGGCCATGCGGCGAGCCCGATCGAAACGGCACAGAGGAGGAAGAAGCGCTGTAGCATGATGGCGTCGGTTCGTCTGTGTTCGATCGCTACTTGATGACGGCAAATTTGCCGATGTGGGTGCCTTCGGGCGAATCCACATGGTAGATGTAGAGGCCGTACGCGATGTTCATGTTGTCCTTGGTGCGAAGGTCCCAGAAGGCGCGTCCATTTTCGATCCCCTCATTGTGCTCGATGGTATCGACCAGCTCACCGGCCAGGCTGTAGATGCGGATGGTGCACTGCGGCGGCAAGTTGGCGAAGTAGAGGCGTCGGTCGCCGCGTTCGGTGTTCGAGAACGGGTTGCGCGGCTCAATCTCGTTGGTGGCCACATAAGGGTTGGGCACCACGTAGATCTCATCCAGGTTCTCCGCCACCTGCTCGGGGTCGCTGCGGGCCCCTTGCGTGCGGAAGAGCAGCTGATCGCTCTCGCCGAAGGGCTTGCGGGTGGCCACGTAGAAGATGTCACCGTCTTGGGGCGTCGCTTCAGAGAAGCGCACTTCCCACGTGGCGGTCTGAGACCGGGTCGGTAGATCCTCAATGAAGATGATCTGCTCATTCACATCCCACGAGCCGTTCCGGTTGACATCCGGGACGAAGGCTTGGATGGGTTGGTTGGCCTGGGTCAGATTGTAGATGGTGAACGGAAGCTCGAGGTTGGTGCTCACGCTCGTGGAGGGCTCACCGAAGCGAATTTCGTAATCGCTAGGCTGGGGGAGGCGTCCGGGGCCTGCCGTAGCCGGTAGGACCTCGAAGAGCGTGCTACGGCCACCGGTGGTCCACCCCGTCTGCCCCTGGTCCACTTCGAGGGGTTCATCCGTCACGAAGAGGTCCAGGCCATCGAACACCAGGTTGCCCTCTTCGCCCGCCAGCCGCGGGCTGGACGCCACTGGCCGGTACTTAAAGACCGCCGTGAGCGGGTCGTCTTCATTGGCCCCCGTTGTGACGATCACGGTGCCGAGCTCAGGATTGAGGGTGTAGTTCGTCCCTTCAGCCAGGGTGGTGCCGTTGCTTGTGCGGAGCTCGAACGAACCGGGAAGGATATTACGGAACCCAAGCTGAGCGGACTTCCCGAGGCTGGCCGCCACGATTACCTCCTGAGGCACATCGTTGATGACGTCGTAGACCAGCTGACCGTCCTCCTCACGGAAGTCGATGACGAACTGGCCTTCGTCAGGAACGGCTAGCTCATCGACGATGCGGATGTCGATCGGTCCCGTTCCATTCCCGGAGACGCGCTGCACGCCACCGGCGGCTTCCACGCTGGGCGGCACATAGCCCGCCGTGCGAGGACCAGGGATGACGCGGACCGTGTTCACGTCAAAGATATACGAGTCCGTGGTGGGGTCGTAGGTGATGGTCTTCGAGGTTTCGCTGGGGGGGATGCCTCCTGCGCCCAACTCGCTGGCCTCGGTGAAGCCACGGTCGTAGGCGACCACCGTGTAGAAGTAGGTCTGCCCATTGACCACGTTGTTGGAGTCCACGTAGCTATGGAACAGGCCGGTGTCATCGCCCAGGTCATATGCGACGCCGCGCCGTGGGAAGGGCACTGACGAGGGGCCGGTGATTCCGTTCTTGAGGTCGAACTTAGCCTCGACGCCCACGCTATTGGTATGCGGGGCGAAGAGGAAGCTAGACCCGTTGATGTCCGTGATCGTTTGCTGATCACTGAACAAGGGGTCTGTGGAGCGGTAGATGACGTAGCCCTCGAAGTCACGCTCATTGGAGAGCGGATCCACGGATGCTTCGGCGCGGTCATCCCAATACAGTGTTACCTGGCCGTCGCCAGGCACGGCGCGGACGATGGGCTTCTCAGGCGGCTTCGCAAACCGGTAGCCTACGTCGTAGATCTGCTGCACTGTCTCGGCGTTGAGCACCAGATCCTCAAAGTTTTCCCCCAAGATCAAGGCGATAGAGAAGCGCTTGGTCTCGCCCGCGCGCAGCGAGATGGGGCCGGAGCCATACAGGAAGACATAATCTCCGGGCTCAGACGGAATATCGTCGAAGCGACCGGGCTGTACGAAGTCCCACACGCGCTCATCGTTGGATACGCGGTTGCCTGCGAAGGGCGGCGACGCAAAGGAGGTCAGCCCGATCTGGTCGGACTCGTCGATGTCCGTGAACTCGAAGTTCGGCTCCCCGGGCTTGGTGATATCGAACGGGTCGCCCGCGGTGGGCAGGCCGTCGTCTTCGCCCTCATCGCCGGTGCCGGGGATACCGTCGATCCCCACGTCGTCGCGCTCCGGATTCCAGTCGCCATCATTGTCGATGCCGTCAGTCCACGATTCGTCGACCAACCCATCGCCGTCATTGTCGATGCCATCGCCGGGGAAGGCCTGGCCATTGATGACTTCGTTGCCAATGCCGGGGCTCTCCAGGAAGATGTACCCAAAATAGCCTGGCTCTCGGCCGGCGATGTCCGAGATGCCATCGGAGTCGAACGCAAAGACCATGTTGAGGTCGCGATCGAAGAAGGCGAGGTCATCGAACCAGTTGCGCGGACCGCCCACGTGCGGGTCGCCCCACATCCCGAAGATGACGTTTTCGAGATCGCGGTCACTCTTGTTGGTGATCTTGTAGATGAGGAAGATCGCATCCTCAGCCAGGGGGTTGGCCCACTGGTAGAGGCGCGTCTCGATCTCCAACCCTAGGCCCTTGCGGGTGGTGTCTGGCCAGAAGGGGAAGTAGCCGAATTCCTGGTTGGCGTAGTCGTTCATGAAGTAGAGCGCCTCTTTGTCGGCATTGGACGCCCCCTGTTGGAGGGCACCGGGCCACACAAAGCGCTCCAAGTTGTCGTTGTACCAGGACTCCGGCCAGGAGTCGGGCTTGCCATCCAGGTTGGCGTCGGGCGCGTCGCTGGTGGGGATGCGGCTGGAGGTGGGCTCGACCACCTGGAGACCGTCGAAGAGGCCGCCTACCGGCAGGGTACAGGGGATGGGCTGCCAGCCCCAGAACGTCGACCCATCCGGCGAGACCTCGCCGCCGTTGGAGACCAGGCCATCAGACACGATGCGCATGACCCAGGTGGTGTCGCCTTGGGCATTCAGCACCACGTTGCCGTTTTCGTCGACGCGCGGCACGCTCTGCGGGTCACGCAGGCGGCCTTCCTCGCGGTAGGTATCCACCACCTCGGCGGCCACAAACGGCCCAAACTCATAGCCGTACCCGAGGCCATTCCAGACCACATTCGTGATCGTGTTGCCGGGCGCCGACACGGAGCCAAAGTTGAAAATCTGGGTCGTGATGCGGTTGCCATTCAGGATGGCATCGCGGCGGTTGGTGAAGTCCGGGCACTCATCGTCGAGCACACCCCCGCTCAGGCGCTGGCGGCTTTGCGCGTCGAGCCAGCGCTGGACCTCGGCCTCGGACCAATCACGCTGCCGCCCGTCCTGAATGGACTGGGCCTGGGTGGGAAGGCCAGCGAGGGCGGTTACCAGAAGGAGAAGAAAAACGCGTTGAAGCATCTTCAATAAAGTTAGGCTCACCTTGCTAAAGAGTCTTGAGAGGCATCGTGGTCAAGATGCCAGTACCTATGCGACGCACACAGCGCCTGCCCCAGTACGATTATCGGGCGTCCGGGGCGTACTTCGTGACCTGCTGCCTGCGCCCCAGGCGCCCGGTGTTCGGCCGGGTAACGCGGGTCGGGGTGCACCTCAGCCCCACCGGCTACCTCGCCGACGGTTGCTGGGAGGCCATCCCGGTGCATCACCCGCACGTCCGCCTGGACGCCTTTGTCGTGATGCCGGATCACATCCATGGCCTGCTGTGGATCGAGCCGAGTCCGGTTACGTCGCGCGGTGCCTTCCGGCCGCGCACCTTCGGGACGTCGCACGCGGGGTCGTTGTCGGTCGTCATCGGCACGTACAAGGCCGCCGTCACGCGGAGCGCCCGGCGCCAAGGCCTCGACCTCCCGAACTGGCAGCCTCGTTTCTACGAGCACATCGTCCGCAACGAACGCGCGCTGCATGCCATCCGGCGCTACATCCGCGCCAACCCCCAGCGGTGGTTCGACCGGTACGGCGCAGGATAACGCGCCCGCCGAACCGCCCCGCCCGTTGCCGCCGAAGGTAGGGACACGATATATCGTGTCCCTACTACGGCGGTACCGAATGCCGTTGGCGTGGGGCCGATCGCCGTCGGGGCGGTACCGAATGCCGCGGGCGTCTGGCCGGGCGCCATCGGGGCGGGTCTGTATGTATCTGCGGGCGGTCATTAGAATGACAACGTGGCGCCGACGCGGATCTCGCGGGGGGCGCTGTACCAATGGGGGCGGACGTTGTATTCGTCGAGGGTAGAGATCCCGGGGAAGCCATAGTAGGGCTCCCAGGTCGCATGCAGGTTGCGCTGCTCGGCGAGCGAGTAGGTTGCGCGCCCGGTGTCGTCGAAGACAAAGCGCTCGTTCAGGCGGTCCAGGATGTTGAAGATACGGGCGAAGACCCGCACCCCCGTGCCTCCGAAGTCAAAGTCTTTGTAGAGGTTGGCATCCAGACGGATCTGCGCAGGCTTCCGCTCTGAGTTGGGCAGCAGATCCAGCACCTGGTCAAAGATCAGCGGCGAGTAGGGGTACCCGGTGGCGTACTGCCCAATGAACGAGGCGCCCCAGTTGCCCACATCCGTAATGGTGACCGTGCCGGAGAGGACATGCCGCTGATCGAAGTCGAGCGGAACCACTTCCAGTTCGTTCTCCCGTCCGGAGAGCGAGTTGAAGAAGAAGGCGTTCGAGTCCGTGTTGTTGCCCTCGGCGATCTGGAACGTGTAGTCCACCGTGGCGCTGACGAGCCCGTTCTGCGAGCGGCGCTTCGTCATGGACACCGTCACGCCCTTCACATTGGCGTAGTCGCGGTTGAGGAAGATGGAGTACTGGTCTTCGCCAGCGATGGTGCTGTAGCGAATCGTCTGCTGGGCCAGGTAGTCTCGGATGTCTTTGAAGAAGCCGGTGACGTCGAACGCAAACACATCGGTCAGCTGCTGCTGCAAGCCCATCTCGTACTGCACCGTCCGCTCTGGGCGCATGTTGCTGTTGCCGAAGAGAGGAACAGACCCGCGTGGGAATTCGAACTCCGGATTGATGTACAGATTGCGCAGCCGTGGCATCTGGGCGAAGTGTCCGTACGAGAAGTGGATAATGCCACGCTCGGTGATCGGGAAAGAGACGCCCAGGCGTGGGAGGAGCAGGGTGCTCGTCTCGGCCGCTTGGCGCTCGCCGAAGGGGTCCAGCAGGTCGGGGAAGAAGACGCCGTTTGGCTGGAAGTACTCGAAGCGAAGGCCGGCGTTGATGATGAAGTCATCGAATTCCAGCTTGTCCTGCAGGTAGGCGCTCAGCTCCGTGACGTTCTGGTTGGTGTAGACGTCGCGCGAAGGCGAGTCGATGGGCGGCAGGGTGGGCTCACGGAAGCGGTTGCCGTCGAAGAGCACGGCGAAGTTCTCACGGTCCAGGCTGTGCAGGTTGAGCTCAATCCCCGCCTTGGCCTCGTGGATCACCCCAAACTGGCGGGTGGCATCGAGCTTGGCCCGGAACGAGCGCGCATCCTCGTAGATGTGCGTCTTCTGGTTGCCGCCCATCAAGAAGTTGGTGCCGGGGAAGCCGTTCAGGTTGCCGTTGCCGATGCCCGCGCGGTCCACCACGTACCGAGGGTCCGTAGGGTCCCGGTACAGAAACTCCCGATAGGCGTTGTTGGCGTAGGAGAGGCGCAGCGTGTAGAACGAGCGGTCGTCCAGCGTGTGGGTCCAGTGGACGCTATGGTTGTAGCTCCGGTCTCGGACGGTGCGCACTCCGTCTGGATTGAGGCGGTAGGAGAAGCTGAACGGCGTGCGCTCAGCGCCGTCGCGCAGGTGCGAGTACTCGATCTTGGCTCCGGGGAAGGGCCGCCACGTCAGCTTGCCCAGAATGTTGTAGCTGTTGCGTGGGTTCATGGCCACGCTCTCGGTGGGGAGAGGGAGGCCAGGGATGACCGTCGTGGTGCCGTCCTCGTTGACTACCGTCTGGTCTTGGTAGTCCTGGTACGGCCGGCCCTGGATCTCGTAGTACCACGGGTCTGCGTTGAAGTTGGCCGAATCCGAGGGGGCGAAGAGGCGGGTGCCGAAGATGTGTCCATCGTCCTCGTCGTAGCGGCCCGACAGGAAAAACTTGACGTTCCGAAACACCGGCACCGGGCCACTCAGCGAGCCTTCCAGCGTGAATACATTCAGGCTCCGGCTGCTGGGTGTGCCAAAGATATCGCTGTGGGCCGTGAACGTGTCGCCGCCATAGGCGCTCAGCGAGCCCTCCATCCGGTCGCCCCCTTCCTTGGTGACGAGGTTCACGATACCGGACATCGCTTTGCCATACTCGGCGTTGAAGGCGCCTGAGATGACGGTCAGTTCCTGGATGGCATCGCGGGCTACCTCGGTGGCGAGGCCGTTGGTGTTGAACGGGTTGCCCACGGACATGCCGTCCACCAGGTAGGCGATCTCGTTGTTGCGTCCGCCCCGGATGTGGATAGACCCGTCAGCGCCCGTTGTGACGCCCGCCTGGGCCGTGAGTATGTCCGTGAAGCTTTCCACCGGCAGTGACTCGATCTCCTCCGCGATCACGGTTTGCTTGGAGGCGGTCAGGTCTTTCTGCACCAGCGGGCGCTCGGCCTGGACCACCACCTCCTGGCCTTCGATCACGGCCTCGCGCAGGTCCACGTCGTACCGCGTGGTTTGCCCGGTGATCACCTGGATCCCCTCGATGCGCTGCGGCTGGAACCCGATGTAGGAGAATTGAAGCGTGTACGTACCCGGCCGCACGTTGACCAGGATGTAGTTGCCATCCAGATCGGTCACGGTCCCTTGCTCGGTCTCCGTGAGGATCACGTTGACCCCGATCAAGGGGTCGCCGTTGCCGGCATCGGTCACGCGGCCTGCAATCTTGCCTTGGGCGAACAGGGCGTCGGGCAGCAGAAAAAAGCACGCGAAGAGCCCTATGAGGGCCCCGGTCATTGGTCTCGACATGGGACGGATCATGGTGGAGGGAGCGGATCCACGGCGGAAGCCTTCAAGAAGCCTCAGGATACGCAAAACGAGATTGGGAAAGGGTCCCAATAGAGATGCCCAGTGGCTGGTAGCGAAAGAAAAGGGGGGCGTCTGAGCGCGAGGGCAGGCGGCCTGTCGGCTCACGCTCAGACACCCACGTCCGCTATTTGAGGAGGGTCATGCGGCGCGTCTGCCGCTGCTGTGACGTCTCCAGCGCATACAGGTAGACGCCGCTGCTCACGAGCTGCCCGGCGTCGTTGCGACCGTTCCACTGGACCTCGTAGCTGCCTGGCGACGAAGCCTGGCCGTCAACCAACGTGCGCACGAGCTGGCCCATCACGTTGTAGACCCGCACCGAGACCACGTCGGCCTGGGGCAACACGTAGGAGATGGACGTGCTGGGGTTGAACGGGTTGGGATAGTTCTGGCGCAAGATATAGGCGCCCGGGAGCTCGGCTACATCGTCTGTGGACGTCGCCTCAGCTTGGGCCTCGACCACGATGATCATCGGTTGCCCGGGAGACGAGGCGAACAAGTTGGTCAGCACGACTTCGTTGAGGCCATCCCCATCGAGGTCATCGGTGACGGTCATCGGGTAGTAGCGGTCCAACGGCTCGCCCACGCTCTCGAGCAGGGAGCTCCAGGTGTAGCTCGTCGAATCGGCGTAGCTGCCGGTGCCATTGTACTCGATGCGGGAGACGATTTCGGCGGTGCCGTGCGAGGCCACGATGTCCACGTTGCCGTCGCCATCGATGTCGCCCATGGCGCCTCCGCGCGCACTGCCGGTGGCATCGAACATGCCGATGGTGGTGAAGCTCTCGAACGTCAGGGTGGACACGTCGTCCAGGCTGTCCAAGAAATACAGGTTGCCATCGGTCATCGGATAAAACAGCTCCAGGCTGCCGTCGCCGTCCACGTCGTCGAACAGCATATCATGCGAGTTGAACCCGCCGGGGTCGTCCACGGGGTTGACGCCGTTAAGCTCAGCCTGTAGCTCGTAGGTGTCGGCCCCGGTGGCTTCCCAGACTGCCATGCTGAAGTTGTCCCACGTGTTGACCCAGATCTCGTTGAGGCCGTCGCCGTCGAAGTCAGCCACGTCCACGTCGTAGACGCCGCCGCCGCCCAAGATGGCTTCCCCGGCTTCGAACTCGATGCTGAAGGTGGCGAAGGCGTTGAGGTCGCCGTTGACGGTGGCCACCACGAGCTCGCGAGCCCCGCTCCGGCGAGACACCGTCAGGAGCTCCTGCGTGCCGTCGTTGTCCACGTCCACGATTTGGAAGCCAGCCGGCCGGAAATCGGCGCTGCCCTCCCGGTCATAGCCCCAGACGGCCGTCGGCTCATCCGGGAAGACGCCGGAGTCGTCTTGCTCAAACACAAAGAGGTCTTCGGCATCGTCATTGATGGTGGGCACGCCGAAGTAGATCTCGTTGAGGCCATCCCCATCGATGTCGCCATGGCCGAGTGCGGGGAGGGAGTTGGAGGGGATGTGCGAGTAGTGCCACACGTACTCATACGTGTTGTCGGCGGTGGCTTCGTAGAGGTAGACATCCAGGACGCCGGGGTCAGGGCCTTCAGGCGCTAGGGTTTCGTCGGTGGTGAAGAGAATTTCCTTGAGACCGTCCCCGTCCAGGTCCATCCCGGCTTGGACGCTGCGGGCGCCGAAGGCGGGGCCTCGGGGGAAGAGGTCCGGGAAATCACGTGGATCGAGGGTCCAGGAGACGGTCAGGTCCGAGCCCGGCACATACTGGGCCACGGCGGGGGCGGCTGAGAGGCCCGTCATCAGACCAACGAGAAGGGTGCAAACGAAAAGTCGACCTGGTAGCGTACGACGCATGCAGAAGCTCCTGTCTCAGTGAGACATGCTAAGGAGGGGAACGAGCGGAGAAGTAACAGAGAGGTGAAGTTGTAAAAACAGCAGAGGGAGGGACTAATGCAAGTCCCTCCCTCTGCGGTAGGCCGTTGAATGGAGGTGCCGTTACTTGATGAGCACCATGGAGCGGCTTTGGCGGAAGCTGCCCCATTCCAAGCTGTACAGGTAGGTGCCACTGGCCACGGTGGCGCCTGCATTGTTGGTGCCGTCCCACGTGACCTGGTGCGTGCCGGCAGCGTAGCGCTGACCGTCGATCAGGGTTTTCACGAGGCGCCCGGTCACGTCGTAGACCCGCACGCTGACCGCCTTGTCGATGGGCAGCGTGAAGTCAAACGAGGTGGTCGGGTTGAACGGGTTCGGGTAGTTGCCGGACAGTTTGTAGTCAGACGGCAAGATGATGCGCTCGTCCTGCACAGACACCGAAGTGCCATCTCCCGAGATGACCCGCAGGTAGACACGGTTCTCGTTCACACGGGATTCCACGGTCTCGCGCACGAAGGCGGAGTCGGACGGGCTGTAGGTGGACTGGATCACAAACGTAGAGTCATCCACGCCCTGGAACGCCAGGGCCACCTCGTTTTGGCCGTCGTTGTCCGGATCCCCGAGATAGGCCAACTTGGACACGAAGACGGGCCCCTGTGTGGGGTTCTCGAGGAACTCCGTCATGACGCCGGCGGAGTCCTGCCGGATCAGGTTGAAGGTGGTGGCCGTGGTGTCGTACGGCTGGGTGATGTCCAGCGACTCCACCTCCGAGTAGTTGGCCGGGTCTTCGGGGTCACCGCCCAAGAACTCGGTCACCCGCACGTACTGCGTGGGCGCTCCCTGGCTGCCGGCCGAGTAGGAGGGACCACTCCCGATGAGCTCGATCTGGCCATCGCCATCAATGTCGCCTGCGGTCAGGCCCAGGCTGGTGAGTGTCGGGGCCAGGCCCAGAACAACGTTGTCCGGCGTGATCTGCAGCGGATCCTCGCCCTCCTCGTAGTTGAGCAGGGTCACGCTATTGGTCTGGAACGTCGGGAAGAAGACCTCGTCATCGCCGTTGCCATCGATGTCCACCACAACCCCACCGAAGAGCGAGACATGGTCCGCATCGGACGCATTCAAGAACCCGTTGGCGTCCGTCTCGCCGGGAAAGACGTACGTGTCAGCGCCGGTGATGTCGCCGGTGGTGAGGTTGAAGTTATTCCACGAGTGCAAGGCGAGCTCAACCGTGCCGTCGCCATCGAGGTCAGCGGGATGGATGGCATAGGGGCTGCCACCCCCACGCGCTACCGGATCATAGTCCGTGACGCGGCTGGACAGACGGGCTTCGACGTTGAAGAATTCGAACCCACTGCCAATGTCGCCGCCGACAGAGAGGACGTACCAGCTGTCGAAGTCATTGTTGGCGCCGTTGTTACCGAACATGAGCTCTTCGGTGCCATCGCCATCGACGTCTTGGATGATCATCTGCTCGGCGCGCCAGCGGTCCGGTAGGTCCACATCGAACGTGTAGATGGTAGTGGGCTCGGTGCCAAAGTCGGTGCCGTTGAATTCGAAGACGAAGAGGCCCGGCTCGTAGGGGCCGGTCTCGGAGTAGTTGCGTCCAGACAGGAAGACGATTTCGCCGTTACCGTCGCCGTCCAGGTCACCCCCGGCGATGGTGCGGATGTTGTTGGTGGTAGCCGTGGAGTCTAGCCAAGGCGTCATGTAGGCCAGCTCCCAGGTATCGACGCCCACGTTCTCGATCACGTGCACGCGGCCGCCGCCGGTGTAGTCGGCGAGGAGGATTTCGAGTTGCCCATCACCGTCCAGATCGTGCGGGCCGCTCACGTCACGAGCACCGGAGCTCAGTCCGCTGGTGTAGGGGGCCATGAAGTCCTCGGAGGTCGGCACGTTGAGCTCGAGCTCCGTGGACTGAGACCATGCCGGGGCCACAAGCAGGCACAGTCCAAGTAAAGAGAAGAGAATGGTAGCGTTACGCATACGAACAGCATCGCGGGTTGAGGGAACGAACGGGCCACAGTATAGCCTAGCCCCCCAGACGGTGTCAATGCTAAGGCGAACGCCTGCGACTACGGCGGGTCTTGGAGGCCACGACCACGCGTCCAGCTGAGGGTCCGGTGTGGGCTCGGTGTACCGTCCAGCGCCCCGGTGCTCACAGCATCAGCCGATCCCGTAGCAGCTTGGAGCGATCCCGGCTCGCGATGACCTCATGGTCTCCCGCAAGCATCACCTTGAACCGGCCGCTGAACCAGGGTATCAGCTCTCGGATATGCTCCAGGCCAATCAAGGCCGAGCGGTGGACCCGCATGAAATCGCTGGGATCCAGGTTGCTCTCCAGCTGATCCAGGGTGTAGCTCACCACGTGCTTCCGGAGGCGAGGCGCGCCGGTGCGGGTCTCTTCGAGCACGAAGAGCCGCGTGATGCCCTCGTTGATTTCGGCGCTCACCAACTGACCGACGGGCACCACCAGGATCCGGTCTGGGTAGGGGATGGAGAGCTGGCGTAGCGTCTCCGTGGGCAGCGCAACGGGACCCTGTGCCGCCGGTGGGGGGGCGGCCTGCGCCCGGGCCTCGACCCAGTCCAGCAGCGCCCCCAGCCGCTCGTCCACCGCCGTGCGATCGGCGGGGGCTCGAAGCAGGCGGTCGGCTTTGGAGAGGGCATCTTCCAGGCGCCCCCGCCCTATGGGCTTGAGCAGATAATCCACGGCACTGGCCTCGAAGGCGCGGACGGCATACGTGTCGTAGGCCGTGGTAAACACCACCACCGGCCGACTCTCAGGCGAGAGACGCTCTAAGACCTCGAAGCCGTCCAGGCCGGGCATGCGGATATCCAGGAGCAGGACGTCTACCTCTTGATCGGCCAACGCGTGCAGGGTGCTGGGGCCGTCGCCCGCCTCGCCCACCACCTGGACCGGGGTCCCGGGGTCGATGTCATCGAGCAGGCTGCGAAGCCGGTTTCGGGCGGGAGGCTCGTCGTCGGCGATGAAGACGCGAATCATAACAAAGGAGGGTGGAGGAACGCGCAGGTTAGGGAGAGCCCAAGGAGGAGGGGACATCGCCGGGCCGCGGCGTGGGCACACGCGGGTGGGCGCTGTCTGGGCGGTGCGGGGGGCCGTCGCCGCTGGGGGCGCGGGGGGGAAGCCGGAGGGCGGCGGTGGTGCCTGAGTCGGGGGCGCTATGCAGGTGAAGCAGGTCGGGCTCGCCAAATAGGTGCTCCAGGCGAGAGGCCACGTTACGAAGGCCGATCCCGAAGAACGGGGCCAGCCCCACGTGCCCGTCAGGCCGATCAAACAAGGCTGGGATGCCGACGCCGGTGTCGTGGATGCGCACGCACACCGATCCATCCGGCTCGCGCGTGGCCTGGAGATGAAGCGTACCCGGCCCTGGCGCGGGTTCCAGGCCATGCTTGATGCTGTTCTCGACCAGCGTCTGAACCGAAAAGGCCGGGACGGGATGGGTGCGCAGCGATGGAGGCATGTCCAGCTGCACGGTGAGCCGGTCCCCGAAGCGCGCCTCTTCGATGTGGAGGTAGTGCCGCACCAGGTTCAGCTCTTCGTGGAGCGTGACGAAGGTGCGATCGCCGGTGTGGAGCGTGTGGCGGAAGATGGCCGCCAAGTCCTCCACCACCTCTTCAGCCTCCTCAGGCTGTTCGTGGATGAAGGCCAGCAGGGTGTTCAGAGCGTTGAAGAGAAAGTGCGGGTTGATCTGCGCCCGCAGCGCCACCAGGTTGGCCTCGGCCGTCTGGCGGACCAGCGCTTTTTCGCGCTCGACGAGCACAAGGCGCTCGATGGCCAGCGCGAGCTGGCTGCTGAGTGCCCGCAGCATGTCGAGGTCCGTCAGGTTGTAGACGCCAAAGCGGGTCCGCTTCGGCCCGAGGATCAGCAGGCCCATCGGGGAGCCCTCGCCCATGATGGGGACGGCCAACGCGGCCCCGTGCGCGGTGAGCAGGGCCGCCGGTGCCGGGGGCAACCGGCTGTCGTTGACCTCGGCGATACGGGACCAGATGCGCCCATCCTGCTGGATGTAGGGCCACACCTGACGCACGATGCGCTCGGTCAGGTACGGAGACTCCGGCTGGTAGCGGCTGGACACCCACCGGACGGGCTCGTCTTCGATTTGCACATACAGAACCCCGGAGCGCACGTCGAACGCTTGCCCCACCACCTCCATGGTGCGCTGGATCAGCGTCTCGGGGTCGATGATGGTGCGCATCTGCTCCTGGAACTGGCGAAGCATACGCCGGGTGCGCGGCCCTTCGGTGCCAAAGAACTCCTGCGAGGTGGTTCGCAGCCGCCGCAGCACCCGCTCAAAAAGAAGCAAGACGACGGTGGCAAAGGCGCCGCCCACCACGTAGAGCGACGTCTCCAGCCGGTCTCGGTAGAAGTCGATGAGAGAAAGGCCCCCCACCACCAAGATGAACAGCAGCCCTGAGACCAAGGCGTACACCACGCCCCGGCTGATCACCTGGTTGACCTTGCCGTAGCGGAGGGTGCTGAGCGAGACCAAGCTGATCGGGCCGATCGAGAGCAGCTGCGCGCTCACGATGAGCCAGCCGACCGTCTGGTCCGTCACCGCTTCAAGCAGCGGGACCACACCAGGCACCGTGAGCACGGCAAATAGGGCGATGAGCAGGGTCAGCCCGCTACCCGTGCGGCCCCAGCCGCCTACGAGATGCGCCGCTTCGTCGCTGCGGAACCGGTACAGGCCCAGCACCAACACGGAGGCGATGGCCACGTACCAACTCACGTAGAACAGCACCGGACCGATCAGCCGCGCCAGGGTGAACGGTCCCAAGGGCCCCGCCACGGTGGTGAACACCGCGAGGCCACAAAGGAGCAACGGCGGGGCATACACCAGCCCGATGATCCAGGCCATCTGCGGCCCTCGTGGCAGGGACGTGTCGTGCACGATCTTATGAACCAGCAGAACAGGGAAGAGAATCCATCCCATGAGGCCCAGCAGCGTCAGCGCTTCGAAGAGCGGGGCAAAGGAGCTGCCTGGCATGATAGGCCCCAGCACCTGGATCAACAGGAGGCGGAACAGGGTGCCGAAGATCCACAGGGAGGACGCCGCAATGAGCAGGAGCGAGAAGCGCGCCCGGCGGCTGCGTAGGGCCAGGGGGGCCGCCAGAATCAAACCCAGCAGGTGGAGAAAGCCCCCGACGGTGAAGCTCCACAGAGAGAACTGCCACAGCGAGGGCGAGAGGGGATACAAAAACGTGGGATAAGGGCCGATGCGCACCTGTACGTCGAGCGGCTGGCCCGCCCGCGTGAGCGAGTAGGCGCGCTGTGATCCCGGTGGGATCCCTTCGATGGAGCGCTTGAGGTCCTGCGCCGTGAAGAACTGCGCCCCATCCAGCGTGAAGAAAAGGTCTCCGGCTTCGATCCCCGCGAGGTCGCCCGGGCCTCCGGGGAAGACGTAGGAGGCGGTGATGACGCCTTCCTCATCGGACCACACCACCCAGTCAAATCCAGGCGTGGCGGAGCTCGAGGGTGCATCCGGGACAAACGCCTGCATGTCCAGCCAGTCCAGCAGCAAGGTCCCTAGGGGCACCACAGCCACCAGGGGCGCAATCAGCAGGAGCGCACGGGCGATCAGGAAATAACGCTTCACAGAGAGGCGGTAGCGTGGTGACGTGACGTGGTGTCGTCCAGTGGGGGAGGCCCTGGGCGAACGAAAAGCGGGCCTCATTGATTCCCCGGTCTGCACGGGGGCTTCTGGCGGTGGGTCTCCGGGGACCCTGGATCGGGGAGGGCACGTACTCTGCGGCCGCTTCCACCTGACCCCGCTCGCCCATGCCCTTCATCGACACCCACATCCACCTGTACGCCAAGGCTTTTGAGGCGGACCGCGCGGCGGCCGTCGAGCGCGCCCGCGCGGCCGGTGTCGGGCCCATGGTGCTGCCGGCCATCGATGTGGCCTCCATCGAGCAGGCGCTGGCGCTGTGTGAGATGTACCCTGATCTCTACGCCATGGCGGCCCTCCATCCATCCGCCACGAAGGAGGCCACCGAGGCTGACTTCCAGGCCGTGGCCGAGGCCATGGCGGACCCACGGGTCGTTGCCGTCGGAGAAAGCGGCCTGGACTACTACTGGGACCGGAGCTTCGACGAGGCTCAGCATCGCGCGTTTCGGTGGCACATCCGGCTGGCGTTGGACACAAACCGGCCCCTCATCCTCCACAGCCGCGACAAAAAGGGGCGGGAGGAGGTCTACGAGGATCTGGTGCGCCTCTTGGAGGAGGAACAGGCCCAGCACCCTCATGGTGAGCGGCTCCGAGGCATCTTCCATTGCTTCGGGGGGCCGGGTTGGCTGGCTGAGGCGGCTCAGCGTCTCGGGTTTCTGCTGGGCCTGGGCGGGACGCTCACGTTCAAGAACAGCGGCGTGGCTGAGCTCGTGGCCACGGTGCCCCTGGATCGCTTCGTCCTGGAAACCGACGCGCCCTACCTGGCCCCGGTGCCGTATCGCGGCAAGCGCAACGAGCCGGCGTATGTCCCCCTGGTGGCCGCCCGGCTGGCCGAGGTGCACGGGGTCTCGGTGGAAGAAGTGGAACGCGTGACCTCGCAGAATGCCCGCGCTTTGTTCGACCTGCCGGCTTGACCTCGACGACGAGCATCCAGGTGGCGGTCCAGCCGGTGTTTATTCGCCATAGAGCATGTGGAGAAACCGGGTCTGAGCGTCAAGACGTGATCCGTAGCGCCGTCAGGGTTCGGCAGACAGGTCGACGGACCGTCGTGGATGTTTCTTCCTCATATTGCGTACCATAGGAGAGCTCCTTCTTCTCCCGTGCGGGCCTCGGCCTGCTCGGCATCCTTTGTTTACGTCTGGCGTCTGGCATGCCTGAAATCCCCGAGTACTACAAACACCTCGCTAGCCAGAAAAAAGAGGCGCCCCCTCCGCGCCCAAGCCGCGAGCAGCCGGCGCGGCCGACGCCGACCGGCCCTGCACCCATGGGGGCTGCCTATCGGGCTCAGACGTTTGATCTGCGCCTGGCGGAGGGCTGGGACGATCAGACGGTCTACACCCTGCTGGGGCCTGTAGAAGACGATGTACAGCACAACGTCACGGTTGTCGTGGGGTCCGATATCAACGAAGAGATGACCCTGATCGAGTTCGCTCAGACGCACATTCAAACCGTGGAGCAGCAGCTCAAAGGGTGCCGGGTTCTTCTCAAAGAACGCGTGGCGTTGGCGAGCGGCCGCCCGGCGGTGCGCGCCATCTACGTCTGGTATCCCACGGAAGAGGTGCGCCTGTACCAGGAGCAGCTGTACATCCTCGACACGCCCCGCAGCTACATTCTCACGGCTTCGTTTTCAAAAAAGACACGCAAAACGCTGGGCCCAGCCGTCGAGCGCATGATGCTGAGCTTTGAGCCACACGATCCGGCCCGGCATCAACCTCCCCCTGCACGCTCGGATGGGGCCTACGCCTACCGTCGCTGAGCAGGATGCCTTCTCCCTTTGCCACCACGCTGTTGTAGTCACATGGACGCCCCCTCCAAACGCGGTCAGTTCACCATTACCTCCACCCCAGACGAGACTCGTGTCGTGCGGGAGGCCCCCGCCGAGGCCCGCGAAGAGGTGGCCTTGCCGCTGCGCCTGCTGTTCGTGAGCGACCTCCTCCCTCACCGATCGGCGCCCAACTGGGAGGAGGGCACCCACCGTGTGCGGGTGGACCCGTACCGGTACACGGATCTGATGCAGTCGTATGCCCCTCGGTTGGACATCACCGTGCCCAACCGGCTGAGTGAGACGCCCAGCCACCTGGAGCTGGAATTGACCGTGACCAGCCTCAAAGGACTGCGGCCGGATCGCCTCCTGAGCCAGATCCCTGAGCTGACCCGGCTCACGGCCATCCGAGGCCTTGTGGGGCAAGTCCAGGAGAAGCAGCTCGGGTTGGATCGATTCAAGGCCGAGTTGAAGGCCATCGGCGTCGAGGCTGCCTGGGCCGCTCAGCTGTACGATGCTCTCGCCCAGCCGCCCGCCGCCCCTCCACCATCCCGTAGCACCTCCTCGGCCGCGCCCTCCTCAGACGATGCAGCCTTGGACCGCTTGTTTTCGATGGTCGATGTAGAGGGGGACAGCGAGGACGAGGCGCCGCCGGCGCCAGAGGCAGAATCGGGGACGGGCGGTATGCTCATGGATGCCCTCATGGGCGCCGTCACCGGTTCGAGTGCACCGTCCGCGCGCGTCAAACAGGACGCCGCCACCCTGATGCTGGACGATCTGGACACCACGATCCAAGCGCAGCTTAACGAGGTGATGAGCCACCCGGCTGTCCGAGCGCTGGAACGTTCGTGGCGCAGCCTCAAGCTGCTCGTGGACCGGCTGGACATGCGGCGTGGGATCCAACTGGAGGTGCTGGCTGCCGCGAAAGACGACCTCAGCGAGGCGCTGTACCATCAGGTCCTGATGCCAGAGCACGCGGCCACGGACCCGTCGCATGTACCGCTGGCCGCCATCGTCCTCGACACGGACTTCTCCCATACCAACGCTGACCTCGAATTGCTAGCCGACCTGGCGGAGACCTGTGCGAGCTTGCAGGTGCCGTTGCTGGCGGGCGTGGAGGCCTCCTTCTTTGGTGTTGAGACGCCGACCGGCCTCAACAAGCTGCCGCTGCTGTGGCAGCATCTCCAAGGCTATGCCTATGCGGAGTGGAATGCGCTCCGGAAGAAGCCTGAGGCCTCCTACGTGTCCCTGTTTGTGCCTCCCCTCCTGCTCCGCGCGCCCTACGGACCGGACCACAGCGCCGGGCTGCCGTTCGAGGAAGACGGATACGTGTGGGGATCAGGAGCCTTGGCGGCGGCCATCATGATGGGGCAGAGCTTTGCCCAGACCGGATGGCCAACGCATCTGGGTAGCACGAAGCACCATCGCCTCCAAGACATGCCGACCTGGCCCAGCCAGCAGGGGGCCATCTCGGTGGCTGCGCTCATCAACGAAGACAAGCAGGTCGAGCTGGCGCAATCTGGCTTCGGGGTGCTGAGCGGCCGACCGAACCAAGACGTGGTCTACCTGGCGCAAAGCCCCACCCTCGCCGACCTCGAAGCCGGGGCCGAGGCCGAGATGACCACCGCGTCCCTGGCGGGCCAGCTGTTCGCCTCACGAATGGCTCAACTCTTGCTGCGCTACCAGCAAGCACTGCCCGCTGGTACCTCCACGGCCTCAGCCCAAGCCGATCTGCAACATCGGCTGGCTCACCTGTTCGGGGTTGGGGAGGAGCAAGAAGAGGTCTTCCGCGTGCAACCCGTACCCGAGCTGGCGACGGCGGCCTACGAGGTCCTGGCGGTGGTGCTGCACCCCCCAGAGACCGTGGTGCCCCGGTCGGTCCGGCTCACGTTGGCCGTTCAGGTGACCAAGGCCAGCGGCTGACCTGTGTCTTTTCAGGGCACCGCCGGTGGCGGAGCGCCTCTGTTCCACCTGCATGTTGCCGCCCACGTCGACCTTGCCGATGCCACCTCGCCTCGCGATTCAGGAACAGGACGGCTCCGGGCCGATCCGGACCTTCGATGCCTCCTTCACGATGGGTCGCAGTGAAGACTGCGAATACCCCGTGCCGTTGCCCATCGTCAGCCGCCGGCATACCACGGTAGAGCTTGATAGCCAGGGCTGGCTGGTTCGAGACCTGGGCAGCGCCAATGGCACGTACCTGGACGGCAAGCGGGTGCGTGACGCGCGCCTTGAGGGCGAACACGTCCTCAAGTTGGGCAACCGCGGGCCCGCCTTCACCGTGTCGCTGGTGGACACAGCGGCGGCTTCTTCTGGGCGTGACGCCCCGGCCAGCCGGCCCGCCCCGTCCCGGCGTGCCGACCGCCTCGCCTCGCCGACCTCGATCACCGAAGCCTCGGCGGCAACCTCTGTGGAGACGCCAGGTCCCGCCGAGCGGAGCACAGCGGCCCGGGGCCCAGAGCCCCCGGCGGGACGCCGTGGGGCCAACGAGGGCCGGTCCCTGAGCGAGTACATGGAACACTACTTCGGCGAGTCCGGGCAGCCCGCTGGGGAGCACACGCAGATGATCCGGCAGGCCTACCAGGTCGTCGAACAGAAGAAGCGGGTCCGGTTCATCTATATCTTGGCGGCCTTGGGCGTGGTGGTGGTGCTCGTCGGGGGGTATGCCATCTACCAGCGCATGGAGCGGGCCGAGCTGGAGACGTTAGCGCTGGAGGCGTTCGAAGACGTGCGCCGCCAGAATGCCAGCATCCTCCAGGCACAAAATGCCATCGCGTTGAAAGCCGGGGAGCCGGATGCGACGCTCCAGGACATCATCCGTGACCTGCAGCAGACCCGCGAGCGGCAGCTGGATCGCTACGACAACTTCGTGGAAGAACTGGGCTACCGACGGGCGCCCACGGCTGAGGAGCGGGCCATCTACCGGGTGGCCCGCATCTTCAACGAAAGCGAGATACAAAGCGCCATCCCCGCCGATTTCATCCGGTCTGTGCGAGATACCATCGCCATCTGGCAATCGAGCAACCGGTTTCAGCGGGCGGTGGAGCGGGCCAACCGCCTCGGCTACACGCCGATGATCGTGGAGACCTTCCGCAAGTATGGACTCCCCCCGGAGTTTTTCTACCTGTCCATGCAGGAGAGCAACTTCAACGAGCGGGCGATTGGGCCTCGCACCCGGTGGGGGATTGCCAAGGGCATGTGGCAGTTCATCCCGAGTACAGGGGAAGCCTACGGCCTCGCCATTGGACCTCGGGATGACCTCCGCTCGTTCGACCCGCAGGACGACCGGTTCGACCCCGCGAAGGCCACAGACGCCGCCGCACGCTACCTGCTGGAAATCCACAGCCAGCTCTCGGGAGCTTCTAGCCTGTTGGCGATGGCCTCGTACAACTGGGGCGAGCGCCGCGTCGTACCCCGTCTGCAAGATATGCTGGCCGAAAACGGCATCACCGACGAGACCGATGAGGTCTCCGACCGTTCGTACTGGGCGTTCTACAAGAAGTACGGCCGCATCATGCCTGACGAGACCAAAGGGTACGTGGCGCGCATCTTTGCCGCGGCGGTGATCGGGCAAGATCCCCAGCTCTGGGGCTACGACATGGAGAACCCCTTGCTGCCGTATCTGGAAGGGGGCGCTTCGGTGGATACCACTCCCCGTGCGGCCGAGGCCGAGGCGGACGGGGACCTGTGAACAACTCTTGACGCCGGGGTGGAAGGCCTAACCTGACCCCCAAGGTCCCGTAGAGCGAGCTCTACGTTTTCCTATGGGGCCTTCCTGTGTATCTATCTCCCGAGATCGCCTGGCGGCGTGTGGCCGTGGGCGGCGGCCTCCTGCTCGCCTGGTCAGTGCCGGCGCTGGTGGCACTCAGCTACTACTACCTGAACCAGACGGTTACGGCCCAGCCGTTGGACTGGCGGTTTGGTCTGATCAGCACGCTGCCCAACTGGTACCTCTGGGCGCTCTTCTCGCCACTGGTCATGGTCCTGGCCCGTCGGGTGCGGCCGCGTGGGTCGGGGCTAAGCGCGTGGGGGCCTGTGCTGGCGGCACATCTGGGCCTGCTGAGCGTGCTGCTTCTGGTGCATGCGGGGGCCAACCTGGCGTTGTTTACCGGGACCGGGCTGCACGAGGAAGCGACCGCCAGCCTGTACCGGGTTCATCTCGGCGTGCGCTTGCACAGCAACGTCTTGGCCTACATCGCGCTCGCTGGGGCCGTGTATGCGGTCGATTACTATCGGCAGAATCAGGAGCGGCAGCGACGGGCGGCGCAGCTAGAGGCGCAGCTGGCACAAGCCCACCTCCGGGCCCTGCGCATGCAGCTCAACCCGCACTTTCTCTTCAACGCCTTGCATGCGGTGGGGAGCCTGGTCCGGACCGGGAATGCTGAGGCGTCGGTCCAGATGATCGGACGGCTCGGGGCGTTCATGCGGGTCGCCTTGGAGAGCAACGGACAGCAGGAACAGCCCCTCGAGCACGAACTGGCCTTTGTACGGCGCTACCTGGAAATCGAGGAAATCCGCTTTCAGGGGCGCTTGATTGTGGACCTGGACATCGAGCCGGGCCTGGAGCAGGCGCTCGTGCCCAGCCTGCTCTTGCAGCCCCTCGTGGAAAACGCCATCAAGCACGGCGTCGCTCCGTACGCCCGGACGGGCCGGGTGCGCATCCACGCGGCCACGGACGACGATACCCTGGTCCTGACGGTGGACGACGACGGGCCGGGCTACCTGAATGGCGCCGTGCCGCAGGTGGGCGCTGGGGTCGGCCTGGCCAACACGCGGGATCGGCTGCATACACTCTACGGCGCGCAGCAGTCCTTCACGCTTACCCCGCAGCGCCCCCAAGGCATGCGCGCCCAGGTCCGGCTGCCACTCACGTACATCAAGCCTGTACGCCTTCCTCACGCTGACCTTCAACCCGTGGTCCTGACATGACGCCCATTCGCACTGTCGTTGTCGATGACGAACCGCTGGCGCGCCAAACGCTGCACCAGCTCTTACACGCGCGCCCTGGTATTCAGGTGGTCGGATCCTGCGGAGATGGCGCGGAGGCCGTCGACGTGATCCGCCGCGAGGCGCCCGACCTCGTCTTCCTGGATGTGCAGATGCCCGAAGTGAGCGGGTTTGAGGTGGTCGAGCGCATCGGCGTTGACCGGATGCCGGCGCTCGTGTTCGTCACCGCCTATGATCGGCATGCCTTGCAAGCCTTTGAGGTGCACGCCCTCGATTACCTCCTCAAGCCGTTCGACGACGAGCGATTCAACCGCACGGTGGACCACGTGCTCGATCATCTGCATCGTCCCCCTAGCTCCCTGGATGCGTTGGTGCACGCGCTCGAAACGCGCGACACGCCTGGCGCCTCTCCAGACCGTCTTCTCATCAAAGAGCAGGGACGCATGGTCTTCCTGCCTATCAGCGAGATCGACTACGTAGAGGCCGCCGGGGACTACATGGTGATTCATGCCGGGGGCACACGGCACCTCCTGCGCGAGACCATGCAGCGCCTGACTCAGCGCCTGAGCGGCCCGGCCTTTGTCCGGATCCACCGCAGCACCCTCGTCCGCGTGGACCGAATCCGCGAGCTGCGGCCGCAGCCCAGTGGCGACTACGACGTGCGGCTGCACGATGGGACCTCGCTTCGCCTGAGCCGTCGCTACTGGGATGATGTAGAGGCGCTGCTGGTCTGACCCAGCGGCGCCCTCATCGCAGCCTGCCACCGCTTAGCGCAGCAGGGCCTCCGCTCAGCGTTTTAGCGTATCCACGCCACGTGGCCTGGCGTAGCGGACTCCAAACACGGTTTCATTCACAACCTCATGGAGTCCATCATGCGCACCTCGTTTACCCGCCTGACCACGTCGCTCTTCGCGTTTCTGCTCGTGGCGCCCCTGTCTGCCCCCGCCGCTCAGGCTCACACCACGCTCCCGGTGGGAACAGCCCTAGGCGTCTCAGCCAGCATCCCCACGGAGGCCGTCGACGATGACCGTCGGTGCTCCTCTTCAAAGCGGCATGACGACATCGTGGAGATCGCCGCGGGATCGCGCGACTTCGAGACGCTGGTGGCCGCCCTGCGGGCCGCCGACCTCGTGAAGACCCTCCGTGGGGATGGCCCCTTCACCGTCTTTGCGCCCACCGATGAGGCCTTTGCCCGCCTCCCACACGGGACCGTAGAGGCGCTGCTGGAGCCTGAGAATCGCCACCAGCTGGTGGATATCCTGACGCTTCATGTGGTGGAAGGGGAGATCTTCTCGGACGACCTCCTCGGCGCCAGCTCGGCGCGGACCGTCAACGGCCAGCGCCTGCCGGTTGGGCTCCGCATCGGGAATGCCAACGTCATCCAGGCCGATATCGAGGCCTCGAACGGGGTGATCCATGTGATCGATCGGGTCCTGCTCCCGGAGTAAGCTGAGGAACGAGGCCTGAAGAGGGGTGGGTAGGAGGAGGCGTGTTGGATCCCTCTCCTCGAGTGCACCTCGCTCATCCCCGCCACCGGCCACACTCCCAGACCCTCCCAGGGGGTGACATCGGCCTTCAGCCATCGTACCTTCGCTACGGCAGTGAGCCGCGTTGCCCCCGCAGCGCGGCTCCTGCGCGTTTGGGCCCTCGTTCTCCCTTCCCTCCCGCATGCAGCTTCTCGATTGGACCATCGTCGTGGCCTACATCCTGGGCACGTTGGTGCTGGGCGTGTATCTGTCCCGCCGGGCGTCGGGCTCGTTGGAGGACTTTTTTGTCTCGGGGCGTTCCCTCCCATGGTGGCTCGCGGGCACGTCCATGGCGGCCACCACCTTCTCCATCGATACGCCGCTCTACATCGCCGGGGTGGTCGGCTCGCGGGGCATCGCAGGCAACTGGGAGTGGTGGGCCTTCGGCGTGGGCCACGTGGCGATGATCTATCTCTTTGCGCGCCTGTGGCGCCGGAGCGAGGTGGTGACCGATGCGGAGCTGATCGAGTTGCGCTACGGGGGGCGTCCGGCGGCGGTCCTGCGCGGGGGGAAGGCCTTTCTCTTTGCCGTTCCGATCAACTGCATCGGGGTCGGTTACATCATGCTGGCGGCCGTGAAGGTGGTAGAGGCGCTCGGGCTGTGGGAGGCGCTGGGGGTGTCAGGGCAGGTGATGGGGCTGGATCCCAAGCTGCTGTCGGTAATCGGACTCTCAGTCCTGGTGCTGCTCTACGCCGGATTCTCCGGGCTCTGGGGCGTGGTCACCACGGATTTCTTCCAGTTCTTTCTGGCCCTGATCGGGGCCATCCTGGTGGCCTTTTTCGCGGTCCGAAGCCCCGAGGTAGGGGGGCTGCGGGCGTTGGTCGAGGCCCTGGAGGCGCGTCCGGAAGTCGACCTGCTGGCCTTCATCCCCGTCACCCGGGACCCCGACGCGTGGCTCGGCATCGGGTGGAGTGCCTTCGCGGGGATCTCCGCCACCACGTTCTTCGCCTACGTGGCCATCCAGTGGTGGACCTTTCGGCGCTCTGATGGGGGCGGGGAGTTCATCCAGCGCCTCATCTCCTCCAAAAACGAGGACGAGGCGGTCAAGGCGGCGTGGTTGTTCAACATCCTGCACTATGCCATCCGCACCTGGCCCTGGGTGCTGGTGGCCCTGGCGGCGCTCGTGGTCTATCCCGAGCTTGAGGATCGCGAGCTGGGCTACCCGCTGCTCATGCTGGACTATCTGCCCGTGGGGGTCTTGGGCCTGGTGGTGGCTTCGCTCGTGGCGGCCTTCATGAGCACGATCTCTACCAACATCAACTGGGGAGCGTCGTACCTGACCAATGATCTGTATCGTCGCTTTCTACGGCCCACGGCCACGCAACGCGAGCTGGTGTGGGCAGGGCGGGGGGCGTCCGTACTGATCACGGCGTTGGGAGCGGCGGCGGCGTTTGTGGCCAGCGACGTGGCCACCGTCTTCCGGTTGGTCATCGCCATTGGGACCGGGCCGGGGGTGGTGCTGATCCTGCGGTGGTTCTGGTGGCGCATCAACGCCTGGGCCGAGCTGGCCGCGATGGTCGCCGGCTTCATGATCGGCCTTTTCACCACGGTGGTGCCGGTCCTCACCATCCCGGACTTCGGACTCCGTCTGATGGTGATCACAGCGCTGACCACAGCCGTGTGGGTGACGGTGATGCTGTTGACGCCGCCCGAGGACGAGTCCACCCTGGAGGCGTTCTACCGCCGCGTGCGGCCGGCCGGGCCGGGCTGGGCTCGGCAGCAAGCCGCCACGGGGGCCCGCCCCATGCAGTCGCTGCGCCGAGACTTGCTGCGGGTGATGGCGGCCTCGATGGTTCTCTTCGGGGTGATGTTTGCCACAGGCGGCGCGTTGCTGCTGCGCCGTGGCGTGGTCGTGGCCATGGGGCTGGTGGCCGTCGCAGGGGCCGTGGCGCTGCGGGCCCTGCGCGAGCAGCCGACGTCGGAGTCGGTGGGGGGCTAGGATGAGTGGGACCGCATGGCGTGGACGAGGAGGCCATCAGACCGAGGAGGCGCAATGCTGTGGCCGCCTCCACTGACGGGTGCTGAGCCCGGGACGTTCACCCATCACTCCATCACCCAGCGACTGCCCGTTATTGCAAAAAAACTATGCAAAGACGGCGATCTCACCCCGGCTCAACGTGCCTCTGTCCGCCAGCTCCTCGCCGAGATCCCAGACGCGCCGCTTCGAGCGTTGACCCAGCCTGAGGCGCCGGGGGCCTCTACCTGGCAGGCGACCCTCGCGGCACACGAAGGTTCCACGTGGCTCACGGCCCCCTGGTTCGTGGTGGAGACCTATTTCTACCGGCGCATCGCCGAGGAAACGGGCTTCTTCGCGACCGGGCATGATGCCTTTGGCCCTATCAAACGCCACAGCTTGGACCAGGCTTGGCCGTTTATGGACCGATTGGCTCCTGAGGACTCCACGCCGCGCTGGTCGCCACGTGCGTGGCAGCGGGTGCTGATGGCCGCGTTGTGGGGCAACCAAGCCGATCTCAGTCTGCATCCCAGCGGGGTGCCCATCTCCTCCGGGGGAGCTACAGAGCAGGCCACGCGCCTGCTCGTGAACGACGCCGAAACCGTGTTCAGCTGGATCGAGGAGCGCCGTCCTCTGAGGCAAGTCGAGGTGGTGCTGGACAACGTGGGTCTTGAGCTGCTGGCGGACCTGGCTCTGGCGGACTATCTCCTGCGTGCGGGGGTGGCCGGCCGGGTTCGGCTGTGGGCGAAGAGGCACCCGACGTTCGTGTCGGATGCCACCCCGCACGATGTGGAGCAGACGCTGCAACGCCTGGTGCAGCACCCGGCTACTGAGGCTTGGGGCGACCGGCTGGCCGAGGCCCTGAAGCGGGGGGCCCTCGAGGTCACCTCGCACCTCTACTGGAACGGACCGCTGGCTGGATGGGCGCTGCCCCACGCCCTGCACGACGCGCTGGCCGAAGCCGATCTCTGTATCAGCAAGGGCGACGCCAACTACCGGCGGTGGCACGGGGATCGTGCGTGGCCTCCCACTACGCCTTTTGCGGAGGTGTTGCGCTACTTGCGTGTCCCCCTGCTGGCGCTGCGGTCCCTGAAAGCCGAGCTGGTGTCTGGCCTCGCTCCCGGTCAGGCTGAACGCACAGCCGCCCAGGACCCCGCCTGGATGACGAACGGCCGATGGGGCCTGGTCCAGTTCGCCGCACCACGCCCCCCCGAATGATCAGGCCCCTGGTGTAGAGCGCAGGTATATTGTCCAGCACGGCCAAAAGGGTTGTCCGGTGGCGGGATTAGAGCGTGCGGATGCCCTCGCCAGCGGGAGAGCGGCCAGCGGGAGAGCGGCCAGCGGGAGAGCGGCCAGCGGGAGAGCGGCCAGCGGGAGAGCGGCCAGCGGGAGAGCGCCTAGAAATTGTCGCCCTCGAAGCCGCCGTCACCTTGCCAGCGCCGGTCCCGCTGGCGGTCCTGTCGGCCGAAGGTGTAGGAGAACGTGAAGCCCACCTCCCGAACGCCCCAGTTGCGCTCGATCTCCTGGAACAGCTCCGGCTGGTCGAGCAGGACCTGCAGGTCGGTCACGTCGAAGGGGTCGCGGATCTGGAGCGTGAACGCCGCGCGGTCAGCGAAGAGGGATTGGCGCAGTGCGACGTTCATGGTGGCCCGCGCGCCGCGTCGACCTTGCTCGGTGTCGATGGGCGCGGAGTAGCGGACGGTCGTCTGCAGATCGAGATCACCGCCCAGTCCGAGGCGGTCGCCGAAGGCATAGGTCGCGTTAACCCGCCCGCCCCAGCCGAAGGCGTCGCTGGAGAGCTCCGCCTCGCTCGTGGCGGCCGTGCCCGTCTGCAGCCGGAACCCCTCCAAGCTGAGGAATCCGTTGAACCCGGCCACGTCATCGACAGCGAGGACCGCCTCGGCGCCCCAAGCGTCGGCCGTGTCTAGGTTCTGCGGGGCACGGATTGAGACGCCGTCGGCGTTTGGCGGTGTCGCGATGCGGCGGATAATGTCGGTCGTACGGCGGTAATACGGCGTGAGCGCGACCGTGCCGAACGAGGTGATCTGCTGCGCGCGGATCTCGAACGAGTCGGTGTATTCGGGTCGGAGGGCGGGATTGCCCTGGCGGATGATGGAGCCGGTCACGTCGAACGACGGAAACGGGTTGAGCTCCCACCGTCGCGGGCGGGTGATCCGGCGGCTGTAGCCCGCGCGGATCGTCGTGGCCACGGAGGGCGTGAAGGCCAGGAACGCACTCGGGAAGAGACTCTGGTAATCATTGTCGAATTGCTCATTGGTCGTGAGCAGGTCGAACGTGGTCGTGGCCAGCTCGGCGCGGACGCCGACCTGCACACCGAAGAGCCCCCAATCGCGTGACGCTTGAGCGTAGATGGCCTGGACGCGCTCGTCGAAGTCGTACGTGTTGGAGACATTGAGGTCTGGCACAAAGACGCCGTCCTCGTTCTGGCTCTCGGCGTCGAGCCCGCTGGACTCCGTCTCTATGCTCCCGTTGTAGCCGATATCAATCTGGAAGCCCGCCAGCGGTCGGGTGTAGTCGATCCGAAGCTCAGCTTGGCGCTCGGCATCGTCCTCGTCTGTCCGAGGGGGCAGGCCAAAGGTGGCCGAGCCTAGCAGCACCTCATCGCTGAAGGACAGGGCCTCTCCTTCCTCCTCGGCCTCGGCGTTGGCCTCGACAGTGAGGGTGTGGTTCTTGCTGAAGGTCCGGCGGAGGCCGAGGCGGAGGCCGCCGGAGTAGCCGTCGCCGGTCTCAGACGCCAGCCGCTCGTACTCGGCCATCGTGATGCCGCCCGAGCTGAGCCGCTGGGTCGCGTTGCGCTCCCGCTGGTCGCTGCTCTGGAATCCGGCTTGAAGCTGCGACGTGAGCGTCGTGTTGTCCGTGAGCGCGTAGTCCGCCGAGATGCTGAAAAAGTTGCTCAGCCGCGAGCTCTCCTGGACTTCGAGTTGGTCCAGCGTGGACGGATTGGCCTCAAAGCGGTTGATGCTGAACGTGCTGCCGTTTCCGTTGCGCTGGTCGCTACGGATGCCATAGGTGGCCGCAAGCGACCACGGGCCGCGTCCGTACGTCAGCGCGCCGGTCCCATTGAGACCGCCTTGGGTGTTTGTGCCTGCTGTCAGCGTCCCGCCCAGTCCGAGGTCTGTATTCTCTTTGAGCACGATGTTCAGCACACCGCCTACGCCGTCGGGCTCGAACGCTGCGGACGGGTTCGGAATGACTTCGACGCGATCGATGGTGCCGGCGGGAAGGCTGCGGAGGTAGGCCGCGATGAAGTCCGCCGAGACGGGCGCCGGACGTCCGTTGATGAAGATGGCCACGCTGCCCGAGCCTCGCAGAGACACATTACCGTCGATGTCCACATCAACGGCGGGCAGGTTAGAAAGGACATCGGTCGCCGTCCCTCCCTCATTAACCGGATTGTCGGCCGTGCTGTAGACCGTCCGGTCGATCCGCGCAGACACCTGGCTCCGCCTGGCCGTCACGCGGACCTCCTCCAGTGCGCCGACGCTGGGTACCAGTCGGAGGGCCCCTACGTCAACCGCCGCACCCTCGACCACGACCTGCTGGCGAGCGTCGTCGTAGCCTACGAAGCTGGCAACCAGGGTATAGACACCGGTGGGCACCTCGATGCGAAAGTCACCATCAAACGTCGTCGTGGTACCGCCAGCCAGCGAGGAGTCCGCGCCGGTGACCTCCCAGAGGACGACAGAGGCGGTCGGCAGGGGGAGGTCACCGTCGAGGACACGGCCGGTGACGGCCACTTGCGCTGCGGCAGTCGGTGCTAGCAGGGTGAGGAAGGCCAAGAGAATGCGCATCGGGCAGGAGTTGGGCTGGAAAGGGGGCAGGCTCTCCCATATCGCCTCTGTGCACGTTCGTTCTGGGCTGGAGTACGAGATGCACCCTGCCGTCACGAACCGTGCCACGACGCACACTGAAGACTCCAGGATCCGGAGTCAGCGCCCTAGTGATGTGTCAGGTAATAGTTGATAGATCGATGCGTGCGTCTGGGGGTGGCTGAGCCAGGCGGCTGAGGAGCGCGATGCCTGTGCATCGGGCGACGAGGCCAACGCTGCGCAGCCGTCTCCAGGCCACGCAGAGGCTATCAGATATGGCCTGACACTGCACTAGAGCACTAGCGTGATAGCCACAGGGTCTGAACCACCCTAGGCTCAGTGCCGCCCGGTACCTCCCGCGCTCCTCGCCTAGCGACGCGGCTTTTTGGCCTGTAGCGTGGCTTCGAACCAAATAAAGTCGTGGGGCGCTGAACGAAAAAGCGCTCTGTCCCCTCACCACCCGATGCGGCGCTTCTTCTTTTTCTTGCGAGGGGCAGGCGGGTCTGTGGGTGGTGGGGCCGTGGGGACGATAACGGTGGTGCTCGGCGGGGCCGGTTCGGCGGTGGCGGGCTGTAGCGGCAGATCGGTGGGCGGCGGCGATGCGGGGGAGGGCGGCGGCGTGGTCAGGGTCACGCGGCGTACGGGAACGTCGGCGGCGGGGGGCGGTGCCGGCGTAGCCAAGAGCGGTGAGCCGCCCTCCAGCGTGGTCAGGCGTGTCCCCTCGAAGTAGAAGCTGAGGATCTCGGTGTACGAGCGCCCCTGCTGCGACTGAGCCAAGGCCCCGTACTGGCTCATGCCGACCCCATGGCCGAAACCTTGCCCTTCGAAGACATAGTCGCCACCTGCTCGGCGGACCTCAAAGAAGGTGCTGCGGAGCTGGTCGGTGCCAAACTGACGGGAGATGAGCAAGCGGAAGGCGTTGCCAGGCACCGTACGGGGGCGAGTACCGAGCACCTGGATGGTCTTCACGCGGCCGTCGGCGGACCGTTCTTCGACCACAAAGCCCTCCGCCTGCATGCGGTAGGTACGTGACAAGGCTTGGAGCAAGGCCTCCCGGTTGACCCGGCTGGTCCAGCTGGTGTGGGGCGAGGTGAGCGCGTCGTAGGGATCGGGGCGGCCACGTAGGTAGGGCACGGGGGCCGACGCCCAGACGTCTTCGTTGTTCACCGTGTGCCCGCCGCTCGACGAGAAGTAGACGGCCTCGATGGGAGCCCCGCGGTAGGTCAAGATCTGGCCCGCGGTGGCTTGAGCGGCCTGGACCGCCACGCGCGTGAGGCGGGCGGTTCCTTCGTAGACCTGGGCGCCGGTGTGGTCAGGGAGGTCATAGGCGGCGCTGGCGGCTGCGGGCCGACGCAAGGCGTACGTGCGGGCCAGGACAGCTTGGGCTTTGGAGCCCTCGAGGTCGTCGAAGCCGTACTCGCGAGACACGACGCATGCCACGTAGTGCTCCAGGTCCACCGTATTCACCAGCATCAACGCCTCCTCGGTATCAGGAGCGGGGCCCAGCACCAACTGCCCCTGATAGCGCCGGGGCTCCAGCCGTTGGGGAGCCTGGGCGGTGACGGAGATCTCGGCCGAGGCCTGGATGCGGAGGCCGAGTGCACGAAGCGTCAGCGTAGGCGTCTGCACCTCCAGCTCGTCGCCCACGCGTACGAGGCGGAGCGGCGTGTCGGCAGGGAGGTCCATCAGCGAGGCCCCCGATACCGTTCGTACGGACAGCGTCCCGTCCACCCCCGCGATCTCCACGTGCGTTGGAGCGGCACGCTCCAGGAGGCGCACGCGGATTTCGCCACGGGTCGGGGCGGCCTCGGCGGCGAGCGTGGCAGACACGAGAAGCAGAGCGAGAGCCCAGCGGCTAGCGGTAGCAGTCATACGGCAGCACAGTGGCAAGATCGGCACACACGGCACCTACCAGGATGCGCTGGGAACACACAGGGCCGCAGGCTGCGCCGCCCTTCACCGTGTACGGCGGTAGGTACGCCAATGTAGGTGAATCCGGCGTGTTAGGCGAAGTAGAGACGGTGAATCAACCGGAAACATGGGCCTGTTTGGTGGCCAGCTGCCAGAGCAGGGGCCGAGCTGGAGCGAATCTTGCTACACCTATCTGTCAGGCGTAACAGGCCGTCGGCCTTGTCGTGTTGCGTTCGGCTCGCTCTCTACCTCTACGCGCACCGCTTTATGAAACGACTGCTCTTCTTCGCGTTGGGCCTGTGTCTCCCCGCGACGGCCGGGGCTCAATGGGTCCGTACCGGGGGCTTCCCCGATGAGACCACATTTACCGACGCCATTGACGGCATTGCCGTGGACGGCGCCGGCAAAGTCTGGATTCAGCCGCACGCCAGGACCGTTTGGGTAGCCGATGGCGACACGGTCCGGAGTGCAGGCGGCGCGCCCATCCGTACGCGGGCCCTGTTCGTCTACAACGAGGATGGCACGCCCGCCCGCGAGCCCATCCATACCGTCACCGTCGACGGCGTGACGGACACGTTGTCCATCAACCTACGCGGCCTACGCCGGGATCACAACGGAGACATCATCGTGGTCACGGGGGGCGGCACGATGTACCGCCTCAATCACCAGACCTACGAGGGCATGAGCAAGGTGGTGGTGCAAAAGGCCGCGCTGAGTACGCCGGGGATCGCGGCCGACGGGACCCGCTTCGTAGCCACGGCTACGCAGGGGGTGGGGCCGATGCGGGTGTACGAGCCGGACTTCACCTTCGTTCAGAACGCCGTCGAGGTAACGACTGGGTCCTCGCGAAGCGTGGAGGTATCGGCTGATGGGCGCGCGGTCTACTGGGCAGGCTACGACAAACAGGCGATCTGGAAGTACACGCGCCCCGACGCCCAGGGCCCGTTCAACCCCGAGCCCGATACCCTCTTCTCGGGCATGGTGGCAGAGTCCATGGTACGGCAGCCGGGCAGCGGCTACGTGTGGATCAGCAATGCCCCGGCCGGTGGCATTACGCCCGTGAAGGGGACCCGCTTTGGATCGACCTCCACCTATCTGCGCTGGTATGCCGTAGATACCGCCTCCGATACCATCGTGGATAGTTTGACGTACACCTTGGCCGCCCCCCGCGGGAGTGAGAAGGCACGGGCCCTGTCGTTCTCGCCCGATGGCCAGACGGCGTACGCCGGAATCTGGGATACCAACGGCAACACCGCCGTGCAGCGGTTTGTGAAAACGGGGACGGTCTCCAATACGGCCCGGGATCAGTCAGGCCCCCGTGGGTTTGAGTTGGCGCCCAACTACCCCAACCCGTTCAACCCATCCACCCAGATCCGCTTCACCCTCCACGAAGCCACCCACGCCACGTTGATGATCTACGACCTCCTCGGCCGCGAGGTGGGCGTGCTGGTGGACAACCGGCTGGCGGCGGGTACTCACCGCTACACGTTCGACGCGCGCATGCTACCGTCTGGGATCTATCTGTATCGTCTACGCGCTGGAGGGGTCAGCCAAACGGGCCAGATGACGCTGCTGCGGTAGGACGGTGCCACGTGAGCACCCCCGAAGGGCTACCTCTAGTGCAGTGTCAGGCCATATCTGATAGCCTCTGCGTGGCCTGGAGGCGGCTGCGCGGCGTTGGCCTCGTCGCCCGATGCACAGGCATCGCGCTCCTCGGCCGCCTGGCTCAGCCACCCCCAGACGCACGCATCGATCTATCGACTATTACCTGACACAGCAC
>JBCDJV010000007.1:0-87849 GCA_038747425.1 Bacteroidota bacterium
ACATTCTCTCACAGCGTCACCTGGAGCGACAGGTCGAGGGCGCGTACCGAGTGGGTGAGGGCTCCGCTGGAGAGGTAGTCTACGCCGGCGGCGGCCGCCGCGTGCGCCGTGTGCACCGTGATGGTGCCGGACGCCTCGGTCTCGAAGGCTCCGTCGATGCGCTGCACGGCCTCGCGGAGGCGTGTGGCGTTGATACGCCCATCGGCGGCCATCTCGATCATGTTGTCGAGCAGGATGATGTCCACGCCGCCCACGCGGAGCACCTCGTCTACTTCCTCCAGGGTGCGGGTCTCAATCTCGATCTGGACATCAAGCCCTTGCTCGGCGCGGTAGGCCTGAGCGGCCTCGATGGCGGCCTCTACGCCTCCAGCGGCGGCCAGGTGGTTGTCTTTGATCAGGATCAGGTCGTAGAGCCCGATCCGGTGGTTGGTGCCTCCGCCCAGCCGCACCGCCCACTTGTCGAGCAGGCGCAGGCCCGGCGCCGTCTTGCGGGTGTCCAGCACCTGGGTGGGATGCGGATGCACGGCCGCCACCAGATGGTGGGTGGCGGTGGCGATGCCGCTCATGCGCTGCATCAGGTTGAGCGCCAGCCGCTCTCCCACCAGGAGCCCATGGGCCGGGCCGTCCAATGTACCGATCTCCGCCCCCGCCCCCACCGCATCGCCATCACGCACGGACCAGTGGACCTGGATCGCCGGATCCACGTGGTGGAATACACGGGCGGCCACGTACAGGCCAGCCACTACGCCCGGCTCTTTAGCCACCAGACGCCCACGGGCCTGGGTCTCGGGCGCCACCGTGGCCAGCGTGGTCACATCGCCGGGCCCTACGTCTTCAGCGAGGGCCCGCTGGATGAGGTCATCCAGGGCCGCCTCCGAGAGGTAGGCTGGAAGCGGAGAACGGGGAATCGGCTCAGGGGGCAGCGCCATAGGTTTCTACAAAATGCGTGTATGCGTCGAGCACGCGGGGGGGGGCCGAGACGGGCCGGTGGCGGGTGCGATCCATGATGCACAGCGTAACCAAGCCGGTGGCCAGCACCGCGTCTTCTTCGGCCCGGGTGACCGCATAGCGGACCGGCACCCGTACCCGAGGCGCCTCGTCGAACCAGGTGTGGATGTGCAGCAGATCGTCGTACAGGGCCGGCTGCTTGTACTGCACCTCCACCGCTACGACCGGCATAAACAGGCCACTGTCCTCCAGGGCCTTGTAGGGCAAGCCCATGGTGCGCAAGGCTTCGGTGCGGGCGGCCTCGAAGTAGTCAATGTAGTGGGCGTGGTAGACCACCCCCATCGGGTCACACTCGCGGTAGCGCACCCGGTGTTCGTAGACATAGGCCATGGCTCGGCAGCGCTCAGGAGGACGGCGCCTCGGCGGGCAGGGTCCCGTGCACCGCCCCGTTGCCGGTTCGCTGGTAGGCCCCCATGGCGTCGAACTTGGCCAGACGCTGGGCAATCAGCGTGGGGCCGTCAAGCGGGTCGAGCTCGGCCAAGGCCTCGGCAATGGCGTGCCCGACTGCCTGGTAGGTGACCTTCGGGTTGCGATGGGCACCGCCGATGGGCTCGGGAATGATGCCATCGATGATGCCCATCTCCGTGAGATCGGGGGCGGTGAGGCGCAGCGCACGGGCCGCCTCCTCTTTGTAGTCCCACGAACGCCAGAGGATGGACGAGCAGCTCTCCGGAGAGATCACGGAGTACCAGGCGTTTTCCATCATCAGGATGCGGTCCCCCACCCCGATGCCCAAGGCGCCCCCCGAGGCGCCCT
Organism: Bacteroidota bacterium; assembly: GCA_038747425.1. Classification (GTDB taxonomy): domain Bacteria; phylum Bacteroidota; class Rhodothermia; order Rhodothermales; family JBCDJV01; genus JBCDJV01. Next base: position 1,765 of record JBCDJV010000007.1, read on the forward strand.
CCCCGATGACCACCACCACAATGGGCACCGGCAGGCGCGCCATCTCCAGCAAGTTGCGGGCAATGGCCTCGGCCTGGCCCCGCTCCTCAGCCTCCAGGCCTGGGAAGGCCCCGGGGGTGTCCAGGAGCGTCACGATGGGCTTGCCAAACTTGGCCGCCATGCGCATGAGGCGCAGCGCCTTGCGGTAGCCCTCCGGGTTGGGCATGCCGAAGCGGCGCAGCTTCCTCGTCTTGGTGTCACGCCCCTTCTGGTGGCCCACCATCAGGACCGTCTGGTCCCGGTAGCCATGCCGCGCCCCACGAAAGGTGGCGAAGCCGCCCACGATGGCGCGGTCATCCCCGTAGAGGCGGTCCCCGCGCAGCTCCACGAAGTCATCGGTCAGCGCCTCGATGTGGTCCAGCGTGTAGGGCCGGAGCGGGTGGCGCGCGATCTGGACCCGCTGCCACCGGGTGAGGTTGCGGTAGATGCTCTCGCGCAGCTCTTCAACACGCTGCTCTAGCGCCGCCACCTCCTTGGACAGGTCGATGTCGGTGCGCTCAGCATCGAAGGCCCGCATCTCGTCGAGACGCTGTTCGAGTTCAGCGAGGGGTTTTTCGAAATCCAGGAGGTGGGTCGATGAGGTGGCCATACGACAAGGCAGCGGAGAAAGCAGAAGGCGGGGAGCGGGCGAAGCCGTCAGGCGCGGCACCGCCGCCAGGCGGCCCACAGAATGGTGCAATCTACGGCCGCAGACTCATTGTGAATGTAAAAGTGGTAAGCGCGATCCAACTCGTCGGCCGAGGCGGTCTCGGGCAGGGTATCGGCGATGCTGAAGAGGCCCAGGGGCAAATCCAGCGCAGGTTCGGCCGCCTCGTGCCCAGGCTGGCGGCCCACCAGGGCACGCCGGCCGGCCAACACCTCGCCCAGCCCACGGAGCCGGCGCCGACGGCAGGCCCAGCGAGAGGAGGCCCCGCCCACCCACGTGGCAAGCATGAGGACGGGATAGCAAAGGGCGAGGACGCTGGTCATACTAACTTCGAAGAAGCGCCGTGCCGCCAGCGAACGGGGGCGCCCCACCACCGCCTCAGCCCCTTGCAGCCCCGGCGAGGCCAGATCGTCGATGGAAGCCTTCCCGATGAGGTGCGTCCGCCCCTCCGCGAAGATGCGGAATTGGACGGACAGCCCCCGAGCACGCCACATCTCGTGGAAGATGGCGTGATTGGAGAGGTCCGCGGAGGCAAACACCACCTCGTCGATGCGCCGGATGCGCACCACGTCGCGCAGTTGCCGCAGGCGGCCCAAGCACGGCAGGCCGCCTCGGGCCGCGGGGGCGGTGCCAGGCGGGACGTAGCCGACGAGCGAGAACGGAGGGGCCGTCTGCGAGGCAAGCAGTTCAGCCAAGCGCTGGGCTTCGCGGTGGCTGCCCACCACCAGGGCGCGCCCGTCCCGGCCGCCGCGCGTGGGGGCACGCCGGATGGCCCGCGTGGCCAGCAGGCCGAGCACGGAGAGCGGCACGGCCGCCAGGAGCACGGCCCGTGAGTAGGCAATGGTAGGGGCCAAGAACGAGGCCGTACTCATCAACAGGAACCCGATGATTGGGCCCAGGAGCCGGGCCCGCAGGGTGGGTGCACCGCGCAGGCGATACCCGCCCATAGCCGCCACACTGAGCACGGTGGCCACGGCATAGCCCGGCACCACGGTCCAGAAGAAGCGTGGGCTTTGGAGGCCACCCGCCAACTCCGTCCGCAGCCACCCCAGCACGCCGACGCACAGCATCACCACCAGACCATCCAGCAACGGATAGCGCAGGCGGCGCAGCGCCTGGCTGGCCACCGAGAGGGTGGCGCGGCCCAGGATCCCCAGCCGAAGCACGCCGGCGAAGAGGCGGGAGTGCCGATCCTTGAAATGCTTCTCGATGAAGAGCAGCATCGCTCCGTAGAAGAGGCGGACGTAGCGGAGGTCCCCCTTCTTGGTGCTCTCACCTTTGTAGTGGATGATCTGCGTCTCCGGCGTGTAGTAGATCCCCCAGCCGGCCTGCTGGATGCGGTAACACCAGTCGAGGTCCTCGCCATACATGAAGAAGGCCTCGTCGAACACGCCCCCGCCGTGCCCTTCGTCCAGCAGCGGAGAGCCGGGCGGCACGACCTCGCAGCCCTCGGCGGCCTGGGCCTCCCAGGACGGCCGGTCATAGGCCAGCGCCGCCCGACGTACAAACATGCACGAGCCGCTCAGCGCATCGACCTCGGCCACCTCGCCCTCCGGCAGATAGGTCATGTTGTAGCGCCCAAACCGTCGACTCTGGGGGAAGAGGCGGCTCAGGCCCATCATGCGATAGAGGGCCACCGAGGGCGTGGGGAAGGCCCGGCGGCTCTCCAGAGCAAACGAGCCGTCTGGGTTCAGGATCTTGCACCCGACGGCGCCCGCCTCCGGGTGGGCCTCCATGAACGCCACGAAGGTGCGGAGGGTGTCCTCGCGCACGATGGTGTCCGGATTGAGGATGAAGAGAAAGCGCCCACGCGCCTGCCGGATGGCCTGGTTGTTGGCGCGCCCGAAGCCCACGTTGTCCTCGTTCTGAAGCAGCTGCACCCGTGGGAACCGCGTGGCCACCATCTCGGCCGACCCATCGACCGAGTTATTGTCCACCACAAACACTTCCGTGGTGAGGCCATGACGTGCCCGCTCGAGCGAGCGGAGGGCCTGCTCCAGAAACTCACGCACGTTGTAGTTGACGATCACCACGGAGACATCGACCACATCGGACGAGGCCTCCGGCGGCTCCGCACCGCGCGTAGGTGGGGTGGCGGGCGCTGTTCGTTCCATAGCGGGCAGGGTACGTTGCCCTGGGCAATTGGTTCACGGAGGGGGCGGGCCTCGAAACCCGGCCTAGGGGTCGTCGTACACGCGCCCTGACCTAGATCGGGCGCCCTCACCCCGGCCTATACGAAGACCCGGTGGTCGTTCGTTGGGAGACGGATGCAGGGGCCCGCCGCGCCCTTGGTGCTGTGCCAGGCTCTCTTCTTCGTGACGTGTGCCCTTCCCTGTCTGCTGCCTGGCCACACCGGACTCGCCCCCAGACCCCCTCGACCGCCTATGGCCTCGTACCGCTACGACGTGCTAGCCCGGCTCCGCCGTGCGGCCCTCCTGCCGATCCTGTGGATACTCCTGGTGGGGCCCCCGCCAGTCATGGCTCAGGAGACAGAGCCCCCCAGCTTGCAAGCCCGGCCCCTCCAGCTCCTGGAGACCACGGTCTTAGACACCCGCGAGATCCGCTTTGGCGATGACCAATGGACCTGGTTCATCGACCTTCCTACAGATACGCTGAGCGAGCCTCAGATCTTGCAACGTATCGGGCGGCTCTACAGCTACCAGGCGCGCATCATGCAGGCGTACGCCGTCCGTGACAGCGGGGCGGTACCGAGCCTCATCAACGAGGCCATGACGGACATGAGCGTCCTGGTGCAGCAGCCGCTCATCATGGAAAACACCCGCTTCCGCGAGGCCTACCGGAGCCTAATCACGGAGTACGAGTCCTTCTACGGCGTGCCGGACACCCTGGAGCTGCAGCACGGCGATATCTTCGCGCTGCGCGCCGACGCCTTCGAGGCGATGGAGTCAGAGTCGGCCTTCTTGCTGGAGAACGCCTTCCCCGCCTCGATACCGCCGCCGGTGCTGGCCCAAACTCAGGTGCCCATGACCGAGCATCCGCTCGTCGAGCGCAGCATGGCTTACCTGATTCGCTCCGCGGAGCGCTCCGTGCAGGTCTGGCTCCGCCGGGCCGACACGTACTTCCCCATGATTGAGCAAATCTTTGCCGAGGAAGGGGCGCCCGACGAACTCAAGTACCTGGCCATCGTGGAGAGTGGGCTCAACCCGCGCGCCAGGAGCTGGGCTCAAGCCTCCGGCATGTGGCAGTTCATGGCGGGCACCGGCCGACGCTACGGGCTCGACGTCAGCCGCTGGGTGGACGAGCGTCGGAATCCAGAGCTGGCCACACGGGCCGCCGCCCAGCACCTCAACGACCTATACCAGGAGTTCGGGGACTGGCATCTGGCCCTGGCCGCGTACAACGCCGGCTCGGGCAATGTCCGCAAGGCGCTGCGCCGGGCCCGCCGGGCCGGCCGTACCCAGGATTTCTGGGGCGCCTATGACTACCTGCCCAGGGAGACGCGCAACTACGTGCCCATGTACATTGCCACCGCACTGGTGGTCTCGAACCCGGAGGCCTACAACCTACGCCGCCCCGCCACCCCCGGTCCGCGGTACGAGTACGACGCTGTGCCCATTGCGGGCCGCTTGAGCGTGGCCGAACTGGCCGAGCTGGCAGGCGTCTCGACCACCACGATCCAGGCCCTCAACCCATCGCTACGCCGGGACTGGGTCCCCCCTTCGACCGGCATCCAGTACGTGCGCATTCCGGCGGGCCGGGCGGCGGCCTTCTTGAAGCGCTACGAGGAACTCCCCGAGGACGTGCGCCGCCCCGCCACCACGCGGTCCTATGCCGTCCGCCGGGGCGACACGCTCTCTGAGATCGCCCGGCGCGAGGGGACCACCGTCCGACGCATCATGCAGACCAACCGGCTGCGTAACACCCGCATCCGGGTGGGTCAGCAACTCACCATTCCGGTGCCTGGGGGTACGGTGGAGGCCGGGCGCCTGCCGCTCGCGGCGGAGGCCGCCCCCCGCACGGTGCGGTACCCCGTGAATCAGACCCGCCTGATTGTCCGCAGCGAGGCACCCGCCCCACCCGCAGAGACTGTTCCCGTCCAAGCGGCCAGCCTACGAGACGTGGGCCCAGCTCCAGAAGAGCCCGCGCCCCCGCAACCCGAGACGCTCGTCTACCGCGTCCGACGCGGCGATACCCTCTCGGGCATCGCGCAAACCCACGGCGTATCCGTGAGCGATCTCAAGCAGTGGAACAACCTACGCTCCAGCCGCATCCGCGCGGGCCAGCGCCTCACCATCCAGGTTCGGCAGTAGAGCAGGCCTGCCCGGACCAAACGCTAGGCCCAGGCACGCCCGACGCGCTCGATATCCTCCCACAGCCCCCGGTCTTCCTCTAGCGGCTCCACAGTGGGCATCCACCCAGGCACCGGGGTCAGCCGGCCTTCGGCGCGGCCCATCGTGCGCAGGTGGGTGAGCTGTGTCAGGGCGATGCCCACGACAGCCAAGATGTGCGTCAGCCGCCCGATTTGCCCGTAGGCCTGCCGTGCGGCCATCGTGCCCATGGACACGACATCCTGGTTGCCCCCGTTGGTCGAGATCGACTGGATCGCGCAGGGATGAGCATGATGACGCATCTCGGCCACCAGGGCGGTGGAGGTGAGCTGAGCCCCAGCTAGTCCGCTCTGCGGCCCCGGGTTCCACGCCAGCAAGAGCGGGGCTTCCTGGTTGAGCTGCGGGTTCAACAGGGCGGCTACCTGACGCTCAGCCAGTACGCCCACCTGCACCAAAGCCTGGTTCAGCGCGTCGGCGGCAAAACCGACCTGTTGGCCCTGGAAATTTCCACCGTGGGCGATCATCGGCGCTCCGTCCAGGCCCCCGTCGAAGATGAGCGGGTTGTCACTCACGCCATTCATCTCAGTCTCCACGATGCGATGCGCGTACGCCAAGTTTTCGCGGCAAGCGCCCAGGACCTGGGGCGCGCAGCGGAAGCTGTAGACCTCCTGCAAGGGACGCGTGGTGTCCTCCCAGTCGCCGTAGCGGGCGGCTTCTTCGCGGATGTTGGCGGCACTGTGCTGCTGTCCAGCATGGCCACGCGCTTCGTGGAGACGTGGGTGGAGTGCCTGTGCCCGGCACCCCAAGAGACGGTAGATCCAGCCGGTCAGCGCTTCGGCCCGTGCTACAAGCCGCTCGGCGGCCGCCACGGCGAGGGCCGCGTAGGCCGTCATGAAGGTGGTCCCATTGACTAGGGCCAACGCATCTCGCCCTTCCAACTCGATCGGCTCGATGCCCGCGGCACGCAGGACGCCCCGTGCGGGGAGGCGCTCGCCATCGTACAACACGTACCCCTCGCCGGTGAGCACCCGGGCGATGTGGGCCAGGGGCGTGAGATCGCCGCTGGCCCCCACGGACCCGATTTCGGGTACGGCGGGGATGATGTTGCGCTCCAGGAGATGTAGGTAGGCCTGGAGCACCTCAGGGCGGACCGCGGAGTACCCATGCGTGAGCGCCTGGGTACGCAGGATCATGGTGGCGCGGACAACGTGGGGCGGCGCCAACGCGCCACTACCGGCGGTCAGGTGCGCGATCAGTCCAGACCCATGCGCACAGCCGCCCGCCTCTGCCGATCCGTACTGGACAAACGGCCCGAAGCCCGTGGTGACCCCATAGATGGGAGTCCCCGCCTCTTTGAGCGTTTCGAGGGCCTCTCGGGACCGAGCCAGCCGGTCGTAAACGGCCGGAGCCAGCTGAAAACGGGCCTGCGGATCGGTCGCGGCCTGCTCTACCTCGTCGGCCGTCCAGGGGTGGTCGGCACCGAGCGTCCAGCACCGAGCCGGGTCTTCGTAACGCGTCGGGGGCATGACGCGCGCTGGCGCCTCTTGGAGTAGGTCCATGGGATGGGTCTGGGGAGTGGATAGCGTGCTAGTGGATCTGCTAGATCGGCATAGCAGAGATCATACCAGATCGGTGCACGGCTCCCTTGCGCGTTCGAATCCAGCGTTCGTCCGGGTAGTGATGGACCGTGTGCAAGCGCGGGCCCAGCGGGCCCAAGAGCGTTCGCACCCGCTCTGGGTCAAGGGGAGCGGCTTCAGGTTGCAGACGCACCATCAGGTGCAGCACCTCGCCGTCGAGCGTGAGCAGCAAGGCATCTTCTAACTCGGGCAGGTGCTCCTTGAGTTCGGCTTCCCATCGGCCGGCCTGCACCATGCGTCCGTTGGAGAGCTTGAACTGGGCGTCGGTGCGCCCGCGATACACGTACCCGGTGGGGCGTTCCTCCACCAGGTCACCGGTGGGCACCCAGCGATCGGGCGCCAGTGGCTCGAAGCCCCCCTCGGTCCACAAGCCCACGCAGGCGTTGGGGCCCTGAAAGAGGAGCTGGCCCTCGCCGTCCACCTGTACGCGGCAGCCCGTGGGATGTCCGATGTAGTTGGCCTGCCACGCACCCGGGGCCCCCAGCATCAAGCCTGGGCCCGCCTCGGTCTGTCCGTAGCCGACGCGGAGCCGGGTCTGCTGCAGCTGTTCAGCCAGCGAGGCCGACACCGCGGCCCCGCCTACCACCCCACCCTGCAGTCCTTGTACGGCCTCACGACCTCCAGGCAGATCCAGCAGGCGCTGGAGGGTCAGCGGGACGGCGGAGAGGTGGGTGATGGCGTGGGCCTCGATGAGCTGCAAGAGCTCACGCGGATCACGGCCATGGTTGGGCGCCCGGATGATCTCGGTGCCTGCCCGGAGCGCCGGCAGGAGCTCGATGACCAACCCGAAAGCATGATGCCACGGGAGCACCGAAAGCAACCGGGCCTGCTCGTCTAGCGCCAGCGCGGGCTCGTGGCTGTGCAGCACCGACATCACGTTGGCGTCGGACAGGGCCACCCACCGGGGGGCCTTCGTCGTGCCCGAGGTGTGGAGCAGGAACCGGACGTCTGGCTCCGGCGCGTGCTGCATGGTCCGTACGGCGATCGGCTCGGTGCGGGGCCCCGCGCTGCCTTCCGGCACCACCGTGTGCGCGCCCGCACTCAAGGCGATGGCGCACCGGGCATCCACGAGGGTCAGGACGTCCTCGGCGTCAGCCCGTGGGCTGGCCAGCGCCACCGTCAAGCCTTCCCAGAGCGAAGCCAGGAGGACCTGCAAAAACGCCGCTGACGGCGGCAGGGCCACGACCACCCGATCTCCAGGCTGCAGCCCCATAGCCCGGAACGCCTGGGTCCACCGCCGCATGCCGGTCCACACCGAGGCGGCCGGGATGATCCCATCGGCAAACAGGGACAGCGGATGGGGCTGCCCGTTGAACCGGGGATAGATCCAGGCGCGCCAGGCGTCGCGCGGGTGAGCGGGTGAAGACACAGGCGAAGTCATAGGGCGTGGCACAGGGAAAAGCAGCACAGACGCTACCCGCCTGTTCAGAGGCCGGTAGCGTCTGTGGAAGAAGACCGGGGCTTGGCGTAGCCCCGTGCGAATCAGAGCAGGTAGCCACCGAGGCGGCCTGACCGCAGGGAGACGCAGCGAGCCCGTGGACGCACGATGAGCGTGCGGGCTCAAGATGCTCCACGGTGCCTCATCTACGCCTTCTTGACGAGCACGTAGTTGGACTGCGTGGCCGGGTCCCGGTACAGGTGCACCTGTACGTTGGTCGGCTTCATCTTGTAGGTGAAGGTGTAGCGGAACTGGTCGTTCATCGAACCACCGCTCACCCCGTTCTTGAAGCGACCCAGGAAGAGGCGGTTGTTCGTGCACGGAGCCACGTCCGTGAAGAAGTTCTTGCCGACACACTCGGCCGGGGAAAAGCCCGACATGTTGGACTCGTAGTGGTTGTAGAACTGAACAACCCCGTTGTCGTCAACTTTGACGACGCCAAAGTCCAAGGTATTCAGCTGCATTTCGGGCATGCGGCTCAGCCCTTCAAGCGTTCCAGGGGGTACGAAGCTCATGATGATCTCCTTATGGGTTGGTTACTGGTTTAAGAGGTTGTGCGGAGCGTCCGCAGGTGATTGGCGGTCTGTAGGGTAAGGACAGAGCAGGGCGTGCTAGGCACGGCTGTAGAGGTCGCGGAGTTGAAGCTCCATGTTTTGCATCATCTCGACGGCATCGTCGACGGTCACGGCGCCGACCGTGGCCAGCCGTTCGCGTTCCGCGTAGACACTCACCAATTGTTGTTCCATATTCTTCAGCAGGGCGATGGCATCGTCCGCTCCGGGGATGCCGTGGTCGGCCAGCTTGCGCTGTTCGGCGCGCAGCGTGCCCAGCTCCACCTCCATGCTGAACACCTTCTCCAGCATCTCGGCGTTGGGGAGGGCCCCATCTCCGTGCGGCTGATCGAACTGGCGCTCGCGGTACAGGTCAACGAGCTGGGCTTCCATGCCTTGGATCATGTCCACCGCCTCGCCGGGCGTAGCCACACCGACCTGCTGGAGATGGCTGAGCTGCTCGTACAAGTCAACCAGCTGCTCCTCCATGTTCTTGAGTTGATCGGCGGCGGCCTGGACCGAGCTGAGTCCAAGGGTGCCCAGGTTTCCAACGTCTTCGTAGAGGGCCACGAGCTGCTGCTCCATGCTCTCGATCTGCAGTACCGCATCGGCTGGGGAGGCCAGGCCGCGTTCCATCAGGGGCTTCTGCTCCTCGTAGAGCGCGATGAGCTGCTCCTCCATGCTGTCGAGCTGGGCGGCCACCTCTTCGGGGTTGGACAGGCCGCGCACCGCTAGGGCCGTTTGGTCTTCGTAGAGCGCGATGAGCTGCTGCTCCATGCTCTGAATCTGGTCGGCCAGGACCTCGGCCCCCGGAAGTCCTTGCTCGGTGATGGACTGTTGTTCCTGGTACAGGGTCACGAGCTGCTGCTCCATGCTCTCGAGCTGTGCAGCGGCTTCACTCATGGACGTGAGCCCGCGGCCCGTCAGCGCTTGCTTCTCCTCATACAGGTCGGCCAGTTGGGCCTCCAAGCTTTGTAGCTGCTCCAAGGCCTCTTCGGCCGAGAACAGCCCGCGCGTTGAGAGCAGGGCCTGCTGGGCGTACAGGTCGGACAGTTGGGCCTCCATGCTCTCCATGGCCAGCGCCTGCTCGTTGCCGGAGCTCTGCTGCTGCTGGTACAGTTCGATGAGCTGGCCTTCCATGCTGCTGACCATCTCCACGGCTTCAGCTACGGTGGCCACTCCCACCGTTCGCAGCTGCTGCTGCTGCGCGTACAAGTCGGCCAGCTGCTCGGCCATGCTGTCTACCTGCGCTTGTAGTGCGGCCGCCCGGTCGGCATCGGAAGCTCCTTCACTACGCTCCTGGTAGAGGGCCACGAGCTGCTGCTCCATGTTGGCCAGCGAGGTGTCCAGGTTTCGGATGTGCTCAATGGCATCCTCAAACGAAGCCAGCCCGTACGTGGTCAGCTTTCCTTGCTGCTCGTACAGGTCCTTCAGCTGCTCCTCCATGTTGGTGAGCGCGTCCTGAAGGGCCGCCTCGGAGCCCGGGTTCGATGAACGCTCCTCGAGGCGAGTTATCCGGTCACCGAGTCCTTCGAGCGACCGCTGGAGCGTGCGGAGTGCTCCTTCGATGGTCGACAGCGAATCCTGCAGATCTGCCCGCGTCAGTGCGGGCGTGGGGTGCGCTTGAGCATAATCCGTCATGTCCCTTGATGGCGAAGCGGGTTGCTGTAGCTGAGCCTCTAAGTCACGCACCCTCTTGATGATGGAGGATGCCGAGGCAACCCCCAGTTCTCGAGCCAGCAACTGCCGCTCGCGCTCGACGGCGCGAAGAATCTGCTGGACGCGGCCGGCCTCGTTGGGCGTGCCGAATTCCGTCTCAGAGGTCGTGACTGGCTGAGTCTGCATGTATGGCTATCTGCTACGCAACGATGTGTGGTAGAGCGCTCGGCGGTGTCTCGAGGAGCCCTGAGGCCCCGGTATTCCTTTCCGCTCGCTGCATCTGTTTCCGGTAGTATTTTCCTGCTCGGTGTCGCTCTGGGAAGGGAGGGCGGCGGCCACGTGCCTCGTGTGCACTCGGCGCCTTCATCCCCTCTGATCGTTGTCCGTTGGGCCAAGTAGCCCCGCTCTCCTCACTTGAAGGGTGTAGCGGAGTGCCCAGCGCGTGCGGACAGCCCATACCCTACAAAGAATCATGCCAAACTGAGGGCCATGTATATAGGCCCAGCCCGCTCACCTACCGCCCCCTCCTATCACGACGAGGAAACGTCGACATACATTCTGCTCCTTTTTTTCCGTTGGCACTGTTTCGGCTTGGAATTTGCCTTGCGCTGAGCAACCTACCGTTGAATCGATCACCGCGACACATAACGCAACCTTTAAAAGGAGGATATCTCCCATGCTACAGCAACTTGAAGACGCCCTGGTCAACGGGGACCTCGACGACCGGTGGACTAGCTCCCTGGAGACCTGGGACACGACCCCTGTGGAGCGCGCCCAGGCGCTGGCGCTGGTGGCGCAGCTACGCGACCAGTTCATCGAAGCGGCCCGCGACATTGAGGACGAGGATGAGCTGCCCACCACGGCGGCGTTGGAGTACATCCAGCTGAAGTCCCGGTGGTACCGTCTCAACACCCAGATGAACTACCAGCTGTTCAAACAGGGTGAAGCGTCTCCGGACGTCCAGTACCAGGGCACGCTGGTGAGCCAGCTCCTGGCAGAGATCGAGCCGTTCATCGATCCCCAGGATGTGAGCCGGATCACGCAATTCCTGACGGATCCGATCATCGTGCCTGTCTGAGTTTGGTGCCGCGCCCTGACTGAGGGGTGATGCACACCGCTGGGTATCCCCGTTCGGACTCGGCCTTCAGCACAGCCAAGGCTGTCCTGTTTGGCCGGGCCATGCCACGGGGCGCATCGACCGCTCATGACGAGCTGGGCCCAACGACGGGGACCCTCTGGCGTGCTAGCCCGCCGGGCGACGGAGACGAGCGCTCTGCTCAGCCCGTCCCGGTTGACACCTAGCCCTGCTACGCTCCGAGACCCTCGCGCCATGCAGGCGAGGTGGCGGCTTGGCCGTAGCTGCGGCGCACGCCACCCGACAGACTCGGCCTCTCCTGACTTCGACCGGAGTCAGCCTCCTTTTGAAGGATCCTACCCCAAGCGGGGCCCGGCGCTCTCCATGCGTCCGGGCCCCGCACTGCGTTGGAGCTTGGCCCGCGAACGCATTCGTCCGTCGCCGCTCTGCTCCGGTGATCAGAGGTGGCCTCTAGCGCCGGACCTGGGCGCATGGAGCAGACGGAGGCGGCACGCTGCTGGGCGGCTCAGCGGCCCCCGACCGACCACCCCGCACCCCCCCATGGGGCCGACTTGTGCCGGGCGTTACCGCATCCCTCTCAGGGCCCCAGCGTCCGTGGGCCCATGCGGCAAACCTGGGCGCCTCTCCGGAAACTATTGCCCTCCACGGACAACCTCTCCGCCCCTTCAGCCAGGCCCTCAGCGCAGCGTCTGCTTAAGAAAGGTCCAGTCATAGCCGATATAGGAGGCGAGCATGCATCTGTAGGTGCCTTCTAGCACGTCCCGACCACTCGTTCTGACACCGTCAAGGGCCTCGTGTAGGTTGGCATCATCATTGAATATGCTTGCGTAACGCCCCCAATGGCATCGCGCCCACACTGGGTGTTTATCTGTTCAACCTGTTTACCTATCACAGAGAGGGTCATCATGGCTATCGAAAAGTCAGTCGCTTCCAGCAGCCTTGCTGAGGTCGTCGACCGCATCCTGGACAAAGGCATCGTGGTCGATGCCTACGCTCGCGTCTCCCTCGTGGGGATCGAGCTCATCGCCATCGAGGCGCGTGTCGTCGTCTCGGGCGTCGAGACGTACCTCAAGTACGCTGAGGCCATCGGCCTGACGGCCACGGCCTAAGGCCTCGCGCCTACGCCATGGCGGAGGGAAGGCGCCCCGACTATCCGGTCGGGGCGCCTCCACCCCCCGCGTCGGCGGTTGCCGCTCACTTTTGTCCTTTCCGGTCCTATGTCACGTCCTTCTACTTCCTATCGCGAAGCCCTGCGTGCCGATGTAGCACGTCTGCTTGAGGACGTGGCCACGACTCGTAAGGCCCAGGCTGAGGCGCTACGCGCAGAGCGTACCGCGTTCACCGAAGCCCTGCGCACCTCGGTGTCCAGCGACCTGTCCTCCGAGCGCAGCCGCGTCAAAGACGAGGTCCAGTCGCTCCTGGAGGACATCCGAGCCGAACATGCGACCCGCCGGGACACCCTGCGCACCGCTCTGCGCACCTTCCGTACGGCGCTCCGCAACGAGCGCGGCAGCGCGTCGGCCTCGGCGCTGGAAGTGGCCTCGGAGATCGGACAGGCCGCGCCTGCTCCGGCCCCGCCGAGTCCGCCCGTCGAGGAAAACCTGCTTCGCATCAAAGGGATCGGGCCCAACACCCTGGAGCGCCTGCGTCAAGCGGGCATCCACTCCTTTGCTGACCTGGCGGCCAGCACCCCAGCCGACCTTCATCAGGCGCTAGGCGGCTACGCCAAGCTGATCAACGTGGAGGAGTGGCTCTCCGAAGCCCGCAGATACGCCCAATCCTAGGTCCCTCTGCCGATTCAGTCCGGCCGAAAAACAGCGTGATGACCCTCTCTCTTTTTTTGGCCCCCTGTATCTGCTAGACGAACCGCTAGCCTTCACTCCGCTCTTCCCGCTACGCACCCCGCTCGCCTCTATGCACCTTGGTCAACGCAAGATTCGCTCGGCTGGCCGCTCCAGCGGCAGCATCGAGATCACCCTGCCCGTGCCTCTACAGGCCCTGGAGGGGGTGCCTTGTCGGATCAACCTACGGGACGGCGTCCGGCCGGAGGTGGTCCTCCAACCGGACCTCTCTGAGGCTCAGACCCTGTTCCAGACGCTCTGGTCGCACCTCCGCACGGGGCTGCGCTCCGTAGACGACATCGGCGACTTCGCGCTGAGCCAGTTCACGGTGGCCCTGCTGCCGGTGCGCTTCTGGCAGGAACGGCCGCCCCTCTTCTACACGGACGCCTTGCTGACCCTGCATGGCACCGGCGATGAGCGCGCCGACGCCCTCACGCGCCTGTTGGCCGGTCTCGGCGTAGGGGCCGCTCAGGCCCTTGGCTTCAGCGGAGCCCTCGGCCTAGGCCTGGGCGATGCCCTGAGCTTCGTGGCCACAGGCCGCTCCGCCGGATGGGGCGCTGAGTTCGAACGCGGGTTGGCGCACCGTTTGTACTGGGGTGAGACCGCACCCGCCTACACGCCCCTGGACGAGGCCTTCTGGCAGGAGGCGGCTCCGCGCCTGGTCCACCTGACCGACGTGTTCTGGTCCTGGCACACCGACCCCGATCGCTACGACACCGACCGTGAACGCTGGTACCGCGCCCTGACCGCCGAGATGCGCTACGCGCCCCTGCCGATTTCCTAACCCACGCGCCGCCTCTCGCGATGCCTTCAATCCCGCTGCCGTAACCCTATGGATGTGCTAGACCCCGAAGCCCCCACTGCCGTGGCCGCCGCCGCCCCCGGCGCCATCCACGTCCAGCCGCGTCCCGACTTCGTCGAGACCCCGGCCGTGCAGGCGCTCACCGAGCGGTCCCTGACCTACCTGTGGGCGGGCTTTCCCATTCATTTTCGCGGACCCGCCGGGACCGGCAAGACCACGCTGGCTCTCCACGTGGCCGCACACATCGGCCGGCCCGTCATGTTCATGACAGGCGACGAAGAGCTGTCCTCGGCGGACCTCATCGGGTCGGAGAGCGGGTACCGCTTCAAGCGGGTCGTGGACCGGTTCATCCACACCGTCACCAAGTACGAAGAAGATGCGACCCAGCGCTGGGTGGACCAACGCCTCACCATTGCTTGTCGCCAAGGCTACACGCTCGTCTACGACGAGTTCACCCGCTCTCGGCCTGAGGCCAACAACCCGCTGCTGACGGTCCTGGAGGAACGCGTGCTGATCCTCCCCAAGACGAACCGGGAGGAGGCCTACATTCGGGTCCATCCTGAATTCCGGGCCATCTTTACCAGCAACCCGGAGGAATATGCCGGGGTGCACCGCTCCCAGGATGCCCTGTGCGACCGGATGGTGACCATCGACCTCGACTTCAGCGACCCGGACACCGAACGCTCGATCACCGTCTCGCGCTCGGGCATTACCGCCGATCGGGCCGAGCGCATCGTGCAGCTCGTGCGCGCCTTCCGAGACCAAGGCACCCCGATGCAACTGCCCACCCTGCGGGCCTGCATCATGATCGCCCGGGTGGCCCACATGCAACAGATCGAGCCCGCCAGCACCGATGAGCGCTTCGTCCAGCTGTGCTACGACGTGCTGGCCTCCAAGACGACCTCCACCATGGTCTCCGTCCCGGAGCGCCAGAAGGTCTACGACCAACTCCATCGCCTCATCCATCTACACTGCGACGCCCAGACGGCGCCCTCTAGCCTATGAAACGTCCCCGTCCCCGCGGCATGCGCGACATCCGCACGGCGCAGAACCTGCTGAACCGATCCAAGCCTAGCGGCCGTGCGCAAGCCGTCACGCAACTGGCCCGCCTCGAGCACGAGCGCATGCGCCTCGAACGCGAGATGAAGCTCTGGGCCCAGAAATACACCCAGACCAAGAACCGGCTGCACGGCGTCCTCAAACAGCTGTCCGACCTGGAAAACCTGTCGGACGAGCTGGCCGCCCGCGAGGGCCTCACCCCGACCAACAAACAGCTGCGCAAGCTCGCCCAGAGCGGCCTGCCGTCACGCAAGCGGGCCAGCCACGATCCGTCCCCGGCCGACTTCACGTTCGAATACTAACCCGGCGCTCCCGCGCCGCTACCCCGCACATCCATGGCAGACTCTGATAAGCAGAAGGACCCCCGCGACGGGATCCACGTCAACCTCGACCTCGGCTTCGGTGGCCTCTTCAAAGGCCTCACGGACATGGTAAACAACCTGACCGAGCTCTCCGAAAAGGCCGAACACCTCCAGCAAGAAGCCGGGGCTGACGGCGAGCGCACGTTCCGCTTCGACGGCCTCAACATCAACGG
Source organism: Bacteroidota bacterium (assembly GCA_038747425.1). GTDB lineage: Bacteria > Bacteroidota > Rhodothermia > Rhodothermales > JBCDJV01 > JBCDJV01. Next base: position 17,357 of record JBCDJV010000007.1, read on the forward strand.
CCTGGGCAAAGACGCCGAAGGGGTGGTGGGCATCCGCATCCGCACCCTGGACGGCGGCCAGCCGGTCGTCGAGCGCTTCGGCAACATCCGGCCCACCGACGAAGGCCCCGAGGTGGCCGACGTGCGCGAGCCCCTCGTGGATGTGTTCGATGAGCCCACCGAGCTGCTGCTTGTGGCCGAGCTCCCCGGCGTCAGCGAATCCGACATCAGCCTGCGCGTGGAGGACGACATCCTGATCCTCGAAACCGAAGGCGACCGCCGCTACGCCAAAGAGGTCTTGCTCCCGGCGGCCGTGGACGCCACCACGCTGCAGCACACCTACACCAACGGCATCCTGGAAGTCCGTCTCCAAAAAGCTACGCCAGACGCATGAGCACCCTCCCAGACCCCATGGCGGCTCCGGCCGTTGACACCGCTGGGCAGTACGTGTACTGCTTCATCCGCTCCTCCGAGCCCGTCACGTTCTCGTCGACTGGGATCGGCGAGCTGAAAGGCACGGTCCGCGCCATCCCGTACCGCGACATCGCCGTGGTGGTGAGCGAATCGCCGGTGATGATCTACCCGAGCCGCCGCCGCAATATGATGCCGCACACGCGGGTCCTGGAGGAGGTGATGGCCACGCACACCATCCTGCCGGCCCGCTTTAGCACGGTGGTCCCCCCCGAGGACGACCTCGGCGAGGACATCATTGCACCCCGCTACGAGCAGCTCGACGGCCTCTTGCACGAGATGGACGGCAAGGTGGAGCTCGGCCTACGGGTGATGTGGCATGACGGCCTCGTCTTTCAGGAGATCGTGGAGGAGCAGGATGCCATCCGCGCCCTCCGCGATCAGCTGGTGGGCCGCTCGCCCGAGGAAACGCACTATGACCGCATGCGGCTCGGAGAGATGATCGAGGCCGCCATCGAGGGCAAGCGTGCCGCCGAGGCCGCCGCCTTGCTGGACCGCCTCCGTCCCTTCGCCGCCGATGTCCGGGAGAACGACGTCCTAGGGGATCGCATGGTGCTGAACACCGCCTTCCTCGTGGATCAAGCCCAGGTGCCGGCCTTCGACGCCGCCCTGGAGGCCATCGACGCTGAGCAGAGCCACCGGATGAGCTTCACCTACGTCGGTCCCGTGCCCCCTTACAATTTCGTCAGCATTGTGCTGTGATGACATGGGCTTCTTCACCACGCTCCTGACCTTTCCCGTCTCCGGGCCACTGCACGGGGTGCGATGGATCGCACAGCACATGGCCGAGCAGGCGGAGCAGGAGTTTTACGACCCCGCTGTCATCAAAGAGCAGCTCCGCGCCCTTGAATACAGCTATGAGCTCGGCGAAGTCGACGACGACACCTTCGACGCCCTCGAAGACGCCCTCATGGAACGCCTTGAAGCCAGCCGCGCGCAGCCCAAGCGTACCCCCTGATCCAACCTTCTCGACCCAACCTCTGACGCCATGATGAACGGACCCCAGGCCGCCCAGGCGGCCAAGCAGCAACTGATGGACCTCACCGGCCACCCCGCCGACAGCGTGTCGGCCATGCGCCGCGATGACGACGGCTGGGCCATCACGGTCGAGCTGGTCGAGCTCAAGCGGATCCCGGAGTCGTCTGATCTCCTGGCCACCTACGAGGCCAGTGTCAACGACGAGGGCATCCTGATGACCTACCAACGCACCCGCCGCTACCAACGCCATCAGGTGATGGAAGCCGGCTGATGAATGGAGAATGGGACCTGGTGAGGGGCACGCCCCCCTTCACCAACCACCATTCATCGTTCACCACTCACCACTCTTTCCTTCTCCATGCAGCATACCATCCAAGGCTCTAGCCTAGGCGACATCCTGGAGCGCGTGCTCGATAAGGGCATCGTGATCGCCGGGGATATCAGCATCTCAATCGCCGAGATCGAGCTGCTGCGTATCCGCGTGCGGTTGCTCGTAGCTTCGGTGGACAAAGCCATGGAGATCGGCATCAACTGGTGGGAGAGCGACCCCTTCCTGGCTCGGCGCGCCCGCACCCTGGAAGAGGAGAACAAAGAACTGATCGACCGGCTCCGGCGCCTAGAGACGGTGCTGCGTGACCGCTATCCCGAGACGGCCTCCCTGCTGGCCGCCACCACGCCTAACCCCGGTGCTCCCCGTGTCCCTGACCGACCCTAACCCTATGGCACCCACTGCGGACCCAGCAGACCCCGCGCCCGCCGCCGCCCCCGGCCCCTTGTCTCTGCGCGTAGCCGAGGCGCGTGCCAAAGACGTGGGCCGCGGCCTCGTGCGGGTGGATCCCGATGACCTGGCCCGCCTGGACGCCGCCATCGGCGACGTGGTCGAGATCACCGGCCAGACCACCACGGTGGCCCGCCTCATGCCGGCCTTCGCGGCGGAGCGCGGCCAAGCACTCGTCCAGATGGACGGCATCCTGCGCGGCAACGCCGACACCGGACTGGGCGAGACCGTGACCCTGCGCCGTGTGGAGGCGCCCGTGGCCCGCACCGTCACGCTCCAGGGCCCCGGCGCCGTCCGACGCGGCCAAGGCCGTCACTTGGCTCGGCTGCTGGATGGCCTCCCGGTGTGCCCAGGCGACCAGGTTCGCGTAGACCTCATCGGCACCCGCGCCGAGACTTTCCGCGTGACGCAGACCGCCCCGAGCGGCGCCGTCCGCATCGGCCCGACCACCACCGTGCGCGTTGAAAAACCCGCTCAGAAGGGACGCAAGACCCCCTCGGCCCCGCCGCCCGAGGCCATCACCTACGAAGACATCGGCGGGCTCGGCTCCGCGCTCCAGCGGATCCGCGAGATGATCGAGCTGCCGCTGCGCTACCCCGAAGTGTTTGACCACCTGGGCATCGACGCCCCGAAAGGGGTGCTGCTCTACGGCCCCCCCGGCACCGGCAAGACGCTGATCGCCCGGGCCGTGGCCCACGAAACCAACGCCCACTTCATCGTGGTCAACGGCCCCGAGGTCATCGACAAGATGTACGGGGCCAGCGAGGCTCAGCTCCGCAAGCTGTTCGAAGAGGCGAGCCGCAAGGCCCCCTCCATCCTCTTCATCGACGAGCTAGACGCCATCGCCCCCAAGCGCGACGACCTCAGCGGCGACCGCCAGGTGGAGCGGCGGGTGGTGGCTCAGCTCTTGGCCCTCATGGACGGCCTCCAGAGCCGCGGCCACGTCATCGTGGTGGCCGCCACCAACCTCCCTGACAGCCTCGATCCCGCCCTCCGGCGTCCCGGTCGCTTCGACCGCGAGATCTCGATCGGGGTGCCGGACCGCGAAGGCCGGGCCCACATCCTGGAGATCCACAGCCGCGGCATGCCCCTGGCGGACGACATCGACCTCGATCATCTGGCCGGGCGCACGCATGGCTACGTGGGCGCCGACCTGGAGGCCCTTTGCCGCGAGGCCGCCATGCGCGCCCTGCGCCGCCTGCTGCCCGACCTCGACCTGGCCAGCGCCTCCATTCCCTACGATCAGCTGGCCCAGCTCACCGTCACCGCCGCTGACTTCGAGACGGCTCTGGCTGAGATCGAACCGTCGGCCATCCGCGAGATCTTTACCGAGATCCCTAACGTCACCTGGGCGGACGTAGGCGGGCTCGACGCCGTGAAGGAGGTGCTGCAGGAGACCGTGCAGTGGCCCCTTCAGCACCCCGACCTGTTCGAGCGCGTGGGCACCACGCCGCCCCGGGGCATCTTGCTCCACGGCCCGCCCGGCACCGGCAAAACCCTGCTGGCCAAGGCAGCGGCCCGCGAGAGCGAGGTCAACTTCATCTCCGTGAAGGGCCCTGAGCTGCTCTCGCAGTGGGTGGGCGCCTCCGAGAAAGGCGTACGCGAGGTGTTTCGCAAAGCCCGTCAGGCGGCGCCCTGCCTCATCTTCCTGGACGAGGCCGACGCGCTGATCCCGCGCCGGACGGGGCAGCACAACCCCGTGACCGAGCGCGTTGTCAACCAGTTCCTGGCGGAGATGGACGGCATCGAGGCACTGAACGGCGTGCTGGTGCTGGCCGCTACCAACCGGCCGGACCTCATCGACCCTGCGTTGCTGCGCCCGGGCCGCTTCGAGCTTCAGATCGGCCTCGAGGCCCCCGATGCGGTGGGGCGGCGCGCCATCCTGGAGGTGCACACCCGCCGGCAACCGCTGGCGGCCGATGTGGACCTGGAGGCCCTGGCCACCCGCACGGAGGGGCTGACCGGCGCTGAGCTGGCGGGCCTCTGCCGCGAGGCCGCCATGCGCGCCCTGCGCGCCCACGTACATCGGGAGGCTAGCGCCGATGAGCCGCTGGCGGTGAGTGGTATGGATTTTGACGCCGCACTCGACACGCTCCGTGCATCCTCTACGCCTTCATCCTCCTGACCCCATGCCGCTCTACCTGCATGGCCTGACCCCCGTGGGCGGGCCCGCGCTGTACCGCGTCCCCGACGCCGACGGCCCCGTCTACACCATCGAGCACCAGGGCATGGCCGCCGTGGTGCGCCCCACGGCCCAGCGCACGTACCAGCACCTCGAACGCCGCGAGGCGCTGCTTCACCTGGTGCTGCACCAGCGGGTGGCCGAGGCCATCCAGGCCGAGACCCCCCTCCTGCCCGTCCAGTTCGGCACCGTGCTGGACAACGAAGAGCAGGTGCGCATGCTGCTGAGCCTGGGAGCCGATCGTTTTGCAGAAGCACTCCGGCAGTTGGACGGCCTCGTGCAGATGGAGATCACCGTGCTCTGGGATCTGGAGCACGTGTTTGCCGAGATCCGCCATGAGCCCGCAGTGGCGGCCCTCCAGCACAACCTCACGACGTGGCCAGCGGACGAGCAAGAGGCCGGTCGCGTCCAGCTCGGCCAGATTGTAAAAGAGCGCCTGGAGTACCGCCGCGCCCGCCTCAAAGCGCCCATCGACCAAGCTCTTCAGGCCGTAGCCACGGCGTCGGAGGCGCTACCGATCCTGGACGATCGGATGGTCACGGGTCTGACGCTGCTGCTCAACGATCACCAGGAAGACGAGCTCGATGACGCGCTGACCACCCTCGACGCCGCCCATGGGGATCTGCTGACGTTCAAGTGCGTGGGACCCATGGCGCCGCACCGCTTTGCCCAGGTTCGGGTGGAGATGGTGGACGGGGCTATCCTCAACCAAGCCCGGGCCTTGCTGCGCCTGCCAGCGGGCCCGACCACGCTGGCCGACGTCAAGCGCGCCTACCGCCTCCGAGCCGGCGAGCTGCACCCAGACCATAATCCGTCCACAGACGAAGCCACGATGCAGGCCCTGCATGATGCCTTCACGCTCATCACCACCTTCGTGGAAGGTCGGCTGGGCGCGCCCGCGCCTGGTGAGGCGCCGCACTGCTCACTCGATCTGGCGGCTCAGCCTCACCTCCTGTACCATCTGGACCTGTCGGTACGCCGCTCAGCCTTGGCGGCCTAGCCCAGGTCCAACGCTGTCTTTCTCTTTCGCCTGCTAGCCATCCGTTTGCCTCCATGGAGACCCAGATTCAACACCTCATGGCCCAGCTTCGGGATCAACTGGTCACGCTGTCTCAGGATGAGGTCCAGCAGATCGTCCAGGAAGCCCGTACCGAGGCCATGGCCGAAGCCAGAGAGATGCTGAAAGAGCACCTCTTGAAGTCGATCCTCGAGCAGGCCGTGGAGGCCTCTCAGCCTGCGCTGCATAGCGCCACGTCCTGACCGGAAGCCATGAACCACGACGTACAACGTATTCTCGAGACCGTGCTGAGCCAGCATGGCGGCGATATCGATGCGTTCATCGAATCGTGCCGTCAGGAGGTCCTGCGTGACCTCAAGGAACGCCTGAAGGGCGAGATGCGCGCCTCGATCTTTGCTCAGATCCGGGCGGGTCTGGACGAGGGGGGCACGCCCCCGCCCCCAACGCCGCCGCCGTCTACGCGGCCCATCGCCCTGCCGCCCCCGGCTCCGTCCGCCTCGTTCCGTACCGAGTCCATGCGGGCAGCTCTTTCCGAGACCCCGGAAGAATCGTCCGCGCCCCCGCCTCCACCCGAGGCGCACGCCGAGACAGAGCACACCCAGGAGACACCCGACCACGGGTCTCACGACCATGCGCCGCCCGGCCATGTGCCGCCCGACCATGGGGCGCACGCCGAGGAGACCGCTCCCCCAGAGGGACCCGGCGACCGCGAGCCGTCCGTTGAGGACGTCCGTGTTGAGGCCGTCCACGCCCAGGGGGCTCAGCCAGGCTTGCCCGACTCCGAGGAGCCGCCTGCGGAGCTGATGGCCGCCGGCGAGCCTTCCACGGAAGGCGTCTACACCCAGGAGGTGTACACCGCGCCAGACCCGGCCCCTGAGGGCGTCCCAGCGGACCTGGATGCCGAGATCAGCGACCTGTACGCCGCCGAAACTCGTCCGCCTGCACACCCGTGGGTCCATGCGGCCACGCAGACGCCGGCTCCGAGCGATCCGCAGGAAGACGTACCCGCTCACCCCACGGCCGACGACGAGCTCGACGACGACATTCTGCGGGAGATTGCCGCCATCCGGCAGCAGATCTCGAAGAATGAGCAGCTCCTGAGTCAGCTCAAGCCTTTCTTCGCGGAGGAACATCCGCCGAACTCCTGAACGCATGACGAGGCCTGTGCGGGTGGACCGCCTACCGGACATCGAACGCTCCCCCGCCACCCCGGCCTCTCGCCTGCACAGCCAAGCTCTAAGCGGCGTGGACATGTACCCTGATCGATCCATCGACCAAGCCGCGCTCGTAGACGACGTGCTGTCGTTGCTTCGGCATCGGCTGCAGCCGCTTCTGATGGAGGGCTTCCTGCAGGCCGCGCTGGCGCACGTCCAGGCCGAGGCCGTACCGCCCAGCTCCCCGAGCGAGGCACCCGCCCTCCAGGGCGACGGGGCCGCCGCCATGGGGCTCTATGTGCTCGGCTTGGTACCTCGCGGTGCTCATCTGGTGCTGCCGGCCTCGGGTATGGAGCCTGGCCACCCCGTGACCACCAAGGCTTACCGGGGGCTGGAGGCCGTGGTGTGCCCCGTGACGCTGGAGGCCTTCGGACCCGATGCACAGCCCGCCCAGACTAACGACCTGACGTGGCTGGAGGCCATGGCCCAGCGCCACCAGCGCTTGCAGGAAGAGGTGCGCCGCGAGGGCACCACGCTGCTGCCCATGCGGTTTGGCACCATCTGCCACGACGAGCCGGGCCTGCTCACCTTTCTGGAGGCCCACCACGACGACTTCTTGCACACCTTGAGTGCCCTGCGCGGCATGCAGGAGTGGGGGCTCAAGGTGTTCTGCGATGACACCCGCTTCAACGAGCACGTCGAGCTCGCGCCTGACGTCCCTTCGCCGGATGGAGCCTCCGAGGGTACCGCCTACTTCCTGCGCAAGAAGCACGCACAGGCCCGGGCCCAGGCGTACGCCCAACGCTTGGCGCTCTGCCTGGATGAGATCGACCATACCCTGCAGGCCCATGCTCAGGAAGCCGTGCGCAACGAGCCGCAGGAACCACGGTGGTCCGGCCATACGCTCCCCAACGTGCTGAATGCAGCCTACCTGGTGGGACGGGACGACGAGCCGGCGTTCCTGCAGGCCGTCGACCGCTTGGTGGCCACCTATGCCCCGCTCGGACTCGAGGTGGTGCGCACAGGGCCTTGGCCGCCCTACCACTTTGCCCGGCTCGATGCGGACTCTTCCACCGACATTGTGCCCCCTTCGGCCTGACCTCGCTGCCCCATGCCTACGCGCCCCCCCTCTGCCTTTTCGCTTGAGCAGGAAGTCACTCTGCTGGACCTGCTGGACCGGATCCTGGACAAAGGCATCGTGATCCAGGGCGACGTGACCATCTCCGTGGCCGACGTCGACCTCGTGTACCTGGGCCTCAAGGCTGTCCTGGCTTCCGTGGACACGGTGGACCGGATGCGGGCCGTGTACCTGCCGCCTGAGAGCGCTCTGGCGCTCAAGCCCGCCGCCCTGCTGGACCTCGTCTAGCGCAGCCCCGTTTTCGTGCCCGGCCCGTGGGCGGACCGCCCCCGACGCATGCTATATCTCTACGCCTTCTGCCGTCCACCGCTGCCGCCTGACGTGCCCGGGCTGCACAAGACGATGCTACGCGCCATCCCCGTGGGGGCCCTGGTGGCCGCCGTCAGCGACCTGGACACCCCGCCCTCTGCCGGCGCCCCCCATCTCTGGGCCCACGAGCACGCGGTGGAGACGCTCATGCAGACACGCCCAGTCCTCCCGGTGCGGTTCGGCACCATGCTGCACGATGCCGAGCACCTCCAGGCCGTGACGGCCCCACAGGAGGCGGCCATGCACGAGGCGTTGGCGCGCGTGGATGGACACGTCGAGCTCAGCGTGCGCGCCCTGGCGGCCGAGCCCCCCTTGCCGCCGGCGGAAGCGCCCCCGCGCACAGGCACAGACTACCTGCGCCAGCGTCAGGCCCAACTCAGCGCCGAACAGGCCGATCATCAGCAGGCCCAACAGCGAGCGGCCGCGTTGCATGCCCAGCTGGCCCCCCTGGCGGCCGACAGCACCTACGAGGCGCGCCGTACGGCCCGCATGGTGCTCACCGGGGCGTACCTGGTCCCCGCTGACCAACAAGACGCCTTCCAAGACGCCGTGGCGGCGCTGCAGACCCAGCACCCTGACCTGGCATTCCTCTGCACAGGCCCATGGCCTCCGTACCACTTCACTCGCCTCGCCCTGACCACCCCTACGCCATGACCTCGACGAACCCGCCCTCCGCAGCCTCGCCCAAGATCCTCAGCGAGCAGGCCGACCTCCAGGCCTTCGTGGCCGAACTGGACCCGGTGCGCCAGGGGATCCTGCCCCCGCGCGTGGCCCTGGACCCCGACTCCGCCGATCAGGGGTTGGCCAAGCTCGTCCTCACCCTGATCGAACTGCTGCGCCAGCTGATGGAGCGTCAAGCGGTGCGCCGCATGGATGCGGGCAGCCTGACCGATGACGAAGTGGAGCGCCTGGGGCTCACCCTCATGAAGCTGGAAGGCCGGATTAAAGAGCTGCAGGCCCTTTTTGGTCTGGAAGAGGAAGAACTGAACCTGAGCCTGGGCCCCCTCGGCCGCTTGCTCTGAAACAATGCCCCCGGTACGGACACCCACATTCATGAAGAGGCGGTGGGGCCCTGCGGCAGCTCGCAACCAACCGAGGGCTCCATCGTTACAAGTTTCCCGATCGATACACGGACTTGTTGGCGCATGGACATGGCTACGACGTTCCCGTTCACCCATCGACTGAGCCTGACGCCACTAGCGGCGTTCTGGCGCAGCAAGGCGGCCGACAAGGCCGATCCGCTCCACCAGTTTGCCCGCCAGATCGCCCGTGACCTGGACCGGGCCCCCGTCTTGGAGGGCCCCCTCGACGAGGTGTCGGTCCTCGATCCGCACTGGCCGCTCCTGGAGCGCATGATGATGGCCATCACCCCGCCCTCCTCCAAAGAGATCGCGGCGGTGGCCGTGAGCCAGCCCTTCTCGATGCGGCCGTTCTACACGACGCCGGCCTTCGACCGGCTGGGCATGAACCACACGTCTGAGGACGAGGTCGCCGCCGCGCTCAGCATGAGCACGGAGGCCCTGATGAGCCTGAAGGCCCTGCAAGCCTACTTCTGGGTACTCATCGAATGCTACGGCCTCGACCTGGACTTCGACCAGCAGTTCCCGCTCGTCTTGCCCATCACCGACGAAGAGACGGGCCTGCCGCGCTACTACAAGATCCGCATCAACCCCAGCTTCTGCGCCCTGCGCCACGAGGGCGACCTTCCGCCGCTCTCCCCAGCCGATCTGAACCGGCTCCTCGAAGAGCCCACCAACCTCGACGTTTGGAAAACGCTCCTGCCCCCAGACCAGTTTGTCTTCGAGGGCATCGTCATCTACGAGGGCATCGACATCACGGAGCAGCACCTGCTGTCCAAGCTCAAGGACGACCTGCTGAAGAAGGGGTCGATGACCACGCCTGGGCAGGTGAGCCATCTGCAGGAGCGCCTCCGCTCGCTGCTCCGCAAGCCGGACCTGGAGCTCGGCTTCATGGCCCTCACCTTTGGCGACCTGGAGATGGTGAGCGGAGCCACACCCATCGGGCGCAGCCTGCTGCTAGCCGATGGGCAGATGCCTGCCTGCCCGCTTCGCCATCAGTCCACGTATGCCAAAGCCCTCAAGGAAAGCAGAACGCAGCTCTTCCACGACCTGCAGACCTACGAGACCCAGAGTGGATTTGAGACCCTCTTGATGGAGCAGGGCTTCCGCAACCTGCTCCTGGCCCCCCTCTTCGATGGCGAACAGGTGATCGGCTTCCTGGAGCTGGCCTCGCCGAACCGGGGCGATATCAACGCCTTCAACGCGCGGCTGCTGGACGATGTAGCGTCCGTCTTTGCCACGGCCATGTCACGGACGTTGGAGGACCGAGAAGACCGGGTGCAGGCCATCATCAAGGAAGAATACACGGCGCTCCACCCGGTGGTGGAGTGGCGCTTCCGCGAGGCCGCCCTGGCCCGTCTGGAGCGCATGGAGCGCGGCCACCGGGGCGAAGCCGAGTCCATCGTCTTCGAAGGGGTGCACCCCCTCTACGGGCTGGCCGACATCCGTGGCTCCTCCACACGGCGCAATGCGGCCATTCAGGCGGACCTGGTGGAACAGGTGGGCTTGGCGCTCCTCGTCATCGTGGAGGCCAGCACCCATCGCCACCTCCCCATCTTGGACGCGCTGGGCTACCGCCTGGGCCAGTACATCAGCGACATCGGGACCGGCCTCAGCTCCGGCGATGACCAGAGCGCGCTCGCCGTGCTGCGTCAAGAGCTGGAGCCGCTGTTCGACCACCTGGCCACCTTCGACCCCAGCGTCGAAGCTCGCATCCGGGCCTACAAAGACGCGCTGGACCCGGAGCTGGGGGTGGTCTACCGCCAGCGTAAGGCCTTCGAGGACAGCGTCATGCTGATCAACGACACGATCGGGCAGTTTATCGATCAGCAGGAGGCCACCGCCCAGGGCATGTTCCCCCACTACTACGAGCGGTACAAGACCGACGGGGTGGACTACAACATCTACATTGGGCAGTCGCTCCTGCAACGGGGAGACTTTGACCCGATCTACTTGCGTAATCTGCGCCTCTGGCAGCTGATGATGACGTGCGGCGTGGCCTGGGAGATGGAGACGCTCAAGCCCTCCCTCCCCATGGAGCTGGACGTGGCGCACCTCATCCTCGTGCAGGACATCCCGCTCTCCATCCGCTTCCGCATGGACGAGAAGCAGTTCGATGTGGATGGCGCCTACAACATCCGCTACGAGATCGTCAAGAAGCGTATCGACAAGGCGCGCATCAAGGGCACCGGAGAGCGGCTCACGCAGCCTGGCTACCTGGCCATCGTGTATTCTCAGCCCGAGGAAGCCCGCGAGTATCTTCAGTACCTGGACTACCTGTCGGCCGCCAGCTACACGGAAGGCGAGATCGAGCACCTGGTCCTCGAAGACCTGCAGGGGGTGCAGGGCCTCCGCGCCCTCCGCGTCGCGATCGCGTCCACGAGCCCCGACGACTACTCGTCAATCGGCGCCGACCGGACGATGCACATCGTGCAAACGCTGACAAACGCGTGAGTGCAGGCCGCGGCCTGGATGAGGGCGGAGACCTGAGTCCCCCGTTCTCGCTCTACAGCTCGATCGCCAAGCCTTCGTAGGCGGCTGTGCACGCGATGCCGTGGGGCGCCAGGTAGGCCCGCACCTCGGCCTGCAGGGCGTCTAGCTCGTCGTCGGTGCGCTCCGGGGCGTGATGGATGAGGACCAGGTGCTTGGCCTGAGCGGCCCTGGCCAGGTCAGCGGCCCGGCGGATGCGCGTGTGTCCCCAGCCGGCCTTGCCGGGCAAGTCCGACGCCACCAGGTGGGCATCGTGGGTGAGCACGTCGGCCCCTTGGCAAAAGGCCACGAAGGTCTCAAACGGGGCGCCGTCTGCGGCATCCAGTTCGTTGTCTGTGAGGTGAACCCACGTCTTCTCTGCGCAGGTGATCCGGTACCCGTAGGCGCCGCCAGGGTGATTGAGCGGCATCGTGCGCACGTGGAACCCACGCGGTGCCAGAAAGGCGGGCCCGTCCGCCACGCGATGGCAGGTGGCGGCCACCATGGACGGCGTCATGGGGTAGAGCACGCCATCTAGGAGATCGAGCGGAGACCACACCTCGCCTTCGTGGGTGTAGTCCACGAGGTGGAGCGTGCGGCCGGGTTGCCAGAGCGGCCAGAAGAACGGAAAGCTGCTCACATGGTCCAGGTGCCGATGGCTGAACATGAGCACAAGGTCCAGGCCCCGCGGGGCCTCACGGAGCGCCTGCCCGAGGCGAAAGAGGCCAGTCCCCGCATCCAGGATCAACAGCGTTCCTTCGTGCTCCACGGTCACGCAGGTGGTGTTCCCCCCGTACCGAACCGTCTGTGGTCCTGGCGACGGGATAGAGCCTCGAACCCCCCAGAAACGAATGGTCATGATCCCAGCAGGCGGACCCGCAGACAAACGGAGAGGTGAACGGTGCCGCGCCAGCTCATGTGTTCAACTGGTACTGGACCACCGCCAGGATCAGAAACGTGGCCACGCTCAGCGTCAGCCCCCACATAAAGATGGTGTACGACACCCGGAGCAGCTTGAACTTCAGCTTCAGCACACGCCCCAGGCCATAGATATCGCGCGACATGTTGTGGTAGATGCGCTCCGGCTCCAGCATCAGCTCCGTCATCCCCTCCACGTAGTCGGCCTCGGTCATGTTCGTGAAGTTGCCGAAGAAGAGGATGTTGGCGCGGTTGCCGCGCACGTCGTCCAGCGTGACGATCCGGCTGAGCACGCGGGGCCGCGCGCAGAGCACGGCGAAGATCATCGAGCACAGGCCGGTGAGCAGCAGCATGGTGGCCGGGATCAGCAGCCAGACGTCGCTGACGATGCGCGGGGCCACGGAGGCGATCACCACCGTGAGGATGATGCCGTTGATGCTGATCATGATGTTGGCCTTGTTGTCCGCCAGGCCACTCAGATCAATGTGCGTGCGGTACGACGTCCGGTACATCGTCTCGATACCGCGCGAAGAGCCAATGCTCCCCGCTTTATCCTTCCCCTTTTTCTTTTTCTTCGCTTTCTTCTTACCCGTCGCCTTGGCCTTCGTCGGCGCCTGGAGGGGCACGGCCTCCACCGGATTCGCCGCAGGCCCCTCGCTCGGCGCGGGGGGCGTCGGGGCTTCTTCAGACGCTGACGCTTTACTGACCATATTCCTGCGTGTCTCTACGCTTTCGTACCCCCCTTCCGAGTGTCCACGGCGACGTGCCGAGGCCCCCGCTCAGCCTGGCGGACTGGTTCCGGCTTGGTGGCCTTGTGCTGGTCCTGCATCTGCTGTGCCCGGGGCTTGAGCACGCCGTCTGGGCCCAGGCGGCGGACGTGCCAACTTACGAACTGGATCGGCCGGACGCTACGGTGTCCCTGCCCAACACGCTCCGCGAGGCCTCCGGCCTGATCGTCCTCACTGACGACCTGGTGGGAACTATCGAAGATGAACGCGGCCTCTTGTACCTGGTGGAGACGGCCACGGGTCGCATCGGGAGCGCCAAGCGCTTTGGCCCAGACGGGGACTACGAAGGCCTCACACACGTCGGGCCGCGCGTCTTCGTCTTGCGGAGCGACGGCACCCTGTTCGACATAGCCGACTGGCGGGCCGACTCGCTGGTGGTCCGCATCCACGCCTCGCCCCTGAGCCGCCGCCACGACACCGAGGGGGTGGCCTATGACCCCGACACGCACCAGCTGCTGGTGGCGTGCAAGGAATACGCTGGGCCCGGCCGGGCCCGCCAGAAGGCGATCTTCGCCTTCGACCTCGCGACCGAGACCTGGCGCCCCGACCCGGTGGCCACCGTCTCGCTGTCGGCCTTCAACCGCCTCGCCGAAGACTCGCAGCTGGACCGCATGCTGCGCCGGTTCCTGACGCCCTTCCTCGACGTCAGCGGCTTCAAGCCCTCCGGCTTGGCGCTCCACCCCACCACGGGGCATCGGTACGTGCTGTCGTCCGGGCGGTCGTCGCTCGTCATCCTCGCCCCGGACGGGACCCTGCTGGACGTGCAGGCCCTCCCGCAAGATCTCCTCCCCCAACCCGAGGGCATCGCCTTTACCCCCGATGGCGATCTTCTGATCGCCACGGAAGGGGTGCTGGCCCAGAGCCACCTGCTTCGCTTCGGCGCACGGTGAGGGCAACGTGAGCCCGTGCACCTCATCATCGGTCCCTTCAAGGGCTTGGGGCACCTCGGTGGCACGTTTGACGGCCCAGCGGACCTGACCACCCAGCTCAAGGCTAGGCAAGGTCTGGAAGGGTGGGTGTGCGGAAGTCGGCAGCTTGGGAGGCTCCTGTGTGTCTCACCCGCTCACCCGCTCGGCTAGCCACGCGTAGTGGGCCTGCTGAGCATCCAGGACCGGTGCCTGTGGGGGGCGGTGGTAGGCGTTGCGAAGGTCAGCGTCGAGGACCCGGGCCTTGACGGTGTCGTGCCACTGGAGGTCCAGGACGTGGGTCAGCTCCTGGTGCACAGCGGGGTCGTAGATGGGGAAGGCCACCTCCACGCGGCGGTCCATGTTGCGCGTCATCCAGTCTGCCGAGGCCAGGTACAGGCGCTCCGCCCCGCTGTGGTGGAACCAGTAGAGGCGAGCATGCTCCAGGAACCGCCCCACCAGGCTGCGCACCTCGATCCCTGTGCTGATTCCCTCCACCCCCGGCACCAGGCGGCAGATGCCGCGCACGAGGAGCCGGATGGGCACACCGGCCTGGCTGGCCCGGTAGAGGTGCTCGATCAAAGTGGGATCCTCCAAGTTGTTCACCTTGAGGGTGAGGCCGGCCGGGCGCCCCGCCTGAGCCTCGGCGATCTCATGGTCCAGCAGCGCCGCTACACGGGGCCGTAAGGCGTGCGGCGCCACCAGCAGGTGCGTGAACGAGGGGCCCTGCTGGGCGGCCTCGGTTGAGCCGGGAGCGACCGAGCGGCCGGTCCGCTTCCGCAGCGTCTCCAGGAGTTCAAAGACGCGGCCCACCTCCTCGGCCAATCGAGGGTCGGCGGTGAGCAGGCCAAAGTCGGTGTAGATGCGGGCCGTCTTCTCGTTGAAGTTGCCCGTGCCGAGGTAGGCGTAATGGCGGAGCATGCCGTCCTCGCGGCGCGTCACGTGAGCCAGTTTGGTGTGCACCTTCAGGTGGGGCAGGCTGTAGAGCACGCGGACCCCAGCGTGCGTCATCTGCTCCGCCCAGTACAGGTTGCCGGCTTCGTCGAACCGAGCCTTGACCTCCACGAACGCCGTCACGGTCTTGCCCTGCCGGGCGGCCTCCATGAGCGCCCGCGTCACCCCGGAGTCCTTGGCCACCCGGTAGAGGGTCACGAAGATGGACTCTACCGCCGGGTCCGCCGCCGCCTCGTCGAAAAAGCGCAGCACCTCGTCGTAGCGCTGGTAGGGCAGGTGGAGCAGCTGATCCTGATCGCGGATGGCGTCGAAGAGCACCTCGGCCGACGCCAGAGCCGGGTGTGGCGTCGGCGGCAGGGGCGGGAAGCGGAGGCCAGGGGCGTCCAGTGCGGGAAAGCTGAACAGGTCCCGGAAGTTGTGGTAGCGTCCGCCCATCACCAGATCTTCGTGCTCCAGGTCGAAGCAGCGCTTGACGTGGTCCACGAGCAGGTAGGGCGTACGCTGGTCGTAGAGCAGCCGCGACGGTACGCCGGTGGATCGCTTGGCCAGGCTGGCGCGCACCTTGTCCACGAGGTCTCCCTGAAACTCGTCGTCCAGGTAGAGATCCGCATCGCGGGAGAGCTTGAAGGCATAGGCGGGCCCCAGATCTTCGCCGGGGAACACCCGCCCGAGGTTGTAGCGGATGAGGTCGTCCAGCGGGATGACCGCCTGCCGTCCCTCGGTGGCCGGGAGGGGCACGAAGCGCGGGCTCTGCTCGGTGGGCACGCGCAGCAGGGTGATGGCCGAAGCATCGGCCCCGAAGTCGACATCGCCAGCCCCTAGGCGTTCCAGCACCAGGTAGAGGGCGTGGTTGACCAGAAAGGGCGGCTCGGCGCCGGGCAGCAAGTCGCACGGCTCCAGGTGGGCGCGCACGTGCTCGTCGAAGTACCGCTCCAGGAACGGGCCATGGGCGGGCGCGACGGTCTGCTCGTTCACAAGCACCACGCCAGCCTCGGCCAGCGCAGGGAGCAGTTCCTCGCGAAACACCCGCCCGAAGCGCTCTTGCTGCTGGTCCACCGTGCGATGGATCTGCTTGAGCAGCTTGCCGGGGCGAACGCCCCGCTTCTTTCGCTTCTTGAGCCGCTTCAGGTGGCGCAGCCACGCCACGCGCACGCGGAAGAACTCGTCCAGATTCGACGAGAAGATAGCCAGGAAGGTGAGCCGCTCCAGCAGCGGCACGGCCGGGTCTTCGGCCTCTTGCAAGACGCGGGCGTTGAAGGAGAGCCAGCTGAGGTCACGGTCGAAGAACGGTAGGGTAGCCATGCGAAGGGGGAAGCGAACGTAGCGAAGCAGTCGGTGTAGTTCGTCATCAGCACCGGTAGGAGTCCAACGCCACACGCTAATGTTGTGTTAAATCCCGCCCCTCTCCCCCATCACCACGGGTACCCATCCAGGCTCGAGGACCCCGTGGGGGCTGAGGCCAGGCCTGGTGGCTCGTACAGATCCCTCGCCGACGCTCGGGATGATAAGGAGGAACCGTTTCGACCTATCATCCTGACCACCGGTCTTTGGAGATGGGGCGACGATCTACCGCTTTGAGCACCGTGTCGTTCACCGTCCTTCCGGGACGGGCCAGCGCCCACTTACGATCCGGGGGTGCCCGGCCAGGTCCTCGTGGAGCACCACCCCCTGGTAGCCCTCGGCACCCAGGTGGTCCGCCACGGCCTCCGCGTAGTCCGCATGCCCCTCGAACACGAGCCAGCCGCCCGGCCGGAGGAGGACCTGGGCGTGGGCCGCGATGGCTCGGTAGAACCGCAGCGGATCATCTCCGCTGAAGAGGGCAAGGGCGGGCTCATGGTCGCGCACCTCCACCTGGAGTGTGTCTCGCTCGGCGTCGGGGATGTAGGGGGGGTTGGACACTACGAGGTCGAACGGCCCACCGCCTACGCGACCGGGAAAGCCTGGCGCCAGCGCATCCGCTTCCACAAACCGGACCGGCAGGTGATGGGCAGCGGCGTTGGCCTGGGCGATGGCCAAGGCGTCGGTGCTGACATCGCAGGCCACCACGTGGGCGTCGGGGCGGCGGTGCTGCAGGGCCAGCGCCAAGGCCCCGCTCCCTGTGCCGATGTCCAGCACCGTCGGCGTGAGGACCGTCTCCAGCACAGCCAGCGCGTGGACGGCCACCTCTTCGGTCTCGGGGCGCGGAATGAGCACAGCGGGCGACACCTGGAGGCGTAGCCCCAGGAAGTCGGCGTGGCCCAGCAGGTATTGGAGCGGCTCACCCTGGAGGCGCCGCGTCACCCACGCGGCCACCTGCCGGGCCACTTCGGCAGGCACCGGGACGTCTGGGTAGGCCACGAGCTGGGCCTGGGTGCAGCCGAGGAGTTCCTCCAGCATCCAGGCCGCGTGGCGCTGGGGCGCCTCTACGCTGCCGGCGGCCAGGGCCTGGGCCGCAGCGCGGAGCAGCGGGCCGCGGGTGGCGGCTCGGTCGATGGCATCGGTGTTCACCGTCCTCACTCGACCGTCACGCTCTTGGCCAGGTTGCGCGGCTTGTCCACATCGTGGCCGCGGATCAGGGCCGCGTAGTAGGCAATGAGCTGGAGCGGGATCGTGGTGAGGAACGGCGAGAGGAGCGGCAGCGTCCGCGGCACGGTCAGCACATCGTCCGCGATGGCCGCGATCTCGTGGTCGCCTTCGGTGGCAATGGCCACCACGCGGCCCCGGCGGCTACGGATCTCCTCTATGTTGGAGCGCACCTTGTCCGTCAGGTGGTCCTGCGGGGCCACCACCACCACCGGCATCCCGGCGTCGATGAGGGCGATGGGGCCGTGCTTCATCTCAGCGGCTGGCAGGCCCTCGGCGTGGATGTAGCTGATCTCCTTCAGCTTGAGGGCCCCCTCCAGCGCCACCGGGTAGTTGACGCCCCGGCCCAGGTAGAGCCAGTTGTCGCGCTCGACGAGCTGTTCCACCAGCGCGCGGACCTGGTCCTTGAGCTGCAAGGCGACCTCCACCTGATCCGGGATGGCTCGGAGTGCGTCCAGCAACACGGCGGTGCGGGCGGGCGAGAGGTGGCGCCGCCGCCCCATGTCCACCGCCAGCAGCGTGAGCACGGCCAGCTGCGCCGTGAACGCCTTCGTGCTGGCCACCCCGATCTCGGGGCCCACGCGGAGGTACACCCCGGCGTCGGTCTCCCGGGCGATGGTGGAGCCCACCACGTTGACGATGCCCAGGGCCGTGGCACCCTTGGTCTGGATTTCCTCCAGGGCCGCCAGCGTGTCGGCCGTCTCGCCGGACTGGCTGATGACGAGGCCGAGCGTGCCCTCCTCGATGATGGGGTTGCGATAGCGGAGCTCGCTCGCGTACTCGACCTCGGTGGGGACGCGGACCAGCTCCTCGAACAGGTACTCGCCCACGAGGGCCGCGTGCCAGGCGGTGCCGCAGCCGGTGAGCAGGAGACGGCGGCACCGCGCCAGCTCGGACTCCAGGCCGACCAGCCCGCCGAGGTGCACCCGCCCTTTGCGCAGGTCGATCCGCCCGCGCAGCGTGGTGCGGAGTGCCTCCGGCTGCTCGTCGATCTCCTTGAGCATGTGATGCTCGTACCCCGCCAACTCGATCTGCTCCAGCGTCGTCTCCAGCTCCTCCACGGCCGGGGCCACGGGCTCCGCATCGATCGTGGACAGCGTCATGCCGTCCGGCCCGAGGCGTACGATCTCGTGGTCTTTGAGGTAGATCACCTGCCGGGTATGCTCCACCAGCGCGTTGCCGTCGGACGCGATCAGAAACTCGTCCTCGCCCAGCCCCACGATCAGGGGGCTGCCTCGACGAGCGGCCACGAGCGTGCCGGGCTCGTCGGCACTCACCACGGCCACGCCATAGGTGCCGACGACCTCGCGCAGGGCGTTACGGACGGCCTCCAAGAGATCGCCCAGGTCGTGGTAGAGCAAGCCCACGAGGTGCACCAGCACCTCGGTGTCGGTCTCACTGTGGAACACGACGCCCTGCTCCTCTAGGTAGGTGCGCAGGGCCGCATGGTTCTCAATGATGCCGTTGTGCACGAGCGCAATCCGCCCGCTGGCGTCGAGGTGGGGGTGGGCGTTGCGCTCCGTGGGCGGCCCGTGGGTGGCCCACCGCGTGTGGGCGATGCCCGTGGCGCCGGGCGCCGGCTGGGCCTCCAGGGCGGCTTCCAGCTCCGCCACGCGGCCGGCTACGCGGCGCGTCTGGAGCCCGTGGCCGTTGAGCACCGCCACCCCGGCGGAGTCGTAGCCCCGGTATTCGAGGCGCTTGAGGCCGTTGACCAAGATGTCAGCCGCCTGTTTGGCGCCCACGTAACCGATGATGCCACACATAGAGATGCAGAATGGGGAGAGGGAAGGTCTTCCACATACGCGGCCATCCGTCCTGGTTCCGGCGCGGTGGCGTGAAGCCAACGATTTCCTGGGTCCACCCACCGAAAGGGTGGTCTCGCTGGAGAAGAGCACAACGAGGCCCACGCAACAACGCCCTCACCGTAACCTAGCCAGAGATGGTCCGTCTGAGAAACCATCGTCTGCCAGCCACTCCCCGAGGCCGCACCGCCACGTAGGCCGCAGGCGTTCCCCTCCCCCTCAACACCCTCGTTGACACCATGACGCACTCCAGGCGCTGCACGTCCCTGCTCGTTCTCCTGAGCCTATGTTGCACGTCCACCGGCCTCAGCCAAGACCGATCGGAGGGGCTGATTCAGCGGCTTGAACAGTACCTCGATGATCATCAGATCCCAGGCCTCATGGTCAGTGTGGTCCAGGCCGACACCGTGGTGTATGCGGGCGGCGTCGGGTACGCCGACCTCGAGACCTGTGAGCGGGTTACCGCCCAGCACCTCTTCCGTCAGGGATCGATCTCGAAATCCTTCACCGCGCTGGGGCTGTATGCCTTGCTCAAGGATACCCCGTACGGCTTGGACAGCCCCCTCAGCGAGATCGACCCAACCCTCCCCTTCACCAATGCCTGGGAGGACACGGATCCGGTCCGGGTGGTGCATCTCTTGGAACACACCTCAGGCTTCGAGGACTTCCACCTTCATGCCATGTACAACACCAGCGACAGCACGATGCCGCCCACCGCCCACATGGTGGCCGACCACCGTCAGTCGCTGACGTCCCGGTGGCTGCCCGGTACGAGGAAGGCCTATTCGAACCCAAACTACGTGGTGGCCGGGCATGTGATCGAGCACCTGGCGGGCGCTCCTTTTCATCACGCGGTCAGCGCCTACGTCCTTGCGCCCTTGGGCATGGAGACCGCGGGCTTCTACTTCAAAGAACCGACGGATCGGCCGTTCGCCACCGGGTATCAGCGTCGGGATGGGGCGCTGCACGCGATTCCGTTTGCGACGATCAACGGCAGTCCGGCCGGGGACTTCAGTGCCAATGCAAATGACATGGCCGCCTTCCTCCAGCGTATGTTGAGGAAAGACCACCCCCTGTTCGACGAGGCCGATTATGATCGAATTGAGACACCTCAGACCAGCCTAGCGGCCGCGCAGGGCCTGTCCTATGGATACGGGCTGGGCCTCTACGCCATCTGGAAGCAGGGCTACCTGTTCCATGGACACGGGGGCCAGATCGATGGGTTTGCCGCCCGGTACGTCTATTCGAGAGAAGCGGACCTGGGGATCGCCCTCGCGATGAACCGCAACGGGGATGCCAATGCCGTCCTCGACGAAATCCTGGATCATCTGATCCCCTCCCCCATGCAAGCCAGCGGGGCGAGAGCCACCTTCCCCATTCCAGACGCTATCCAGGCCGCCTTCGCTGGCTTCTACGAGTTCAAAAGCCCCAAGAGCAATTTGCTGGCTTTCTCAGATCGGATGCTGGCTGGCCTGACGCTCGACTTTGCCGGTGACGCCGTGGTTACCCGCACCCTGCTGGGGAAGGCCAAAGACACCTTGCACTATGCTGGAGAGGGACAGTTTTACCTGAATAACGAGGGCGTGCCCTCGGTGGCCCTGATCGAATCGGTAACGGGTCCACCGGTCCTCTGGATCAACGATCAGTACACCGAGCGGGCGTCGCGGGCGCGGCGCCTAGCCATCTTCTTTGGACTGCTCGGTTCGTTTCTGCTCTTGTTCTCGTTTGGTGTCTACAGCGTGGGGTGGCTGCTTGTCAATAGGGTGCGAGCTGCACAAACCAACCCCGTCAATCACCTGGTGCTGCTGGGCTTTGGTGTTTGCCTGGTCCTGATGTTCGTGGGGTTCGGGTTTACGATGAGTGCGCCGGCCACCTCAAAGGAGCTCACCCTCTCCGCTGGCGTCATGTACGGAAGCTCCTATGCGCTCATCGTACTGTCCCTGCTCTCCGTTCAGCGGTGGTTCAACCTCCCCGCTCGTCTTGGCTTCAGGGCCTTCTACGTGCTGACCTCAATGGGGACGCTGGCCATCACCGTGTACCTCTGGCAAATCGGGTTCATCGGCCTGAAGCTGTGGAGCTACTGAGCATGCGGTCCTAGGGGCGGCAGGGGAGGTTGGGCTGCGGGCAGAACGTGCCCGTGGGGTCGATGCGTACGTCGAAGGCGTTGGACACCGCGAGCGAGTCCGGCAACCGGCAGTTGGCACTCCCCCGGCACTGCTGTAGCTCGAAGCGGATCTGCATGCGCCCCTCCCGCACGCCGAAGGCCTCGCCCGTCCGTCCGTCGAACGCGTTAGGACCCGAGAGGAGCATGGTATCGACCCGCGTGGCGCCAGGAGCTAGCGCTAGCTGCCGGTTGTGCCCCACGCAGGCCCAGCCCGGGTCGTAGGCGGCCCCCTCGGAGACCTCCGCGCCCTCCGAGGCCGAGACGAGCCGCACGGCGTAGATGGGGTGCCGGTTGTTCGGGCGGCAGTTGTCTAGGTACAGCGTGTCCGGGTACGGGTTGGTGAGCTGCGTGACGAGCTCGAAGGCATAGCCGCGCTCGTCTTGGCGGGTCCAGACCCAGTAGGCGTCGTACGCCGTCTCGTCCGTCTGGATCAGGGCCGACAGATCGCGCTCGGGCTCGCGGGGTTGCTCTTCAAAGTCGAAGAGGGCGCAGCCACTCAGCAGCGTCGGCCCCAGCAGGATAGTGGCCACCAAGGGACCCCAAAAGGCCCGGAACGTGCGGGGACCCGTCATCGAATCCAAGGGGAGGAGAAAGAGGAACATCGTAAGATACGGGCTGGCCATGACGGCTTCGAGGGCCTTCCGCATGGACCCGGACGTGGCACTCCCTCCCCGTGAAGCGCCTACATCTTCACACGTTCTCACAGAGATAGCATGCACCCTCAGGCCCGACTGCGCGTTGGTTGTCCGTTTGACCTCATTGCTCCGCCTTCGATTCCCCGGTGCCTTCATGCCCACCTCTTTCACAGCGCTCCCCCTTCACCCCGCCCTCCAGCAGGCCATCGCCGACCAGGGCTACACGGCCCCGACCCCCATCCAGGAGGCCCTGATTCCGCTCTTGTTGGAAGGCCGCGACGTGGTAGGCCGGGCGCAGACCGGCACGGGGAAGACGGCAGCCTTTGCGTTGCCCCTCCTCCACCAGCTGAACGTGGGGGCCGGCGTGGTCCAAGGCCTCGTCCTCACCCCCACCCGTGAGCTGGCGCTCCAGGTGACCCGCGCCCTCCACACCTACGGCGCCCACCTGCGCGCCCGCACCGTGACGGTCTACGGCGGCCAGCCCTATGGCCCGCAGATCAAGCAGCTCCGGCGCGGCACGGACGTGGTCGTGGGCACCCCAGGCCGTCTCATCGACCTCATGGAGCGCGGCGTGCTGGACCTGGGCCATGTGCAGACGGTAGTGCTGGACGAGGCGGACGAGATGCTCAGCATGGGCTTCGTGGACGACATCGAGACCCTCCTGCAAGCCACGCCTTCCACCCGCCAGACGGCCTTCCTCTCGGCCACGCTGCCCAAGGCCATCCGGCAGCTGTGCACCCGCTATCAGCAGGACCCCGTGGTGTGCGAAATGAAGCACGTGCAGGCCACCGCGGATCAGATCGAGCACCGGCACCACCTGGTCCACCAGCACGACAAGATAGCGGCCCTGACGCGCCTCTTCGAGGCCGAGCCCATCGAGAGCGCCCTCGTCTTCGCCCACACACGGGACCGGACGGACGCCGTGGCCCTGGCCCTGACCGAGCGTGGCTACCCCGCCGAGTCCCTGCACGGCGGCATGAGCCAGCAGGCCCGCGAGCGCGTGCTCCGGCGCTTCCGCGACGGTCAGCTGTCCGTGCTGGTCGGCACCGATGTGGCCGCGCGGGGCCTGGACATCGACGACATCACGCACGTCTTCAACCACGACCTGCCGCGCGACCCCGAGGTGTACGTCCACCGCGTAGGCCGCACGGGCCGAGCCGGCCGTACGGGGACGGCCATCTCGCTGGTGGCCCCGCACGACAAAAGCCGCCTGCGCCGGATTGAGCGGTTCATCAAGCAATCCATCCCCGGGCGTCCGCTTCCTACGGCCGAAGACCTAGAGGCCCGCCGCACCCAGGCCCTCGTGGACCGCGTAGGCGTCTGGCTCCGTCGGGGCCGGTGTACCGCCGAGCGCACGCTGATCGATGGCCTGGTGGCCGAGGGTCATGACGTGGCCGCCGTCGCAGCGGCGGCGCTGAAGGTAGCCCGCGAGGCCACAGAGCCCAAGCAACCCGTGGCGCCTGTGCAACCCGTCGAGGCCCGCCCAGCCCGGGGCGGCGGCAAGCGCCCACCCGCTCGACGTGCGTCCGCGCCTGGACGCCCCGACCGCCGGGACCGGAATCACCGGGACCGGGATCACGACATGGTGACGCTGAAGCTGAACACGGGCCATGCCCACGGCATCCACCCCAAGCACATCGTGCGGAGCCTCGCCGAGAATGGCGGCATCCCGGGCCGCGTCATCGGCCGGATCGACATCCAGCAGCACCACACGCACGTGGACGTGCCCGCCTCGTACGTGGACCGGGTGCTCGCCCAGCCGAAGCCCTACCCGATGAACGCCCGCCAGGTGACGGTAGACCGCGCCTGACGGACGGCCCGTCAGCCCACGGCCAGAGGCGCCCGTACGCGCCATGGCCCACCGTTCCTCGTCAATCTCGCCGCAGGACCTCCGCCGGATTCGTCCGTACGAGGTGACCCAGCTGCGTCGCTAACGTCAGCAGGGCGGTGATCAAGATGACACCGCAGGCCAGCAAGAA
The DNA here is from genome assembly GCA_038747425.1 of Bacteroidota bacterium. Taxonomy (GTDB): domain Bacteria; phylum Bacteroidota; class Rhodothermia; order Rhodothermales; family JBCDJV01; genus JBCDJV01. Next base: position 41,619 of record JBCDJV010000007.1, read on the forward strand.
GGGTCCGACGCCCAGCGGCGGACGGTAGGCGTAGACCTCGTTCAGCAGCGTGTGGAGGGCTACGTATGCCAGTGGAAGCGCAAGACCGGCAGCCACCAAAAGGAGGATCAGGAACCCTCGGTTGACGCGGATGGCCACCTGCGGGATCGAGGCGCCCAACACCTTGCGGATACCGATTTCCTGCATACGCTGAGCGATGTTCTGCGAGGCCAGGCCAAAGAGGCCCATGCACGAGATCAGAAGCGCCATCGCCGCGATGAAGGCAAAGAACGTGGCCATCCCTGCCATCTCCCGATCAACCTCGGCGAACACCTCGCGCTGCAGAAAGATATCGGACGGTAGCGCCGGGTGACGGTCTGCCCACAGCGCCTGGAACGCGTCTACGGTGGCCAGGTCCGTGCCGGGGTCAACGCGGGCGGTCAGGTACCGCGCTTGCTCGTCCTCGGCTTGCCGGAACAGGGTGGGCTCAATGGCGGATTCGAAATCTTCGTAGTGAAAGTCCGCCACCACGCCAATCACCGTGTAGGTGGTGCTGTCGTAGCGCACCTGTTGGCCCAGCGCGCCCTCGGCCGTCCAGTCCTGCGCCCGGGCGAAGGTCTCGTTGACCAGGGCCGTTGCGGCCTCCCCACCACGCTCCGCCTCGAACGCCCGCCCAGCCTGCAGGGGGATCCCGAGCACCGAGAAGAACCCCGTCCCCACCTCGAACAGGCTGGCCTCGACTTTAGCGCCAGCCACGTCGACGACCCCGAACCCATCGCGGCGGCCCGGATGATGCACGCCACCCGTCACCGCCTGCACCGACGGCATCTGGCGGATCTCTTGGGCGAGGGGGCCGAAGTGGCCGTCTTCCCGAAGCACCATCACGACCAGGTTCTCCCGTTCGTAGCCCCACGGCTGCGACGTCTGGTAGGACGCGTTCTGGAAGAACAGAAACCCGGCCACGGCGGTGATGAAGGTGAGGACAAACTGGAACGTCAGGAGCGAGCGGGTGAACCAACGTTTGCGGCCGCTGATCGGCTCGTGGCGGAGGATGGCCGTGGGCTGAAAGCGTGAAATGTACAGGGCCGGATACGCGCCAGAGAGCAGGCCAATCAGCGTGAGTAGCCCCGCCAGAAAGACCCACGAACGCACGTTCCCGCCCAGGTCTAGCGTCATGGGGGTGCCGCCGTCATTGAACAGCGCAAAGAAGCCGGGCAGAAACAAGGTGGCCGCCAGGCCAATCCCCAGCACGAGGGCCAACAGGCATAGCAGGACGTTCTCACACAGAAACTGAAGCACCAGCTGCGAACGCTTGCCCCCCACGACCTTGCGCACGCCGATCTCCTTAAGCCGCCGCTGGACTGTAGCGATGGCGATGTTGATGTAGTTGGTACAGGCCAGCGCCAACAGAAAGGCCGCGATCAGGACGAGCAGGAGATAGCCCGTCAGGGACTCCCCTCCCGAAATGTCCGCCCGCACGTTGGACGAGTTTCGTGACAGGCTGTAGAGGTCGTCGAATACAAACGCCTCGATCGCCCAGTCTTCGCTGGCCGCGTTCTGCAGGGTGCGGTACCGCTCCATGTTCTCGGCGATGGCCGGCAACGCCTCTGCGTCGCGCAGTTTGATGAACGTGGCCGTCGTGAATGCGCCCCAGTCATCGGGCTTGGGGCCAGGATGATCGTAGAGGTGCTCGTACGGGATGAGCAGGCGGAAGGCAAAGCTCGCTGCCTGCGGAAAGGGCTCGGCCACGCCCCGGACGGTGTAGACCTCCTGCCGGTCGCCGAAGGTGAGCAGCACCGTGGCGCCCATCGGGTTCTCGTCCCCGAAGTACTTCCTGGCGATGCGATCGCTGAGGATCACGGCATCCGATTCCTGCAGGGCCGTGGTCTCGCCGTAGCGCAGCGGGAAGTGGAACACGTCCAGGAACGCCGGATCGGCGTACCGCACGTGCTCGAAGAACACCTTGCCGTTGGCCTGCATCGTGGTGCGCCCGGTTTCGACGCGCACGGCCTGCTCAATCTGCGGAAAGTCTGCGGCCAGCGCGGGGCCCAGGGGATAGGGGGACCGCCCCCACGTCTGCGACCGCCCCTCGCGGTCGATCACGTGCTCGACCAAGAAGATCCGCTCCCCATCGGGGTGAAACCGATCGCTCTGCAGGCCGAGATCGATGTACGTGTAGACGACCAGCGTACACCCCACGGCCATGGCCAGCCCCACGATGTTGATCACGGACGAGGCCTTGTTGCGGAGCAACGTGCGATAGGCGAGCCGCACATAGCTCGTGGCCATGGCCCGCCAGATGTCCAGTTCCTCCTTGATGGACCCGCGCTGCCGCACCTTCTGCCAGTGCACCTTCCCGTATTCGTGCTCCGCCTCAGCCAGGCCACCCATCTCGGCCGCGGCTTCTCGGAACGCCGCCTCCGGGGTGTGGCCCGCGGCCACCAGATCCTCCACCTGATCGCGTAGGTGGCGCTCCATCTCATCGAGATCGGCGTCAGAGAAGGTGCGGGTATGCGTGAACTGATGGCGCCACGTGGCCAGCGCTGTGTCGAGGTTGAACATGAAATCCTGGTCTGGAGAGGGGCCTAGGTCTGATCCCGACCTAGTTGTAGGTCCAATTACGACATAGAGCGGAGATGGTTACGTATTCGTCGAAAAGAGTGGGCTCTCCGTGGGACCGTCCTCACGGGCCCTGGCGCCCTCCTTCAACAAAAAGAGGCCGCCCAAGCATTGGGCGGCCTCTCTCGTTGGTGCGCGGGACCCTCTACGGGTTTACCGAGCCGGCAGGACCAGCGGCGCCTCCAGGGCCTGCGTGATGCGGGCGTGGGTGTCCAGCAAGTGGGCCTTGGTGTCCCGGTTGATGGAGCCGCTGTCCACCACCTGCTCGATGTTCGTCTGCAGCTCGGACAGCTCCAGGCGGGCCAGCGAGCGGGCCTGCTCCGGCGTGGGCGGGTTCATGCGGGCCCGCTCTGGGGCATTCCAGTACAACTCACCCAGAGCCAGGCCGATCAGCTGGTCGGCGTACATGGCCTGCAGGTTGCGGCGGAACGAGTTCACGTTGGTCCCAGCCTCCAGCTCGCTGAAGACGGCGCCCGTGAGCGTCTGCAGCATCTCGCTGATGGTGTAGGCCTCGCCCGTGACGCGCGCCTCGTTGTCGATCATGCGCTGCAAGCGGACCGGGTGGAGCAAGTCCGTCATGAGCATGCCTTGGCCTTGCTTGACCAGATTGTGGATCGGGAAGTCCACGGGGAGTGGCATGGACTGGCCCCAGTGGTTGTAGCGGTTCGGCGCCATCTTGTTGAGCATCTCCGCATCCACGTCGATGGCATCCTGTGCGAAGGCCTGGTCCACGATCAGCGCCACGGCCTCGCGCTGCTGCGCGGCGGCGACAGGCGTGAACGGCATCCGCTGGTTGGGATCGCCCTTGTGGTCACGGGCGAAGTAGAGCCCGCCCACGTAGCGCACAGCCGGGGCCAGAGAGGACATCCGGTTGTACAACAGCGAGGCGGTGGCGCCCCGAAGCTGCTGGTAACCTTCCCCCTCTTCGATCAGCCGCTCCTCGATGACGGGCTCGACCCGCTTCATGAGAGCCGCCTGGTTGCGCGCGAAAGCCAGGGCGTCCGAGCCGAGATCCCAGGCGTTGGTCATGGGGTCGACGGCGTAGGGGCCGATCCAGTTGTCCTCGTCGGTGTTGTAGGCGAGAAGCGGGCTGGCCGCTTGGCTCGCCATCGCCTGCAAGGCCTCAAGCTCTTGCTCCGGCGTCGTGGCGAGCGCTGGCCGTTCGTCCTTGCCGCCTTCGCCCTCGATCAAGGCCATGCTGGGCTCGACGAAGACCGGCGTGTAGGCGTACTGCGTGGCCCACACATCGTAGGCGCCCAGCTCCACATTGTAGTAGTGCCCCTGCTCATCGGGATCGACGGCTACGTTGACCGGGGCGTACTCCATCACGGAGAGGCTGACGCCGTTCTGGCGCGTGAAGGACTCGTCGTGCAGCTTGTCCGTGGGAATGGCGGCAGAGCCCTTGAAGTTGTGCCGCATGCCCAGCGTGTGCCCCACCTCGTGCATGATGAGGTCGCGGATGGCATCGCCCAGGAACTCCTCCGTCATCTCGGCCGGCGCGGGGAGCGTGCCCAGGCCCATCATGTAGAGGTACTGGAGAGCCATCTGCTGCCCCTTGCCGGACTCGGCCAGGCACATCCGGTCCCGCATGTGGGCCGGTGCGTTCTCGTAGAGCTCCTGCATCCGCTGGTGCTCCACGAAGAGCGCGTTCGGATCCGCCGCGAGGCGCTGGAACGTGCTGCGCCAGCCCGTGACGAAGGTCGACGAGATGAGGATGTCTGCGTTCAGGATCTCACCGGTGCGCGGGTCGGTCTGGGACGGGCCGATGGCGTAGCCCATGCTCTGGGCAGCGGTCCAGCGGACGGTTGAGAAGCGGGCATCCTCGGCGCTCCAGGTGGAATCGTCCGGCGCCTCGAGGGCCACGATCGCGTTCTTGAAGCCGGCGGCCTCGAAGCCCTTGTTCCAGCCTTCGATGCCCTCCTTCACATACGGACGGTACTCATGGGGCACGCTGTGGTCGATGTAGAACACAATCGGCTCGACCGGCTCGGAGAGCTCGCCGCGCGCGATGGCCGCCGGGTCCTGGGGCTCCAGGCGCCAGCGCTCCACATAGCGCAAGTAGGGCGTGTCCGCCTGGTCCCGCGAGAAGTCTCGGCGAGCCGTGATGAAGTTACCCACGCGGTCGTCCGCATAGCGCGGCATCATGGGATCATCCGGCAGCTTGACGAACGAGTAGCGCACCCCAATCGGGATGGAGCGGCCGTCCGTGACCGTGGGTCGGTAGACCGGACGAGACGGCGTGTAGGCCAGCGCGGCGTCGATCTCTACGTTCTCCGGGAAGCCCATCAGGTTTTCCACGTAGCTCTTCGACTTGTCGAAGCGCGGGGGCTGGTTGTTGAAGTAGAAGCGCAGCCCCTGGGCCACGTTGGCATAGTCCGAAACGATGAACGGCGTGACGTCGATCAGCAGATTGTTCGACTCTTTGTGCTGACTTTCGATCTTGAAGACGCCCGCCACCGAGTGGCCCATGTTGTCCGCCAGCGAGTTGGCCATGGGGCTGCCTTCGTCGGCGATGAAGCGTGGGTTGCGGTGCACGAGGTGGATGTTATCCCCCACGCGGGTCAGCCGCATCATCTGCATGTCCGTGAGCGGGAGCCCGTCGTGCAGGTTGAAGTCCCCTACGCCGCGGCTGTAGTGCATCACCAAGCCGAAGTCTTGATCAAGCTGGTCTTGCGCGACTTCGAGAAAAAGGGTGTTGTCCCGCTTCAGGTGGAAGGTGAATAGGCCCTCGATCGGCTTCGTGTCTTCGAGGGTTTTCGCCCAGGGCTTGAACGGATCCTTGGGGGCGGGGGGCGCAGCCGGGGTGGCGGCCGACGCGGTGGGTGTGGCCGGTTGCTCAGCGGTCGTCGGTGGATACACATGGGTCGTAGTGCACCCAGACACGGCGACTGCGGCCAGCAACAAGCTGGTCAACAGCGATCGCATAAGACATAAAAACAGATGGGGATAAGAATGGGCGAAAGGCGCACACGCGGTGTGCACCCCCGTGGAGGTGTTTCAAAAGTAGGCTGAGGCGCAGAGAGGCGGGAGGTAAAAAGGAAGGGCCCATCCCCACCCTGCAGTAGAAATGAAACGGGGGCGCTCTATCCCCAGACAAGCGAGCCGGTGAACAGTACCGCAAAGCCCGACACAAAGACCAGGAACGGCTGCTTCGCGTCGTCCCAGTGCCGAAATGCAAACACGACGATCGCGAAGGGGAGCAGCAGGCCAGCAAGGCCCCACAACACATGTTCACGGAAGGCGGCCACGAGCAACAGAACGGTGCCCATGAGAAGAAGCAGAACGCCAGCGCCCATGACGGCGATATCCATGGCGATTATATGGATAGGTGGGTGATAACAGACTTCTTCAATTGGTTCAAGAACCATGCCTGCCTGGGTTAAGGACCTTCCCCTTCTGGAGCATGGCCCCGCTCACGCATCGGTCCGTCCCCCCCTGATCACAGGCGGTTTCAGCCGCGCATCGCCTGGAGGTGGCCCCTGGCCCGGACGCCGGGCCAGCACCCGGGTAACCGGGCTGTCTGTTTTGCGTAGCCCGGCCTTTCCCTCCCACCACAGCCTCCCTCGACATGCGTCACCCCCGCCGGGCCTGCCCGCTCCTCTTCTTCCTCATTCTGATCCTGAGCGGGTACCGCGTGGCCGCACAAACACCCGCCCCGCTCCCTGATATCCCGCTCCCTGATATCAAGGAGCAGATCGAAACGATGATGAAGGCCTACGCCGTTGAAGGGCTCGCCGTGGTCGTGGTTCGGGATCAGGAGACCCTCCTGTCCAGTGGGTTGGGGGTCCAGGCAGACGGCACCCCTTACACCTCGGACACGCCCAATGGCGCGTATTCGGCCACGAAAGCGCTCTCCTCGTTCGTCTACGCCTCCCTCGTTGAAGAGGGCCTGCTCGACCTGGACGCCCCAATCGGCCAGCTCCTCGACGACGCACCAGCCGCTTGGGCCGACATTCCGTTCTGGCGCTTGCTCAACCACACGTCCGGGATCACGATGATCGTGAACCGGCCCGAGTTCGAGCACCTCGAGGCGGATCCAACCACTGGCAACGCAGAGATCTACCGGATCCTCCGCCCACATCCTCTCGACTATGCCCCCGGCAAGGCCTCGCGGTACCGGCAGAGCGGGTATGCCGTGGCTGAGATGATCCTCGAACAGCAGCTCGGGCAGACGTGGCCAGCCTTGGTCGAGGACCACCTGACCGGTCCAGCTGGCGCAACGGCCACGGTCCATGCCCAGCTTGCCTCCGGAGCGCGCACCACACCGCTCATCGCATCAGCCGGCGGGTACCAGACCACCGCTGACGACATGGCCGCTCTCTTCCGCGCCCTGAACGCCGGACAGGTGGTGGCTCCGGCGTTCCTGGAAGACCTCCTCTACCGGGACGCGTACACCGTCAACGGCTACAGCCTGGGCAGCATCCTGGACGTCATCGACGGCGTTCGGACCCTGGGCCACCAAGGCGGCGGCGCGCGGGCGACGGTCCGGTACGTGCCGAGCCGACGCGTCGGAGTGGCGGTGTTCACCCACGAGACGGCCAACTACGGCCTGGCCCTTCATGTGGCCGACCTGCTTGTCCGAGCCTTTGCGCTTGGTCAACAGCCCAAGCTCCCGATCTCGGCTCCCCTGCTGGAGATGCGGACCGCCCCGGCCAGCGACATCGTCGCGTTCTACGAGGCCGCCTCCGCCCAGCCGGACCCCGCGTATGACTTCACGCAGGCCGAGTGGATCCTCAACCAGCTCGGCTACCTGGCCCTGAGTGACGGTCGGATTGACGACGCCATCACGGTGTTCTCGTTGAACGTTCGCGCGCATCCTGGGTCGGCGAACGTACACGACAGCCTCGGCGAGGCTTATTTCGAACAGGGGGACCTGGACCGCGCCCATTCGAGCTACCGCCGCGCCCTCGAGCTGGACCCATCGAGCGTGCATGCCCAAACGATGATCGAGCGCATCAACAAGCAGCGCCAAGAGGGCGGTGGACCGTGACGATGGACCCGTTCTGAGCCCGGGTGGGCGACGGGGCCGTGACAAGGTATGCCCAGAAGGCAGGCTGTACCGGGAGCGGATTCGGGGGCATCACGGCAGATCGGTACACCACCGCTCGGCATTGGCCGCATAGGTTGGCAGGGGGCGAGCACACACCACGGCACACACTCACAAGCGAGACAAGACCATGACCATACCCGAGCTGATCGCCCACGCTGGCGACGACACCATCATGATCCAGAACCTTGACGAATCGGCATCCTCGATTCGCCTGTCTGGCGGAGTTGGCAAGATCACATTCAATACCGCGCCGTCGCATGTCTCAGAAAGAGCCATCGGTGAGGGGCAACCCTCGCACATCGGGCTCCTGCTGTGGCTTCCGGCGCACCTCGTGCCAGATGTGACCACCTGACCCCACCCCTCCGCTCACCCTGGATACGCTGGTGCGATGACGCTGTCCTACCAATACTCCTGGTCGCCGCCTGGGCCTGCGGCGCCATGCTGGCGGTGTACGCGCTTCAGCTAGCGCTGCGCCTAGATGCTGCCAACCGGCGCGCTGACTGCCTAGCAGTCAAGCTTGACGAAGAGCGCCGTCACGCTGACGTGCAGCAGCCACTCATCGACTGGTACCGGCAGACGTACGAAGATGTGACGAGCGTGGATGGGAGGCGGAACTAGGCGCTGAACCCCTCGCGCTCCGCTAGCACGTCCAGGAGCCGAGCCGTCGGCCCCGACACGCCCCCGGTGCCTCGCTCTAGCTGCGAGACCTTGACCTGAGCACCGGCCCCGTAGCCAAGCCAGCGCCCATAGTCGCTCTGTGTCATTTCCATGTGCTTCCTGAAGGCACGTATGCGCTCTTTCGGCCAATCGGTTGGGGGGTCTAGCTTGGGCATATAAAGATACCAAAAAGATATAAAAGGTAGCTCTACCTACTTGGATAATAGATACCTTTTGGGTATATTTCAAGTGTTTGAGCAGCGCATCCAGACAGCCCGCCGAAGGTCACGATGAAGCACCCCAGCAAAGAGATCCGCAAGGCGCTGAAGGAGGCCGAGGCGGCGGGCTGGACCGTGAAGAAGGCGTCAGCGCGCAGTCATGCTTGGGGGCGCATCTACTGCCCATACGGTCACAGCCAGTGCCAGATGAGCATATGGAGCACGCCCCGCGTCCCCGAGCATCATGCACGCCTGATTCGGGCCTACATCAGGAAGTGCCCTGGCCCGTAGAGGCCTCGGTTGCGGGGCGTGCTGCTCAGCTAGCCCACGAACCCCACCCGGCCTGCTCACGTATAGATCCGCCATAGCTACGCTACCATGTACGCCCCACACGCCATACACCCGGCCGAGACACCTGCCATGCCTGCGTTCGAGTTTGACATCTTCGTGGGACGTGCACCGAGCACGCCTCATACCAGCGCCGATGCGTTTGCGGACCTTGTTGAGGGCCCGCTCTTTGAAGCGTTCCAGGGCGACGTGACGCCCGGAGCGCGAGGCGGCCGCCTGCTGATCTCCTGCCACCTGGAGGCGGGTACGCTCGGCGAGGCGATCGACAGCGTCTTAACCGTGATCACTCCGCTGGGCTTCTATGCAAGCGTAGTTGAGGTGGAGGACTCTGCTGAGGTGGCCGCCTGAGTCCCCACCATGGCCGCCCCCATCGAGGCGGAGATGCTTGGAAGGCGCTGACCCATGTTTTCAGGCCTCGGTCTCTCATGCGAGTACACAATGCCCCAACCCGACAATACAACGAACTCCGCACCTCCTTGGGCTGCAACGGATTTGGGTAAGAGGTCTTGCCTAGGTCTAGTACCGGGAGCGGGGCTCGAACCCGCACGATCCTTGCGGATCAACGGATTTTAAGTCCGTTGTGTCTACCAATTCCACCATCCCGGCTGGGTAGCAAATGAAGGTAGTGGCGCCATAGGCCGTCTGCAACCCACCAGGCGGGGGCCGATAGCCCGCCTGCGCGCATGTTCTCTGACACCCGTCGCATGCTCTGTCGTATCTATGGACACCACCAGCCTTGTCCATGACCTCCTGGCCTATGCCCAGCCCGCCCCACTCTGCTCCGCTCCCGGCCTGGGCTCAGAAGACCCTCCGGCGCACCTGGGGGGTACTCTTTGGCATCTTTGCCGCGGTGGGCCTGATCATTGGGGGCGGCGCCTGGCTGGCGCAGGCCTACCCGGCCGAGGGGTATGTTGTGATCGGGTTTGGAATCCTCCTGCCCGTGATAGCGCCCGTCTGACCCGGTCTGGCGATCAACGGGGATCACGAGCCCTCGATGCGCATCAGCATGTGAAGTTGCTGGCGCGATGGGCCGTCTGCAGCCCAGCACGCGGCTTGGAGGCGAACTTTGGAGGCGGACGGGCCGTACCGCTTGCGTCTTTTTCGTGGCCGCCCGTCTTCTGTACCCATGCCCGCTCCGCCTGATCTCTATCAGCAGGCTGCCCTGGATGCCGCTGCCCGCGCCTATGCCCCCTACTCCGGACGGCAGGTGGGCACGGTGCTCGTCCTGGCCGATGGCACCTGGGTCCCCGGCGTGCGCGTAGAGAATGCGTCGTTCGGCCTCACCATCTCGGCCCTGCTCAACGCCTACACCACACTTCGCACCGCCCAGCGCAACGACCTGGTGGGCGTGGTCCACAGCCACCCGCTGCAGCCCGACGAGGAGGCCTTCCTCCAAGCCACCCCGCCGGGCTCCTGGACCGCAGACACGCTCCGTGCTTGGCGCAGCCGTGACCACCCGTGGCCGACCCCCACCAGCCCGTTAAACCCCTTTCTGCCAGGCCCCCTCCCCAAGGAGCCCGAGGCAGGCCTGGCCCGAGCCCGGCGCGTGGCCGAGGGCGCTTTCATCCCAGAGTCTGACTTTCCTGTCGGGTGCCTGATCGCGACCGACGAGGGGCCGCTCGTACCAGGCGTCAATGTGGAACACGCGGACTGGTCGCGGATTCTGTGCGCGGAGCGTACAGCACTCAGCACGGCCGTCACTTACGGCGTTACGCCGCGTACCGTCTACGTGTCTTGCCCCCTCGACCCCACCGGCTCACCTTGTGGAGCCTGCCGCCAGGTGCTGGTCGAGCAGGCCGCAGGGACGATCGTCTGGCAAGACCGCGGCCCCGCTCCAGCGCTTCGCACCTCGCCCGAGGCGTTACTGCCCCACTCCTTCCAAGGCCAGCCGCTGCGCACCCACCCCACGTCCACCCGCTGACCCAACCAGGCCGCTCGTTCTGATTCTCCCCGTATGCTGTTCGATCTGCTGATCTTTCTGGCCGGCCTGGCCGTCCTCTATCTCGGGGCCGAATGGCTGGTCAAGGGCGCGGCCCTCCTGGCGCTCCAGTATGGCATCCGCCCCATCGTGGTCGGCCTCACCGTGGTGGCCCTCGGTACGTCGATGCCAGAGTTCATCCTCAACTTCATCGCGGCCTTCTCCGGCGAGGACAGCCTGGCGCTGGGCAATATCGTGGGCTCCAACATCTGCAACATCGCGCTCATCCTGGGCACCAGTGCGGTGGTCCTGCCCCTGGCCGTCAAGCCCGGCACCTTGCGCAAGGAGTACCCCATCATGATGGCCGTCATGGTCCTGTTCTACGTCCTGGCCCTGGACGGCCTCATCAGCCAGACCGACGGCGTCATCCTGGTGGCAGGCCTGCTCGCGTTCATGGCCTTTGTGGTAATCGACAGCCGCCGCCAGACACGTCTGGAAGAGGAAGCCGCCGCCAACGCCCCGGCTCCACCGGCCGCACAGGGCGCCGCCACTGAGTCAGCCGGAGGGGGCCGCGATGCCCAGGAGGCCCCCGCTGAACTTCCTCGATGGAAAAAGATCGGGCTGCTGGCCGGCGGCATGGCCTTCCTGGGCGGCGGCGCCCAGCTCATGGTGTACGCTGCCGTCAACGTGGCCGAGTCCTTGGGCATCGACCCGATCATCGTGGGGCTGACCGTCCTGGCCATCGGCACGAGCCTGCCGGAGCTGGCCGCCTCGGTGGTGAGTGCGATGAAGCAGGAGGCCGACCTCTCGCTGGGGAATGTGCTGGGCAGCAATCTCCTCAACGTGCTCTTTGTGGTGGGTATGCTGTCTCTGTTTCGCCCATTGGCCGTGGACAGCGAGTCGATCGCGATCCATTTCCCGGTGATGCTGGCCTTTGCGGCCATCCTGCTGCCTGTAGCCTGGACCGGCTACCAGATCAGCCGCGTCGAGGGCGGCGTCCTCCTCGCCGGGTTCACCGGCTACCTCGTCTACTTGGTCCTGCCCTACATGTAAACCTGGGCCGGCCCCGCGCACCATTCATCCTTCACCCCTCATGCGAGTCAAGGGTTCGAGGACCCCGCCAGGGCTGATTTCAGGCCGGATGCCTCGCACAGATTCCTCGACGGCCAACCGGTAGCCCTAGCACGACGAGTCACCGGGTACGTCAGCCTGGGGGACTGGGCTCAACCCTTGATGCACATCACTCACCAGGCCCCTAGGCCTCAGGGGAACCGAGCACCGTCTGCTGGCTACGACCTATTTCGTCCGCCGGACCCGCCTCGCCTCGCCTCTTCATGTCCCTGTCGTTCGGGCTCAACCCCTGGCTGCTCGCCCTCTGCGTCCTGCTGGCCGCCGGGCTGACAGCCTGGATGTACCGCACCACCGTCCCCCCGCTGCCGCTGGGCCGCCGCGCCCTGCTCATGGGGCTGCGCACGGCCGCCCTGACGCTGGTCCTCTTCCTGCTCTTTGAGCCCCTCCTGACCCGCATCACCACGCAAACCCAGCCCGCCGTGCTGGCCGTGCTGGTGGATGACAGCCAGAGCCTCACCCTCCGCACGGGCGACGACAGCCTGGCCACCGCCCACACAGAAACCGTACAGGCACTCCTGGCCGATGTGCAGCAGCGCCAGTCCCCAGAGGCTGTGCAGCTCTTCCGCTTCGGCGCAAACACAGCCCCCCTCCCCACTCCAGACTCGTTGGGGTTTGACGACGTCCGGACCGACATCGGGGCCGCCCTCGCCTTCGTGCAAGACGCCCTGCGCAACGACAACCTAGGCGGGGTCCTCCTGATTTCGGACGGACGCTACAACACGGGCCGCAACCCCCTGTACGTAGCCGAGCGCTTCCCCGTACCCATCTACACGGCCACCGTGGGCGACACCACCAGCCGCCGCGATCTGCTCATCCAACGCATCACCTCAAACGATCTCGCCTACGTCAACACAGAGGTGCCGGTGGAAGTCACGCTCCGCGCGGTGGAGGGCGCCGGCGAATCCGTGACGCTCTCGCTCCTGGACGAAGGCACCATCCTAGGCACTGCCAACGCCCAATTGCCCACCGGCACGGGCGAGGTGACCATCCCGCTCACGTTTGTCCCGGACGCCGAGGGCCTGCAACGCCTCACCGTCAGCGCCACCCGCCTGGACGGCGAAGCCACCTACCGCAACAACGCCTCGGCCTTCACCGTCCGCGTGCTCGAGAGCAAGCGACGCCTGCTCCTGCTGGCCGCCGCTCCCAGCCCCGATGTAGCCGCCCTGCGGCGCCTCCTCCAAACCGACCCCAACACCGAGGTCACCGCCCGGGTGCAGCGCAGCAGCGGGCAGTTCTACGAGGGCACCTTCCCAGATCCGTCCACCTTCGACGCTATCATCCTGGCTGGCTACCCAGGGCGCACCGCCGAGGCCTCCCAGATCCGCCAGGTGGCGGAGGCCGCGGCCGAGGGGACCCCGCTCCTGTTTGTCCTCAACCAACAAACCGACCTCCGCCTCACGAGCGAGTACCTGGCCGACGTGCTGCCCGCCACCCCAGACCGCGTGCGATCTAGCTTCCTCGAAGCTTCGTTCGTGCCCACCAGCGCCGGGACCCGCCATCCCGTCTTGGACCTGCCAGACGTCCGCACCACCGACCTCCGGCGCCTGCCCCCGCTCCTCTACAATGAGAGCCGATGGATCGTCTCGCCCGATGCCCGGGTGCTCGCGCAGGTTCAGATCCGGGGCGTTCAGCTCGATGACCCCCTCCTGGTGATCCGCCGCCGAGGCACCGCTCGCTCGGCCGCCCTGCTCGGGGCGGGCACCTGGCGCTGGCAGAACCTGCCGGACGACCTCTCCAGCGTCGGCTCGTTCTGGCCGGTCACACTGGCCAACATGGTGCAATGGATCACCACGCCCGAGGACACACGCCGCGTCCGCGTGGACCCCACCACCGACCTCTTCCCCGGAGGCACCCCCGTGGAACTGACCGGCCAGGTCTACGACGAGAGCCTCAACCCCATCTCGGACGCCGTGCTGGACGTCACCGTCACCGCCCCCGATGGCGCGCAGTACGCCTACCAGATGGACGGCCAGGGCACCGGCCGCTACCGCCTCGATGCCGGCGTTCTCCCTGAAGGCACCTACCAGTACCGCGCCCAGGCCCAACGCGATGGGGAATCTCTGGGCACTGACCAAGGCCGATTTGCGGTTGGCGCTCTCAACATCGAGTTTCGGGAGACCCGGGCGGATGCTGCTCTGATGCGGCAGATCGCTCAGCGGTCCGCCGGACAGCCAGTGGCCCTGACCGAGATCGCGACGCTCTCTGATGAACTGGCGAGCAGCGGGAACTTTGACCCCCTCGTGCTCGAAGACACCCGGGAGGTGCCCTTGTGGCACCGATACGGGTTTTTGATCGCTATCTTGGTGCTACTCACACTCGAGTGGTTCTTCCGCAAGCGCAGCGGGATGGCCTAGCCCACGGCCCGGGAAGGCTCCGCTCCGTAGCCGCTCTGCCCAGCCGTACTCACCCGCATCTGTACCTCCCCGCATGCATGCTGTAGATCTCCTGGATCCACCCGACCCCGTGCGACTCAGCGACGCCCGGCCGATGTCCGAGTCGTTCTCGCAGTACCTGGTCGCGCTGCGCCGCCATCTCCACCAACACCCCGAGCTCGGCATGGAGGAGCGCGAGACGTCCCGCCTCCTCACACAGATCCTCTCAGAAGCAGGCCTGACCGTTCAAGGAGGCCTCGCCGGTGGCACCGGCCTGTACGTGGACATCGAGGGCGATCCAGACGGCCCCCGGGTCGGCTACCGGGCCGACATCGATGCCCTGCCGATTCAGGATGCCAAGACCGTCCCCTATGCGTCGCAGAACCCAGGGCGTGCCCACCTCTGTGGCCACGATGCGCACACCACCATCGCCGTGGGGATTGCCCTGGCCCTGCACCAGCAACGTGACCAGCTGGCGGGCACCGTGCGCGTCTTCTTCCAACCCAACGAGGAAGGCATCCCCAGTGGCGCCCCGCTCATGGTGCGGGATGGCGTCCTGGATGGACTCGATGCGGCCTATGCCATCCACGTAGACCCGACCCTGGAGGTCGGCCGCTTCGGCATTCACACCGGAGCCGCCACCGCCGCCGCCACCCGCTTCAGCATTGCGGTGCATGGCCATGGCACCGGCCACTCCGCGCGGCCTCACGAGGCCGTGGACACGGTGTGGGTAGCCACGCAGTTGGCCCAAACCCTCTATCAGATCACGGATCGCCTTACCGACGCACGCGAGCCCGCCGTCCTCACGCTCTGCCGGTTCCAAGCGGGCGAGGCGTTTAACGTGATCCCAGAGACCGTCACGTTCGGCGGTACCCTGCGCACGGTCTCGCTGCGCGACATGGACCACCTCCTTGACCACATCCGGCGCCTCTGCACCCACTACGCCGCCGTCTACGAAGCCCACGTGGTGCCGGACCTCGACCCTGGGGCCCCCCCTGTCCTCAACGATGGCCGCCTGGGCAGCCACCTCATGCACACCATCGAGACTACCTACGGCCAAAAAGCCATCCATCTCATGCCTAAACCCAGCATGGGCACGGAGGACTTTGCGTTCTACCTCCAGCATGTCCCCGGCTTCCTCCTGCGGGTGGGCACGGCCTCTGGACATGACACGGCTTATCCCCTCCACGACCACCGGTTCGACATCGACGAGCGGGCCCTGGCCCCCACCGTTCGGCTCATGGCCCAGACGCTGATGGATCACCTCAACCTGAACCCCCTGGGCCTCCCCCAGAGCTCAGCGCTGGCCTAGAGGCGTACGAGTTACGACGGCACGGGGGCGGGGTCTGGAGAGGCTCTCTCCACCTGCTTCTGTGCCACTCGATGTACCCCTTCGCCTCACTCGGCCTCCTGTTCCTGGTGGCCAGTTCACCGCTTGCAGCCCCCCGCTCGGCAGATCCGGCGGTGGTGATCAATGAGATCCACTACGCTCCATCACCCGCCACCCTGGAGTTCGTTGAGCTCTACAACCGGGGGCCGGCCCCCGTGGACCTGGCCACGCTGACCCTGGCTGACCGCCGCGACGTGCCCGTTGCGCTCGCCCCCGGGCCCACCACCTTGGCGCCCGGTGGCTATGCCGTAGCCGTGCAGGACCCCGCCGCCTTCGAGGCCGCCTTCGGGCCTCTGCCACCGGGCACCCTGGTCCTGACGCCAACCCCTTGGCCCACCCTCAACAACAGCGGCGATGTGGTGCACCTGGCCGGTCCCAACGGCACCTGGGAAACCCTCACCTACGACGGCGACGACGCGCCTCGGGGCCGCTCCTTGGAACGACGCCACCCCGAGGTGCCGACCTTGGCCCCCTCCAACTTCGTCCCCTCGACGGCTCCGCTGGGCGCTACACCTGGTGCCATCAACAGCCAGTACGCCCCAGACACGGAGCCGCCCGCTCTGCTCAACACCTGGCAGGACGGCGCCGAACGAGTGTGCGTGCGCTTCGATGAGGCCCTGCCTCCCGCCACGGTGCCACCCGCCGAATCCTGGCGCGTAGGTTCCCACGTGGCCCGGCACCGGACCGTGGACGAGGCCACGGTGTGCCTCGAGGTGGACGGCCTCCCACGCGGCACGGCCCTCCAGCTCCCCGCACTGCAAGACTGGCTGGGGCAGGTGCGCCCCCCGTCCACCGCGCCCATCGCCTGGTGGCCACAGACCGGCGAGGTCGTCCTCAACGAGCTCCTGTTTGCCCCTCGCACAGACGCCTTCGACGAGCACCCAGACCAGGTAGAGTACATCGAAATCCACAACACCGCCCCGTTGGCCCTCTCGCTGCGCGGACTGGTGCTCGCAGGCCCCGTGCGCGACGATGGGCGCACAGACAGCCTCCACCTCACCCCTGACCCGCTGTTCGATGTGCTGGAGGCCGGATCCTACGCGCTCCTGATGGCCGCAGCCAGCCGCGCTGATGCCCTGTCGACCCTCACCGGCGCCTACCCGCAGATCCCAGCGGAGTCCGTGCCCGTGCTCCGGACGACCCAGGCCACGCTTGGCCTCCGCAACGACGGCGACACCGTGCGCCTCTTCTCGGCACAAGGGCTCCGGCTCGACGGCGTGGTCTACGAGGCCGCGTGGCACCACCCGGCTCTGCACGACCCCCGAGGCGTGGCCCTGGAGCGACGGCGCTCGGACCGGCCCACGCAGGATCCCCAGAACTGGTCGAGCGCTCTCCACCCCACTGGCGGGACGCCCGGTCTCGTCAACAGCCTGCCTATCCAAACGGCAGGGTCCACCCCCGTCTCCTCCCTGCGCGTTCACCCCTCCCCGTTCAGCCCCGATGGGGACGGCCTGGACGAAACCACCGAGATTCGGTATCACCTGGCGCTCAGTACGGCCCTCGTCCGGGTCCGGCTCTACGACCGATGGGGGCGTCTGGTGCGGACGCTGACGCCGACGCACCTGACCGGGCCAGTTGGCCGGGTATGGTGGGATGGATTCGACGAGGCCGGTCGGCGGCTTCCGCTAGGCGTCTACGTGGTCCTCCTAGATGCCGAAGATGCCGCGACCGGGCAGCGCCAGGTCCTCCGAGGTACCGTGGTCGTGGCCGAGCCGCTGTGAGACCCGATCTGTCCTGCTCCCTGCGAAACCTCATCCGCCTGCCGTCGTTACGACCCACGTCCTACTGGCCGGCTGACTTCCCCTCAGTTCCGATGCAGCGGGGCCTTTTCTGCCGCCAGGCATTTTCCCTCCTTGCAGGTTACCCACTATGATTGCGACCCAGGCTCCGATCACGCTCAGCGACCGGGCAGGTGCCGAGATCCGCAAGATCATGCAAACCAAGAGCATTCCCGAAGGCTACGGACTCCGCATCGGCGTCCGCGGCGGTGGCTGCTCGGGCATGAGCTACATCCTCGGCTTCGACAAAAAGCGTGAGCACGACGTCGCCTTCGACATCGACCAAATCCCCGTCTACATCGACAAGCGCCACGGCTTGTACCTCATGGGTACCGTGGTGGACTACCACGACGGCCTCAATGCGCGCGGGTTCACGTTCGAGAATCCTAACGCGACCCAAACGTGCGGCTGCGGAAGCAGCTTTGCGGCGTAGCGCCGGAGGATCGGTGTGTCAGGAGCCGGCTTGACACATTCAGGTTACAGAGGAACTGAGTGTAGCGTGGCCCGGTACCAATTCAGAGAGTGATCCCACGGCGTGGTGGGCACGACCCTTTGTCCCCAGCGTCAGACCTCGGACCGAGTCTGGCACCTGGCAGGCAGGCCACGGGCGTAAGTGTACCGCTGGCCTTTTTTTGTTCGTCGACTTCCCAGGCTTGGGCACGGCCGATATTCCACCCGCGAACGCATCCCGCCTTGCGCAGGGTGCTCAACAGAGAAGGTATGGAAGGCAATTTTTCGAATCGAGTACGAGACGTCATTTCTTACAGCCGCGAAGAAGCGATTCGTCTTGGACATGACTACATCGGGACTGAGCACCTGCTCCTAGGCATCATCCGAGAGGGCGAAGGCATCGCGATCAAGATCCTACGCAACCTCGGCTGTGACCTATTCAAGCTGAAGAAGGCCATCGAAGATACGGTCCGCTCCACCGGCGGCTCGCTGACGGTGGGCAACATTCCGCTGACCAAGCAGGCCGAAAAGGTGCTCAAGATCACGTACCTAGAAGCCAAGCTGTACAAGAGCGACGTCATCGGGACCGAGCACCTCTTGCTGAGCCTCCTGCGCGACGACGAGAATATTGCCGCGCAAATCTTGCAACAGGGGTTCTCCATCACCTATGATGCCGTTCGTACGGAGTTGGACTCCATCATCAGCGGCCGGGCATCCGCTTCGTCCTCGCGCAGTGGCGGGGGCGGTAGTACAGGCGGACGCTCTTCCTCGAGTTACGGAAAAGAGCGCAGCAAAATGGAAAAGAGCAAAACGCCTGTCCTGGACAACTTCGGCCGTGACCTGACCAAGCTCGCCGAAGAAAACAAGCTGGACCCCATCGTGGGCCGCGAGCGCGAGATCGAGCGCGTGGCGCAGGTGCTCTCGCGCCGCAAGAAGAACAACCCGGTCCTTATCGGCGAGCCGGGCGTCGGCAAGACGGCCATCGCCGAGGGCTTGGCCATGCGCATCATCTCGCGCAAGGTCAGCCGCGTCCTCTACGACAAGCGCATCGTCACGCTGGACCTGGCCGCCCTGGTGGCTGGCACCAAGTACCGTGGCCAGTTCGAGGAGCGCATGAAGGCTGTCATGAACGAGCTTGAGAAGAGCCCGGACGTGATCCTGTTCATCGACGAGCTCCACACGATCGTGGGCGCTGGCGGAGCCTCAGGCAGCCTGGAC
This sequence comes from Bacteroidota bacterium, assembly GCA_038747425.1. Lineage (GTDB taxonomy): Bacteria > Bacteroidota > Rhodothermia > Rhodothermales > JBCDJV01 > JBCDJV01. The sequence goes on from JBCDJV010000007.1 coordinate 60,747, forward strand.
GCCTCCAACATGTTCAAGCCGGCGCTGGCCCGCGGCGAGATCCAGTGCATCGGCGCCACCACACTGGACGAATACCGCCAGTTCATCGAGAAGGACGGCGCCCTGGACCGACGCTTCCAGAAGATCATCGTGGACCCCTCCACCCCCGAGGAGACCGTCCAGATCCTGGTCAACATCAAGGACAAATATGAGGAGCACCACAACGTGCTCTACTCGGAGGAAGGCATCGAACTGGCCGTCCAGCTCTCGGACCGCTACATCACGGACCGCTTCCTCCCAGACAAGGCCATCGATGTGATGGACGAGGCCGGCGCACGCGTCCACCTCAACAACATCCGCGTGCCCAAGGAGATTGTGGACTTCGAAGAGCAAATCGAAGGCGTCCGCGAGGAGAAAAACCGCGTCGTCAAGAGCCAGCGCTTCGAGGAAGCCGCCCGCCTGCGCGACAAAGAGAAGAAGCTGCAGGAGCAGCTCGAGGAAGCCAAGAAGGACTGGGAGCGCAAAGCCGAGACCGAAATCCACGATGTCACCGCCATCGACATCGCCGAGGTGGTGGCCATGATGACGGGCATCCCGGTCGACAAGATCTCGCAGCCTGAGCAGCGCAAGCTCCTCGAGATGGAGACGGCCCTCAAAGGCCGCGTCATCGGGCAGGACGATGCCATCGTCAAGCTCTCGAAGGCCATCCGCCGCACGCGGGCCGGTCTCAAAGACCCGAAGCGGCCCATCGGCTCCTTCATCTTCCTCGGCCCCACGGGCGTGGGCAAGACGGAGCTGGCCAAGGTGCTCACCGAGTACCTGTTCGACAACCAGGACTCGCTCATCCGCATCGACATGAGTGAGTACATGGAGAAATTCTCTGTGAGCCGCCTCGTGGGGGCCCCTCCTGGGTACGTCGGCTACGAGGAAGGCGGCCAGCTCACCGAGAAGGTGCGCCGCAAGCCCTACTCGGTGGTGCTCCTGGATGAGATCGAGAAGGCCCACCCGGATGTGTTCAACATCCTCCTGCAGGTGCTCGATGACGGGATCCTGACCGACGGCCTCGGCCGCCGCGTGGACTTCCGCAACACGATCATCATCATGACCTCGAACATCGGGGCGCGGGACATCAAGAACCTGGGCAAAGGCCTCGGCTTCAGCCAAGGCACGCAGGACTTCAACTACCAGAACATGAAGTCCACCGTGGAGGACGCCCTCAAGCGGGTGTTCAACCCGGAGTTCCTCAACCGTATCGACGACGTCATCGTCTTCCACCCGCTGGAGAAGAGCCACATCTTCGAGATCATCGAGATTATGGCCAAGGATCTCTTCCAGCGCGCCGAAGGCCTCGGCATCCAGGTGGAGCTGGTCAAGTCCGCCAAGGAGTTTCTCTCCGAGAAAGGCTACGACCCGCAGTTTGGCGCCCGCCCCTTGCGCCGCGCCATCCAGAAGTACATCGAGGACCCGATGGCCGAGGCTATCCTGGGCAACAGCCTGTCCGAAGGAGACAAGATCAAGATCTCGTTCGACCAGAAGAAGAACGAGAACGAACTCCAGTTCGACACCAAGAAAGCCAAGAAGACGAAGGCCAAAGCCAAAGCGGCCCCTCCCGAGGACGCGGCCGAGGACCAGTCCGATGCCCCAGACGTGGAATCTCCCGCCGAAGAGGGCGCCAGCGACTAACACCGTCCACCGTCTTCCCTATCTTGAGCCCCGGTAGCATCTGCTGCCGGGGCTTTTTGGTGTGGCCTCCCCCCTCTCTCTCTTGGTGCCCCCCCATGCTTCGCTATCTACCCAGCCTCCTCTTGCTGGTGGCGATGAGCGCCCAGGCTCAACCTGCAGCCCCGCCTTCTCTGACTCCACGCGCCCATCCTGAGGCCCCCTCCACCGCCTATGTGAACGGGCGTTGGTTCAACGGCACCACGTTCGCCGCCGATACGTTGTTCAGCGTGGAGGGCGTCTTCACCCGCACGCGCCCAGCCGAGGTGGCGCATACCATCGACCTCGCGGGGCGCTACCTCGTCCCGCCCTACGGTGATGCCCACACCCACACCCTGTCCGATGCGTACTCCGTAGCTATGGCTGAGCCCTACCAGGAACAGGGCATCTTCTACGTGCTGGTACTCACCAACTCGCACAGCGGCGCGGCAGAGGTGCACGCTCAGTTCGAGCCGCCCACCACCATCGATGTAGCGTACGTTCATGGCGGCCTCACCTCTACCCAGAGTCATCCTCACGGCATCTATGAACGCCTGGCCTTGGGCGTCTTCACCTCGGCCCAGCGGGAGGAGCGGCGGGATGAGATCCTAGCCAGCCGGCTGCGCCTGAACGATGCGTACTGGTTCATCGACACCGAGGCTGATCTAGAGGCTGTCTGGCCCCAGTTTCTCGCCCAGGGGCCGGATGCCGTCAAGATCTACCTGCTCGATGCCGCCCGCGGTGCCGCCGAGGGCAACATGATGGGGCGGGGCCTGCATCCAGCCCTGATTGCCCCTATCGTGGAACAGGTTCATGCCGCTGGGCTGCGCGCCTTTGCCCACGTGGAAACAGCGGACGACGTGCGGCTGGCCCTGGAGGCCGGCGTGGATGGTTTCGCGCACCTCCCCGGCTATGGCTACAAGGCCGACGACGTGACGATCTACCACCTGAGTGACGAGATCATCCAGCTAGCCGGCGAACGGCAGACCATCTTCACCCCCACCATGGCCGTCACCACCCTCTTCCACGCCCCTGGAGCTGAGCGGTTGGAGGCCGCCCGCGCGTACCAGCGAGACGTGCTGCAACGGCTGCACGAGGCCGGCGCCCGCATCGCCCTGGGGGCTGACATGTGGGGCGAGACCTCGACGCTGGAAGCACAGACTATGCAGGAGCACGAGGTGTTCGAGCCGGCCACCCTGCTGGACCTGTGGACGCGCACCACGCCGCAGGTCGTCTTCCCGGGGCGCGCCATCGGCCGGCTGGCGCCAGGCTACGAGGCCAGCTTCCTCGCCTTGGCCTGCAATCCGCTGGAGGACTTTTCGTGCACCGCGCAGATTGAGGTGGCCGTGAAGCAGGGAGCCGTGCTGCAACCCACACCTTGAGGCGAAGCGCAGCCCTCCTTCCCAGGCTCGCGCGTCCTGGCTCGTGGTGTGGAGCTCCCTCGGCGGCCCTCCAAAGAGGGCACGGCGGGTCAGGCACAGACCCACCGAACGGGGATCCCGAGGCGAGCTTAAACGACCGAGCGCAGACCACTCGTTTCAAGGAATCGTATCAGCGCTTCTGAGAACCCGGCAGGGGGAGAAGCAGAAGCGGGGGCCTCAATCCAGACGCTGAAGCCCCCGCGAGGGTGGGGCTCGGGGGGCTTCGTCAGCGCAAAGGGCGACGCCGCGAAGGCAGACTCGATGGCCTGACGCTGATCGGCTGGTCCGGCCAGAGCTTGATCGGGGATCAGGCGCAGATAAAGCGGCATGGCGCCCGTCAGTTCGGGCTGGTGGTGTCTTGCAGCAGTTCGAAGTAGCGCTTGATCAGCTCCTCGTAGTCGGGGGCGTAGCCGCTTTCGAGCGCACGGATGAGCGCGCGGCGCAGCTGCTCGGCCTCCTCGGAGGCGGGCAGGTCGGGGGGGCTATCCCGGTTGAACAGGTCGCGGAACTCGCGGCCTTCGCGTTGGCGCTCCTCGCCCCGCTGCTGGAGCGACTTTTGGGCGTCCAACATCCGCGTCAGGATCTGCTGCTGGCGCTGGAGGGTCTGGCGGTTGACCTGCCGCTGCTGGAGCTCGCGGATGGTCTCCTCCATCTGCTCAGCGATACGGTTGAGATCGCCCAGCATCTGGCCGCGAGCCTCGCGGTTGCGGCTCAGCTCGCGGATCTGGCGACGGATCTGCTCTTGCTGAGCGGCCATCTGCCGGAGGCGGGCCTCCATGTCGCCGGTGAGGCGATTGCCCTGCATGTCGTTGAGCATCTGCTGGATTTGTTGGTTCAGCATCTGCTGCTGCTGGCTCATCTGCTGCATCTGCTGCTGCATCTGCTGCATCGACATGCCGCCACCGCTCTGCCCATTGGACATTTGGTCGAGCAGCTCGGAAAGCAACAGGGCCAGCTCGTTCATGTGCATCATCGAGCCCTTCTGGTACCCACTGGCCAGGCTCGCCGAGCGATCGGCCAGTGACGTGGTAGCGTTGCTCATCTCGCGCAGGGCATCGCCGGCCTGCTTCTGCACCTCAGACGACATCTGGGGGATGTCCCGCGCGAGCGTCTGCAGTGAATCCGTCACCACGGTCAGGTCCTCGCTCATCTCCACCTGCCGCTGGGCCATTTCGCGTAGCACCGGGCTGTCTGAGGCCAAGCCTCGGACCGTCTGCCGCAGGCCCTCTTGTTGCTGCGAGAGCGTCAGGATATCCTCCAGAACTCGGCGCAGGCCGGCCATATTGACCTGCTGCTGCTGGCCGGCCATGCTTTGCTGCATCTCCTGGAGTTGCTGGCTCATCTGCTGCATCTGCTGTTGCATCTGCTGCTGGCCTTGCTGGGCCGGCTGAAACTGCTGATCGCGCAGCTGCTCCGAGTTCTGCTCCATCTGCTGCGGGAGCCGCTCCATCTGCTGTTGCAGGCCATCCATTTCGCGCTCGGGCGCCCGCTGCACCTCCTCCATCTGCTGACGCAGCTCCTGCGCCTGCTCCAAGAGCTGTTGCATCTCCTCTTGGTTCATCTCCTGCTCCCGCGCCAGGGCTTCAGCACCCTCTGGCGGCGACTCTCCGGAGGTCTGCTCGCCCTCTTGGCCCTCGCTGGCCTCTTGCTCTCCGGCCTGCTGTTCGCCCTCCTGCCCCTCGCCAGCCTGCGCTTCGCCCTCGCCTTCTTGCTGCTCGCTGGCTTCTTGGGCCCCCTCTCCTTCCTGGCCCTCGCCGGATTCCTGCTGGCCTTCCTGCTCCTCGCCGGACTGCGCTTCACCCTCGCCGTCCTGCTCTTCGCCGGCCTGCTCCTCCCCTTGGGGTGCGTCCTCGGCTTCCTGTTCTTCCTGGGCTGTTTTTTCGGCGAGTTGCTCTTGGCGCTGGGCCATATCGTCGAGGCGGCGGGCCAGGGCCTCCATTTCTTGCTGCACGCGAATCTGCTTGAACAGCTCCAGGGTGCGTTCCAGGCGCTGCTGATACTGCTCCTCGCTGAACTCAAAATCCTGGATGGCCTCCTGCATCTGCTGCAGGTCCATGTTCTGCATAGCGTCCTGGAGCTTCTGGAGCGCTTCTTGGAGTTCAGGGGTGGTGATCTCCTCCATCACCTTTTGCAATTCCTGGTACTTCTCCAGGGTCTCCTCGCTGACCAGATCGTTCTGCTGCATCTGCTGAGACAGCTCCTGCATCTGCTGCACCATCTCGTCGACGCGCTGCTCCATAGCCTCCTGACGCTCCTGGAGCTGCTCCAGCTGTCGCTCGTCCTCCCAGTCAGCCTCTTGCTTCCGTCGCAACTCATCGCGCAGCTCCTGGAACTGCTCCCGGGTGCGCTCGGTGTCTCGCAGCAGGTCCTCCAGGTCGTCTTTCGTCTCGTCCTGCTGGCGATCCATGGCCTCGTACTGCTCCGCGATGGAGGGCAGACGGAGCCGCTGCACCGCGCTTTGGCTGGTCTTGTAGCCAGACACACGGTCGTTGTCCCACACCTGGACGTAGTACTCGATCACGTCGCCCGGGACGGGGTCCAGGGGGGTGGACTCGCGCAGGAGCCAGGCGTGCAGCACCTCCTGGTCCAGCTGGCGGGGGGCCTCCAAGGGCAGGCGGATCTCGGTAAAGTCCGTCTGGGGCTCCCCGAAGCGGCTCTCCGCGAGGCGGTAGAACAGCGAGAGGCGCGCGAAGCCAAAGTCATCGTTGAGGCGCATCCGAAGGCCCGCCTGCAGCTGATCATCGAGATCGGCAGATGGCGCGGGGGCCAGCAGCACCACTGAGGGAGCCGCGTCTGAGAGGAGGCGCAGCGTGTAGTCGATGGGCCGGGTGTTGCGGAGGCCGCCCTCGGTTTCGAGGCGGATCTGGTAGGTCCCCTCGCGGGTGAGGGTGAAGGTGCCCAGGGCTGTGCTGCCGTCTACCGTCAGCGAGTCCGTCTGGCCGTTATCCTGCACCACCAGCGCCTGCGCCACCGCGGGCCCGCCGAGGCCGACCTGCACCGTCACCTGAGTGCCCGGCAGCGCGGTGACATCGCCCACATTGGGGGCCAAGCGCTGAGGCGGGATGCGGGTGTAGCTCGGGAACGCCAGGTCCACCCGCACCGCCTGCACGATGGGCTGCTCCACGACCTCTACCTGATACCAGGCCGTCGTCACCGGCCCAGCGGAGACCCGGTAGCGAAGCGACTGGCGCACGTTGATCAGTGCATGCGCAAACTGGCCGTCGGCCTCGGCCGGTACGGGAATGGTCTCAATGACCTCCTCGCCCTCGTTGTTGAGGGCCAGCGTTACCACGGGCGGGAGGTCCGTTCCCTCGGCGCGGACCGCAATGACCAGCGAGTCCCCCCGGACGAGGCTGGTTGAGCCGGGCTCCACAGACAGGCTGAATGGGGCGGGCCGCTCGAAGGTTACGCCGGGCGTGAACACCCGCTGGGCCGCGCCCAGAAACACCTGCGGCGCCGCCACCACGAAGACCAACAAGCCCACCAGCGGCAACGAGGCCAAACGCCCCACTCGCTTGGCCCGGTCGAAGTTCTCGACGCGCTCGAAGGGCACCTCGCGCACGGACTCGCCCAGCATGCGCACGGCCCCATCGAGCAAGGCGTCGGGCGCCTCCGTGCGGCGCCCCTCGGCCAGTTGCAAGAGGTTGACCAAGCGGTCAGAGACTTCTGGATAGGTGCGCCCGATGCGCCGAGCCGCTACCTCCTCGGTGACGCCCGGGAGCACCCCGAGCAGCTTCAAGGCGGGAATGAGCACCCAGTACCCGAGGGCCCCCACCGTCAGCGCCGTGAGGCCCCAGAAGAGCACCGTGCGCGGCGTGACGTCTAACCATAGCCCCGCTTCCACCGCGATCACCACCAGCAGCAGGGCCCCGAGCCCTCCCAGCACCACCAGCGCACCCACCAGCAGATCAGCCAGGGTCATGCGGCGCGTGGTGGCCTGCAGCCGGGCGCGCAGGATCTGGAGCAGGGAGGCAGTCTGTTCACTCATGGGAGGCAGCTAGGCTTTCAAACAGAACGGAGGAGCAAGCGGGGGTCGTATCCGGGCGGCGTTTCTTTCTCACGATATGGGTAGGTGCATGTTTCGCCGGCACCTCCACGTCGCTGGCCTCGCGCGATCCGTCCTACCCGGAGCGCCCGCCTCCCTGGCCGAGAGCGGACCAGCGCCGCGCGAGTGCAGAAGCCCTGAATAGGTCTGCAAAGCCCTTTTTTCCGGATTGTTAACACCATTTGCAGTCCTGGGTTTGTATGTTCACGGTGCTCTCTCTTGTCTGATGCGGGGCCGTTCAACGGCGAGGCCTGGCCAGATTCGATGGTCTCGACGGGCTGACGAACTCATCGGCTCCCGCTCCCCACGTCTTCCCCCACTGTCTCCGACCCCTGCGTTATGGGTATCGATCAAATGATTGCCGTCATCCTTGGCGGCGGCGCTGGTACACGGCTGTACCCTCTCACCTCTCATCGGTCCAAGCCTGCCGTGCCACTGGCGGGCAAATACCGGCTCATCGATGTACCCATCTCCAACTGCATCAACTCAGGCATCAACCGCATGTTTGTGCTGACGCAGTACAACTCCGCCAGCCTGAACAGGCATATTACGCGGACCTACCAGTTCGACCGGTTCCGGTCCGGCTTCGTCACCATCATCGCCGCCGAGCAGACCCCCTCCTCCACGGAGTGGTTTCAGGGCACGGCGGACGCGGTCCGGCGGAGCATGCCTCACCTGCGGGTCTACCGCCACTCGCACGTGCTCATTCTGTCCGGGGACCAGCTCTACCAGATGAACTACCGCCGGATGCTGGCGCACCACAAAGAGAGCGGCGCCGACATCACGATTGGGACGGTGCCCGTCCATGCCATGCATGCCCCCGCCTTCGGCATCATGAAGACCGACGCCGACGGGGTGATCACCGAGTTCCACGAGAAGCCGAGCGAAGAGGAGCTGGCCGGCAAGGAGAGCGTCGTCAGCGACGAGATGTACCGGCAGGGCCGCGTGTACCTCGCCTCGATGGGGATCTACATCTTCAACCAGGATCTGCTCAAGGGGATGCTGGACCGCAACCCGGATTACCACGACTTCGGGAAGCAGATCATCCCGGAAGCCATCGATGACTTCCACGTGGTCAGCTACCCGTACACCGACTACTGGAGTGACATCGGGACGATCAAGTCCTTCTTCGAGGCCAACCTGATGCTGGCCCAGCGCAATCCGCCGTTCGATATGTACGATCCGAAGCGGATGCTCTACACCAACGCCCGCCTCCTGCCTCCGGCCAAAGTGCAAAGCTCCTACATCCAGGACTCGGTCATCGCGGAGGGGAGCCTGGTGGTCAACAGCCAGATCTCCAACTCGGTCATCGGCATCCGCTCGTTTGTGGGCAACAACACCACGATCAAGAACGCCGTCCTGATGGGGGCCGATTATTACCCCTGGCAGGACGACGAAGACCGAGACCCGGTGGATGGCCCCGAGCGGCCTGGCGTGGGCGAGGAATCGTACATCGAGGGCGCCATCGTGGATAAGAATGTGAGCATTGGCAAGCGCTGCATCATCAAGAACCGGGACTCCATCGAAGAGGGTGAAGGCGAAAACTTCTACATCCGTGATCGTATCGTGGTCATCCCGAAGAACGCCGTCATCCCCGACGACACGATCATCTAGCGGGCAGAACGCCCGCGCCCGGGCCCCCAGGGCCTGATCTGCCAGAGAGCCCTCCTCCGGGCGCCCCGATGCGTGGCACCCAGGCATCCAGTCTAGGCGTCCAGGCGTGCGGCTACACCGGCGCAGGGCCACCACCAGCCCGTCCCGCGTGGCGGCCCCCGATGATCTCTGGGCTCGGGCCCAGGGGCTCAGCATGCTGGGGGGGCATCCTCTCCCACCGTGCCAGGGCGGGTCTCGCCCGGAGGACCCCACACACGGAGACGGCATGCCGTCGATATGGCGGCAGGACCAGCCCCCCGCTACACCACGCGAATCGGTTTTTGAGACCCAGCTACATCTTGTGTGAACCCTTAAATTTTCTTATTTTGGGGATTGTGCACCACGTAGTTTCGGTTCCGTTCTGATGCCGTACGCGGCCCCCTGTCCCCGTCCTGCACTGCGTTTGTTGCGGCTGCGTGCCTGCCCATCTCTGCCCGGCCCAGCGCCTATGATGCGCCCTGTGATGCTGGGTGAGGAATGCGTCCACCACCTCCATCCCTGACTCCCCTTACCTGTATGGCAAGCGCTACAAGAATCCTGTTCCTGTCCGGCGATGTGGTCCCCTTCACGAAGGCCACGGACCTCGCGTCGCTCGTGCGCCGTCTCCCTGAGCAGATACAGGAAGCAGGCGACTACGAGACCCGTATCATGATGCCCCGCTACGGTACGGTCAGCGAACGCCGCAACCGCCTCCACGAGGTGATTCGGCTCTCCGGCTCCGACATCCCCATGGGTGAGGACGTGGAAACGCTCAAGGTCAAGGTGGCGTCGATACCCGGCGTTCGGCTACAGGTCTACTTCATGGACAACCGGACGTACTTCAAGCGCAAAGGGCTCTGGAGCGACAAAAAAGGCGTTGTCTACGAGGACAACCCCGCCCGCGCCCTCTTCTTTGGCCGGGCCGTGATGGCCACCCTCTCCAAGCTTGGCTGGAGCCCAGACATCGTGCACACCTTTGGATGGGCCAGCGGCTTGGTGCCCGCCCTCCTGCGCACCGAGTTCAAAGCGGACCCGCTCTTTGCCAAAGCGAAGATCGTCCACACCCCGGACGGCATCCTCACCGACGCCTCCCCGCTCCCCGCGGAGCTGGTCGAGCGCCTGGGGCTCCCCGCTGACCTCACCGGGCAGGCTCTCAACGAGGCCGCTCTGGCCTACGCCGATGCGGCCCTCTACCCGCCACACCTGGACGCACCGGACGGTCAAGCTGCCTTCTCCGGGGACGCCGAGACGGCCCCTCAGGAAGCCATGGCGTTCTACGATCAACTCGTTGGCGTCCCCGCCTGACCGGAAACTTACGCTTTGGCTCGGGCATTGGTACGCCCTCCCACACTAAAACCCCATCGGTGTTCGTCATCGGGTGGGGTTTTACGTTGACGGTGCCCCTCCCCGCCGTCGCTCAGCGCCACTGGCCGGGCCCACAGCTTTATGGTCCGGGTGGCCTCCCGTATTCTTTTGCTCTCCGGTACGTGCTCTGTGGAATCTGTCCGCGCCCTGCGCCTCCCTCTGCTCTTCAGCCTGATGGCCACCTTGGTGCTGGCCGCCTGCGAAGACCCCTCCAACGTGGGTCTCGGCCTCGTCGATGAACAAGGCGGCACCCCCCTCGTCCGTACCGTGGCTCCCACCGAGACCGCCGCCTCTGAACTGGGCGACCTCACGGGCAACGCCGAGCAGGTACTGGTCGGCACCGTCGAAGACCCCGTCACCGGCACCGTCACCACCGAAGCGTACATCGACTTCGTGGCTCCCGGCGGCCTGGACATCGAATTCCGTGAGTCGCCCATCCAGGACGTCTCTCTGATTCTCACCCGCAGCTACGTCTACGGCGACACCACCGCCCAACTCAACCTGGCCGTCTATGACCTGCTGGAGAGTTGGAGCGGCCTCAACGCGCCCGCCGATACCACCATCGACTCGGCCGAGACGCCCATCGTGGAGGCGCCATTCTCGGCTTCGGATAGTACGGTGACCGTGACAATGCCCGCCGACTGGATCGCGGCCAACGCGGACACGCTCCGCAGTGAGACCTTCGCGAGTGGCTTCCTGGGGCTGCGGCTCACCGCAACCGGTGGCAACGCCGTGGTTGGCTTCGCCGATGGCACCAACAGCCGCAGCGTCCTCCGCATTGCCACCCAGTCCGACACGCTGGACTACGCCCTCTCCCAGAACATCACGCGCGTCGAACGCCTCGCCGACCCACAACCGCCTCCGGGCTACCTACTGTTGCAGGACGGCGCCGGCCCCGGCGTCCGGCTCAACTTCGACTTCGTGGGCTCCATCACGCCCAACGACGTGCTCAACCGGGGGGTGATCCGCATCAAAGCGGACACGCTAGCGTTCCCCGCGCCGCCCACCCCGACCTACGTGCGCCCTCCGCTGCGGTCGCTGGAGCTGCTGGTCGTGGATACGCTGGGCATCCGGGTGCCCCTGGCCGCCGCCACGCTGAACACGGAGGGCTTCTTTCAATTTGACACCATCCAGCTACGTACCATCCTGACCGAAATTCTGGATGGCGAGCGCACCAACATCGATCACTTCCGGGTGGTCCCAACCATCCGTCCCGGCGAGAATGCGCCGCTCACCAACACCGTCAGCGCCCTCCTCTTCTTCGATGGCACCGACCTCGATGGCCCCGAAGCCATCCTCACGGTCACGCCCCTCGACGACTAACGCCTCCCTCGCCGCTGTGCTCGCACTCGACTCCCATTCTGCTATGCGCCTCTCCCGCTGCTTCTTGGTGTTCCTCCTGATGAGCCTCCCCGCAGGCCTCGCTCAGGCTCAAAACACCAACGATGGCTCCATCTACTCCCGCTTCGGGCTGGGCGACCTGCACACGCCGGGCACCTCGCAGGCCCAAGCCATGGGCCTGACCGGGACGGCCCTGTTCTCCTATAACTATGGCAGCCTGGCCAACCCAGCCCTGTGGAGCGACCAGGTGTTCACGCGGGCCTCCGTGGGCTTCGCGTACCGGGGCGTGGAGTCCACCGACGCCACCGACGCCACCAGCCGCCTCACCTCGGGCGCCTTGGGCGCTGTCCAGTTCAGCTTTCCCATCCTGGACCGGCGCCTGGGTGCCAGCTTCGGCTTCCGGCCCTACTCCCGCGTGAACTACCGCGTGCAGACCGCCGGCGACCTCAACGACCCCACGTTGTCTAATCCCATCCCCTTCACGGTCGACTACGAGGGCAGCGGTGGCCTCCAGGAGATCACCGGGGGCCTGGGCTATCGGTTCAGCCCACGGCTGAGCGTGGGGCTCAGCGGAGCCTTCACGTTCGGCATCGTGGAGGACGTACAGCGTACACGTTTTGCTACAGCACTGTATGATCCAGCCGTCGCTACCACGTCCACCCGCCTGTACGGCCTGACAGCCACCGGGGGCGCCATGCTGAGCTTCCCGAACCTGCTGAGCGAAGAGGATGTCCTCCATGTGGGCGCCACGCTGACCCTTCCCACCCTGCTGGACGGCGAGCGCCTCATCACCCGAGGCGAGAGCCTGGACCGCGACACCCTCTCCACGGTGGACAGCGGGAGCATGCGCCTGCCGCTACGCGCCAACCTGGGGCTCACCTACCGGCTCGACAACCGCTGGCAGATCGGGGTCGAGGGTCTTTTTGAGCCGTGGAGCGATTTCAGGAGCGATTTTGCCCTCAATGGCTACGTGCCCAACTCGTCCACCGACGCCCTGCGCGACCGCGTCCGCGTGGGCGGTGGGGTAGAAGTCCTGCCCGCTGGGAACGATCTTTTGGACTCATTCTTTAGACGAACAGCCTATCGCCTCGGGTTTTATTATGATCGCACGTACATTACCCCAAACCCTGATGTGAACCTGCGGGCCGTAGCCGCTACGGCCGGGCTCAGCCTCCCGACCCTTCTCACTGGCACACGGATTGATATCAATCTGGAGGTGGGGACGCGAGGCACCACGGACCAGAACCTGGTTCGGGACCTGTTCTACGGGGTGTCGCTGACGGTCAACGCTGGAGAGCGTTGGTTCATCAAGCGGCGCCTGCGGTAGGCCACCACGTCACCACCCCATCGGACGACACTGAATCCAAGGCCCCACAGATCCATGCCTCAGTTACCACCTCACCCAACCTCGCCTACCACGCAACGCGCACCGGTGCAAGGCCGCGCGGGCCTTCTCCTGCTGCCGCTGCTCATACTCCTGGCCCTACCGGCCCAAGCGTTGGCCGCCGACGCTGTGTGCGAGGATGCTGACTTCAATACCAAGGCCACCAACTACAGCCTCTACTACGAGTCCTTCAAGAACGAGGACTACCAGGCGGCTATGCCCTACCTCCGGTGGGTCCTCGACTGCGCGCCCACGTTCAGCGGCGACCCAGAGCGCCCCTCGGCCCGCAACATCCAGCGGGGCATCACCGCCTACGAGGCCCTGGCTGTCGGAGCCGGTGAACCGGCCATGCAGCAGGCCTACGTGGACTCCGCGCTGGCGCTCTATGATGTAGCCGTGCCCACCCTGCAAGAGGCGGGGATGGACGAGGAGCGCATCGACCCATGGGAGTGGACGCTCAACAAAGGCCGCTTCATCCAGAAGCATGAGGATATCGTAGACGAGGACACCAAGGCCCTCTACTACGACCTCTACCGTGAGGCGTACGAGATGGATGCGGAGCGCCTCCAGCCCTACTACTACACGCTCATCATCTTCGATGCCTTCCGCGATGGGGATCGCGAAGCCACCATCGAGATCATGGAGAAGGGCGAGGAGCTCTACCCGGACGAAGAGAGCCTGATCAACTACATCGACCAGGTCCGCAACTCCCTTTTCAAGGATCCGCTGGACCGGATCGACTTCCTGCAAAGCCGCCTGGAGCGGAGCCCGGGCGACGTGGAGATCCTGACTGAACTCTTCGAACTGTACCGCCAGGAGGAGATGCGCGATGAGATGTACGATGTCGGGCAGCAACTCAGTGAGTCTGACCCCACGGCCAAGACACTGCAGATCCTCGGCGAGATGAACCTCGAGGACGGCGACGCCGAGGCCGCCATGGAGCTGCTGCAGCGTGCCCTGGACATGATGGGCGACGAAGGGGGCGAAACCGCCCGCGACATCTACTTCAACATGGGCGTCGCTCAGCAGGAACTGGGCCGCCTCTCCCGCGCTCGCGGCCACTACCGCAGCGCCCTCGAAGCCGACCCCGACTTCGGACGTGCCCTCCTGGCTATCGGCGATCTCTACACCACGGCGGTCTCCCAGTGCGGCTCGCTGGAGCGTGAGGACAAAGCCGTGTACTGGCTGGCCGCGGACTACTACGAGCGGGCTAAATCGCGCGACTCGGCGCTGACCAACTCGGCCAACGCCCGAATCTCCAACATACGCAGCTACTTCCCCAACAACGAAGACAAGTTCTTCAACAGCTGGCAGCCCGGGCAGAGCTACACCGTCAACTACGGCTGCTACGGCTGGATCGGCGAGACGACCCGCGTGCGCTAGCACCGCCCTCGCCACCTACCAGGATCCTAGGATCGTCCCGTGAGCCGGTGGGCCTTGTTGCCCACCGGCTCATTTTTTGTGGCGCGGTGGAATGTCCCGCCCCTGCTCCACGCCACCCAACGCGCCCGATGATCCGCGCCATCCTGCTCGCACTGGCGGCCCTGCTGCCGCTCCACACCGCCTGGGCGCAACCCGCTCAGCCTCTCACGGTGCATGGCCTGGAGGCGTTCATCGCCGACCTGGAGCAGCAGGCCCTGGCCGCGCCGGACTCGGTGCAACGCCTCGCGTACCTCGATAGCGCCCTCGTGTGGTATGACCAAGCGGTGCCTCGGCTCCGTGCCGCCGGCCTGGACGACGCCGCCATCGACCCCTGGCAGTGGACGCTCAACCACGGTCGCTTCCTCCAAAAGCATGAAGCCACTTTCGGCACACCCAAGATGCGTGAGGCCTACGCGCGCTACCGGCAGGCCTATGAGCTAGACCCGGAGCGTCTCGGTGCCTACTACTACCAGCTCATCCTCTACGATGCCGCCCTCGATACCGACTGTGTAGGCCTCATCGAAATCATGGACAGGGCAAAGGAGGTTCACCCTGTGGACCCGGAACTGGGTGGATACATCGAGGACCTAGGGTGGCTGAGTAGCTGCTGGCCTTTCGACTGGGAGGATCACTACGACCAGTTGATGGAGGAGCACCCCAGAGACATTGCTGCCCTCACACAGGTGTTCGAGCATGCTTGGTACGTGCTATCGTATGACAAAGCCCAGACCTTGGGCGCGCTCCTGCTTGCACAGAACCCTATTCCCGCTGTGATCAGCATTGTCGGCCAAATGGCCCTCGAAGACGGAGACCCCGAGGCCGCCATGCCCCTCCTTCAGCGCGCCCTCAACCTATCCAGCTCAGAAGAAGAAGCCCGCGACATCTACTTCGGCCTAGGCGTGGCGCAGCAGGAGCTCGGCCGCCTCTCCCACGCTCGCGATCACTACCGGCGCGCCCTCGAAGCCGACCCCGACTTCGGCCGTGCCCTCCTCGCCATCGGCGACCTCTACGTGACCACGGTCTCCCAGTGCGGCTCGCTCGAGCCCGAGGACAAAGCCGTGTACTGGCTAGCCGCCGACTACTACGAGCGGGCCAAGGCGCGCGACTCAGCGGGAGACTCATTGGTGGACAACGCGGCCAACGCCCGTCTCTCCAACATCCGCAGCTACTTCCCCATCGAGGAGGAGAAACACGCGGCAGGATGGCCAGAAGGAGCCGCCTACAGGGTAGACGCCGGCTGCTACCGCTGGATCAGCGAGGCAACCCGCGTGCGCTGAGGCCACTAGGACGTGTCCACACACCCTAGACACGCGCCCCGGCCCCCTTTTTCATTTCTCATTTTTCATTGATCCCAGGACCGTGCTCTTGTGGTTGCTGGAACGGGTGGCGAAGTTAGGCTGATCTTTTCTAACGCCCCCACCTTTTCGCTTCTCTACCCTTCTTCTGTTATGCCCCTCATCGAAGACATCATGGCCCGGCAAATTCTGGACAGCCGCGGCAACCCCACCGTTGAAGTCGACGTGCTCACCATTGACGGCGTCTTGGGCCGAGCCGCCGTGCCTAGCGGCGCCTCTACAGGCGTCCACGAGGCCGTAGAGCTGCGCGATGGGAACGCCGACGCCTACATGGGCAAGGGCGTCCTGCAGGCCGTAGAGAACGTGAACGAGGTCATCGCGGCCGAGCTGTCCGGCATGGCCGTGACGCAGCAGGTGGAGGTGGACATGGCCCTCCTGGACCTGGACGGCACGCCCAACAAGGGCCGCCTCGGGGCCAACGCCATCTTGGGGGTCTCGCTGGCGGTGGCGCGGGCGGCGGCCCAGACCGTGGGCCTGCCGCTCTACCGCTACATCGGTGGCGCCAACGCCCGGCGCCTGCCCGTGCCGATGATGAACATCATCAACGGCGGCCACCATGCGGACAACAGCGTGGACATGCAGGAGTTCATGGTCATGCCCGTAGGCGCCTCCACCTTCGGCGAAGGCCTGCGCATGGGCGTCGAGGTGTTCCACACCCTCAAAGGTGTGCTCAAGGGCAAAGGCTACAGCACCGCCGTGGGCGACGAAGGCGGCTTCGCGCCCAACTTGCGCTCCAACGAGGAGGCCTTGGAGGTCATCCTGGAAGCCATCGAGAAGGCCGGGTACACCGCTGGTCAGGACCTGTTCATCGCCCTGGACCCAGCCTCCAGCGAGATGTACCAAGATGGCGCCTATGTCTTCTGGAAGAGCGACCCGGACCGGCGCCGGTCGTCCGAAGAGATGGTCGAGTACTGGGCCAACTGGGTCGAGCAATATCCCATCATCTCTATTGAAGATGCCATGCACGAAGACGACTGGGAGGGCTGGCGCCTGCTCACCGACGAGGTGGGCGATCAGGTGCAGCTCGTGGGCGACGATCTCTTCGTCACCAACACAGAGCGGCTCCAGCGTGGCATCGATGAGGGGTGCGGCAACAGCATCCTCATCAAGCTCAACCAGATCGGCACGCTGACGGAGACGCTGGAAGCCATCGAGCTGGCGCACAAATACCAGTTCACCGCCGTCATCAGCCACCGCTCGGGCGAGACCGAGGACGCCACCATCGCCGACCTGGCGGTGGCCACCAATGCCGGTCAAATCAAGACCGGATCAGCCAGCCGCAGCGACCGGCTCGCCAAGTACAACCAACTGCTTCGCATCGAGGAACAGTTGGACGAAACAGCGGTGTACCCCGGCATGTCCGCCTTCCGCATCTGACCTCGGCCCGACCCCCTCGCCGGCCATGACGCCTCGCACTCGCACCCGCCTGTTCTTGGGCCTCCTCGTGGCCTTCGTGGTCTGGATCGGGGTGTTGGGCGAGTACAGCGTGCTTCAACGGGTGCAGTGGCACCTGGAACTGCGCGCCGTCCAGGCCGACAACCAGCGGCTGCTCCTCGAGATCGACGAGCTTGAGGCGGCCCTGGACGAGGGCCTGAATGACGCCGAGGTTGAGCGCATCGCTCGCGAGCAGTACGGCCTCCAGCGCCCCGGCGAAACGGTGTACCAGTTGCCGCCCCCGTAGTCTCCAGTTCCCCCCCACCATGAAGTATGCCGTTGGCGTAGACCTGGGCGGCACGTCCATCAAAGCCGCGCTCGTTGAGCACGGTGTTGGACTCGTGCATCAAACGGCCGTCCCCACCGATGCCGAGAAAGGCCCTGAGGCCGTGTTGGACCGCATTGAGGAGGTGGTGCGCGCCATGGAAGCGGTCTGCCCAGATGGATGCGCGGCCGGCGTGGGCATCGGGGTGCCAGGCAGCGTCAACTGGGAACGGACGACGCTCATCCGGCCGGCCAACCTGCCGGGATGGGGCGTGATCGATGTACGCGCGACCTTGCAGCATCGGCTGGGGCGCGATCTGCCGGTGGTGGTGGAGAATGACGCCAGTGCCGCCGCGCTGGGCTCGGCTCACTATGGGGTCGGGAAGCCATTCGACTCGTTCATCATGATCACGCTGGGCACCGGGGTGGGGGGCGCCATCATCTACAAGAACACGATCTTCCGGGGCACCAGCGGAGCCGCTGGCGAGATCGGACACATGTCGATCGACTACGACGGGCCTGCCTCCCGGCAGGGCGTGCCGGGGGCCGTGGAAGCCTACATCGGGCAGCGCTTCTTGTCCCACCACGCGCGGTACCGGCTGCTGGGGCGGCCGCACAGCCGCATCCACGAGATCGGCGGCCCGGACCTGGAAGACTTGACCCCGAAGCTCCTCCACACCGCCGCGGTGGAGGGCGATGAAAATGCACAGGGGATGCTGGCCTGGGCTGGCCACAAGCTGGGCGCCGTCCTGGGGTCGGTGATCAACTTGCTGGATATCCGCAAGGTGGTGGTCGGTGGCGGCGTCTCGGCGGCCGACGACATGATTCTGGACCCAGCCCGTGAGGCCATCCGGGTCTACACCATGCCGACGGTACGCGAAGGCGTGGAGATCGTCCGCGAAACACGCGGCAACGAGGTTGGTATGCTCGGAGCAGCCCATCTGGTGTTCGAGCTACTCGATGATTCGGCCTGAGGCCGGCCGCCCTGCGGCATCCCTCCGTCCTCTCACCCACCTCGGCGTGCCCCTGCGGGTGCACGGCGCCTCGGTGCGTCTCCCCCTTCTGACCACTCTGCTGCTGGGCATCGCCCTCGCCCTGAGCCCCCCCCTCCTCTCCGCGCAAACGGCCGACACCACGGCCACGCCGCCCGATACGCTGCGCCAACCCCTGGCGCCCACCGATACCCTCCGCGCCGCCCCCGCCGATACGCTCCGCCAAACCCTGGCCCCCGCCGACACGCTGCGTCCAGCCCCGGCCACGGGCTTGCCGCGCCCCGCCCCCACGACGCCCAGCGAGGACGGCCTAGAGGCCCCGATCACCTTCACCGCCCGCGACACGCTGGTGGTCCACCTAGGCGGCGACGGCGGGGATCGAGGCACCCTCTACGGCGAGGCCGAGGTGAACTACCAGACGAACACCATGCAGGCCTACCAGGTGGATATCCTCTTCGACGAAGACCAGTTGGAGGCCCGCGCCCTGGAAGCGGACACCGGCCTCGTGGGCCGGCCCACGTTCGTGCAAGACGCCGAGACGTTCATGGGCAAAGAGCTGGCGTACAACATGCAGACCAAGCGCGGCCGGGTGGTCGAAGCCCAGACCGGCGTCCCGGGCGACGAAGGGTTTGTGCGGGGCGGCATTGTGAAGGTACGCGAGGACAGCACCGTGTTCATCGCCGATGGGGTCTACACCACCTGTGAGTGCGTCGAGGACCCCTCCTACTCGCTGCGGGCCTCACGCATGAAGGTGGTGGATCAGAAGCGCATCTTCACGGGACCCATCCGGCTCTACCTGTTCAACATCCCCACCATCCTCTGGCTGCCGTTTGGCTATCTGCCGGCCCAGGAAGGGCGCCGGAGCGGCCCCCTGCCCGTCCAGTACGGCGAAGACGATCGCGGTTTCTACCTGCGCGGGCTGGGCTGGTACTGGGCCGTCAACGACTACCTGGGAGCGCAGGTGAGCGGGGGGCTATGGTCCCGCGGGAGCTGGCAGGTCACGCCCACGCTCCAATACAACCGCCGCTACCGCTACAACGGCCGAGTCACGGTGGACTATGTGTTCAACCGCCGCGGGGAATCCATCGACCCGAACTTTGAGCGGAATGGCCGGGCGGCCTTGCGCTGGACCCACAACCAGACGCTGACCCCCTCGTCCTCATTCGACGCCAACGTCAATCTGGTGACGGTGGCGGATTACCTGCGCGAGGAGGGCCAGACCTACGATGACCGCGCGACGCAAACCATCCAATCATCCATCGCGTACCGCCAGAACTGGCCTCGGGTGGGCCGTTCGTTCAACGTGAGCACCAATCAGCAGCAGAACCTGGCGCAACGCAGCGCTTCGGTGACGCTGCCCAACCTATCATTCACGCAGAACTCGCGCAAGCCGTTCGAGCGGCAACAACGAGGGCCGGGCGAGCGCGAGCGCTGGTATGAGCGCCTCACGTACAGCTACAGCGGCGGTGTCCGTAACACGTACGCCTTCACCCCCTCCGACACGACGGACATCGAGTGGTGGGAAGCGCTGGTAGATCGGGGCAAATACCGCGAGGCCACGGGCGATGACGAGCCGTTCGACTTCCGGGCCACGCACCGCGTACCGATCTCGGCGCCGTTCTCCATCAACCGGCTGCCCGTGATTAACCGGTCCTTCATTCTCAACGTGACGCCCAACGCCACCTACACGGAGGAGTGGTACATCCAGACGGATCGGCGCGTGGCGGACACGTCGGCGTTCGGCAACTTCCGCACCGTGTCCGAGCCTGGTTTCTTCTCGTACCGGCAGTTCTCGATGGGTGCCTCGGCTAACACCACGTTCTACGGCCTCTTCCCTGTGGGCGTGGGGCCCTACCAGGGCGTCCGCCACACCGTACGGCCCACCTTGGGCTTTACCTACCGGCCTGACTTCTACGGCCGTGGCTGGGGCTACACCCGTACGTTCGTAGACCCCGAGACGGGCGAGGAGACCGTCTACCCCATCGTGTCTGGCGTCTCGCGGGGGCGTCAGCAAAACCTGACCTTCAGGCTCGACAACGTGTTCGAGACCAAGCGTGTGGAGCAAGACTCCACGGGCGAGGTCCAGCGCCGCACCCTCAAGCTGCTGGACCTGGGGGCTTCGTCCTCCTACAACTTCGCGGCTGACTCCCTGAAACTGTCGGACATCGGCCTGACGGCCCGCACCACGCTGTTCGGGCAAGTCAACGTGAACAGCCGCATGACCCTGTCGCCCTACCAGATCGACTCGGTGGGGACAAGCGTGCGCACAGTGGATCGCTTCGTGTTCGGCAGCGGCGGTAAGTTCAGGCTGGCGCGGCTGACCCAGTTCTCCGTGGCCGCCACGACGCGTATTCAGAGCCGCCGACAGAACCGATCCAGCCAGGGTCCAACCACCGATGAGGACGACCTAAGCACTGTACCGGGGCCAGGAGTGGGCTTCAACCCTGCCATTGGTAACCCATTCGGCTCTGGCTTCAGCAGCACCGGGCGTGATGTGGCCGATTTTGCCATCCCGTGGTCGCTCAACTTCAACCTCAACTATTCGGTCACCAAGCGCACCACCCAACTGACGCGGCAGGCCACCGCCAACGTGGGCTTCGACTTCAACCTGACGCCCAGCTGGAAGGTACAAGGACGGACGGGCTATGACTTTGAGCGGAAGGAACTCGCGACCACGAACCTGGGCGTCGTGCGCGACTTTGAGTGCTGGCGCCTGTCGTTCAGCTGGGTGCCGTTTGGCCTCTTCCAGTCCTACAACTTCAGCCTCCAGGTGAAGTCTGGCCCCTTGCAAGACCTGCTCCGTGTCAACCGGCCACGACAGGACACCGGAGGGCGGTTCAACAACCTGATTCGGTAGCCCTGATCGGACTGAAAGGGTCAATATGGGCCCTTTTAGCCCTTTTCTGTACCACACCTTCGCTTTTCGTATATTGCTCTTTGCAACCTCGCGAGGCCTGACCCGTCAAGGTTGATCTACGTCATTCCTTTCTCTTGGCTTCGGTGCTTCCTCAAGCATATTCAACCGACACCCGAAGCCCACCGGCGCCTCCTCTGGACCCGGCTTCCCCTGTCCCCCCAGCGTGTATCGTATGCGAAGCTTATTACGACGTTCGTCTTCGCCCTCCAGCGCCCTACCGGCCACCCCGGAGGCCGCCCTCACTCAGGCTGACCGCCTCTTGGCGGAGCGTCTGTGTGCCACGTTTGAGCACGATCTGACCCTGCTCCCCATCGAGGGCATCCACTTCTACATCAAAGAAGGAACGGTGACCTTGCACGGCACCGTGCGCCATGCGTTGGATCATGAACTGCTCGTCTCCCTGGTTCAGGATGTCCAAGGCGTACGCGATGTGGTGTCTCACCTTGACGTCCAGGCGGCCCTGACGACGGGGTGAGCAAATCGTGCGTAGCGTGGAGGCGACCTCAGGGCCCGCTCCGAGCACTACAGTTGCCGCACCCACCCATTTCTGACCTTCTGAAAGCCGAGGTGAGCGTAGTAGCTGGCCGAGATATCTGAGTCCCGCAGGACCAGCTCGGTGCCCTTGCAGCGCTCGAACACCTCGTTGAGCAGTGCTTTGCCTACGCCCAAGCGCTGCACGTCGGGCTCTACCGCCAGGTCACACAGGTAGCTGTAGAGCACGCCATCCGTGAGGACCCGGACGATGCCGACGAGCTCGCCGGTTCGCCACGCGGTAAGCACCAGGGTGGAGGTCTCGAACATCTGCCATACGCGCTCTCGGTTCTGAACGGGCCGCAGCAAAGGGGCCCGCCGGTAGAGCGTAGCGATACGAGCAGGCGTGAGCCCCTCCAGGCCTTCGCGGATCTCCAACGTGTCTAGCCGTTCGAAGCGGCGTTGCGTGCGCATGTTACTCATGGTATCCCCAAGGCAGATGGGCAAAACGGACCGATGCGGCGCTCTAACTTACGACGCCATCACGCCATTGCCCAGCGCCTTCGTCACCTTGTCTGCCGCTTCTTTGAGCAGGATGGCCGTCTCAATCTCCAGACCGCTCTCGTCCAGAATCTGAGCGCCCTCCTTGGCATTGGTCCCCTGGAGGCGGACGATGAGGGGCACGTTGATCTCCACGTTGTTGGCGGCCTCGACCACGCCCCGGGCCACGCGGTCGCACCGTACGATCCCGCCGAAGATGTTGACCAGGATGGCCTTCACGTTGGGATCCTTGAGGATGATGCGGAAGCCCGCCTCCACGGTCTCCGCACTGGCACCACCGCCCACATCCAGGAAGTTGGCGGGCTCGCCCCCGGCCAGCTTGATGATGTCCATGGTGGCCATGGCCAGCCCCGCGCCGTTCACCATGCACCCTACGTTGCCATCTAGCTTGATGTAGTTCAGATCGTGCTCGCTGGCCTCCACCTCCAGCGGCGCTTCCTCATACACGTCGCGCAGTTCCGCCAAGTCCTGGTGGCGGAAAAGAGCATTGTCGTCCAGGTTGATCTTGGCGTCGACGGCCAGCACGTCCCCTTGATCGGTCAGTACCAGCGGGTTGATCTCGGCCAGGGATGCATCCGTGCCGGTGTAAGCCTGGTAAAGGGCACCGATGAACTTCACGGCCTGCCTGAGAGCCGGGCCCTCAAAGCCCAGCCCGAAGGCCAACTGACGAGCCTGGAACGCCTGGAGACCGATGGCGGGGTCGACCCATACCTTCAGGATTTTGTCTGGTGTCTCCTCGGCCACCTTCTCAATTTCGACGCCCCCTTCCGTGGACGCCATGATGACGTTCATGGACTTCTGACGGTCCAGCGTGACCCCCAGGTAGTACTCGCGGGCGATGTCCACGGCCCCGGCGATGAGCACCGAGCGGACCAGCTGCCCCTCGGGGCCGGTCTGGTGGGTGATCAGCGTCATGCCCAGAATATCGCTGGCCTTCTCACGCACGGCCTCGATGCCTTTGGCCAGCTTCACGCCGCCGCCTTTGCCCCGGCCACCTGCGTGGATCTGCGCCTTGACGACAAACAGGTCCAGCCCGTGCTCGTCGTGAATCTGTTGGGCCGCCGCCACGGCCTCGTCAACGGTGGTGGCAACGATGCCAGGCTGCGTGGCCACGCCGAACTGGCTGAGAAGGTCTTTGCCTTGGTATTCGTGGAGTTTCATGAATCTAGGAGGTGCGCGTGGATCAACGTGAAAAGGCCGGGCGTCCCAGCGAGATGCTGACGGAAAGTACGACGGGCATCTCACCGAAGCGGTTGGCGGGCCCGCGTTCGTGGTTTTTTTGCACGTAGTTCGCGGAGCCCTGACCCGGGCTCGTGGGTGAACCCGCAGGCCTACCCTTCGTTGGAGGCCCATGGCCCCCTGCATGTACCCCCGGCATGACCCTTTTTGAACGCTACCTGATCCGGCG
The DNA here is from genome assembly GCA_038747425.1 of Bacteroidota bacterium. GTDB lineage: Bacteria > Bacteroidota > Rhodothermia > Rhodothermales > JBCDJV01 > JBCDJV01. The sequence continues at coordinate 84,436 of JBCDJV010000007.1, forward strand.
CCTGCTCACGACCTACGTCTACGGCGTGGGTGCGCTGATCGTGTTCTACGTGGTGCTCCATTACGTGGAGTACGTGGACGACTTCATGGATCGGGGGGCCGTCATGCGAGAGGTCTTCCTGGTCTATTACCCGAGCTACGTCCCGGAGATTGTGCGGCTGACCTCGCCGCTGGCGCTGTTCCTGGGCTGCGTGTTTGTGACCAGCCGCCTGGCTCAGGATCTCGCCATCACCGCCTTGCAGGCCAGTGGCGTCTCCCTGTACCGCCTGCTGCGGCCCTACGCCGTGGTCGGGGTGCTGGTGACCGGCTTTCTCTTCGGGTTCAACGGATGGGTGGTGCCCCAGACGCAGCGCACGGTGATCGAGTTTGAGCAGAAATACCTCAAGAGTGGCTCGGCCCGCAACATCGAAGTCAACGACCTACACCGGCAAAACACGCCTGAGAGCGTGGTCACAGTGGGATTCTACGATCGGCTCTCGCAGATTGGACACCGCGTCTCGCTGCAGGAATACGAGGCCGGCCGCTTGACGGCCCGCGTCGATGCCGCCCGCATGGAGTGGATCGACTCGCTGGGCACGTGGCAGTTCGTGGATGCCCTGGTCCGCTCCTTTGATGAGGACGGACAGGTGGGCCGCCGCAGCTACCCGACCCTAGACACCACCCTCACTATTCTCCCGCGCGACCTCGCCCGCAGCGAACGCGACGTCGAAGCCATGACCCTGCCTGAGGCCCGGGACTACGTGGAGGCGCTCCGGCGCTCCGGGGTGAACAACCTGGGCCTGCCGCTCGTGCAATACTACAGCAAATACGCCTATCCGGTGGCCAACCTCATCCTGGTGCTGATTGCGCTCCCCCTGGCCTCGGTACGCCGGCGCGGCGGCCAGGCCGTCCCTTTTGCCTTGGGCCTGAGCCTGGCGTTCGTGTACCTGGCCCTGCAGAAGCTGACCGAGCCCTTCGGCTACGCCGGCACCCTGGACCCGCTCCTCACCGCCTGGCTTCCCCACGCTCTGTTCTTCGTGGTGGCGCTCGTCATTCTGGTAACAGCGCGCAAGTGAGCCGCGGGGCCACGATGTATCGGGGGGCGTGTTTAGCGGGGTCGTCGGTCTCGAGGGCCGGTGGACGTCCGGAATGGTGAACGGTGAATGGTGAGTGGTGAATGGTGAGCGGGTGCTTGTCCAGCGCGAACGCTCGGCACAGGTCTGGGGTGGTACACTCACCATGCCCCATTCAAAGCGCCGATTCGTGCTTGTGGAGGCGCTCAGCCCATGCGTCACAGGGTCCTAAGGCGCACACTGGGGGTACATGGGACAGCGACCCCGGGCTATCGACCTGTCCGGGCCTCTCACGCCTCGGCGCTGGGGCCGCCGAAGTGAAACTGGTCCAGATCCACCTCCCCTTGCTCGTCGATCAGGCCGTAGCTTTGTTCGTAGCGGTCGATGTTGTCGGCGAGGGCGCGGAGGAAGCGCTTGGCGTGCTGGGGCGTGACGATGATGCGGCTCTTCACGCGGGCCTTGGGCAGGCCCGGCATCACCCGGATGAAGTCCAGGATGAACTCCTCCGCCGAGTGGGCGATCATCACCAGGTTGGAGTACGTTCCTTCAGCCAGGCCCTCCGGGAGCTCGATGTTGATCTGCTGCTGGGGGTCCTGCTGCGGTTCATTCGAAGACATGAGGTCGTCCGTTGGAGGGTGGGAGCCGAAGGGAGGAGCTAATTCGAAGCCTGGCGCGTGGTTCCGGCCAAGGCGCGGATGAGATCACTCTTGGTGATGATCTCGTAGCCCCCGGCCCCGTCGCCTTGGGAGGCCGGTACCAGGACCGCCGCGCCGGGGGTGTCCAGGTGGGCCGACAGGTGCTGGAGCGGCAGCGTGCGAGACACCACAGGGAACGGGTCCTCCATCACCTCGCGCACCGCCGCCGAGCGCGCAGCGGGGTCCTGAATCAGCCGGTTCAGGATGGTGGTCTCGTTGAGACTGCCCACCACCTCGCCCTCCTCCAGCACCGGAAGCTGGGAAATGCCGTGCGCCGTCATCTGCTGGATGACCGTCCCCAGCGTGTCCGACGGTCCCACCGCCACCACCGGAGCGGCCTCGCGGCGTTGGGCCAGCACCTCGTGGGCCGTGAGGACCCCCTCGGCCTCCTGAAAGCCGTGCCGCCGCATCCATTCGTCGCTGTACGTCTTGGACAGGTACCGGAAGCCGGAATCGGGGAGCATCACCACCACGACATCCGTCTCCTGGAGCGTGTCGCGGTGGGCCTCTAGCCACTGGAGCGCCCCGGCCATGGCCATCCCGCAGCTCTGTCCGATAAACAGGCCCTCCTCGCGGGCCAAGCGCCGCGTCATCTGCATGGTCGTTTTGTCGTCCACTTGGACGTAGTCGTCCACGATGTCGAAGTCCATGTTACCGGCCAGGATGTCCTCGCCCACGCCCTCCGTAAAGTACGGGTAGATCTCAGCCTCATCGAACACCCGCGTGTGGAAGTACGAGTAGTAGACGGAGCCGAAGGGGTCGACGCCGATCACCTGGATGTCTGGGTTCTGCTCCTTCAGGTAGCGCGCCGTACCCGAGATGGAGCCACCTGTGCCCGCGCCCGCCACGTAGTGCGTGATGCGCCCCTCGGTGCCGGTCCACAGCTCGGGGCCCGTGGTCTGGTAGTGCGCCTCGGCGTTGGAGGGGTGGTCGTACTGGTTGGGGTAGAACGAGTTGGGGATCTCCTCGCTGAGCCGCTTCGCCACCGAGTAGTACGAGCGCGGGTCGTCCGGCGCCACGTTGGTGGGGCACACGATGACCTCGGCGCCGAGCGCGCGCAGCACGTCCACCTTCTCCTGGCTCTGCTTGTCGGTGGTGGTGAAGATGCAGCGGTACCCCTTGGCGATACCGGCAATGGCCAGGCCGGCTCCGGTGTTGCCGCTGGTGCCCTCCACGATCGTACCGCCCGGCTTGAGCAGTCCCTTCCGCTCGGCATCTTCGATCATGGCGAGGCCGATCCGGTCCTTGACCGAGCCGCCCGGGTTGAAGAACTCCACCTTGGCCAGCACGGTGCAGGGCAGCCCCTGGGCCAGGCGGTTGATCTGAACGAGCGGCGTCTGGCCAATGGTGCCGAGGATGGAGTCGTGCCACATGGACGTGTAGAGGCTTCGGTGACGTGAGGAGGTCGAGGGGAACCACACTAAGGTACGGGTCAGTACGCCCGGTCTCACGTTTGGGTCGCCGCGCCCCGCGCAAAATCTGTGTGGAGCCGCCCCAGGTCAAGCGCGGTCGGCCTGTGAAAAGTGGTGAGTGGTGAATGGTGAATGATGCGAATCAAGGGTTGGGCTTGAGCAGATGGAAGGCCGCGGCCAGCTTGCCGAACAGATGCACCATCAGCCCCTTCGTGCTCCGTACTCTGGAGGCCTGGTCAATCCCCGTCTTGTGCTG
>JBCDJV010000008.1:0-86422 GCA_038747425.1 Bacteroidota bacterium
GAGAGCCAGGTCGGGCAGGGCACGGCCGTGTGCCTACATGTCGAGCTTGGCTGAGGAGGTTGATCCAGGGCTCAGGGAGCCTTGAAAGCAGGCATGGCTCGGGGACAGGATCACCAGTGCGGGAGAGGGTGCTCCTCCTGTTCGTCTGCACCACGCGATCACGAGCCTGTACACCAGCCTTGCGCCGCCACCAGGTGCGCGCGCAGCGCCTCGGGTTGACCTTGGCCGGGGTAGCCGGGGACGCGGTAGGCGGCGAGCGCTTCGGCGGGGGTGGGCGCGTCCAGGTCGGCGAGGGCGGCGGCGGCTTCGCGGTAGGCTTCGCGGAAGGGGGTGCCTTGCTGGACGCGGCGCAGGGCCTCGGCGGTGGCGAACAGCTCGGGGGTGCAGGCCGCGGCCATCGCTTCTTCGTCGAACGACAGGTCGGGGACGACGCGTTGGAGGGCCTCCAGGAGATCGTGGGCGGTCAGGACGCCGCGCATGACGGCCTCCTTGGTGAGCTGCAGGTCCCGGTGGTAGCCGGAGGGTAGGTTGGCGGGGAGGGTGGTCAGCACCTGCATCTCGGCCAGCAGGCGGTGGTACGTGGCGCGAGCCAGCTCCAGCACGTCCGGGTTCTGCTTCTGCGGCATGATGCTGCTGCCGGTGCAGTACGCGGCGGGGAGCTGCACGAAGCCGAACTCGGCGCTGTTCATCAGCACCAGGTCGGAGGCCAGGCGGTTGAGCGTGGCGCCCACCTGCACCAGCGCATGCAGCACGTGCAGCTCGGTCTTCCCGCGCGAGAGCTGCACCGTCGTCACGTGTGTCTGCACGCTCGCATAGCCGAGGCGTGCCGCCGTCTCGGCGCGCGGCAGCGCCAGAAACGGCACGCCGTAGCCCGCCGCGCTGCCCAGCGGCGACACGTTGATCTGCCGGTCGGCCGCCTCCAGGGCCGCCAGGTCGCTCAGCAGCACCTCGGCGTATCCCAGCGCCCACTGGCCGGCTGTGGTGGGCATGGCGCGTTGGTAGTGGGTGTAGCCCGGCATCAACGCCTGGTCGTACCGCTCGCCGTGCACGCACAGCGCCTCCACGAGGTCGGCCGTCTGCCGGCCGGCCTGCCGCAGGGCATCCCGCAGGTACAGACGCAGGGCCGTCAGCACCTGGTCGTTGCGCGAGCGGCCCGTGTGGATCTTCTTGCCCACGTCGCCCAGCCGCTCGGTGAGCCGCTGCTCGATGACCGTGTGCATATCCTCGTCGGCGGGCGTGACGATAAGCTGGCCCTCGGCGTGGAGCGTATGCAGGTCGTCCAGGGCGTCTTCGATCGCGGCGTATTCGTCGGCGGTGAGCAGGCCGATCTGCACGAGGCCCCAGGCGTGGGCGCGGGTGCCGGCTAGGTCGTAGGGCAGGAGGATCGTGTCCCACCGGGCGTCTTCGCCGACAGTGAAGCGGGTGACCCAATCGGCGGGGCGGGTGCCTTTGTCCCAGAGCATGGAGGAGGAAGGGGTTACGGGGTGGCGAAGTAGGCGCGGACGATGGCTTGGTAGTCCTGGACAGCCCGCTCCACGTCGGCCACGGCGATGTGCTCGTGGGGCGTGTGGGAGCGCTCGGACCGTCCGGGCCCGATCTTGACCGTCGGGACGTCTTGCAGGTAGATCCAGTCTGAGGCCGTGGGTGAGCCGAACGGGGTGGCGTCGGGCAGGGCCGCTTGGCAGGCTTGGACGATGCGGGCGCCGGGGTCGGTGGCCACGGGGATCAGGCGCTGGCTGTGGACGTGCACCTCGGCGTCGAGGGCGCCCGCTACGTATGCGATCAGCTCGTCGTGCGTGTAGGCGGGGGTGGAGCGGATGTCGACGTGGAACGTGCAGCGGTCCGGCACCACGTTGCGCGCCGTGCCGCCTTCGATGGTGGTGACGGTGGCGGTGGGCGTGCCCAGGAACGGGTCGGCGCGGTCGAAGGGCAGGGCGTCGAGCTGCTGGACGGCACGGGCCGCGCGGGTGATGGCGTTGTCGCCCAGGTGGGCACGGGCGGCGTGGGCCGTCCGGCCGTGGGCCTCCACGCGCAGGATAAGCAGGCCCTTCTGGGCCACACACGGCTGCATCTCGGTGGGCTCGCCTACGAGGGCTGCGGCAAGTGGCGGGAGGTGGGGCCGGAGCGCCTCCAGGCCGTTGTAGGTGCGGCTCATCTCTTCGGCGGCCGTGAGCGCCACGATCAGGCGGCCGCCCGGCGGCGTCCAGCCCGCGGCCGCCAGCTCCAAGAGTGCCGTCAGCATCGCGGCGCCGCTGGCCTTGGCGTCTACGCTCCCACGGCCGTAGAGCTGGCCGTCCACGAGCGTCGGCTCGAAGGGCGGGTAGGGATGGTCCGCCGAGGCGGGGACCACGTCCAGGTGCGAGTTGAGCAGCAGCACATCGTCGCCCTCGCCGAGGCTCACGTGCACGTTATGGTCCAGTCGCTCCACGGGCAGCCCCCGCGCGGCCACGTACCCCTCCACGAAGTCGGCGATGGGGCCTTCCTCGTGGCTCAGGCACGGAAAGCGGATCAGGTCTTGAAGCAGGTCAAGGACAGCGCTCATGCGGCACCTCCAGCGGCCTGCACGAAGCGGGTGCCGCCTCCGGGGTCAGCGAGGTCGCCTGGGCCAACGATGCGTACGTCAGCGAGGCCAGCGTCGAGGGCGTCAAGCGCCACCTGGGCCTTGACGCGCATCCCCCCGGCGATCCAGCCCTCGCCCACGCCCCGCTCGTAGACGGATCGTGTGCAGGTGTCGAGCCGTGAGGCCGGGTCGTGGGCATCAAACCGGAGGCCGCCGGCCACGGTGACGAGCAGGTAGCGGTCGGCGCGGAGCGCCACGGCCAGGGTGCGGGAGACGGTGTCGGCGTTGACGTTGTAGAGCTGGCCCTCGGCATCCAGGCCCACGGGCCCCACGATGGGCACGAAGCCGCCGTCGAGCAGGTGGAGCAAGAGCGTGAGGTCGACGCTCGTGACGTCCCCCACCCATCCGAAGTCCACGGTCTCGCCGTCGACCGTCCACGGTGGGCGTCGGCGGACGCTGAGCAGGGCGCCGTCGGCGCCGGTGAGGCCCACGGCGCTGAGGAGACCTTGGCGCTGCGCTTGGGCCACCAGGCGGGTGTTGAGCTGGCCGCACACGGTGCCCAGCAGGATGTCGAGGTCGAGGTCCGTGGTCACGCGGCGGCCGTGCACCAGGCGTGGCTCGTGGCCCAGCCGCCGGGCCATAGCGGTGGCTTGCGGACCCCCGCCGTGTACCAGCACCACGCTACCAGCGCCGCGCAGCATGCGCAGTCCCTCCCACAGGCGGTACAGGGCGGCTGCATCGTCGAGCAGTGCGCCCCCGACTTTGACGACAGAGAGCTCAGGCATGCGGAGCGTCAGGTGAGGTCCCAGAGGTATTCGAGGATGGCCTTCTGTGCGTGGAGCCGGAATTCGGCTTGCAACAGGTGGTGGGCCTGGGGGCCATCTAGCACGGCGCCATCCACCACCACGCCGCGCCGCACCGGCAGGCAGTGCAGGAAGGCGCCCTGGGCCGTCGAGGCCATGTGGTCTTTCGTGACCCGCCACGCCCGGCACCGGGCACGCTGTTCGGCCTCGGCATCGGGGTCTGTGTAGACCGCGCGGCCGCCCCAGGCTTTGGCGTAGACCACGTGGGCGCCGGCACAGGCTCGGTCCAGGTCTTCGGTCTCGGTCACGATCTGATCATGGTCAGCGGCATACTGCCGAGCCAGGTTGAGCACGTCTTCGTCCAGCCCAAACCCCGGCGGACGGGCGATGGTCACATGCATCCCGAGCCGTGCCGCCATGAGGACAGCCGAGTTGGGCACGGCCATCGGTAACGCTTTGGGGTGGGTGGTCCAGGCGAGGACGAAACGCTTGCCGGCTACGGCGCCGTCGAACAGGGTGTGCAGCGTGGCCGCGTCGGCCAGGGCCTGGCACGGGTGGTAGAAGGCCGATTCCAGGCTGACCACCGGTACAGATGCCGCCTCGGCGAACGTGTGGAGTAGGCGGTCCTGGCGGTCTCGCTCGTAGTTGGTCTGGCTGGCGAAGACGCGGACCCCCAGGGCGTCGTAGTAGCGGGACAGCACGCCTACGGCCTCGCGGATGTGCTCGGCCTCGGCGCCGTCCATCACGCCGTCCTCCCAAGCGAAGCCCCAGGTGCCTTGGCCCGGCACCAGCGTGGTCACGTGAGCGCCCAACTGAGCCGCCGCCAGCTCCATCGACGTGCGGGTACGCAGCGACGGGTTGAAGAAAAGGAGCCCAAGGCTCTTGCCGCGAGCCGCCTCGGACCAAGCCCGGGTCCGGTGATGATGCAGGGCACGCCCGATCTGCTGCTGCCAGCGGTCGTCGGGCAGGAGGTGCCAGTCGAGAAGATGAGGAAGCGTCAAGGGTCGAAGGGAAGCAGAGGAGGAGCGAAAACGCCAGGTCCCGCCGCCGTAGGGGCACGATATATCGTGCCCGTACAAGGTTAGTCCGTGTTCAAAACGGTGGCGAAGGCCTCGAGGATCGGTAAAGTAAGGTCGAGGGAGAGCAGAAGATGAGCGAAAACGCCCGGCCCCGCCGCCGTAGGGCCACGATATATCGTGGCCGTACTGGGTTAGCCCGTGTTCAAAACGGTGGCGAAGGCCTCAACAAGCGTATCAAGCGCGTCGTCGGGGGTGATAAGGGGGGGCATGAGGCGGATCACCGTGGGGGGGACGGCGCCGCCGGCGAGGATGCCGTGATCGCGCAGGGCGGCCAGCACGGGCGCAGCGGGGCGGTCCAGCTCCACGCCGATCAGGCAGCCCCGGCCCCGTACCTCTACCACGCCAGGGAGCGGGGTCAGGTCCTCGTGGATGCGCTGATAGATGTGGGGCGCCCGGTCCATCAGGCCATCATCCGTGATCGTGTCCAGCGTAGCCTGGACGGCAGCCATGGCCAGCATGCCACCGCCGAAGGTCGTGCCTTGGTCGCCGTGTCGAACCGTCTCTGCTACGGCATCGGCCGCCAGGACGGCGCCGATGGGCACACCGGTGGCTAGGCTCTTGGCCATCGTGATGAGGTCCGGGGTGAGGCCCAGCTGCTGGCTGATCGAGAAGGTGCCGGTTCGGCCGACACCCGTCTGCACCTCGTCGAAGATCAGCAGGGCGCCGTGCTCGTCGCACAGGGTGCGGAGCCGCTGGAAGTAGGCGTCGGGCGCCACCGCCATGCCCGCCATGCTCTGGATCGGCTCCAGAAGGACGGCCGCGATGTCAGGGTTGTCGGCCAGGGCCTGGGCCGCGGCCTCGGCATCGCCGAAGGGCACGAAGGTGGTGGTGGGCAGCACGTCAGAGAAGGGCGCGCGGTATTTTTTGGCCCAGGTGGTGGCCAGGCTGCCCAAGGTACGACCGTGGAAGCCCTGCTCCATAGCCAGGACGCCCGTCTTGCCGGTCACGGTGCGGGCCAGCTTGAGGGCCGTCTCGTTGGCCTCCGTCCCGGAGTTGCAGAAGAAGACGTGCCCCAGCCCGTCGGGCGCCATCGTGGCGAGCCGCGTAGCCGCCTCGGCGCGCACGGGGCTGTAAACTACGTTCGAGTAGAACAGCAGCTGCGACGCCTGCTCCTGGATGGCCGCCACCACGCGGGGCGGGCAGTGGCCCAGGATGGTCACGCAGTGGCCGCCGTAGAAGTCCAGGTAGGCGCGCCCGTCGGCGTCCCACACGGTGCACCCTTCGCCGCGCACGAGGGCCATGGGCATCTTGTTATAGGTGGGCAGCTGGAAGGTGTCTTCCTGCTGCACGATGTCCGAGGTGGACAGCGAATCCACGGTCTGCATGCGTCGGTCCGGGTTGAGGATGGAGAAAAAGGGTCAGGCGGCCGGCGTGGGGCGCGCGGTGGGCAGCAGCCCCAGCGCGTCCGGGTAGCCTAGGAGGAGGTTGAGGTTTTGGACGGCCTGGCTGGCAGCGCCCTTCATCAGGTTATCCAGGGCACCGCCCACGACGAGGTGGTTGCCCTTCAGGATCCAGCCGACCTCACAAAACGGGGTGCCCACGAGGTGCCGAAGCTCGGGCAAGGCGCCCTCGTCGAGCCGCAGGCAGGCCGCGTGGTCGTAGGCCGCCACGTACCAGTGCGCCACATCGCCGGCGGTCACCTCGTCTGGCAGCGTAGCATGGATCGTGCCCCAGATGCCGTGGGTCCACGGGCCAGACACCGGCACAAAGTGGAGGTCTACGTGGGGCCCGAGCGTCTGCCGCACCTCAGCCAGGTGTTGGTGCCGCATCACCTTGTAGGCCCGCATGTTGCCATCGCGCCTGGGGAAGTGGGTGACGGCCGAGGGACGAGTGCCGGATCCGGAGGCGCCCGTGACCGCCGTGATGTGGGCGGTCAGCGTATCCAGGTGAGTGGCCAGCGGCCAGAGCGCCAAGGCCAGCCCGGTGGCAAAGCAGCCCGGGTTCGCCACATAGCGCGTACCCTCTGGATAAGGGCCGACGATCTCAGGCAGGCCGTACACGAACTCGCCCAGCAAGACGGGCGCGGGGTGCTCCATGTGGTACCACGTGGGATACGCCCCCGCTGATCGAAGCCGGAAGTCGGCGCTGAGGTCAACGATCACGCCGTCGTAGCCGCCCTCCAGCAGATCGTGCACCGTCTGGGCGGCTTGGCCATGCTCGGCCGCCAGGGCGATGGCATCCACCGTGTTGGGGTCGAACGTGGCGGGGTCGGTGAACGTCAGATCGGTGACCCCACGGAGGTCGGGGTGGGCGGCGTGGAGTGGCTGCCCAGCCATGGAGCGGCTGGTCACGACGGCGAGCGCCAGTTCCGGATGGCCCAGGACGAGGCGGATGAGGGCCCCTCCGGCATAACCGGCACCGTGAAGTAAGGCAAGGCGTGGCATAGGGCGGAGGAGTCAGGCCGAGGAGGCGGGGGTGTCCTGCTGGCGGGCGGCGCGGGCGAGCTGTCCTTGCAGGCCGTAGATCTTGGTGAACCCCTCGGCGTCGCGGCCGTCCCACAGCGCGTTCCCCTCGCCGTAGGTGGCCGTCCCGGTGTCGAAGAGCGAGTACGCACTCGTGGCGCCCAGCACCTGAGCCTGCCCTTTGAAGAGCCGCAATCGCACGGTGCCAGTGACCACCTGCTGCGACGAGTCGAGGAACGCTTCGATGTCGCGCATGACCGGATCGAAGTACTGGCCTTCGTGAAGCAGCATGCCGTAGAGGTCGCCCAGCTGGCTCTTCTGGTAGCTCTGCCACTTGGTGAGCACCAGCTTTTCGAGCTCGCGGTGGGCCTGGATGAGGAGCAGGGCCGCCGGAGCCTCAAAGCCTACGCGTCCCTTGATACCCAGGATGGTGTCGCCCACGTGGATGGCTCGGCCGATGCCATGGCGCCCGCCGAGCTCGTTGAGGGCCTCAATGAGCGCCACGGGGTCCAGGGCGCCGCCGTCGAGCGTACGCGGCGTGCCTTGCTCGAACCCGATCGACAGCTCCAGGGGTTGGTCGGGCGCCTCCGCTGGGGACGTGGTGGTGGGGTAGGCCTCGTCCGGCAGGGGCTGGGCGGTGGTGTGCGTCTCGGTGCCCCCGATGGTGGTCCCCCACAAGCCTTGGTTGATGGAGTAGGCCGTGGTCTTGTCGGGCACAGCGTAGCCTCGCTCGCGCAGGTAGGCGGTGGAATCGGCGCGGCTGAGGTTGAGGGCGCGGATGGGGGCCAGGATGTCGAGGCCTTCGCCCAGCATACGGAGGGCCACATCGAAGCGCACCTGGTCGTTGCCGGCCCCCGTGGAGCCGTGCGCCACCGCGCGGGCGCCTACCTGCCGAGCATACTCCACAGCCAGCCGGGCCTGCACCACCCGCTCGGGGCCGACGCACAGGGGGTAGACGTGGCCGCGCAGGACGTTGCCCTTGACGAGGTAGTCCAGCAGGTCGTCGTACAGGGCCTGGCGGCCATCGAGCAGCACGTGGCCGGCAGCGCCCAACTCGTGGGCGCGGGCTTCGATGGCCTCGGCCTCGCCGGGGCCCAGGCCGCCGGTGTTGACGGTGACGGTGAAGACGGGCTCGTCGTAGGTCTCGCGGAGGTACGGGACACAGAACGACGTGTCGAGGCCGCCACTGAAGGCAAGGGCAATAGACATAAAGCGGGGAAGTCGATACAAAAAAAGCGCTGATCCTCACAGAATCAGCGCCCTAGAGCTTGGGGGTCGATGAAGAATGGACTCAACACCGGACCGCACACGCTGACCTCATCGCGATGGAGGAGCATCGGACGTTCGTTGTACGTCGGCGCAGACGCGATGGATGCAGGCGTGGCATAGCGAAGTATAGCCGTGAAACCGGCAGGGAGTCAAGTCCTTGTGGGGTGCGCAGGCGGATGGGCCTCGTGGTCGGCGAACCAGTGGACGCCGTCGTGGGCCTGGAGGTGGGCGGCCGGGTACGGCGCACGCTCCTCGGCGGTGCCGTAGAGGAGGGTGTGAAGGATGTCGCGCTTGGAGGCCCCCGCCACAAGCACCAGGGTTGCGCGGCTGCGGTTCAGGAGGGGGAAGGTGAGGGTGATGCGCAGGCGCGGGTCCATGTAGGCAGGCGCGTCAATCGGGAGGGCCCAGCGTTCCAACTCGCAGAGCGCGTGGTCGTCGGGAAAGAGCGAGGCCGTATGGCCGTCGCTACCCAGGCCTTGGAGGGCGAGGTCGAAGGTGGGCCCTTCGTCCGAGAAGAAGGTGCGCAGCGTGGCCTCGTACTGGGCCGCATCCTGGGTGGGGTCGCCGTGGCCTGTCGGGATGGGGTGCACCTGGGCGTTGGGCAGCGGACGGGCGTCGAGCAGGGTGGCGTGCACGAGGCGCGTGTTACTGGCCTCATCGGTGGGCGGCACGTACCGTTCATCGCCCCAGAAGAGATGGACGCGGTCCCACGGCAGGTCGTCGTAGGCGGCTGTGCCGAGCAGGCGGTAGAGCATCGCAGGTGTACTGCCACCGGACAGGGCGAGCGTGAATGGCCGGTCGGGCGCCGAGGCCCGCATCCGCGCAGCGATGAAGGTGGCGGTGGCCTCCATGAGCGCCTCGCGTGAGGAGTGGAGGTGCAGCAGGGCGTCGGGCATCGGTCAGGATTGGATGGGCGCGTCCTGGATGAGCGAGTTGGCTTCCGAGGGGCCCCAGGAGCCCGCTGGGTACGGGTGCGGGGCCGGGCCGTTCTCCAGCAGCGGTGTGTAGAGGTTCCACGACTCCATGACCTCCCGCTCGTGGACGAACAGGGTCTGATCGCCCTTGACTACATCCTCCAGCAGCGTCCGGTAGGCGTCCGGCACGTGTCCGAAGATGTCGGCGTAGTCGAAGCTGAGCTGGTGGGTCTGCACGCGGTACCCTTGCTCGGGTACCTTGACCTCGAAGTTGAGCGCCACCCCTTCGTCGGGCTGGATCGTGAGGTGGAGGACGTTGGAGGCCAGGTAGCAGTCGTTGTCGCTCTGGAAGAGGCGGACAGGCGGGCGGCGGAAGGTAACGGACACCCGCGTGAGGCGGCGCGGCATGGCTTTGCCGGTCTGGAGGACAAAGGGCACGCCTTGCCAGCGCCAGTTGTTGACGTGGAGGCGGAGGGCCGCGTACGTCTCCGTCTGGGAGTCGCCGGGGACGCCCTCCGAATCCAGGTAGCCGGGGATGGCAGTCCCCTCCACGGTGCCATCGGTGTACTGGCCGAAGACCACGTCCCGCTCAGCGTGGATGGGCATCGTGCTTTCCAACACCTTGATCTTCTCGTACCGGATGGCGTTGGCCTCGGTCGAGGCCGGCGGCTCCATGGCGACCAGCGTGAAGAGCTGGGTGAGGTGGTTCTGAATCATGTCCCGCAGGGCCCCGGAGCGGTCGTAGTACCCGGCCCGGGTGCCCACGCCCAGCGCTTCGGTCACCATGATGTCCACGCGCTCCACGTGGTCCCGATTCCAGAGCGGCTCGAAGAGGGCGTTGCCGAAGCGGAAAACGAGCAGGTTCTTGACCGTCTCCTTACCCAGGTAGTGGTCGATGCGGTAGACCTGGTCTTCGCGGTAGTGGCGGTGGACCACCTCGTTGAGCGCCTGGGCCGTTGCCAGATCTCGCCCGAACGGTTTTTCGATGACGAGCCGCGTCCAGCCAGGGCTCTCATTGAGGCCGCACCGTCCCAGGTTGTTGATGGTCGGCTCGAAGGCCTGCGGGGGGAGCGACAGGTAGATGGCGCGGTTGCCAGGGAGGTCATGCCTCTGCTCCAACTCCTGGACACGCGCGGCAAGCGTCTGGAAGTCATCCGCCTCCTGATCCCCCAGGCATTGATAGTAGAGGCTCTGCGCGCAGAAGGACTGGGCGGTCTCCTCGGACAGGCCGGCGAATTCGACGAGCGAGGCCCGCGCCTGTTCACGGAACGCCTCGTCAGTAAGCTTCGAGCGGCTGACGCCCAGGATGGCATAGGTGCTCTGTGCCCCGTCCTGGAGCAGCATGTCGTAGAGGGCTGGCAGCAGCTTCCGCTGCATGAGGTCGCCCGTGGCACCGAAGACGATGAAGAGGTGAGCGGGAAGCATAGCAGTGTGGGAGTGTGAGGGGGTGAGGGGGGGAGTGTGAGAGGATGAAGGCGTGGGGGTCCTGAGGTCGCCCATACCCTCACACACTCATGCGCTCATACCCCTCACGCTTTCTTCACCGCATGGCCGCCGAACTGGTTGCGGAGGGCGGAGAGCATGCGGTCCGTGAACGAATTGTCCTCGCGGGAGCGGAGGCGCTCTAAGAGGGCCAGGGTGATGACCGGGGCGGACACGTCGAGGTCGATGGCCTCGGCCACGGTCCAGCGGCCCTCGCCGGAGTCGGGCACGTAGGGGGCGAGGCCGTCCAGCGTGGGGTTCTCGTCCAGGGCGCGGGCGCTGAGGTCCAAGAGCCACGAGCGGACCACGCTGCCGTAGCGCCAGATCTCGGCCACTTGGTGGAGGTCGAGACCGAAGTCTGCTTTGTGCTGCATGATGCTGAAGCCCTCAGCGTAGGCCTGCATCATGCCATACTCGATGCCGTTGTGCACCATCTTGACGAAGTGACCGGCGCCGCTGGGCCCTACGTGGCCCCACCCTTGATCCGGGGCCGGGGCCAGGGTTTCGAGGACGGGGCGGAGGCGCTCAACGGCGGCATCGTGGCCGCCCACCATCATGCTGTAGCCTTCCGCGAGGCCCCATACGCCCCCGCTGGTGCCCACGTCTACGTAGTGCAGGTCGTTGGCATGCACGTGCTCGGCGCGCCGCAGCGTGTCTTTGTAGTTGCTGTTGCCGCCGTCGATGATGATGTCGTCCGGCTCCAGGGTGTCGGCGAGCTGGCTGACCACCTGCTCGGTGGGGCCGCCGGCGGGTACCATGACCCAGACGGCCCGGGGCGCGTCCAACTTCTGCAGGAAGTCCGCCAGGTCGGCGGCTTCGAGGGCGCCTTCGGCGGTGGCCTCCGAGACGGCCTCCGGGTTGCGGTCGTTGACGACGAGGCCGTGGCCGCCCTGGAGAAGGCGCTTGGTCATGTTGAGGCCCATCTTGCCGAGGCCGATCATGCCGAGTTGCATAGCGAGGGGAGAGCTGGAGAGAAGGGGCAAAAGAAAGGATAACATACGGGTGCGCCAGCCATCCAGCGCGTCACGAAAACGCAACGCAGCCTGAATACAACCGCCCTAATTCTTTAGGGGTGAGTCTTTTCCACCTCAGGCTTTACCCGGCCTGCTCCATCCATGTCGTTCCTGCTTCCCATCCACACGAATTCATGAGTACACGGGGCGTAGGACTCGCTCTTCCGCTACGGTTTCTCCCTCTCGGCACCGCCCAGGCCCAGAGCTTTCCGGTTGATCAAGGCCGCTTCATCCTCAGCGGTAGCCACACCGCCTGGACGTTGCGGCTACCCCGACCAGACCGCGAGACGAAGATGCGCTCGTCCCGCACGGCGAAGCGTGCTCCCTGCCCTTCCTCACGGCGGTGGACCTGCGGCGACAGCGCCCGCCAGGACGGCCCGCGCCGCGAAGCCTACCTGGGCACGAAGTGCTTCCCCCTCTGCCATGCGCAGCGTGACCAGGCCATGCATGGTGGCCCACACCACCTTGGCGACCCTGCTGGCCTGTCCGTGGCTGACCTGCGTGCCGGTGCTCTCTTCCAGGGCACTGCGCACCGCATATTGCAGCAACTGCAGGGAGCGCGGGCGGGCTTCGAGGAAGTCAGGGTCGCCTTGGTTCAGCAACTCGTTCCGGAACATGACAGAGGCCACACCTGGATGGCGGCGACCGTGGGAGACGTAAGCCTCGCACAGCCCCAGCACCTGCTCGACGGGCGATGCGCCCTGACTGAGCACGTCCTCGAAGGCCGACGCGAGTTGCTCGAAGCCCGTCGTGGCGACGGCCGTGAGCAGGCCGGCCACATTCCCGAAATGGTGGGACGGCGCCGCCGCCGCGACCTCGGCACGGCGGGCTACCTCGCGCAGGCTGAAGCTCGCCACGCCGCTCTCATTCAGTAGGTCGATGGCCGTGGCTACGAGCACGCGCGGCAAGTCGCCGTGGTGGTAAGACCCGCGCGCCTTGACTCGTGACGGCTTTGGACCGGGTTCAGGCACAACGATCCTCCATGTCTTGATTAATCTGATCAGTGTTCATATTATGTCGGAGCCCCTTATTTGATCATTGATCAGATGGGTACTCCACTGGGCCAAGCTACACATCAACCCACCTTCATCATGAGACGCGCTCTTCAGATCACCATGCTCGTCGTGGCCGCGGTACCGCTAGCCCTAGGCACGATGACCTTCATGTTCGGCGCGGGGCAGTTTTTGCCTCCCGAACAAGTGACGGCTTCCCTCGACAATCAGATTCGGTTCTACGCAGTCTGGTTCACGGTGGTCTTCTTTCTTACCATTTGGTGCGTACGCAACCTGGACATCGCGGGCCCGGTGATGCGGATCATGTTCATCACCATGGCGCTGGGCGGTATGGCTCGCCTGTATTCGATCAGTCAGCTGGGGCTTCCGGATGCGCCGATGATCGGAACTGCCGTCGTGGAGATTGGCGTGTTGGCCTTCATTCCGTGGCATGCCGCCGTGACGCAGCAGCGACCCGAGCAGGTGCGCCGATGATCGACTGCGAGTCGCCTCGAGCGCGAGCTGTGCCCCGCGTACGCCGCCGTGGTGGGTGATCCGTCTCTCCTGGAAGAGCCGCTAGAGGAGGTTGGTCGCCTGGTCGGCTAGCACGCCGTGCATGAAGAGGCCCTGACGTCTGACGGCCTCCTCGCTCGGGTAGGGCGGGTTGTCGTTCTGGCCGTCGAGCGCCGCATCGGCAATCTGCGGCCACCCCTCGATGGCGTTGGGGAGCGCGACCTCATGCCGGGTACCGAGCGTGCCCAGCACGTACTGTCCGGTTTTCCGTTCGAGGAGGTATCGAAACCCGTACTGACCCAGGTACGCGTCGTACACGGTGGCGCGTGCTTTTCGCAAATCGCTGCCGCAGGCCACGATAGTCGCGTTCGTGAAGAGCCGGTCGGTGCGCCTCGGTTCGACGAACGCCGGTACCCTCCGCGCTACATATCCTCCCAGTACTCCTCCGGCATGTCCTGGGTGAGGGCGAGGGCGCCGTCAGCGCCGGCGAAGAGGGCCTCGCCGACGGTGGTGACTTTGAACGAGCTGTATTCGGCCAAGGCTTTCTCCAGGGCCTCGGCAATGCCTTTGATCTGGCTGCCGCCGCCGGCCAGGAAGACGTTGCGGCGCAGCATCTCCTGGAACTCGGGCTCGTAGTGCGAGAGCAGGTCGATGGTGGTCTCCGCGATAGGGGCCACGATGGACTCGCAGGCGGAGCGCAGGGCGTCCGTGATGTCGATCTCCTGCACCTTGCCGTCGATGGTGACCTTCGTGGTAACCTTACTCTTGCTGGCGCCCACGAAGCCATGCTCCTCTTTGAGCTGCCGCACCATCTGGTCGCTGAAGTGGACCGTGGGATAGCGCTCGCGGAGCACCTCCAGCATGCGGCGGTCGATGGAGTCTCCAGCGAGTGTGAGTGTGCGCTGGTCCTCTTCGGTGGGCATGGTGCCATGCATGACGCAGAAGTCCGTGGTGCCCGCGCCGATGTCGATGATCAGGGCGTTGGTGAGCGCGTTCTGGCCGTAGGCGACGGCGAAGGGCTCTGAGACCACCATCAGGGCATCGGCATACTCGCGGACGGCATCGCGGATGGCCATCTTGTTGACACGCAGGGCCTCGGCGGGGACGCCCACGGCGGCGTAGATCTTCTGGCCTTCGTCGGGCTGGGCCTCTTCAATGAGATGATGGATGAGGGCGCGCACCGCTTCTTCATTGCGGCGCGTGCCGTCCTTGATGACGCCAAACTCCAGGGGGCGGACCAGGTCCACGGACAAGCGGTGTTTGACGGCCTCCTCGCCGAAGAGCACATCGCGCTGGAGCATTTTGCGGGCCACAAAGTCGCGCGGCCAGGCCACATAGCTCTCGACCCACAGGCGCCGCCCGTTGCTGGCTGCGACGGCACTGCGCGACGTGCCAAGGTCGATGCCCATGTAGATGATGTCGTCTTTCTTCTTGGAGGTGCTGGTGCTCTTCTTCGCCATGGGCGTGCAGGGGGTCTAAGGGGTGTTTGCGTCGAGGGCTGGGAGCGCCGACGGGACGCCGGGGAGGGCCCGTTGGTCGAGGTAGCGGACGATGCCCTCTTCAAGGGCAGCCGCGAGACGGTCGCGGTGGACCGGGTCCATGAGGAGTTCCTCTTCGCGCGAGTTACTGATGCAGGCAATCTCGGCCAGGACGCCGGGGGCATCCACGCCAAGCAAGACCGCAAACGGAGCTTCGCGAACGCCCCAATCGACCAAGTCGGGGTTTTCCGGCCGGATATTACGGTATAGACTCGTCTGAATCGACTCGGCCAGTCGTTCGGACTCTTCGAGCTTCATCGTAGAGCCTAGTTTTTGCGCCATTTCCTTGAAATCGGCCAGCGAATAGCCGGCTTCGCGGTTCTCACGCTCAGCCAGCTGCAGCGTCGCCTGGTCAGTTACCTCCGCGCCAAAGTAGAAGGTCTCGACCACGCTCAGGTCGTTGCGGGGGAGGGCGTTGACATGGACCGACACAAAAAGGTCAGCATTGTGGGCGTTGGCAAAGCTGGCGCGCGCCCGCAGCGAGTGGGCGGTGTCGTCGTGCCGCGTGAGGAGGATCCGATACCCGTGGGTCTCCAGGCGTGCTCGCAGGCGGTGGACGATGTCTAGCGTGACGTCCTTTTCGAACAAGCCACCGGCGCCCACTGCGCCGGGATCTCGTCCGCCATGTCCGGCATCGAGCACGATCGTCCGCACCTCCAGGCCGTAGACGTTGGCCAGCGTCAACTCACGGGGCGTGGTCTGGGCCACCCGGCCATAGGCCAGCGTGGCGGAGTCCGTGAGGACCAACGGGCGCGCACCGAGCAGGCCGGCCGTTCGGCTCTGGAACGGATCGGATCCTTCGGCCTGTGGACCTCCCCAGATGACGAAGCCAGCGATCGTCACGAGAAGAAGCACACCCAGGAGGGCGGCCCCGGCTTGCCATCGACGGAGCCGCCACGGCTTGGGCGCCTGCCGCTTCGCCCGTAGCCGGACGTTGGACTCGTAGACGCCCTGCAGCAGGCTCCGTCGCTCCTCGCTGTCGTCGGTGCCAGACGTCGTCGGGATGCGGCGATTCTCTTCGTAGATCGCCCGGAGCATCGCCTTCCGTCTGTTGCGCTTGCCAGAGGTGTCCAAGTCCATGAGAGGCGCCGCGTGCGCGGAGGTGCCGGGGAAAGGTAGATCCCTTACCGGGCGAGTCAAGCAGAGGTTTCGGGCCAAGGTACGCCGGTTTGGCCTCGCATGCCCGCCTCCCCTGGTCGTCTCCCGGCCCTGCTGCCGGTCTCAAGCGCCCGTGTCGTGGGCTTGCCTCAGGGGATCCTCGAGCGTAGCGGATCGGGTGATGACGGACATGTAATCAAAAATACGCGTATATATGTATACTTCGTTCGCTCCACCCGCTCCTCGCTCCCATGAACGACTCCTCTGATCCCGCCTTAGCGGGGATCGCCCGCTATGTCCGTACGCATCTGTTTCTTCTGCTCGCGCTGAGCACGCTCACCCTCCCTGCGCTCCAGGCCCAATCTGTCACCCCTCTTCCTCCTGAGGCGCGCATAACCGTCCGGGTCACGCCGGGGGCCGTCGGCAAGCAAGCCGCCATCGAGTGTCCCACCCAGCTCATCTTGGGGCAGGGCCTCACCTTCCAAGGGCAGATTGACTACACGGCGACGGATCCCGTCCCGCTGGCGGCCGAGCTTCGGGTCAACAGCCTGTTCTTGACCACGGCGGCCACGGCCTCGCAGGGCACGGCCACCGTGGTGGCCAGCGGGGCCAACTACGCGTTCGGATCGGTCAGCGGGACCGGGTCCGTCACGTACACGGCCACGCTCAGTGCTGTGGAGGTGGGGACGGCCGTGGTAACCAGCACCACCTTTGTCAACGGCGCCACGAGCCAGGTGGAAAGCTGCGAGATTGAGATCATCAGGCAGACCGACCTGCAGGTGGCCGCCGCTGGACCGCCGTCGGTCCGCCTCGGGGATACGTTCACCTATGCGCTAGCGGCCTTCAACGGGGGGCCCAACGCTGCCGAGGAAGCCACCCTCACGGTGGCGCTACCGGCTGCGGTGGCCTTCGTGAGCGCCACCCTGTCTGCGTGCACGGTGGATCTCCAAGGCCAGGTCACCTGTCCGCTGGGCGCCCTCGCGGTGGGGCAGCAGGTGGATCTCGGCCTCGCCGTCACGGCCCGTACCGTGGGGGCGGCTGTGATGACCGCCACGGTGTCGGGGCCGGCCGAGGATCCCAACACGGAAAACAACACCACCGAGGTAAGCACTACGATCCAGCCCACCGATCGGACCTACGACGAGGTCCAAGAGCTCGTGGTGGACCTTGTGCCCGAGGTGTGTCCGGTGCCGGACCAGGCGATGGCCTACCTGCGAACGGACCTGCTCCAGCCCGGCGACGTCGTGAAGCCGGCCTTCGATAGCGACCTCCAATTCGAGGTCCAGAGCACCCAGTATTTCGGCTGGGTGGACTGCGATCCCCTGGCTGGGTACGGACACCTCAATGGGTATGTCTTTGTCGACCTCGACGTGGACGGGGAGACCACCGTCGTGGTCGATGAGCAGGCCTGGCCCGAGATCAACGGCGTACCGTTCCCGACGGGACTCAGCGAAGACCTGACCTCGGAGGAGCTGATCTTTGGGGAGGCCCAGACGGCGGTCCCGGTGGAGCCTGAGCCTACCGTCACCGTCCCTGACCCCACGCCTCCGGCCTCCAAGGCCTGCGCCATCCTGGTCACCGGCAACTGGAATACCGAGAAGTCGTGGGAAGAAGCCGCATTCGATCGGGACGTGGCCGACGCCCGGGCCAACTTCATCTCGGAACAGTTCGGCCCCCGCCTCGCGGCCGACCGCGTCTTTACGCTCAAAAACCCAACGCCGGATTCGCTGGAGACGTTTATCCGCAACGGCTTGCCCACGGACTGCGATCAGATCTACTTCTATTACAGCGGCCACGGAGGGGCCGAAACCGGTTCGTTGTGGCTCAACGAAAGCAGCATGGGCCTCTTCACCCTGGTCAGCGCCCTGCTGAGCCAGGATGCCGAGATCTTCATCTACCACGGAGGCTGCTACTCCGGCAACGTAGTGGACGCGCTGAGCGAGTCCAGCCTCCTGTACCAGCGCCGCGTGACAGTGGTCACCGCGGCCTCAGACTCGGTGCCCACGTACTTCGAGCGCGTGGCCCTGCCCGATGGCTCCACGGGGTACCGGCTCGGCTTCAGCTACCACTTCCTCCAATGCTTCGGCGATCCCCGCGCCGACACCGACGACGACGGCCTGACCTCCTTCGAGGAGGCCTACACCTGGGTGCGCACCCAAGACCCCGCCTTCACCTTCGGCGACAACATCTTCTCGACCACGGCGCCTCAGTTTTTCTCGCACCGCCCGCTGGAGGTGCAGAAGGTCGTGGCCGAGAGCTTCGTGGAGGCCGGGGACACGTTCACCTACGTGATCACCCTGACCAACCCCAACCCGGCCACCACCGCGCGTAGTATCACCCTGTTTGATGTGCTGCCCTTCCGGACCCGCTACCGGAACGTGACCACGAGCCAGGGCCAGTGCCGCGTGTCGGGAGATTCGATCTCGACCGTCGACTGCGAGGTGGGCGACATCGCGCCTGGCGCCACCGTCGAGATCCGGATCGAGGCGGATGCGGCCCAGCCCGGCGATGCGACCAACACGGTTCGCGTGGGGGACCTGAGCGGCATCGCGGAGCTGGTTATCGCCGAGCCACCGGTCTTTGAACTCTGTGGCCAGAAGTTCATCGACACGAACGGCAACGGCCTCCGTGATCCTGGGGAGCCGGGTGGCGACGGCTTCGTGATCGAGCTGGTGAGCGAAGACGGTGTGGTCAATGCCACGACGACCACCGCCGCCGAGGACACCAACGACGATGGCGTGATCGATGAGACTGAGGAGCGCGGCCGGTTCTGCTTCACCGGCCTGGAGCGAGGGCGCTACATCGTGCGTGAGGCCCCGCGGCCCGGCTGGCGCCAGACGACGCCCACCGATCCCGGGACGTACACGGTGGATCTCGCCACCGGCACGCAGCCCCGGATCCTGTTTGGCAACACCCCGGACTCCACAACCGCCCAGGATCTCAGCGGTCGCAAGTTCTGGGATCTCAACGGCAACGGCGTCCAGGACCCGCACGAGCCCGGCGCCGACGGCTTTGACTTTGAACTCCTCGACGCCGATGGCCAGGTCGTGGCCACGGCCACCTCGACCCGTGCTGACCGCAACGACGACGGTCAGATCGACCTGCTGACGGAGGCGGGGCACTTCCAGTTCAGCAACGTGCCGGATGGCACCTACACGCTCCGGGAGGTGGCCCGCGCCGGGTGGATGCAGACGGCGCCCGCTGCCGGGACCTACACCGTGATGCTCCCCGCTGAGGAACTGCCCGAACTGCTCTTTGGCAACAAAGGCGACCCCACCACATCCACCACCGTCTGTGGCTTCAAGTTCTTCGATGCCAACCAGAATGGCGTGCGCGATGCCACCGAGGTGGGCCTCGACGGGTTCACCATCGAGCTCCTCGACGCCAGCGGAGCCGTGGTGGCCCAGGCCGTGACCAGCAGCCAGGACCTCAACGGCGACGGCGTCATCGACCCCCTCACCGAACAGGGGCGATACTGCTTCCCCGACCTGCCGCCAGGCACGTACACCCTGCGCGAGGTGGTGCCAGCGGGGTGGACGCAGACGGCGCCTGTCGGCGGCACGTACACCTTCACGGTGCCCTCCCTGGAGCTGCCCGATTTCGACTTTGGCAACTACACGGAGCGGGAGCGAGACTACGGGGACCTGCCCGATCCGTGTCCCATCGCGCCTGGACCCGGCTATCCCACGCTGCGGGCCAGTGGAGGGGCGTCCCACGTCCTCGGTGCCGGGCCCTTCTTCGGCGTCACGGTCGATGCCGAGGCCGATGGGCAGCCCACCTTCTTCGCGAACGGCGATGACCTGGTGGGGCAAGCCGACGAAGACGGGCTGGTGGATGTGCGGGCCACCATCGGGGGCAACGGAGCGTTGGATCTGAGCGTCCTCGTGACGGTGCCGCCCCCGTTCTTCGGAGCGTTTGTGAGCGGATGGATTGACCTCGACGACGACTGCCAGTTCAACAACCTGCCCTTCCCGGCTGGTGAGCGGATCCTCAATGCGGCACCGGCGCTCATGGGGGTCAATGTGCTCACCACCCCGCCGGGTGTGGCGCAGCCTCTGGGGGCCGGACCGAAGGCCTTGCGCTTGCGCATCAGCGCCTTCGGTGGGCTGCCGCCCACTGGGCTAGCCCGTGATGGCGAGGTGGAAGACTACTACCTCGACATCGATGGCCAGGATTACGGCGATGCCCCTGGGGCTGTGGACCCGACGCGGCCGGCGTTCCCGGGTGGCTATCCGACCACCCTCGCTCAGAACGGGGCGCGCCACACCATCGATGAGGGCTTCCGCCTCGGCCAGTATCTTGATGCGGACGCCAACGTAGAAGGCCAGTACGACGCCCTGGAAGACGACCTGAACCAGCAACAGGACGACGAAGACGGCATCCGGCTGCTCGAGGGCTTCGGCACCGACACCCATGTTGACGCGGGCATCCACGCCACGGTGCAGCCGGGCACGGTGGCTCGGCTGCTGCCCCTGCCGTCCACCGACGGCCGCCTCGACGCGTGGATCGATTGGAACCGCGATGGCGATTGGGACGATGCTGGCGAGCAGGTCTTCGCCAGCGTGGACATCGGTCCTGAGATGGACGAGGACGACGCGCTGGAGGTGGCCGTCCCCGCCGACGCTGACCTCGGGTTCACCTACGCCCGTTTCCGTCTGAGCAAGCAGGGGGGGCTCGCGCCTACCGGGCTCGTGTTCGGCGGGGAGGTGGAGGACCTGCTGCTCCAGGTGGTGAGCGCCACCAACGTAGCGAACGAGGAGGTGGACGGTCTCCCCGATACCGTCACGCTCCACGGCAACTACCCGAATCCGTTCAACCCCGACACCCAGATCCGCTACGACGTGGCCCGCGCCGCCCATGTGCAGCTGGCGGTGTTCAACACCCTTGGCCAGGTGGTGCAGGTGCTCGTTGATGAAGAGCAGGCGCCGGGGACGCACCAAGCCACGTGGAATGGCCGCAGCGAAGACGGGGCTGAGATGGCCAGCGGCGTCTACCTGGCGCGGCTGGTGGTCATCGATGCCCAGGGACTCCGCCACGTACAGACGCACGCCCTGGTGCTGCTCCGCTGATCGCCCCAGGGGCGGATCACGCCAAGGGCTACGTACGACAAAGCCCCACCCGGTTCTGTCCGGGTGGGGCTGCGTGGTACAGGTGGAGATGAAGGCGTTAGGAGCCCGCCGGGACAAGCAACCCAGAGTTGTTGCCGAAGAGGAAGTCCGAATCGCCGTTGAAGCCGCCCGCGGTCACGGTGGCGACGGTACCGGCGTCCTCGACCGTGGGGGCCTGGTAGGGTTTTTTAGGTGTGGACATAGCGTGCATGGAAACGTAGGTGGTGGGGTTAGTGAGTGGGTGTAGGGATTGGGTGGTGGATCGGCGAGGCCGAAGGTACGGTGGGCGCAGTCTGGAAGCGAGCCTTCTGGAGCCACACGCCCAGCACCGCGATGCGCCAAAGCAGGCCCGCCTCCGCATTGAGGGGCGCGAGCGAGGCCCCGTGGGCGCGACGAAGGAGCCCATCGAGGTGATCCAGCGCCCTGTCTGCGTGGACGTACGGGGCCAGCACCGGCGCATGCGCGTGCAGGAGCGTGCGCAAAGCCTCGCCCTGGTTGCGCAGCAGCTGGGTCACGAAGTTCTGGGTCATCACCTTCTTGCCCTGGCGCCGATTGATGGCCTTGGGCAGGTAGGGACGCATGGCGGTGCGCGCATAGGCCCGCGTCCAGCCGCCCTGTAGCTTATGCTGCGGAGGGACACGCCAGCAAAACTCGACCAACCGATGGTCCGCATAGGGGAAGCGGAGCGAGGTGCCCGCCCGAGTGGCCATCTTGGTGGCCAGCTCCAGGGCTTGGTGAAGGTAGGTGCTGGTGAGGCCGCCCAAGGTCTCTGCGCGCACGGTGCGCGGGGTTTGGTACCAGCCGGGGGCGGTGGCCTCGGATCGTTCCAGCCATCGGGTGCGGTCCAGCAGCCCTGGGGCCACCAGGGTAGAGGCCTGTCCATATCCCTGTTGCTCCAGCACCCAGGCCGATGGGCGATGCCGATGACGCCAGGCGGCCAGCGGCTCGCGGAGCAACGGGTGTACCACCTGATGGTCGAGGTGACGATACACCTGCCGGCTGCCGGTGGTGTGATGGGCGGCGCGCAGGATGCGGGCCAGCGTCAGCCAGCGCCCCCGAGCCGCCAACTCGGTCAGGAGTGGCATGCCGTGTGAGACCACGTGGTCGCCCATGAGGCCGTCCAGGATCACCGGCACCCCGGCCTTCCGCGCTTGGAGGTAGGAGGGGCGCACCACGAACAGGTTGACCGAGTAGAACGGCTCCTCGACGATCTCAAGCAGCGCAGGCAGATCGGCCAACGGGTCCTGCTGATCGCCGCGTGTGAAGTGGGGGGCGAAGGCACCGTGATCCAGGACAGCGTCGATGTACGGACGCTCGTCGGTTTGCGGAACGCTGTCGAAGACCTGGGAAAACGTGTGGATGGGCTCGTCGTCATCCCGCAGGTGGCGGGCCACGCAAGCGATAGACGACGAGTCGAAGCCGCCGCTGAGGAAGCTGCCCACCGGCTGCGCCCCGTGCAGGCGGTCGGCGATGGCGTCCACGAACCGGGTGCGGAAGCCCTCGGCCGAGTCCTGCAGGTCGGTGCCGTCGAAGTGGGGCACCTCTGGGTCGAGCGCCCAGTAGCGGTCCAGGCGCAGGCCGTCGTCGGTGACCAGCAGCGTGTGGGCGGGGGGGAGCCGCCGGACCGACTGGTAGAACGTGGCCGCTGGGTCCATGGGGCTGGCCAACAGGTAGTCCGCCACCTGCTCATCGCGCACGGACCAGTCGAGGCCCGGCACCGTGCGCAGCGCGTGCATCTCCGAAGCGAAGGCGAAGGCACTGTGCGTGTGGGCGTAGTAGAACGGCCGCACGCCGATCCGGTCCCGGGCGCAGAACAGGCGCCGAGCCCGCGCATCCCAAAGGGCAAAGGCGAAGTCCCCGGCTAGGTGCTGCACGCAGTCCGGGCCCCACCGCGCGTAGGCGGCCAGGAGGAGGTGAGCGTCTGTGCGGGTCTGACTGGAAGGGGCTGTGAGGCCCAGGCGCGTGCGAAGCGCGTCCCGGTTGTCCAAGCGCAAGTCAGCGGCCACGGAGAGACCCGCGTCGTGGTCATGCGTCACCGAAACAGCCTCGGGCGGTACGAAGCGGCCCAGCTGGGGGGCCAGGCCCAATCCCACCGGTCCGCCCGTCCAATACGCCCCGGCGCCGTCGCGGCATAGGGGCTGGGCCATCTGGTGGATCTCGGCGGCGGTTACAGGGCGGCCGCCAGGGCGGTAGGTGCCGGTGATGCTAACCATGCGGGGTGGGAGCGAGCACGAACGACGAAGCATCGGGAAGACCAAGGTAAGGTACGATGCCGTACGTCGCCGTGATGGGGGATGCGCCCGTGGTCTGCGGCCCTGATGACGCAGAAAACGGCCGCCTTGTAAGCCCCAGGCGCAAAGCCGCCCCCCGCCCAGGAGGTACGAGGCGGGCCGGGGGGCGGCTTTGCACCTGGGCGGGGCGGGGCTAGCGGTCCCCGCCCGATGCGGGCTCGGCCGTTGCTTCCAGCGCATTGAGCACCGTCTGGATGGCGCGGTCGAGCTGCGGGTCTTCGCCTTGGACGCGATCCTCGAACGTGGTCTCGACCAGCACGTCTGGCTGGACGCCCGTGCGCTCGAGGTCGCGGCCGTCTAGCGTGTAGCAGCCCCACGAGGGCAGGCGGTAGAACGAGCCGTCGACCAGCCCTTTGCCGCTCGTGAAGATGATCCAGCGGTACGTCTCGGTGCCGATCACGGGGCCCAATGCCAGCTCTTTGAAGCCGGTGGCCGTCATCTCGGCGTCGCTCAGGGTCTGCTCGTTGATGAGGAGCACCATGGGCTTGTCCGACGGCGCGAAGGCCGGCTGCTGGGTCAGGGCGCCTCCGCGATATTTCCATTGGAGGTACGAGGTCTGCTGCAAGAACTGCAGGACGTCGTCGTGCACGTTGCCTCCGGTGTTGTAGCGGAGGTCCAGGATCAGCCCGTCGCGGGTGTAGCCCTCCTGGGTCATCTCAATCAGGAATTGCTCCAGGCTGCCGCCGCCCATGTTCTTCATGTGCACGTAGGCGATCCGTTGGTCACCCTGGGCATCCACGCGCGCCTGGTTGTCGTCGATCCACGCGTCGTACAGGTGCCTGGACAAGGCGTTGGCTCGCTCAGGGCGCAGCCGCACGGTGTACTCGTCGCCGCCGCGCTGGAAGGTGAGGGCCATCTCCTCGCTGGCCATCGGACGCACGAAGTAGTGTTCCCGGTTCATGGCTGGATCCACCCGCTCCCCGTCTACCGCTACCAGCACATCGCCCGGCTGCACGTCGGCGCCAATCTGGGCCAGCCGGCCGTGCCGCAGCACGGCGTTCACGGTGTAGGGGTCGTCGTGCTCGAACGTCGCCCCGATGGTGAGCGTGGTCTGCTCGTAGAACGGCTCCTCCTCCTCGCCCGACGAAAAGAACCCGACGTGCGACGAGTTCAGCTCGCCCAGCAGGTCGCTCAGCAGGATCCGGAGGTGGACCCGCGAGCGCAGGTGGGGCAGGAACTGGGCGTAGCGATCTCGCATGGCGCCCCAGTCGGTGCCCTGGAAGGTCTCGTCGTAGTAGTTCTCTTCCACGTTGGCCCAGGCCTCGTGGTACATCTGCCTGAACTCGTCGGCCAGGGTGCGGCTGAAGGGGTGCTCGATGTCGATGGCCTTCAGCGAGTTGCTGTCCAGCGAGAGGGTGTGCAGGGTGCCACGCTGGAGCACGTACACGGTACCGTCGACCTCCACAACGTCCGCAAAGGCGCCGTCGGTCACTTTCTCGGTCTTGGGCGCCTCGAACGGCTCCATGGTGACCTTCCACACGGCCGTCCGCCCTTCGTCGTGGTTGGAGGTGAAGAGGACCGTCGTCTTCTCAGGCGTCCCCAGCACGATGGGATCCCGCTGGGCCGTCACGTAGCGGGCCACCGTCTCCCAGCGCGTGGCCAGGTCAGCGGGATTCAGGGTGTCGAGGTCGAGCGTGGTGCTGGGGGCCTCGGCCTCCTCTGTCTCGGTGGTGTCCTCGACGGCGAAGAGGGCGTCGAACCGGTCGGCGCGGTAGGGAGGCGCGGTGCGCGTGAGGGGGAGCCGATAGATGTCGTGCGGGGCGTTGCCGCGCGGGTAGACCTCCTGGGTGCGATGGGCGGCGAAGTAGAGGGCCTGGCCGTCGAGGGCCCAGGCGGGGCTGGTTTCGGTGACGCCCGTCTCGGTCAGGTTGACGGTCTGTCCGCTGTCCAGGTGGTGCAGCATCAGGTCCTGCTCGAAGTTGCGGTACGCCGTGAAGGCCAGGTAGGCGCCGTCCGGCGAGAACGCGGGCGGGGTGGGGTAGAGGGCCCAGAACTCGTCTTCGTGGACCACGGTGCGCTCGAACGAGTCCAGGTCCATCACCTGCACCGATCCGCGTCCCACCTGGAAGGCCGCCTGCGTACGCTCAGGGTTGAGCACGACCACCTGATGGTTCTGGGCCTCCTGGGTGTGCTGCTCCGCAGGCGCCGAGCCGTCGGCCGCGATGGTGAACAGGTTGAGGTAGCCGCCGTCGGTCTGGCTGAAGAGCAGGCGCTGGCTGTCGGCCAGCCACTTCACCTGCACCACGCGCTCATCGGGCGTGGTGGGGAGGGGACGGATGAACTGGCCCTTGAGGTCGGACACGAACAGCTCCCCGCGCGACACAAACGCCAGCTTCTTGTGGTCCGGCGCTACGTCGAAGGCCGTGAGGGCCCCCTTGACGTTGAAGTCCTGCGCCAGCGTCAGCGTGTTGTTCGAGTAGAGCTGGACCGGCACGCGGCTGGCTTGCCCTGCCGAGACATCGTAGCGCCACAGCTGGTAGTCGCGCTCGAAGACCACCACCTGGCCATTGGCGCTCACCTGGGGGCGCTTGATGGAGGTGGGAAAGTTGGTCAGTGCCTCGGGCTCGCCGTCGGTGAGGCGGTACAGGTTGTACTCGCCGTTGGCCTGGTCCGAGGCGAAGTAGACGGTCCCGCTCCGGTCGATGGTCGGCCACAAGTCTTTGCCCTCGAAGCGCGTGTGGACCGTGTAGGCGCCGGTCTCGGGGTGGTACGACTTGAGGTCGGGGTTGAAGGCGCCCCGGTACCGCTTGCGATTCGCAAAGTTGTCGCTCTCCCACGTGTCCGTGAAGAAGACGGCCCCGGTCTCGGGATGCTCGGCGGCGTGGTGGACCGTGTTGAAGTAGTGGTCGACGAACCGGCGCGGCGTGCCGCCGGTGAGGGGCACCGTGTAGATGGCTACGCGGTTGTGCCGGCGGGAGCTGAAGTAGACCTGCTGGCTGTCCCACGACCAGCCGTCCACATGGTCGTTGGCGCTGTGGACGGTCAGCGGGCGGATGTCGCCCCCGTCCATCGGGAGCACGTAGACGTCGGCGTTGCTCTGCTGGCGCCCGGTGAACGCTAGCCACTGGCCATCGGGTGAGAAGTGGGCCTCGGTCTCCTCGCCCTCCATGGCGGTGAGGCGCTGGGCGGTGCCGCCGGTGGTGGGCACTCGCCAGAGATCGCCCTCGTAGGTGAACACGATCTGGGAGCCGTCCGGCGAGACGGTGGGGGCCGAGGTGAAGTAGACCTCGGTGTTGGTGGGGGTGTCCGCGGCGAGGCCGCTCAGGAGGAGCCCGAGGAGGAGCGTCAGCATGGCAAGGGGAAGGAAGGAGGATCAGGCGAGCGGCGCGAACCGCAGGCACGTGGGGGCGGGCACCGAGGCCGAGGTGCCCGTGAAGGTGAGGGCGCCCGTGGTGGGGTCCAACTGGTAGACAGTGATGGCGTCCGCGTGGCGGTTCGCCACGAGGAGCCACCGTCCGCTGGGGTCAATGACGAAGTTGCGGGGCCAGGTGATGCCGTCGGTGGCGTGGCCGAGCGGCGCGAGTTGCCCCGTGGCCTCGTCCACGGCGAAGGCGGCGATGCTGTCGTAGTCGCCGCGGTTGGACGCGTACAGGAAGCGGCCAGAGGGGTGGACGTGCAAGTCGGCGCTTTTGTTGGCCCCGGCGAAGCCTTCGGGCAGCAGCGAGACGGTTTGCACCGCCTCCATGCCCACAGGGGGGGCGTAGCGGTACACCGTCACGGTACCCACCAGCTCGTTCAGCACGTACAGCCAGCGCCCATCGGCGCCGAAGGCCAGGTGCCGGGGGCCATCGCCTGGCTGGGCCTGGATGACGCCCACCTCGCGCAGGGTGGGCCCATCGGCCAGCGCTTCGTACACTTTGACCTGATCGATGCCCAGATCGGCCGCCAGGAGGTACCGGCCGTCGGGATCAGGCGCGATGTAGTGGGCATGCGGCGCCTCTTGGCGCTCCGCGTTGGGCCCTGATCCTTCGTGCTGGATCACCGAGGTGGGAGGCGCCAGCCGTCCGTCGGCCTCAATCGGCAACAAGGCCACATTGCCCCCCACGTAGTTGGCCACCACCACGTACTGCCCATCGGGGCTGAGCGCGAGGTAGCACGGGGCGCCACCGCCTGCGGGCTGCTCGTTCAGAAAGGTGAGCTGCCCGTCCTCATACGCAAAGGCGCGGACCAGCCCAGCGGCCTCGTTGACGGCATACACGAACCGCCCATCGGCGGAGGTGGCCACGAACGAGGGGTCGCGCTGGCCTCCGATCTCGGTGGTCAGGGCCAGGGTGCCCGCCTCGGCGTCAAACCGGTAGACCTGGATCCGCCCGTCGTCCGTGCCTGGCGCCGTGCCGACCACAAGGGTCAGGGTCTCCGTCGGCACAGCTGCGGACGGTACTTCGGGGGAAGGCTGGGACTGGCAGCCAACGAGGCTGGCCGTGAGCAGAAGGGCCAGCCAGAGGCGATGAGACATGGCGCGCAGCGTGGGTGAGGGGACAGAGCGTGCTGGGCTCGTAACCTACTGCACGGAGCGGCGATGGGTCAATGAAAGAGCGCGTGGTGAATGGTGAGTGGTGAGTGGTGAATGGTGAGTGGTGAATGGTGAGTGGTGAGTGGTGAGTGGTGAGTGGTGAGTGGTGAGTGGTGAATGTGTGGCCGACGTGTTTACCCTCAACGCTCCACGACCGGCTTGGTAGCGACGCTGCTGTCTGCAACTGAAAACGAGAAAGGGGAGATTGGAAACAGGAAATGAGACGGTAACCCCTCTCTTCAACCTCAGTCCAAGGCGCGCGGTGGGGACACGGTGTCTCGGCAGCCTGAGCCCCACCCCAGAAAGGAGCCCCTTAAGCCATGACCCGATGATGTCGATGCTATCTGGAGCGAAACCCGCCTAGTCAAACGATCGCTATCCCATGAGACATAAGCCCCTGTTCCTGCTTTTCGCCAGTGTGCTCATCGCTGCCTGTAGCGAGGCCCCTCCACCGGACGCGTCGGCTCCCCTGAGCATCTCCGTGGATCTACCCGCCTCCTGGACGCAGGTCTATGCCACAGACACCGTCGACATGGGGTTGTACATTGCGCGAAATTTGGAGACCGATCAGTATGTCTTCATCGCCAGCAGGGATGAGTGCAAGGCGTTGACCGACCGCCTCGCGCTCACCGATGAGCGTTTGGCTGAAGCGTTGACCGCTGCCATCGTGCAGCGCACGGCGCCCGAGGCGCGGGATGAGGTCAGCCCTGGGGCGTACAAGGTCTTCTCGCCGTTCACCGGTGCAGATCAGCCCGACCGTGTGGTCATGATGGTCAACGCCTATCAGTGGCCTGAAGGCGAGTACTGCTACACGGCCCAGTTCGGGGCCCCCGAGGCTCAATTTGAAGCGAGCCAAGCGGACTTTGCCTCCATCGCCCATAGCGTCCGCCTGGTCTCGGCCGATTGAGGCCGTTCAGCCTTGAGCAGACACCGGCGTGGAGCCGCCCTGACTGATCTGCCCGCTGTTCACGACTGCGACGGTTGCGGCAGGCCTGCGCTGGAGGATCCGGGGGCGATTTTCCAGGCGCGGACGCGGTCCAGGGACCGATGGGCGGTTACGTAGACGACCGGGATGAGCACCAGCGTGATGAGGGTGGAGGCGGTGAGGCCGCCGATCACCACACGTGCCAGGGCCGCCTGGATCTCGGCGCCTGCGCCCCAGCCCAGGGCCAGCGGGAGGAGGCCGAGGACCGTGGTCAGGGTGGTCATCAGGATGGGCCGCAGCCGGAGACGGCCGGCCTCCAGCACGGCCTGGTCCAAGGGCAGGCCTTGTTCGCGCCGCATCAGGTTGATGTAGTCCACGAGCACGATGGCGTTGTTGACCACGATGCCGACTAGCATCACGAGCCCCATGATGCTCTGCATGTTGAGCGAGGTGCCCGTCAGCACGAGCGTGGGCACCACGCCCACGATGGCCACCGGCACAGAGAACATCACGATCAGCGGATCCAGGAAGCGTTCGAACTGGCCTGCCATCACCATGTAGATGAGCACAAGCGCCAGCACGATGGCCAGCCCGAAGTCGCGCTGGGCCCGTTGCTGCTCCTCGTACTCCCCGCCGAATGTGATCGAGAAGCCGTCCGGCAGCGGCATGGTCGAGAGGTCGGCGCGGATGCGGTCCACAGCATCGCCCAGGGGCACGCCCTCTTCGAGCGTGGCCGAGATGTAGGTGACGCGCTGGCCGTTGATGCGGCGCACCTCGGTGGGGCCGCGCCGCCGCTCGGCGGTGACGAGCGTGGAGACGGGCACCGTGCGGCCGTCGGGCGTGCGGACGCCGATGTTGTCCAGGTCTTGCGTGGTCAGCCGATCTTCGGGGCGCAGGCGGACGGTGATGGGGTATTCGTCGCCGCCGTTGCGGAACTGGCCAGCGCGGCTACCGCCTACGCTGGTCTGCACGGCGCGGGCCACCTCCTGCACGGAGAGCCCCAGGTTGGCGATCTTCTCGCGGTCAAACCGGATGGTCTCCTCGGGCCGCCCTTCGCGGCGGCTGATGCGGACCCCTTCCACGCCTGCGATGGTCTCCATGCGGGCCTGCATGGCTTGGGCCACGTTGTAGGCCTGGTCCAGGTCGTAGCCGCGGAGCTGAATCTGTACGGCTTCGTCGCCGCCGCCCGAGCTGAAGAGGCGCCGCAAGATCCACAGGCCAGACTGCGCCCGCACCGAGATATCGGCGCCGGGGATCAGGCCCTCGACCTCGTCGCGGATGCGATCGGCCAGGATCGTGCTGCTCACCGAGCGCTGGTCCGCGGGGACGAGGCGGATCTCTACCTCGGCATCGCCGCCGCGGACCTCGGTGGCGTAGTTGAGCATGTCGTCCTCGGGGAGGACCGGCCGGACGGCGCGCTCCAGCTCGTCCAGGTAGGTGCGGACCACCGCGATGTTGGTGCCCTGTGCCATCTCCAGCTCAATGTCGATCTCATCGGCATCGGTGGGCGGCGTCAGCTCTACGGGGATGGTGGGAAACACGAAGGCGGCGGCCGCCACGAGCACCACAGTCACGCCGAGGACGATGGCCCGGCGCTGCAGGGCGCCTTTCAGGGCAGTGCGGTACCGGTTCTCCACGCGCTCGAAGGCCTGCTGGAAGCGCGACTTCTTCGGGGCGGTGTCCTCGTCCTCGGGCTGGGTGCTGAGGAAGCGGCTGGCCAGCATGGGCACGAGGGACAGGGCCACGAGCAGGGAGCAGGCCAGGGCAAACACCACAACCAGCGCCAGCGCCTGAAACAGGTCTCCGGTGGCGGAGCGCATGAACACCAGCGGCAGGAAGATGACACAGGTGGTCAGCGTAGAGGCCACGATGGCGCCCGCCACCTCACGCGTGCCCACACCGGCGGCCTGTTTAAGTGGGAGGCCCTTTTTCTCGCGTTGTCGAACGATATTTTCGAGGACCACAATGGCATTGTCCACCATCAGGCCGATGCCCAGGGCGAGGCCGCCGAAGGTCATCTGGTTGAGCGTCAGCCCGCCGAAGTAGAGCACACCGAACGTAGCAATCACCGAGATCGGGATGGCCAGGGCGATGATAAACGTGGAGGAGCCGTTGCGCAGGAACAGGTAGAGCACGAGGATGGCCAGCAGGCCTCCCCAGAAGGCGGCGGACTGCACGTTGCTGATGCTCTGACGGATGAACGTGCTCTGGTCGCTGGTGACCGTCACCCGGAGGTCGGTGCGTTCCTTGTTGATCCGGTCCACCTCGCGCTGAATCCGGTCCACCACCTCCACCGTGTTGGCGCCGCTTTGCTTCTGGATGCTCATGCGGATCACCGGCACGCCGTTCAGCTCAGCTAGGCGCTGGATGTCTTCGTAGCCATCCTCCACCGCCGCTACGTCTTGCACCCGGACAGGCCGCCCATCCACATACTGGATGACCGTTTCCCTGATCTGGTCTACGGAGGTGAATTCGCCTTGCGCGCGGACGTATAGGTCCTTGACGCCGTCCTTCACGTTGCCCCCGGGCAGGGTGGTGTTTTCCCGCGCCAGGGCTTGCTGGACATCGGCGGGGGTGAGGCCACTGGCTTGGAGCCGGTCTCGCGATAGGTCCACCCGGATCTCGCGGTTGATGCCGCCCCGGATCTCGATCGTACCCACCCCGGGGATCTGTTCAAACCGTTGCGAGAGGTCCCGGTCCAGGATGCGGGTCAGCTCCTCGAGGTTGCGGTTGGACTCCACCGCTAGCGAGACCACCGAAATGTTGTTGGGGTCGAACTTCCAGATGCCGGGGGCCTCGGCCTCGGGCGGCAGGTTGTCTCGGATGCGGTCCAGCGCCGCGCGGATGTCGTTGGCGGCCTCGTCCAGGCTGGTGCCCTGGGCAAACTCGAGGCTGACGCGGCTGTTGCCCTCGCTAGAGCTGGACGTCATGCGCTCCAGGTTGGGCACGCCGGCCACAGCGTTCTCGAGGGGGTCCGTGATGATCTGCTCCATCTCCTCAGGGCCCACGTTGGCATAACGCACGTAGACGGTGAGGCGGGTGAACTCGATGGGGGGCAGCAGATCCACCGGCAGGTAGAAGAAGCTGGACACCCCAACCGTCAGGACGATCAGGTAGAACATGGCCGTCGCCACGGGGCGACGAATCGACAGGTCAGCAAACGAAGCCATGGAGCAAGCAGTCGGTACAGGAGAAAGGGGCGGCGGCGCGCAGGATCAGGGCGTCAGCGAGGCCTGCTGTGGGTTGACGGTCACGGTGTCGCGGGAGGCCTCACGCGGCTGAGTGGCTGCGTCCTCGTCGGCCGGCGCGGCATACGATTCTTGGGCGAGCCGTTGCTGCTTCTCCATGAACTGCCGCAGGAGGTCGCGGTCCTGCAGGCGCTGGAGCGACGCCACGCGGTCCCAGGTGAGGGGGCGGACGCGGGCCTCTTCGCGGCGCGAGAGCAGGTTTTGCCCCACCACCACGACCCAGTCGCCCACGCCGACGCCGGTGATGCCGGCTACCCCGCCGCCGCGGGCCAGCACTTCGACCTCGGTGAAGGCCATGGGCGTGGGCTCTGTGAGCGGGGGTGGGTTGTCTTCGTCGTAGGTCTCCGGCTCGGCGAGAGGCACCTCGGTGCCGAGGGACGTGGCCGTGTAGACCCCCAGGCGCCCCGTGTTGGGATCTTCGTAGAGCGCGCTCGTGGGCACCAAGGCGGCCTGCGTGCTCTCGCCGTAGAGCACATCGACCGTCACAAACATGCCAGGACGCAGCAGGCCCTCCGGGTTGGGCACGTCGATCTCAGCGTCCGTGCTGAACGTGGCGGCGTCCAGGAAGGGCGAGATACGGGAGATGGAGGCCTCGATGACGCGGTCCCCCCACTGCGGCGCTGAGATGAGGGCCGTCTGGCCTTCCTGGACCTGTCCGATGAGGTTGTCCGCGATCGGGATCTCGATGCGGACGGTCTCCAGGCTGCCCAGGGTGAAGAGCGGGTTGTTGCCGGTGACGCGCATGCCCACCTCCGCATCGCGCTGCCCCACGTAGCCACTGATTGGCGCGCGCACCACCGTTTGCCGCAGCGCCTCCTGGGCTTCGGCCACGGTCGCCTCGGCCTGGGCGATGCGGGCCAAGGCCTGGGCGTAGGTGGCCTCGGCCGAGGCGGCCTCGGCCTGCAGCGTGCCCAGTTCCTGCGCACTCTGGAGCTGACGATCAGCGAGCTGCTCGGTGCGCTCCAAGCGGGCCTGGACCTCTTTCAGGGTGGCCTCGGCGCGCTTGGCGTCGGCCTGGTTGATCTGGAGGGTGGCTTCTGCCTGGCGTAGCTGCTCCTGGAACTGGGTGTCGCGGAGGTAGACGAGGGCCGCGCCTCGCTGGACATAGTCGCCGTTCTGAACGGCGACGCGGGTGATGGGGGCGGTGATCTCGGGGTAGATGAGCACCTGGTTCTCGGCCCGCACCGTGCCGTTGAGGCGGCTCTGGAGCGGCAAGGCGCCGTAGCGCGCTTGAATCGCCTCCACGGCGGGCATCGTGGCGCTCTCGCGGCCCCATCCTCCTCGATCGCTCCGTGGCTCGCTGTCTGCGCCACAGGCGGCCAGAACCAGCAGGCACAGGGTAAAGAAGAGCGGCGTCAGTCGATGTATCATGCGAGGGGTCCGGGAGGAATCGGTGGGTGCAGGGTCCCACGCGCGCCGCAGGACTGGGAGGTGAAAGGGGCAGCCCCGGTTCCAGATCCGCCTACACCCAGGAATCGCACGATCTTGTCATGAATGGCATATCCTGTGACACGAGCCTGCGCCGTTACAACGAGGTTGCGTGCGCGGGCCTGCACCCATTTGAGGCGTGGCACGTTGGAGGTCTACGTCACCTCCATCACCTCCTGCACAACCATGACCTACTCCATCGACGTCGCCCGGGTGGGCGAGCCCATGCACTTCCGCGCTCGCACCGAAGACGGCCTGACCATTGACATGGACAACGGCCCGGCGGGCCCCAGCCCCATGCAATTGCTGATCATGGCCATGGGCGGATGCAGCGGGATCGACATCGTAGACATCCTCCAGAAGTACCGCCAGCCGCTGGAAGACTTCAGCATGACGCTCGAGGCCGAACGCACCCAGCGCGACACCTACTCGGAGTTCACCCACATCCACGCCCACTACCGGCTCACCGGCGCCCTCGACCCCGACAAGGTGCGCCGGGCTATTGAGCTGAGCCTGGGCAAGTACTGCTCCGTCTCCAAGGCGCTCGAGAAGACCGCCACGATCACCTACGCCTTCAGCGTGAACGACCAGCACTTCGACACGGCGGAGGCTACCGCCTGAGGGCCGCCTTGGGCTGCTTCCCCGCTGGCATGGCTCCTTCCCGGAGCGGGGGGTATCTGATTGCTTTGTTTTGTTCTTCTCTTGCTCAGCACCAAGCATGGACCTCCTCGAAACGCGCGAAGCCCGATCCCGAGCGCGGGCCGGTACCCAAGGGGCCACGATCCAAGGCGGCATCCGAACACGGTCGTGCTAGAGGCCCCTGGGCTAAAGCGCGCCGGGCTTCCTCCCCGCGCGCCCCATCCCCGAGGAGGCCGCGGGCGCCACGGGCCGGGGCGGCGGCTGCTCAGTCGCGGTCGCCTTTTTCATGTTGAACTGACCATTTTTCATTCCTCACCGCCGCATGGAGGCGGGGCGTTGGTCGACGGTGTAGAGTGAGGCCATGAGCTCGCGGCGGGCGCCCTCGGCATCGGCCACGGCGAAGAAGCCGACGCCGCGCTCTTGCTCGGCTTCGGTGCGTGCGTAGATCGTGGCGCTGCCGTAGGAGCCGTCTTTGGCCACGGCGTAGAAGTTGAGGCCGAACAGGGGGCGTCCGTCCTCCAAGAGGCGGTCCGGCGTTTGGGCCACGACGCGCTCCAGCGTGCGGAGGCAGGCCTCGGTGGGGGAGAGGCCTTGGCGCATGAACTCGACGGTCAGGAAGGCCCCGCAGGTCATGATGTTGGCCTCGCCCCGTCCCGTGGAGCCGGCGGCGCCGACTTCGTTGTCGCAGTACTGCCCGGCGCCGATGATCGGACTGTCGCCCACGCGGCTGGGGAGCTTCCAGGCCAGGCCGCTGGTGGTGGTGACGGACCCGAGGTCCCCGGCGGCATTGACGGCGCATAGGTTGATGGTGCCGGTCGAGAACTTGATCTGGACGTCGTCGTCGTGGTCCAGCCAGTTGTCGCGTGGGTTGAGGCGGGCCTTCCAGCGCAGCCAGTCCTGCCGGCTCTCCTCGGTCAGCAGGTTCTGCTCTTCGAAACCCATGCTGAGGGCAAAGCGCTTGGCGCCTTCGCCCACCAGCATGATGTGGTCCGTGTAGTCCATGATGGCCTTGGCCACCAGCGAGGGTGTGGCGATGCCTTCGAGGGCGCCCACCGCCCCGGCTCGCCGCGTGGGGCCGTGCATGCACGAGGCATCCAGCTGCACGATGCCGTGCTCGTTGGGCAGACCCCCCAGGCCAACCGTCTGGTCCTCGGGGTCCAGCTCCTGAATGTTGACCCCCGCGATGGCGGCATCCAGGGGGTCGGCGCCGTCCTCCTGCATGAGGGCCACGGCTCGGGCCACGCCGCGCAGCCCGTTGCCGGAGGCGATGGCCGTCGGGCGCGTAGCTGTGCGGGCCGCGGGGGCCGCCGGTTGGGCGAGGCCGGGGGTGGCAAGCGACAGGGAGGCGGCGCCTGAGGCGGCGAGGCCGAGGAAGTGACGGCGGGAGAGCGACATGGCGGTGGGGGATCGACATAAAAAAAGCCTGACCCCAGGAGGATCAGGCTTTCTGATATCGTTTGCAATGGGCGTGGTTAGCCGAGGCGCTGCACGTTCATCGCGCTCAGCCCTTTCGGGGTGCGCTCGACTTCGTACTCGACCTCTTCGCCATCCTGCAGGCCGTCGTCCCAGCCGAGGCCGTCAACGTTGCTGCGGTGAACGAACACATCTTTGCTACCGTCCGAGGGTTCGATAAAGCCGAAGCCTTTTTCGGCGTTGAACCATTTCACTTTTCCTTGAGCCATACCTGTAATGAGATTCGTCACTGTACGCCAAAATAAGAGCCAAGTCGTGCCGTGAGGAATCTCAGGATCCTTGGGGTACTCTTGAGCCGTGCCAGCGAGGGGTTAGAAGTGGTGTTGCATGACGTCGTACGCAGGCGTTTTGGTTTTGTTCGATGCCGTGGAGGGATCCTCGTGCGGTGCACCCCATGGAGGGATGAGGCGCCCGGGTTGCATCCGGTTTCAAGCGCGGTGTGTCGATGACTTGTTGGGCCCGGCCTGCCGTGTTGCCATCGACAGATGCCTCGCCCGATCTCTGCAGGCAGGTGCTCGGAATGACAAGCGGGGACCGTGTTCCTGGTCATTCCGAGCACCGTCGAGGAACCCGTACGAGCCACATAGGCGATCAGCAGCCCCAACGGGGTCCACGAACCCTGGGGGCGCATGGATAAACAAGGCAGGCTTGGGGTCATCCCACCGGTTGATCCAGGATAGCTCGGCGCACATCGGCGGGGAGGTCGAGGCGGTTCAGCACGGTCTCGGCGTCCTGGTGCAGGGAGGGTGGGGGCGTCAACGGCAGACCAGGGTGGTCGCCTGCGAACGCGAAAGCCACACCACGGAGGCCGTGCTCGGTGTGCCCGTCCGGCCTGCGATGCGTGAGCAGGGCCGCCGCCGCCTCGGGGTGGTCGAAGACGCGGTCCATGGCGCGTACAGCCCCCACGGGGACGCCGGCCTCGGTGAGGGTCTGCAGCCAGTGGTCGAGGGGCTGGGCCTGAAACGCCTCGGTGAGCTTCGCGTGCAGCGCGGCCCGGTGGACCACGCGGGCGGCGTTGGTGGCAAAGGCGGGCTCGGTGTGCCACTGGACCCCCAGCACGTCGCATAGCGCTTCGAACTGCCGCTCCGTGCCCACGGCCAGCACCAGCGGCTGTCCGTCGGCGGCCGTGAAGGCGGTGCCGTAGGGCACGATGTTGGGATGGTCCGAGCCCTGGCGCTGCGGCACCACGCCGCCCACCAGCCAGTTGGTGGCCTGGTTGGCCAACGCACTCACCGCCGACCGCAGCAGCGACACCGTCAGGTAGGTGCCTTGGCCATGCTGCGTCCGTTGCAAGAGAGCCAGTAGGATACCCTGTTTGGCTTGGTGGGCCGTCAG
Organism: Bacteroidota bacterium; assembly: GCA_038747425.1. Classification (GTDB taxonomy): domain Bacteria; phylum Bacteroidota; class Rhodothermia; order Rhodothermales; family JBCDJV01; genus JBCDJV01. The sequence goes on from JBCDJV010000008.1 coordinate 36,624, forward strand.
CAGGTCCATCAGGGCCACGGGGAGCTTGGTGGGCCCCCCATCAGCTGGGCCGTTGAGGTGGGTGAACCCGCTTTCGGCCTGGATGATGGCATCGAAGCCGGGGCGGGGATCCTCGGGCCCGTAGGCGGTGATGTCCACGTAGATCAGCCGCGGATTGAGGGCCTGGAGGGTGGGATAGTCCGCCTCGAAGCGCTCCGCCACGCCGGGCTTGTAGTTCTGGATGAGCACGTCGGCCCGGGCCGCCAGGCGGTGGAAGACCATCCGGTGGGAGGCCTGCGTAAGGTCGAGCGCCAGGGACGCCTTGCCCCAGTTGACCGCGCAGAAATACGCGGGCCGGTCGTCGTGCGCCGCCTCCGTGGCCAGCTTCCAGTGCCGGGTCACGTCGCCTCGGGTGCGGGGGTTTTCGACCTTGATGACCTGCGCGCCCAGCTCGGCGAGAAACTGGCCCACGGCCGGGCCCGCCAGCACCGAACTCAGCTCCAGCACGAGGAGGCCTTCCAGGGCCGTGCCGGACGTGCTCATGGCGTAGCCGGGGCGCCTTGCGGAGCGCCGTGGTAGGTGGCGTAGAGCTGCCGGATCGGGGCTTCGTCGCCGATGATGGTGACGCGGTCTCCGCCGTGGAGCACCGTGGAGCCGCTGGGGATGATCAGGTGCCCCTCCCGGCGGATGAAGGCCACCAGCGTACCGGCGGGCAGGCCGAGCGCCTTGAGGGGTTGCCCCAGCAGGCGGGCCGTCTCGTCGGTGTCGGAGAGCTGCAGGGTGAAGTAACGGTCGTGCCGAAGCAGGAGCTCCTTCAAGTCATGGGCATGGGCCGCTTCGAGCCAGTCCTGCATGAAGTGGCCCTCATCGATGCGGCTGGCCAGGCTGGCGAGGGTGCGCAGGTGCTGCCCGGGCGGGTCCTCGGGGCTGATGAGGAAGAAGAAGGCGTGCATCCGCTCGTCGGCCATGACGGCGGCGGGGGAGTGATCCGCGTCCGGCAGGAAGAGGCCGGGGCGGGAACGGACCAGGACCAGGTGCGACGTGCTCACGGAGGCGAGCCGCTGGTGCGGCAGGCAGGCGCCGTTGGACACCGGCGTGATGCCGTAGCGGGAGCCGTCGAGGAACCCCTCGGCCAGCACCTCGCGGGTGAGCGGCAGCTCCTCGGCGAGGCGGCTGGACACGCGGTGGGTGATGTCTTCGAAGGTGCAGGACTCGTCCAGGTCCAGCACGGCGGCTCGGGCCACCAGGTCTTCGAACGAGGCTTCGTCGCGCAGGCCCTTTTCCTTGAGGATCCCCCGCAGCTCGGAGTCCAGCCCGTCGTAGCGGCGGCGTCCCAGGCGTTCGAACAGGTGGTAGATGGCGCCTTCGCGCACGACCCGCGTGTTGGGCCGCACGTAGTAGACGTACCAGAGCACGCCCGCCGCCACGGTCACCACCGTCAGGCTGATGGCCAGCGCGCCCATCTGGGCGATCAGCACGAACGGCGTCAGGATGCCCACGATCTGCATCCACGGATAGAACGGACTCCGGTAGCCGGGCACATACGACGGGATGTGGCTCTCCCGCATCACCACGACCGCCAGGTTGACGAGTGCAAAGATGAGCAGCTGAAACGCGCTGGCCAGCTTGGCCACGCCCACCACGTCGAGCGCCACAATGGCCATGATGATGAGCCCCGCCGTGACCAGGACGGCCAGCGTGGGCGTCCCAAATCGACCGAGGTAGGCCAGGTGGTGGGTCACGAGCCGGTCCCGCGCCATCGCCAGCGGATACCGCGAGGCGGACAGGATGCCCGCGTTGCCGGTCGAGGCGAAGGCCGCGATGGCGGCCACCACGATCAGGAAGAGGCCCCACGAGGAGGGCAGCCAGTCGAAGAACAACTCGGCGGCGGTGGCCACCGGGGTCAGGTCGCCCCGGAGCTCGGCGGGGTCCAGGACCGCGATCATGATGTAGACCCCCACAATGTAGAAGAACATGGCGGTGGCCAACGACAGGACCATCCCCAGGGGGATGTTGCGGTCGGGGTTCTGCACCTCTTCGGCTACGCTGGCCACCTTGGTCAGCCCCGCGTAGGAGACGAACACGAGCCCCACGGTGGCGAGCAAACCGTCGGTCCCGAACGGCATGAAGGGGACAAACTGCGTCTCGGTGACGGTCACGACGCCTAGGTCGTAGATTTCGAAGAGGCCTTGGACCACGAAGAAGGCCAGCACGGCCACCAGCACAGCCACCAGGAGGCGTTGCAGTCCGCTCGTCTCCTTCGCCCCGATCACGTTGAGCACCGCGAAGGCCAGGGTCAGGGCCACGGCGAGCGGTTTGATGGGGACGTCGAAGAAGAAGACGAGGTACGCCCCCATCCCGATCAGCGCAAAGGCGCTCTTGAGCACGAGGGCCAGCCACGTGCCGAGGCCGCCGACGGTGCCCGCTAGGGGGCCCAGGCTGCGATCCAAGAAGTAGTAGGTGCCCCCCGCTCGGGGCATGGCCGTACTCAGCTCCGCCTGGCTGAACATGGCCGGTAGGATGAGGACGCCGGCGATGGCATAGGCCAGCACGGTGGCGGGCCCGGCTTTGGCGGTGGCGAGGCCGGGCAGGAGGAAGAACCCAGAGCTGAACATGGCGCCCGTGCTGATCGCATAGACGTCGAAGAGCGTCAGGTTCTTCTTGAGCGTGGGGAGGTCTGAGGGCAAAAGGCGGAGGGGTGAGCCAAGGAGGGGCGGCTACTCGCCAAGGTAGGCGATCTGCACCCGTCGGTCAACGCGCTGTCTTTGCACGCCCTACGGCAACACCCGCTTCACGGCGGCCGGGTCCCCCGAGTTCGGGGCGGGCGTGAGGCCCATCGCGGTGGTCAGCACGCCGTAGACATCGACCGCGTGCAGAGGCCCCGTGGTGCCTTGCCTGAAGCGCGGACCGTGGGCGATGAAGAGGCCGTGCATGGAGTCGAAGGCGGCGTCGTGGCCGTGGGTGCCGCCTGAGGGCCGGTCTGGATAGCGGTTCACGTAGCTCTGCGAGGTGACCGTCCACCCCTCATCGGCCAGGAGCACGATGGGGGGGATGCGGGGGTGATTGCTGTAGCGCAGGCGCTCCGGGACGTCGGCGCGCAGGTAGGCGTCCACGTGGGGCAGGGCGTCGATCCGCTTCACGAGGTCGGCGGCGTCCACGCCTTCGACGGGCCACAGGCCCACCGGCTCGCCCCACGTGACCTCGTCCACCTCGCCCCCGATGTGCACCGCCTCGTCCAGGATCACGCGGCGCTCCGGGGAGAGCGCCACCATCCCGTGGTCGCTCACCACCACCAGGTCGGTGAGGCCGGTCAGGCCGCGGGCCTCCAAGCCCTCCACGAGCAGCGCCAGGGCCTCGTCCACGTCTTCGATGGCGTCGGCCACTTCGTCGGCATCCGGGCCATGGCGATGCCCTTCGGTATCCACGGTCGAGAAGTAGAGCGTCAGGAAGCCGGGCCGCTCCTCAGCGGGCAGGTCCAGCCAGGCGAGCACGGTGTCGATGCGGGCCTCGTGCGCGAGGTCGTCCTGGTAGCGGAGCCAGTAGCTGGGGCGGACCCCCTGGATCTCAGCCTCGGAGCCCGGCCAGAAGACGATGCCGGCCCGCATCCCCTGCTGCTCGGCCGTCACCCACAGGGGCTCACCGCCCCACCACCGGCCGTCGGTCACAGCGTCGCGGTTCGACAGCGAGAAGCGCGCGGGGGCGCCGTCGGGGCCCGCCATCTGATCGTCGCGCATGGTGTTGGCCACGATGCCATGCTCCTCCGGGTGCAGGCCAGTGACCAGCGAATAGTGGTTGGGGAAGGTCTTGGAGGGAAAGACGGGGATCAGTCGCTCGGCCTGCACGCCCTCGGCCGCCAGGCGCCGCAGCGTGGGCGCCTCCACGTCGAGGTGCTCCAGGTAGTCATACCGGAAGCCGTCGATGGAGATGAGGATGAGCGCCGGGGCGGCATCGCCCGCATCGGTTGTGCCCTCGGACCGATCGCAGCCCGTCAGGATGAGCAGGAGGGCCGCGAGGCCAAGGAGGATAAAGCGAGGCATGGAGGCAGGGTGGGGTGGGAGAGAGGCCGTAAGCTCCGGTCCCCAGGCGCGAAGGTCAAGGCGAGGACACGCCCCGCGGCCTCATGCGTCCATCAGATGCTCAAGACCTAGTGCGGCGGCCTTCACGTGAAACTCGGTGACCCGATACGCGGCCACACCATGCACGTGAAACGGATCGCGCGCCAGCACCGCCGCGAGGTGCTCAGGCGAATCACTGCGGGCGAGGATGACGCCGCCGGTGCGTGGCACCTTCGGCCCCGACGCCACAAAGACGCCCGCCGCGTACTGCTCGGCCAGAAAGCGCCGGTGTGCTTCAAGGTGCACGTCTACTTCGTCAAGGGGGACCCGGTAGGTGAGATCTACGACAAACATGGGGGTTTCATGTGGAGCGTGTTAGCGGCAAGGGAAGAGAGGGTGGGATGCTGCACGGCAGCGCGTGCTACAAGCGCGGCGGAACGGCGAAGGCCCTCGCTGACGGCTTCTGCGATGGTGGGTGTCTTGGGCATGATGCAGGTGGCAGCCGTGCTGCGGCGCCGCTGAGTGACTCGTTACACTACGTCTTGCTCTGGTCGATGCCTGGTGCCTGGGTTAGCGTCGCGGTAGCATGACGGCGTGCTCGGCGACCTCAGCCCTGACGATCATCGGTGAGAGGTCTTCGCCCGGTCCTTTTCCTCGGAACGTGAGGAGCGCTTCCTTCGACTCCCACTCCTCGTACACGTTGATACGGTCAGCTTCGATCGGGTCGGCCGCCACCACGAAGTCGCGGCACCCCGTCGTGCGGCGTGCTTGCGCCACTGACTCCATGGAGCGAGAGAGAAACTGCTGGCGCTCACCGGGTCGAACGTAGATTCTTCCTGAGACGATGATCATGTGCACTAAGTCACGGTGTTGCTTCGGTGAAGCGGTGCAATGACTTGTTGGGCCGCCCAGGCAAATGCGGACACGTCCCAGCAGTCCAGCAACTAGCTTCACTCGTCGAATAGATCCGAATGCGTTCCCGTTCGAACGAGCACGATTTCCTCGCTGCTTGTCTGGTACAGCAAGAGCCAGTCTGGCTCCAGATGACAGTCACGCGTCCCCCGCCAAGGTCCACTTAGCGCATGGTCCCGGTACCTGGCCTCCAACGGCTCACCCGTCACCAACTTTTCAATCACCTCTTTGAGTGTCCCCAGGTCCTTGCCTCGTCGCTTGGCGCGCTTGACATCCTTCTTGAACTGCGTTGTCCTGCGGATCGTCTTCATGCGGTGCGAGGAACTGCGTCTCTGTGACTACGACGCTGAGGGATCGTCCGGCTGTCGTGAACACGGAGCCCGAGCCCCGCTGGCGCTCGCCTAGATGCCCAAGTCGTCAAACAGGGCCTCGGCTGTGTTGAAGTGCGGAAGCTGCTCACGGGCATCGGCTTCGGCGAGGGCCTGCTCGGTTGCCTGGTTGGGCACAGGCTGTGGAGGCAGTTCGACGGCGAAGGGGAGTCCACGACGAAGTTCGACCTGGCGGTAGAACAGGGTGATCGCTTGCGAAGCAGTCAGGCCAAGTTGGTCGAAGACGTCTTCGGCGCGTCGTTTCGTTTCGGGATCGATCCGAGCGGAAATAGAACTGGTCTTGTTCATGGGTCCCCTCCGTTGTGTTGCAAAAATAATCCGTTGGATGTACAACGAAAGTACAATGAGATTGCGAGGAAGGTTTCCGTGTCGTGATTATAGAAGAGGCTTGAAAGGTGGCCGAACGATCTGAGTTTACGCGCGAAGTGGCGAACGTCAACGACAGCGATGAGGCGCCGACCGACGTAAGCGGCACGACGGTGGGCGCCCTTCGTTGCCGTTCAGTGACTTGTTGTGTGACGCGACCAAGAGACTCACCCCTTTTGACCACGCCTCGAAACAAGACTACGCCATTGGCGTACCGGTTGCGGTGATCACCTCGACCCCTTCATGCTGTTTATTGAGTCCTCAGCCTTCGCCAAAGCTCGGCACCGACACCTTTCGTCCGAGTCGTTTCGAGCTTTGCAGAATGCGCTCATCAAGGAGACCACACGAATCGATTACATCCCCGGAACAGGTGGGTTACTCAAAGCTCGGTGGTCCCGCGGAGGCTCCGGTAAGCAAGGCGGGCTTCGCGTCATCTACTACCGAGTGCAGCAGCACAATCTGATCTTGCTGCTTCTGCTCTATCCCAAGAATAAGCAAGACAATTTGACCGCTCAGCAAAGACAGGTCTTGCGCCACCTGGTAGAACTCGAACTCAAACGCTGGGAGCAAACCGATGGATGAGGCACTATTTCAAGAGCTTACTGAGAGCATCCGCGAGATGGGGGCCCATCTACGTGCTGAGCATGAGGTAGCGGAGGTATCGTCCGAGCGCATTCATTTTGTGTCGGAACCAGATCCGCGCGCCATTCGAGCCGGGCTAGGGGTGAGCCAGGAGGTGTTTGCGTCGCTGCTGGGCATCAGTCCGCGGACGTTGCAGAACTGGGAGCAAGGACGGCGAACGCCACAGGGCCCGGCGCTCAAGCTGTTACAGATCGCAGAGAGGCGCCCCGACGTCCTGCTGGAACTGGCGGAGCGGGTAGGCACCTAACAGGACTTCTACCATTCCTGGCACACTACGACCTAGACCAGCACGCACCGGGTCCGATCGGCTAAGCCAAGCGCCCCTGCATGGATCATCCTCACCCCACCTCGCCCTCCAGCCGCACGTTCTCCGTCCCCACCAGCTCTGCGAGGCCCTTCATGAGGTCCGGCGTGGGGTCCACCACCACCTGGCGGCTGCGTAGGCGGACCATGCCGCCGGTGACGTCCGGCGTGCGCACCTCGAAGTAGAGGCGGCAGGCGCCGCGGTGGGCGGTGCAGAGGGTATGCAGTTGGTCCACGAACGCCTCGGTGGTGGCCGCGTGGTCCAGCGTGAGGGTGATGCCCTTGACGAGCTGCTCGCGCACCTTCCACATCGGGATCACGTCGCGTGCTACCAGGCGGACGTCGCCGCCGCGTACCTCCACCTCGCCGCGGACCAGCACCACCTCGTCCACCTGCAGGTACGGTTGCACGCGGTCCAGCACGCTAGCGAAGCAGGTCACCTCGGCCTGCCCCGAGAAGTCCTCCAGCGTGGCAAAGGCGATGGGCCGGCCGCTCTTGGTGGTGCGGCGCTGCACGTCGGTCAGGATGCCGCAGAAGCTGTGGGTGGGGCGCTGCGGTCGTCCGTAGCCGTCGCCACTGCTGCTCTCGGCGGCTTCGGCCACGGCCGCTTCCAGCGTCTCGGTGTCGCCCAGGTGGGCCGTGGAGAACGCCTGCACCTCGGGCTGATAGGCGTCCAGCGGGTGGCCGGAGACGTAGAAGCCGATCAGGTCCCGCTCCATCTTGAGCGCCTGGCCCTTGGACCAGGGCTCCACGTGCGGGAGCGAGGGCTCCAGGTTGGCCGCCGCGTTGGGGACGGCGGCGAAGAGCGAGCTTTGGCCGGCGGCGGCATCGGCTTGCGACTTTTGGCCGTACTGGAACGCCAGGTCCACACCCTCCACCTGCTGGGCGCGGTGGCCCTCCAGCTCGTCCAGCGCGCCCACGGCCGCCAGGCTCTCCAGCGCCTTCTTGCCCACCGTGCGCAAGTCCAGGTGCTTGGTCAGCTGGAACAGCGTCTTGAAGGGGCCATGTGCCGCACGCGTCTGCACCAGCGCCTCGATGGCGCCCAGCCCCACGCCCTTGATGCCGCCCAGCCCGAAGCGGATCTGCCCGTCCTCGACCGTGAAGGGGGCGTCGCTGGCGTTGATGGCAGGCGGCAGGATCGATAGCCCCATCTTGCGCGCCTCCTCCAGCACCACCGCCAGCTTGTCCGTGGTGCCCATCTCGTTTGTCATGGCCGCCGCCATGAACTCCGGCGGGTAGTTGGCCTTCAGGTACGCCGTCTGATACGCCACCAGTGAGTAGGCGGCGCTGTGGCTGTTGTGCACGATGAGCCCATCGGCCACGAAGTTGTGGTCCCGCTCCACGGTGAGGTCGTACGTATCCTGCACGCCGCGCGGGACGATCTCTACGACTTCGTCCCAGACGATGTCACCCTCCGTGGCTGGCTCATGCCCACCCTCCGGCTGTAGGTTGCCAGAATCCACGAGCTGTGTCACCGGCCCAAGGGCCTTGTCGTCCTGCCTACTACGACCCTTGTCATCCTGAACTTGATTCAGGATCCCGACGCCAACCCCACGAGATCCTGAGTCGAGTTCAGTATGACATGGTGGCTTACTTGGTGAATACATAGAGCGGGCATCATGCCTCACGCTCCACTGCGTGCTGTTCTGCTCTGCTTCCACCGTGGCGACGATACCGAGGCGCAGCAGCAGCGACTGGAGGTCGCGTGCAAGGCGCTCTGTTGCGGCGACGAAAGGCGCGGGTGCATCCTCGCTGAGTACGCCGAGGTGCTCTAGGAAACGCTCGATGTCCGCGTCGCACAGCGTGAAGACAGCCTCGGGGATGGACATGTCTTCCGGGGCTCCCTGGATGTGGCAGGCCAGGGCGAAGAGGTCTGGCGTGGGTCCCGGGCAAGGCGTGTCGATCCGAAGGCGGCGTGGGGCGGCGATGCGGGTGCCGGGGCGCAGGTCCTCCAGGTTCGTCCAGCCGCCCAGCGTGCGGAAGGGGTGGTTGCCGGTGGCCACGATGCGCTTGCCGAGGCGGGTGCGCAGCTCGAACACCGGCTTGCGTCCGTTCCACATGACGTCGGTGACGCGCCGAGGGACGAGCCGGCCCGTGTCGTCCAGCGCGTGGATGGTGAAGGGCTCGCGCGAGTGGAACAGGGCGCCCACCGTGGTGCGCTGGCCGGACTCGGCGTGGGTGATCTCGGTCTCGCCCACCACGCACTTGTTGAACCCATAGCCCGAGAACTTGGCCATCATCTCCCAGACGGTCTGGACGGTCTGCTCGTCCACGTCCTGGGCGGTGGCGCCCGCCAGGAACTCCGGGTACATCGCGTCTACCACGGACTTCTTCTTCTTGCCCATCCCGCGCCGGAGGATGTCCGCCTTGCCCAGCGTGAAGCCGCCCATCACCTGGGCCATCTGCATGACTTGCTCCTGGTAGACCGGGATGCCGTAGGTGGTCTCCAGGATGGAGGCGAGCATGGGGTGGGGGTAGTCCACGTCCTCGCGCCCGTGCTTGCGGTCGATGTAGTTGGGGATGAGGTCCATCGGGCCGGGCCGATAGAGCGCGTTCATCGCGATCAGGTCGTTGATCGAGGTGGGCTTGAGCTTCAGCATCCACTCGCGCATGCCCGACGATTCGAACTGGAAGATGGACACCGTCTCGCCACGTTGGAAGAGGCGGTAGGTGGCCTCGTCGTCCAGCGGGATGGCGTCCAAGTCGATGTCCACGCTGTGGTTGGCCTTTATGAGGGCCAGGGCGTCGTTCAGGACGGTGAGCGTCTTGAGGCCCAGGAAGTCCATCTTGAGCAGCCCGAAGTCCTCCACCCAGGAGCCGTCGAACTGCGTGGTCACCACCTGGTCGCCTTTGCTCTTGGCCACCGCAATCGGCACGTACTCGCTGACGTCGCCCGGGGCGATGATGACGCCGGCGGCATGCACGCCGGTGTGGCGGGCCGAGCCCTCCAGCACCTCGGCGTAGTGCATCAGGTTGCGGATCTGGGCGTCCGGGTGGTTGCGCAGGTCGGCAAACTCGGGCACGTCGTGGATGGCCGAGGCCAGGTTCACCTTGGGGCCCTCAGGGATCAGCTTCGCGATGCGATCCGCCTCGGCGAGGGGGATGGACAGCACGCGGGCCACGTCGCGGATGACGGACCGCGCGCCCATGGTGCCGAAGGTGATGATCTGGCAGACGTTCTCGCGGCCGTACTTCTGGACCACGTAGTCGATGACCCGCGCCCGCCCCCGGTCGTCGAAGTCGATGTCGATGTCCGGCATGGACACGCGCTCCGGGTTGAGGAAGCGCTCGAACAGGAGGTCGTACTGCAGCGGGTCGATGTTGGTGATGCCCAGGCAGTAGGCCACGGCGCTCCCGGCGGCCGAGCCGCGCCCCGGCCCCACGCTCACGCCCAGGTCCCGGGCGGCGGTGGTGAAGTCCTGCACGATCAGGAAGTACCCGGCAAAGCCCATGTCGCGGATGATGCCCAGCTCGTAGTCGAGCCGCTCCACCACGTGCTGCGGCAGCGGGTCGCCGTAGCGGGGGCGGGCGCGTTCGTAGACCAGGTGCCGCAGGTAGGCGTCCATGTTGTCCTGGAAGGCCTCCGGGATGGGGTAGTGGGGCATCAGCAGCGTGCCCATGGCAAGGTCGAACTGGCACCGCTCCACGATCTCGGTGGAGTTGGTCAGCGCCTGCTGCACCACGGCGGGCTCCACGTCCTTGAGCGCCCGCGTCATTTCATCGGCCGTCTTCAGGTAGAACTGGTCGTTCTCGAAGCGCATCCGGCTGGGATCGTGGTAGTCCTTGCCGGTCTGGAGGCACAGCAGCACGTCCTGCGCCTCCGCGTCCTGCCGGTCCACGTAGTGCACGTCGTTGGTGGCTACCACCTTGACGTTGTACTCCTTGGCCCAGCGCAGGAGCACCGCGTTGCATTTCTTCTGGTCGGCGATGCCGTGGTCCTGGATTTCGATGAAGTAGTCGTCGCCGAAGATCTCCAGGTAGGCCTCGAAGATGGCGCGGGCGGCGTCCTCGCCTTTGTGCAGGATGGTCTGCAGCACCTCGCCCTGGAGGCAGCAGGTGGAGGCCACGAGCCCGCTGCCGTACCGCTCCAGCGCCGCCCGGTCGATGCGCGGCTTGTAGTAGTAGCCGTCCGTGTAGGACAGCGAGGAGAGCTTGATCAGGTTGTGGTAGCCCTCTTCGTTCTTGGCCCACAGGACCTGGTGGTAGCGCGTGCGGTCCTGCCGCTCGCCCATGCCACTCGGCGTCAGGTAGAACTCCGAGCCGATCACCGGCTTGACGCCCGCCTTGCGCGCCGCCGTGTAGAATTCGGGCACCCCGAACAGGTTGCCATGGTCTGTGATGCCCAGGCCCGGCAGCTCCAACTCCGCCGCCCGGGACACGAGCCGCTTTATCCGCGCGGCGCCGTCCAGAAGCGAGTACTGGGTGTGGCAGTGAAGGTGGCTGAAGTCACACATGCGGAGGGACGGAAGGGGGAAGGGTGAATGGTGAACGGGCACCGGGGGGACGGGGCGACGGCGGCCGTCAGACGGTGAGCCCCTGCTTCTCATCATTCGATAAGGTTCGATGATGCTTGCCTTCGCCTGGAAACGCAACCGGTGTGGATATTTTGTGTAGCGCGGAGCGTCTGGGGAGGTGGGGCGTGGGAGGGCTGGGCACACGGAGGCTCAGTACGGCCCACCACGGAACCAGGAAGGCCCAGCCCAAGCGCAGACGACGGCATGGCCGCCCCATGCACCCTTCACTATTCACCCTTCACCACTCACCCTTCAGGGGGGCGTGCTGAACGCAGCGGACTCATCACCAACCATGTACCTATTCTACCTGGACCTCCATCACCTTCAAGACCTCCTCTTCGTCCAGCAAGTGGCCCGGGCTGCAGGCGGCGACCGGCCTCCGTGCCTCCTCGTGCACGGCAGCGGCGATCAGGCCGAACGCCTGCTGGAAGGGCATGGCTACTTCCCCACGCGCCACCCAGACGGTCGCTGGCTGGTGGAGACGGCCGAGGAGCGTCAGTTCATCGAGCAGGCCGTCCGGGCCACGAACCGCCAGGTCATCCAGGCCCTGAACGACCAGGTGGTGCCGTCCGTGGGCATCCAAGGGGGGGATCGGTCGCTGCTGCGGGTGGAGGAGGGCCAGGTGCGCACTGGGCGTGTGGGGTGGGTCGAGGCCTTGGTCTCGCAGCGGGTGCTGCCCGTGGTGTCCACGCTGGTGCCGGATCCGGCGGTGGGGCAAGCCGCCGAACAGTCGGCGGAGGCGGTGCTCGTGGCGTTGGCCGAGGCCTTGGACGCCACCGTCGCGTTCTGCCTCAAGGGCTCAGCGGCCGGTCTCCTGGATGAAGCGAGGCAGGTCCGTCCCACCGTGTCCGCCGCAGAGCTGGTCCAGGAGCCGTCGCTTCCTGTGCCCGACGTCGTCCAGCGAGTAGCCGCCCAAGGCCTCCCGGTCCTGCTGACCTCGGTCGATGGCTTCTTCGGGCAGATCGTGCCGGAGGGCACCCTCGTGAAGACTTGAGAGGGCGTTTGGCTAGCCCGTGCGGGGCCGCGCACGGTGCTGGTCCGGCAAGCGCCCCCGCGGCCTTCGCCGGGGAGCTCGGTTTTGCGGCTCGTAGCTCGGCTACGAACCAAAAAAGTCGTGAGCCGCTCCCCGAAAAAATCGCTCACGCTCGCCTTCCACCTGGCCTACCCGACTCCGTCTGAGGGATTACCCGTCGCCTTGGTGAGATAAGAGCGAATGGGGCTTCGTTTTTAGGCAGAAAAGGCCGTTTTTTGCTTGACACCACCCGTGTAGGGTGTTAGCTTCCCGCACCATTCGACAATCCAGCCCGCTCCCGAGCGGGCCCGTAACCATCACAAACATAGGCAACGCGATGAGCAAATTCGACGATCTCAAGGACTTCGTCATGGGCCTCGAAGAGGACTTCGGCAAGTTCTACGACAAGGGTAACAAGGCTGCCGGCACCCGCGTCCGCAAGGCGATGCAGGAAATCAAGAAGATGGCCCAGGACATCCGCGAGGACGTCCAGACCAAGAAGGCCGACATGTAGATCGGCATTCGCCTACGATGTATGGGAGGCTATGCCGTGGTGGCATAGCCTCTTTTTTTGAATCGCCTCTTTTTTGAGGGGTGCCCCCCGGCGGCCGCGCCTTGCCCTCCAAGACCCGCCCCGCTGCCCCCACCTCTCCTTTGCCGCCCTCTCTCATCCGCTGCCCCGCTCTCATGCCCCTCGCGCCCCCTCGTCCCCGTGGACAACACGCCCTCTCTGGCCTCCTGCTGCTGCTCGTCTTCCTGCTGGTTCCGTCTGCCGCGCACGCCCAAGAGGAGGCCGCCCCGGACACCGTGGTCACCGGCTGGCAGACCGGCGCCAGCGGGAAGTTCTCGGCCACGCAGGCCGGCTTTCGCAACTGGACCCAAGGCGGGGTCAACTCACTGGCCCTCGGGATTGGGGTCGATGGGGGGGCCCGCCGGGTGGATGGCCGCTGGACCCAGGAGCATACCTTGCGCCTCGCCTTCGGCCTCGTGCAGCAGGACGTGGAAGGCGATGACGAGGTGCGCAAGACGGACGACCTGATTCGTTTCCGCTCCAACCTCCAGTACACCGGCGGCAACTTCTTTGCCGTCTTCAAGCCGACCATCGCGCAGGAGGCCCGTACCCAGTTTGCCTACGGCTTCAACTTCGACGCCGAGGACCCCGTCCGCGTCTCGCAGTTCTTGTCGCCCGCCTTCTTCTCGCAGACCGTGGGCCTGACCTACGACCCCGCCGCGTGGATCACCACGCGCCTGGGCATCGAGGCGAAGGAGACGCTAGTCCTGGAGGAGTCATTCCGCAGCCGCTTCTTCGGCGCAGGGGTGGACACCAGTTCGGCTGTCCGGTTCGAGGTCGGCTTGGGCCTGATCACGGACGTTGAGCGTGAGCTCTTTCCCAACGTGCTCTATACGTCGTCCCTCGGCCTGTTTGCGGCCATCAACACGGCCGAGCAGCCGGATATCATCTGGGAAAACCTGATCGCGATGAAGGTCAACGACTGGCTCAGTGTCAACTTTGAGTACACCGCGTTGTACGACGAAGACCAGACCACGGAACTGCAGATGCGGCAGGTTTTGGCCGTGGGCGTCTCGTTTATTTTGCTGTAGGTTGGCTCCTTCCCGAGAGGGGACCTCATCCTCCCGGGACGCGATATATCGTGTCCCTGCTCCCTGCCTTGGGGCGGTGGGAGGCCGCCCCCTGTCCTACTTTCCCGGTTCTCCTTCCCCCTTCGGCGCGGCCCACCAGCCGACCCTCCCGTTTCCACCCCTTACCCCATGGCGGCCCCTCCAACCCGCGGACGACGACCCGGCCTCTACTGGGCAGCGGGGGTGTATGCAGCGCTCTGCGTGAGCTTGTGGGGCGTTCCGCTCTTCAACCGGCTCCATGTAGAATCGATGGCGCTGCTCGCAGCCGCAGCGTTCTTCGTGGCCGGCTACGCCGCCTACGGGGCGTTTGAGCGGGGCAGTGCCTTTCGCGCCGTGCTGGGCACGCAGGCCGCTCTGCTGGCGGTGCCGCTGGTGCTGATGACCGTGCCGGTGTTCTGGGCCCCCAACTGCGGCTATCTGCTGGGCCTGCTCTTCTTCGGGCTCTTCCCGGTGGTGACTGTGGGGCTGGCGGTGGCCGTGGCCTACGCCTGCACAGGGCTGGGCCGAGGACGCTTCTGGATCGGGGCGCTGGGCCTGGCCGTGGCTGCACTTGGGCCCCTCTATGACCTGGGCTTTCACCCCCAGTTCTACACCTACAACCATGTGTTCGGTGGGGTGCTGGGGCCCATCTACGACGAGGAGCTGGCCATCCGGCCCGGCCTGTTCGCCTTCCGTGGGCTCACCGTGCTGTGGGCCGTGCTGGCCTGGCACATGGGGCAGCGGGCGCGCGCGCAGGGGCCCGCCTGGCGAGGGGGCCTGCTACTCCTAGCCATCGGGGCCTGCTACCTGGGCGCTGCACCGCTCGGCATCAACACGCCCAGCTGGCACCTGCAGCGGGCCCTCGGAGGGGCCCATCGGACGCCGCACTTTATCCTCTACTACGACCCCGCACAGACGGACTCGGCGGCCGTGCGCCGCCTGGCCGACGACCACGAGTTTCGCTACGCCCAGCTGGCCGAGCGCCTGGGCCTGACAGTGGACGCCCCCATCGCCTCCTACCTCTACCCGTCGTCTGAAGTCAAGGCCCGGCTCACCGGGGCGCGCAACACGAGCGTGGCCCCCGTCTGGCTGGCCGATCCGCAGGTCCACATCCTCTTGCCTCGCTACGACGGCGTCTTCACCCATGAGCTGGCGCACGTCTTCTCGCGCCCGTTTGGTCTGCCTGTGCTGAACGCCTCGTGGTCTGTGGGGCTGGTCGAGGGGCTGGCCGTGGCGCTGGAGCCGCCGGACGGACGCCCCTCGCCCGACGAACAGGTGGCGGTGGTGGCCCTTCGCGGGGCGGGGGCGGATGCCGAGGCGGCCTGGACGGCGGTGGAGGAACGGCTGGTGGCCACCCTGTCCCCACAAGGCTTCTGGACAGGCCGGGGGGCCGTCTCCTACACCACGATGGGCTCGTTCGTGTCGTTTCTGCTCCATACCTATGGGCCGGAGCCCTTCAAGGCCGCCTATGCTACGTCGGCGTTCGAGGCCGCGTACGGCGTGCCCGTGGACTCGCTGGCCCGCGCCTGGACGGCCCATCTGCGGACGCAGCCGCTGGTCACCCGCTCGGCCGAGGCCCTAGCGAGCCGACGCTTCAGCGTCCCGTCTCTGTTCGAGGTCCGATGCCCGCATCACGTGCCCCGCTACGTCCGGGCCACGCGCCGAGGCCTCGACGCCCTGCGTCAGGAGGACTGGCCCGCGGCCGAGGCGGCCTTCGACGAGGCGCTGGACCAACAGCCGCGCTACGTCTCGGCGCTCTCTGGCTGGGCCCAGGCTCGTTTGGCCCAGGGCGACCCCGCCTCCGTGCGGGCCCGCCTCGACACCGTGGCGGCGCCCTACCAGACGAC
Organism: Bacteroidota bacterium; assembly: GCA_038747425.1. GTDB lineage: Bacteria > Bacteroidota > Rhodothermia > Rhodothermales > JBCDJV01 > JBCDJV01. The sequence continues at coordinate 52,263 of JBCDJV010000008.1, forward strand.
CACCCTCCACCTACGCCGGGGCGATGCCTGGGCGCTGCTCGGTGAGGCCGAGGCCGCCCGTCAGGCCTACGCCCAGGCCCTCCGCCGCACCCCGCTCTATGCACACACCACGCAGGCGATCCTTCATCTGCGTCACGCCGTGGCGGATCAGCCCGCCGTCGTGGAGATCCTGGTGGTGCCCACCTCGCCCGCGGCCCAGGCTGAACGGCTCCGGGGCCGGCCCGATACGTCGCCGGCCGCCGCGTGGTGGATCGCCTGGCGCCAGCTGCAGGCCGGCGATGGCGCGGCCGCGTACGAAAGGCTGCGGGCGCTACCGCCGCTCGTGGGCTTGGCGCCCACGGCGCAGGCCCTGCTGGAACGCCGTCGGCAGGTGTGGGCCAGCCAGGCGCTTGCCCAGGCAGGGGCGCATGCCGAGGCGGCGGCGTGGGCCGAGGCGGCCGCTCACGCGTACGCCCGCCTCGGCGAGGTGCCCGAGAGTGCGCGCCTCCTGGACGCTGCCGCCCGCAGCCGATGGATCCAGCAGGCCACGCCGCGTGTAAGCTCGCGGTGACGCCTCCTATCCACTCCCTACCGCTGTCTCCATGACCCACCAGGTCCTTCGATCACATGGTTTCCTGCTCGCGGCCCTGTGCCTGGGCCTCCTGTGGCTGGGCGGCTGCGTCTCCACGGAAGAGGCCAACCAGCGACGGGCCAGTGCGCAGGAGGCACGCCGGGATCGCGCCCGCGCGGCCTCGCTCGTCACCCTGGACCTGCAGCCTGCCCGGGACGATGTGGGTACCATCCAGCTCTTCGCCAACCAGGACCCGGTGGAGCCGCCCCTGCTGACGAGGCGCAGCGGGCAACAGCTGACCCTGACCTTCGACCTCCTGGCGTCTGGGGGGCGGCCGTTCTCCGTCTATTTCTACCACGCCGACCGAAACTGGGAGCGCCGCCTGGCGCCCGCCCAGTACCTCAGCGGCTTCACGCGCGACGATGTGCTGGACTACCAGATCTCGCGCGGGACCGATGTGCCGTATGTCCACTACACATATACCTTCCCCAACGAGACCATCGATTTTGTGCTGAGCGGCAACTACGTGCTGCGCGTCACCGAGCAAGGCGACGAGACCGCCGTGCTGTTCGAAGTGCCGTTTTTTGTGGCCGACCAGGCCACTGGTCTCAGCTTTGCCACGGAGCCGGTCATGGTGCCAGGCAGTGCCTACCCGTTTCAGCAGCCGGTGGCCGTGTTCCAACCGCCGACGGCGCTGGAGGGCGATGTGTTCAACTTCACCACCTGCTTTGTGCAGAACGCCCGCTATGAGCAGGCCCGCTGCACGGAACGACCGCTGGTGACCCAGCAGCCCCGCCTCCGGTTTTTCCTCCAGCCAGAGGTGGCCTTCGAACCCCAGCCCGCCGACTTCTTTCTGGACCTCTCCCAGCTGCGCCCCGGCGGGGACCTCATGGCCACCGATCTGTCCGCCTCACCCATGACCGCCGAGCTTGAGCCGGACTTTGCCCGCCTCGGGGCCGACCTGGGCACGCCGCGCCTGAATCGGCAAACCGTGACCCAAGGCGCGCTCAACGGAGGCGAACCGCAGCTCGCCGGAGAGTATGTCATGACCCGGTTTGGCTACGTGCCCCCAGACGAGCGACCGTACCGCGGCGATGTCTTCCTGCTCGGGAGCTTCAACCAGTGGCGCTACGACCCCGCCTACCGGATGGACTGGAACGCCGAGGAAGGTCGCTATGAGCTCGACGTGCTCCTCAAGCAGGGCCTGTACGAATATCAGTACGCCACCCCTGAAGACACGGACACCGCGCTCCGCGGCCCGCTACCCCGCCGCAATGATCTCTACACGGCCCTCGTCTACTACCGAGATCTCCAGTTCAACACCGACCGGCTGATCTCCGTCCAACAGGTCGTGCAGTAGGGGGCCTCCACGGTCCTACCAGGCCGGTGCCGTCTGGGTCTGGGGCGCTGGTTGCTGGACCGGCCGGGTGTAACAGATCTGAGATCCCAGGGGGTAGGCCCGGCTTCGCCCTTCCTGTTCGGCCTCGGGATTCGTAGATTGCGACGCTTTTAGCGTGTTGTGCACGCGTCCAAGGGCGTCTCTTTGCTTCCTACGACACCACCCGATCCCCATGAACCGACTCTGCACCGGCGTGCTGCTCGCCGCGCTCTGCTGGGCCGCTGGTTGTTCCGGCGCCCAGCAAGCCACCGCTCCATCGACCCCACCCGCTGCCCAGCGCCCCGAGGCTCCGGCCAAGGATGATAGTCCGTTCAAGCCCTACAGTGAGGTCATCACCGACACCACGCAGACGGATCCTGGCCTGTTCACCGTCCATCGGGTCGATGACAAGCTGTACTACGAGATCCCGGACTCGCTCCTCGGTCGCGAGATGCTCCTCGTGTCTCGCATCGCCAAGACGGCCGACAACATCGGGTATGGAGGCGAGAAAAGCGGGGAGCGCATGATCCGCTGGGAGCGGCGCGACAACCACATCCAACTGCGCCTCCTCGACTACGACAACGTGGCCGACGAAGAGGAGCCGATCTTCGAAGCCGTCCGGGCCTCCAACTTCGAGCCCATCATCGCAGCCTTTGAGATCGAAGCCCTCAGCCGCGACTCGGCCGGGACCGTCATCGACGTGTCGGATATGTTCACGAACGATATTCCGCTGCTGGGGCTGCAGAGCTTCCGTCGTGAGTTCTACCGCGTGCGTCGCCTGGATGGCAACCGCACCTACATCGTCTCCGCCAATAGCTACCCGATCAATGTCGAGGTCCGCCACGTCCTCACCTACGACGCCACCCGCGCCCCCTCCAACGGGGCCGGCAATTCCATCTCACTGGAGATGAACCAGTCCATGGTGCTGCTGCCGGAAGAGCCCATGATGCCGCGCCTCTACGATGAGCGGGTCGGCTATTTCAACATCGATAAGGTGGACTACGGCTACGATGCGCAGCGTGCCGAGGAGCGGAGCTACATCCGCCGCTGGCGCCTGGAGTGCGCCGGTCCGCGCGATGCCGAGGGCCTCTGCGAGCCGGTCAAACCGATCGTCTACTACCTCGACCCCGCCACGCCCGAGAAGTGGCGGTCCTATCTGAAGCAAGGGGTGGACGATTGGCAGGTGGCCTTCGAAGCCGCGGGCTTCAAGAACGCCATCTACGGCGCCGACCCGCCCACGCTCGAGGAAGACCCGGAGTTCAGCCCCGAAGATGCCCGGTATTCGGTGATCCGGTACTTCTCGTCGGACATCCAGAATGCCTACGGACCCAGCGTGATCGACCCCCGCAGTGGCGAGATCCTGGAGAGTGACATCGGCTGGTTCCACAACGTGATGAACCTGCTCCGCAACTGGTACTTCGTCCAGACCGCGGCCGTCAACCCCGAGGCCCGCGGGGTCAAGTTTGCCGATGCCGTCATGGGCGAGCTGATCCGGTTTGTGTCCGCCCACGAGGTGGGGCACACCATCGGCCTCCCACACAACTTCGGAAGCAGCTACGCCTACCCCGTGGACTCGCTGCGGTCGCCCACGTTCACAGCCATGCACGGGACGGCGCCGTCCATCATGGACTATGCCCGCTTCAACTACGTGGCGCAACCGGGCGACGGCGTGACCAACTTCATGCCGCGCGTGGGCGAGTACGACGTCTACTCCGTCAAGTGGGGCTACACCCCTATCCCCGAGGCCACCACGCCCGATGAAGAGCAGGCCACGCTCGACCGCTGGATCGTGGAGGCCGCGGACGACCCGGCCTTTTACTACGGTCGGCAGACCTTCGCCCGCATCGACCCCCGCTCACAAAACGAGGACCTGACCAACGATGCCGTCGAGGCTAGCGAGCTGGGCCTGGCCAACCTGAAGCGCATCACCGACAACCTGGTGGAGTGGACCACGGAGCCAGGCGTCAACTACGACAACCTGGAGGAGCTCTACGGCCAGGTGCTGGGGCAGTACAACCGCTACATCGGGCACGTGGGCCGAAACATTGGGGGGCTCTATGAGACCTTCAAGACGGCCGAGCAAGACGGCATGGTGTACGCGTACGTCCCCGAAGAGCATCAGCGGCGGGCCATGGCCTTCATGCGAGACCACGTCTTTGCCACCCCCGAGTGGATCGTCGACACCGAGATCCTGGACCGCGTCGACGGCGACGGTACCCCGGAGCGCATCCAGGCTCTTCAGACGGGTGCACTACGCCTGCTGATGAACGAAAGCCGGATGCGTCGCATGATCGAAGCCGAAGCCCGTCACGGCAATGACACCTATACGCCCACGGAGCTGCTGACCGATGTGCGGTCCAGCGTCTGGACTGAACTGCGAGGCGGCCAGACCATTGACCTGTACCGGCGCAACCTCCAGCGGAGCTACATCGATCTCGTCGCCGCGGTCATGGAGGCCGAGTCGGTGTCCAACTCGGACATCCCGGCCTACCTGCGCGGGGAGCTCGAGACGGTCCGTACCGACGCTACCCGGGCTGCCCGCCGCACGCGCGACCGGTCCACGCAGCTGCACCTGAACGATGTGGTGGCCCGCATCGACGAGGCGCTCGACGCGGACTAACCGCCCACGCCTGTGTTCAAAGTGCGGCCCGTGGTCACCTAGCTGGTTGGCTACGGGTCGTCTTGGCCTGATGCCCATGGAGGCTCTTGATCTCAGCACGGCCTATCCGGATGTGCTCCTCTTGGTGGGCACCCAGACCGGGCACGCGGAGTGGGTGGCCGAAGAGCTGGCCGAGGCCCTGGACGCGCTGGGCTTCGACGTGGACCTCCAGCTGATGATGGACGCGGAGGCCGCTCTGCTGGAGGACGCCAGCCAGCTCGTCATCTGCACCAGCACGCACGGCCAGGGGGCGCTCCCCGAGGGCAGTCAGCCGCTGTTCGACGCGCTCGCGGAGGGCGCCCCTGACCTCGCCCACGTGGCCTTCGGCGTGGTGGCGCTGGGCGATCATGCGTACGAGCCCCACTTCATCGCCGCCGCTCGGCAGTGGCAGCGCCTGCTGAAGCGCTGCGGCGCGCTGGAGGCCACCGATCCGTATGTGATCGACCAAGGGCCCACGCGCGACGATCTGGAGGGCGTGGCCTCCTGGGGTCGGCGCCTGGCCACGGCCTTCGCGGCCGCCTTCGCCGACGAGCCGGGCGAACTTCGCTCTTGAGCAGAGGGCACTCGGTGGCCCGCGAGGCGCTCTGGGCGTCAGCCCCGTGTATCCGGCTCGACCTTCTCACCCAGATGGCCCACCCCAGATGCCCCTCGCGATGCGCCCGCTTGATAGTCCCCCCCTCTCCAGCCTGGTGCCGAGCTCACCCGGGTTCCGCACGGCGGCTTCGGTCGCAGACGCGATACAGAACGCGTGTGACGAGCATCCGGACGTAGTCTCGTGGGCGGAGCTTGGACGCAGCGAAGACGGCCGGCCGATTCACGGCCTTCGGCTGGGGCGTGGGCCCGTACCGGTCAGCCTCCTGGCGGGTTGTCATGCGGATGAGCCCGTAGGGCCGGAGACGCTCCGTACCCTGACGCTGGGTATCCTGGCCGACCCGGGCCCGTGGCGCGCCTTGCTGGAGGCCGTCACGCTTTGGATCGTGCCGCACATCAACCCCGATGGCGAGGCGCGAAACCAACCATGGATCAGGCGATGGCCCTCAGCCGAGGCGTTTTTCGGGGGGGTGCAGCGCGAGAAGCCAGGGCGGGACGTCGAGTTTGGGTTTCCGGCGCTGCGGGTGGAGAACGAGGTCGTCTCCGCGTGGTGGCGCACGGGCGCTCCGTTTGCGCTACACCTGAGCCTGCATGGCATGGCGTGCTCGGAGGGGGCTCTGCTGCTTATCGAGCGGCACTGGGCGGGGGCACGCACAGCGGCGCTGCGAACGGCCTTCCGAGCCCAGGTGGAGGCGGCTGGGTTGCCGTTGCATGACCACAACCGGGAAGGGGAGAAGGGCTTCTTCTACATCGCGCGGGGATTCACCACCACGCCCGAGGGAGCGGCGATGCAGGCGCACTTCAAGGCCCTGGGCGACCTCGAGATGGCCGCCCGCTTCCGTAGCAGTTCCATGGAGTACATCCGCACACTGGGCGGGGACCCGCTGTGCCTGGTGACCGAGCTGCCGCTGTTCCTGCTCCCGGCGTCGCCCCAGGCTACGCCGGGCGTGCCCGAGCACTACCTTGCCTTCAAGGAGCGCTTGCCAGAACAGGTGGCCCGTCTCCGCCTGGGCGAGAGCGGGGTAGGGGACGAACTGGCGCACGCCGGTGTCCGACCGCTAGATCTGGGCACGGCCATGCGGTTGCAGTTGGCCACCATCGAGCTGGGCCTCCGCCGCGTGCTGACGGACGGCTCTTCGTCTTGAACACAGGCTCGCCCCCCGCGCCGTGGCACCGTACGACGCGCGTGGCACCCCCGCCGAGTCTGTGTGCGCGCTCTGAAGCCATGTGATTGGAACCGCTTCCAAAGAGGGTTCTATTTGCTGGAAGCGGTTCCGAATATTAGGGGCGAGTTAAGAGTCCAGGTGAAAGCGCTCCCGAGGATGAAGAAACAGATGCGTGAGCCTGAAAAACGGAACGTGTGCACTACATTCTACTACAGTTAATACGTGTGCAACGAAACACTAAACCTAGCCGCTTATCATGATTGACAAGAAAGTATCCGCCAAGGGCACGAAGGCGCGCGTCTCGTTCGAACTGCCGGCCGAGGCTGCGGAAAACAGCGTCGCCGTCGTCGGTGACTTCAACGAGTGGAACCCTGAGGCCAACCCCATGAAGCTCCTCAAGAAGGGGACGTGGAAGGCCACCATCTCGCTGGACACGGGCAGCAACTACCAGTTCCGCTACCTGCTGGACAACCAGACGTGGCGCAACGACGAAGAGGCTGACGCCTACGTGCCCAACGAGTTTGCCGAAGAGAACTGCGTGCTGGAGCTGTAAGAACGCGCACCCGTTTTCCTCGACGGTCCTTCTCAGCACGAGAAGGGCCGTTTTTTTATGCATGAATTTGAGACCAGGGCGAGGGCGGCCTCGGCCCCCAACCTAGGCTCACCCAAACAGCAAGCGCACCACGTACACCGCCAAGAGCATGGCCACGATGTCCGCCGTGAGCCCGGCCGAGACGGCGTGGCGCGTCTTGCGGATGTTCACTGCGCCGAAGTACACGGCCAGCACGTAGAACGTGGTCTCCGTGGAGCCAAACATGGTGGCGGCCATCTGAACGACGAGGGCATCGGCCCCGTACTCGTTGAGCAGGTCGAGCACGATGGCGGCTGATCCTGATCCGGTGAGCGGGCGGATGATGGCCATCGGCAGGACCTCGGCGGGGATGCCGATCAGGCTTAGCAGTGGGCGCAGACCGTCGATCAAGAAGTCCAGCGCGCCTGAGGCACGAAACATGCCGATCGCGAACAGAATGGCCACGAGGTAGGGAATGATCATCACCGCCACGCTGAAGCCTTCCTTGGCGCCCTCTACGAAGACCTCGTAGACGGGCACCTTTTTGATGAGGCCGTACAGGGGGAAGCCCACAATGATGGTGGGGAGCACAAAGACGGAGACGAGGTCGATGATGGACCGAAGGATTTCCATGGGGCGTCGATGCTAGCGTAACGAAAGAGGGGATCGTATCAGGAGAGGGCGATATCAGGCGGCCGAGTCGGGGTCCGGCGAGGTGGGGGGCGGCGGGGCCTGCTGCAAGGGGTCGGTGGCCCGGTGCTTGGGACGCCGGCTGAGCAGGCGGGCGGTGACGATCGCCACCGTCAGCGACAGCCCGGTCACAATCAGAATGCTGAAGAACAACCGGTTGACCTCGGTCCCCATAATGGCCACGAGCAGGGCAGGGGGCACCAGCTGCACGCTGGCCGTGTTCATGGCCAGTAGCATCACCATATCGTTGGTGGCCGTGTCCTCCGAGGGGTTGAGCGTCTGCAACTCCTCCATGGCCTTGATGCCCAGTGGCGTGGCCGCGTTGCCCAGCCCCAGCATGTTGGCCGACAGGTTGAGCACGATCATGCCCAGCGCCGGGTGGTCTTTGGGGATGCTCGGAAAGAGAGGGCGCAGCAGGGGCTGCGTGACCCGGATGAGTGCGTACAGCAGTCCAGACGCCTCCGCAATCTTCAGCAGGCCCATCCACAGCGCCAGCACCCCGATGAGTCCCAGCGCCAGGGTGACGGCCGTCTCGGCGAAGTCGATGGCCGCCTGTGTGATCGCGTTGAGCTTCACAAACCGCACCGTCTCAAACGTGACGCTGCTCTGGATCAAGGTGTCGCCAGCGGTAGGTAGCAGGCCTGGCCTCCCCCGCAGGTCCTGGTTGCGGGGGGACGTGCGGGCCTGGATCGTGGCCAGGGGTTCAGGCAGGCTGGCGCCCTCGGCAAACCGAAGCTCCAGGCCTCCCTGCGAGCGCGTGAGCCGCCCGGCGAACGTGGGGGATAGGGTGGGGGGGCTATCCAAGCCGTATCGCACCTGAACGGTGTCCGGGTCGAGGCGCACCTGGACCGGCTGGCTTCGTGCATCGGCTTCGTAGCCACTGGGGAACCGCAGCGTCACCGGGAGCGGCATCTCGTTGCGATAGGTGTCCCGTGCCATGTCGCGCACGTCAGAGGCCAGGGCAAAGACGAGGCTGAAGATGATCAAGCCGGCCCAGATATAATTCAGCATGAGGGGAGCCGCCGCGCAGAATGCGGGGGAAGAGGGAGAGGGAACGAGAGCCTGAAAATAGGCACACCCTACGTAGGACCAACAGGATGTCTATATTTATCGCTGTCGTCTACAGGCTCCGTCCGGTTCCACCTGTCCCACGCATGCACACCTCCTCCTCGCGTACGACCCCGGCCGCATCGGCTGAAGGCGCTGCTGATGATGAATGGGGGCCTTTTCTGGATGTGGTGGGGGGCCTTGCCTACCGGCTCGTACCGGACCAGATGGGCGGGTTTCTGGTGACGCCTCTGCGGGGACACGTGCCTGACGGTCCGGAGGCCGAGCCTCCGTGGCCCCTGGCCCTCCTAGTCCATCCCGATGATCAGGCCTGGGTCTATCCCAAGGTGTCGCATCTTCTGAAGGCGCCGCCCGATGCCCCCCTTCGCCTGATCGCTCGGATGCACAGCGCTGGCGGCCCTCCCCGTTGGCTCGAGCATCGGCTGGGTCCAGACCCAGAGGCCCCTCAGAAAGCGCTCGTGGGTGTGGTGTACGACGTGACAGACCAGCGCCGCGCCCAGGAAGAGCTGGAGGAGCGTCAGTATCAGCTGCAACGCCAGATGAGAAGGGCCGAAGACGCCGCCCGGACCTCGCAGGCTTTCCTGGAGGCCATTCCCGATAGCCTCTACCTGCTCAGCGAAGGGGGGCGCTTCGCGGGCCTCGTCAAGCCAGGGGCGCTCGGGGTGCCCGGCAGCCGGGCGCCCGCTGTGGGGGCCACGCTGGAAGAGGTCTTCCCCGCCAGCTTGGCCGCCGAAGTCCGCGATCGCCTCGCCACGACCTTAGCCACGGGGGGGACGCAGCGGCTCAACCACACGATGGCCGCCGAGGGCCACGCGGTCCGGCACTTCGAACTACGCCTCTCTGTCATCCAAGGCACGAGCCAGGTCCTGCTGATGAGCCGGGAGGTCACGGTGGAGCACGAAGTACAACTGGCGCTGCAGTATCAGGCCAGTCTCCTGTCCGGGATCTCGGATGCCATCGTGGCCACCGACCAAGACCTCCGCATCACCAGTTGGAACGAGGCCGCCGAGGTGATGTACGGCTGGCCTCGGACCGACGTGCTAGGCCGTTGGCTGCCGGACGTCATCTCGTTCATCAGCAAAGACGTGGACACCGATGGCCAGGAGCGCGAAGACGCCCTCCGCGAGCTGCACCAGCAAGGCCGCTGGCGTGGACGGATTCAACAGGCCCACCGAGCGGGCCGCCAACTCCAGGTGTTGGCCTCGCTGACCACCTTGCGTGCGTCCGATGGTACCCTGACGGGCTACGTGGGCGTCTATCGGGACCTGACCCTGCTCCTGACGGCCCTCCAAGAAGTCCAGACGCTCAACCAAGAGCTGGAGGCGAGGGTCGATGACCGAACCCGCGCCCTGGCTTCGGCCAACAAAGAGCTGACGGACTTCGCCCACGTGGTCGCCCACGACATCCGGGCCCCGCTCCGGGCCATCAACAACTACGCTCAGTTCCTGCAGGAAGACCTGGCTGGGCGGCTTGACCATGAAGAGACCAGGCTGCTCGACGGCATGCGAAAAGCCACCGCCGAAGCCGATGCCTTCGTGCAGGACCTCTTGGCGTTCGCCCAGGTGGGCCGCGTCTCCCAAGACCCACATCCTATTGCCCTGCGCAGCCTCCTGCAGAGCGTCATCCATGTGCTCGGCCTCCGGCCCGAGGTGGACGTGCGCCTCCAACCCGGCCCCTGGCCCGCTCTCGTAGCCGAGGAAGTCCTGATTCGCCAGATTCTGCAGAACCTGATCAACAATGCCGCCAAGTTTACCCCCGAGCCCGACAAAGGCATCGAGGTCGCCTGGACCATCGAGGCCGACACCGACCAGCTCACCCTATCGGTCAAAGACCGCGGCATCGGCATTCATACCCTCAATCAGCAGCGCATCTTCGGCATCTTCGAGCGCCTCCACCCACGTGGCACGTACGAGGGCACCGGCGTGGGCCTCGCCATCGTAAAAAAAGCGGCCACTCAGCTCAATGGATCGGTGCGGCTGGAATCATCCGTGGGCATGGGCAGTACCTTCTTCGTTACGATACCGTTACGGCCAGCGGGTGCGACCCGTTAGCCGCCGCTACGTGGTATCTCGTGCGATCCAGGTTTCACGACTTGCTTCCCCTTTTGCTCATGGATCATCCGTCCTCCCCCTTCACCGTGCTCATGGTTGATGACAACGAGCACGATCTGCTGGCCGCTGAGCGAGCCTGGAAGCGGGGCCAGATGCCCAGTGAACTCAAAACGGTCACGAGCGGCGAGGAATGCCTGGCCTACCTCCGCCACGAGGGGGCCTACCGGGATCGGGCCATCGCCCCGTTCCCCAAGGTGCTCGTGCTGGACATCAGCATGCCGGGGATGTCTGGCCTGGAGGTTCTGGAGGAGATCCGGGCCGACCCGACCTTGGCCCTTCTGCCGGTGGTGATGTTGACCACGTCTCAGCTTGAGGAAGACCGGGTGCGCAGCTACCAGTTGGGCTGCAACGCCTACCTCCGCAAACCGGTCACCTTCGATGACTTTGCGGAGATGATCCGGCGGCTGCATCTCTTCTGGGAGATCGTAGACGTGCCTCAGCCCTTTGGCCAAGCCTCCGCCGATTTGGCGTAGGGGGGCCAGAGCGCCGGTCTCCTCAGGCCTCGGACCAATAGGTGTGGATCCGTTGGGCGGCCGCTGGCCCCACCGTATCGGCCAGCGCTTCCAGATCGGCCGCTTTGACGCGTTTGACGGACCCGAACGTCTTGAGGAGCTTCTGGGCGGTCTTGGCGCCCACGCCGGGGATGTCGAGCAGCTCCGAGGTCAGGGTCTTGCGTCGCTGCTTGCGCTGGGCGGTGACGGCAAAGCGGTGGGCTTCATCGCGGCAGCGCTGGAGCAGGTGGAGCGAGGCGCTCGTGCGGGCGATGTGCTTGGGGTCGGAGTCTCCGGGGAAGAAGACTTCCTCCAACCGTTTGGCCAGGCCCACCACGGTAAACCGGCCGTATACGCCGGCCTCCTCCAGGGACTCGACGGCACTGGAGAGCTGGCCCTTGCCGCCGTCCACGATCAGGAGGTCGGGCCAGGGGCCGTTTTCTTCGAGGAGCCGCCGGTAGCGCCGCTCAATGACCTCGCGCATAGACTGGAAGTCGTCGGGCTTGCCGTCTTCCACGGTGTTGATGTTGTACGTGCGGTAGTCGCGCTTGCGGGGCTTGCCGTCTTCGAACACCACGCACGAGGCCACGGTGCCGGTCCCGCCCAAGTGGCTGATGTCGAAGCATTCGATGCGGCGTGGGAGGCGCTCCATCCGCAGGTCGTCCTTGAGCTGCTTAACGGCGTGAGGGATGCGTCCCTCTTGCTGCTTGGCACGTTGCAGCTTCAGTTCGTCGAGCAGCAGCCGGGCGTTGGCCTCGGTCATGCGCATGAGGTCGGCCTTGTCGCCACGTTGGGGCACCTTGACGGGCACCTTTTTGCCACGCTGCGTCCGCAGGAAGGCTTCCAGGGCGTCGGTGGTGTCCATGGGCGTGGCCAGGTGGACCTCCTCCGGGAAGAACGAGGTCTCGGCGTAGTGGGCTTCCACGAAGGACTGCATCAGGGCTTCGTCTGGCTGATCATGCAGCTGGTGGATGTATTTGTGCTGCCGCCCGATAATCTTGCCCTCGCGCACCTTGAAGAGGACGCCGCACGCCGCGTTCTCCTCGCGGTCGATGGCCATGGCAAAGAGGTCCCGGTCCAGGAAGTCGGGGCTCACCACCTTCTGCTTGGCCGAGTACTTCTGGAGGGCGCGGATCTGGTCACGCCGCTCGGCCGCGCGCTCGAAGTCCATGGCCTGGGCGGCCTCCTGCATCTCGGTTTGTAGCTGCGCCACGAGGGCGTCCGTCTTGCCGTCGAGCAAGCGCTTGATCTGGCTGATGGTGGCGTCGTAGTCGTCTTCGGATTGGTAGCCCACGCATGGGGCCGCGCACTTCTGGATGTGATACTCCAGGCACGTTTCATACTTCCCCGCGGCGATGGGGGCGGGCGCCAGGTGCAGGCTGCACGTGCGCAGCTTGAAGGTGGAGCGGATCACGTCCAGCAGGTGCCGCATGGCTTTGCCGTCCGTGTAGGGCCCGAAGTAGTGGCTGCCGTCGCGCTGGACACGGCGTGTGGGGAAGACCCGCGGGAAGCGCTCCTTTTTGATGCAGATGTAGGGGTAAGTCTTGTCGTCCTTCAGGTTGACGTTGTAGCGCGGCTTGAGCTTCTTGATCAGGTTGTTCTCCAGGATCAGCGCCTCCACCTCGGTGTCCGTGACGATGACCTCCACGTCGGCGATCTTCCGGACGAGTGCCTGGAGCCGTGCATCGCGGGGGCGGCCCTCCTGGAAGTAGGAGCGGACGCGCGTGCGCAGGTTTTTGGCCTTGCCCACGTACAGCACGGTGCCTTGGTCGTCTTTGTGCTGATAGACGCCCGAGGAGGTCGGCAGGTGGGCCAGCTTATCTTCGAGCATGGGGCGGAGGCAGAAGCGAAAAACCTGGAGAAAGACGCTTTTCCTTGTACTCACCGCACCGGGTTGGGTTACCGCCCTAGGGTAGGTCGGCGGCGTCTTCTACCGTAAAGTAACGTTCGAGATCGGTCAGGGTAGCCTCGGAGGTGGCCAGGTCTTGCACGATGCGGCCGCGCTCCAGCACGGCGATGCGGCCGCACACCTCGGTGACGTGGTTGAGGTCGTGGCTGGAGACGATCAGCGTGGTGCCGCGGCGCTCGTTGAGCTGCCGGAGTAGGCTCTTGAGGCGGATCTGGGTCGACGGGTCCAGGTTGGCGAAGGGCTCGTCTAGGATGACGAGGTCTGGGTCGTGGAGGAGCGCTGCCACGATGCCCACCTTCTTGCGGTTGCCCATGGAGAGGTCGCGGAGGTACCGCTTCTGCCCCAGCACCTCCCCGTTGAAGAAAGGGGCAAAGCGCTCGAGCGCCACCGTCACCTCGGCGTGCGCGAGGCCGTACACCTGCCCGGTGAAGTCGAAGAACTCCTCGGGCGTGAGGTAGTCGATGAGGAAGGAGGGGTCCAGGTAGGCCCCCGTACGAGCTTTCCAGGCGGTGGTGGTGGCCACGCGGGCCCCATCGATCTCCACGTGCCCCTGCGAGGGCTTCAGGAGGTCCAAGGCGAGCCGGAGGAAGGTGGTCTTGCCGGCTCCGTTGTTGCCCACGAGGCCGAAGGCGTCGCCGGCGGGGATGGCGAGCTGCGGAAGGTCCAGTACGGGCTCGCCGTGGTACCGTTTTTGGAGCTCGTGGGCGTCGATGCGCATGCGGGTACAGGCCGTGGTGATGAACAGAGGATGGAGAAGCGGGGGCCGTGGGGATCAGGAGCTGCGGAAGCTCGCAGCCATGAGGTGGCGCCGGGCCCGCAGGCGTTGTGCCAGGAAGCGGGTCCACATCGGGTAGGCCAGGAGGCTCACCAGGCCAAAGGCCGCCAACCCCAGGAGGGCCAGCCCAGAAAGGCCGAGCATCGCCAGCACAATCGTGGGGATCAGCATGATCGGCAGGATCCAGACAAAGTGGTGGAGGCCGGTGCCCTGGTAGTTGAGCAGCGAACTCCCACCCAGTTGGACGGCTTTGTTGTTGAACGTGGCCATCAGGAGCACGAGGGGCACGGTCAGCCCGGCGTTGTACACAGCCATCGCGAGCAGGACGTTCAGGTAGCTGGGCTCGACAAGCAAGACGACGGGTACCGCGATGCCCCCGAAGAGTACGCAGGTCGCGCACAGCAGGTAGAGCTTGGAGCGGATCAGCCGCTCAGGGGGAATGGCCCGGCTGAGGAGTGCATCAAAGTGCGCCCCTTCCCAGCTGAACATGAACTGCCCATAGTTGAGGAAGCCTGCGGCACTGATCAGGAACGCCCAGATGGCCAGGTTGAAACTCACCTCGGCGGAGGCCGACGCCAGCATCATGTACAGGCCGAGCGCGAAGAGTAGGACACTGCTGAGCACCATCTGCCGAGGCCGCCGGTTGCGGGTGATGAGACGCAGCTCGTTGCTGATGAGCGCCCCCTCCAGGCCCAAGCGCTCCAAGGCCTGGAAGCGCGGAGCCGTGGGGGCGGGCAGGCCGCGATCCGTCTCCGGGTAGAGGCGCTGCAAGGTGAGCCGGTACGCGGCGCCGTACAACCCCGCCACGCCCAGCCCCAGCACGATGAGCGCTAGAGCCGGCTGGGTGAGCAATCCGCTGAAGGTGGCCTCAGAGAACGCCGGCAGCCACTGCCCGCCCACGAAGCGGTCCGCCACGAAGAGCAGGGTGCCGGCCGCGAGGACGAGCGCAAATCGGCCCAAGCGCACCCCCACATACATGCGCAGCAAGACCACCGTGTAGTGACTGATGAGGAGCACCAGCAACACACCCACCAGCCAGCTGCCCGTGGCCACCGGCCCGTAGCTGGGCAGCAGGTTGGCGCCCGCATAGGGCAGAAAGAAGAAGAGAGGATACAGGTTCTGGGTGCTGGTCAGCGAGGTGAGCTGCGCATAGTGGGCCAATCGCGGCCGCGACAAGGGCAGGTGCAGGTAGGGGCGCAGGCGCAGCTCTGGGCTGGCTTGTAGCAGGTAGCGCACCACGAGCAGCACCAGAAAAACGGGCAGCAGCGCCCTGTTGAGGAGCGCCTGGGGATCGGTGCCAGGCATCGACTCTTCGATCACGTAGTCGAACAAGAGTCCGACCACCGTCAGGTTGGCCAAGAGGTACAACACGAAGAGCCCGACCAACAGGTTGGTCAGCAGCTGCTTGCCGGACCAGATCGGAGCCCGCAGGATCGACTTGAGGTGGTGGCGAAGTAGAGGCCCTCGCATGGTGGACAGAGAAGGGGAGAGGCACGTGAAGCGCTCATGTACGACGACCCGCCGATCGGGTTGCCGCTGTCAGGAAGGTCCGCATCGCTCGTAGGGTGGGGCCGGGGGCCTCCTGCAGCGGGTCGGTCACACCGGGGGCCACGTACAACGTCGTCGCCTCGGCTTCGTGCCGGAGGCGGCAGGCCCGGTCCAGCGCATCCACCGCACGGTCTCCCAGCATCAGGAGCGTAGGCATCTCCGCGGGGCCGGAGGGCAGCGGTCCGGGGGCCACCAACACGAGCCGCGCCAGCCGATCCGGGTGGCGCTGCGCTAAACCTACGGCCTCTGCCGCCGCGTGGCCAGGAGCTAGGAGGCCCGTCACGGTGGCTGAAGCCTTCGTCAGCACGGCCTCCAGGACGGCTGCGTGAGGGGCCATCACCAGGGAGAAGTCGCCGGCCAGCGGAGCCAGGGCCTGGGCCAAGCCAGTCGCAGCAGGGGGAGCCAGCACCAAAAGCACAGGACGATCAGCGGGGCCGTACCGGTAGGCGCCGGCGGGGAGGGGCGTGCCGGCGGGGAGGGTGCTCTCGCACAGCTCGATGAGCACGCCGTGGGTCTGCTTGGGGTGCAGGAAAAAGATGCGCTTGCCGTCGGCTCCCGGCCGGGGCGTGTCGCTCAGCGGGGTGTAGCCGAGGCCGCGCAGGCGCTCCAGATGGGCGTCCAGGTCCTGCACCTCGAAGGCCAGGTGGTGCAGCCCCTCGCCCCGCTTGTCCAGCGCCTTGGCGATGGGCGAGTCCGGTCCCAGGGCCTCCAGCAGCTCCAACTTGGCCTGCCCAGCCTGGATGAAGTGCGTCTGGACACCTTCCCGTTCCACCGCTTCGCGTTTGTAGGGCGTGAGGCCCAGGAGGTCGTCGTAGAGGGCCGCCACGGCCGCGGCATCGCGCACGCTGATGCCGATGTGCTCCAAATGGGGCATGGGAATGGGGGAATGGGGGAATGGGGGAATGGGGGAAGTTAAGCACAGCCGTCCGTTATCTCCCGCACACCCGTTCGCCTACCCACCCTATGCGGAAGGCTGGTTTTACCGGGCTTACAACCAAGGCGTAGCCTGGGCTAAACCTTGAAAAAGGGGCCGATGATGAACCAGATGGGTATGGATTTGGTGGGAAGGCTGTACCCTAACGTATCTCCCCCCCCCCCGCTCGTTCGCCGTTCGACCGATGGCTTGGTTTACGGACCCTGTTCGCCGCACCATGAGCATCAGCCTGGTAGCCGCCGTGCTGTTGCTCATCGGCAAGAGCGTGGGCTATGTGCTCACGGGCAGCACAGCCATGCTCGCGGATGCCGCTGAAGGGGCCGTCCACCTGGTGTCCACGATCTTGGTGGCCTTTGGGCTCTGGGTCGCCATCCGCCCCCCCGATGCCGACCATCCCTATGGGCATGGCAAGGCCGCGTACCTCACGGCTGGGTTCGAGGGGATGCTCTTGGTCGGGACCGCCGTGCTGATCGTCGTGGCGGTGATGGCGGGAGGTGGGGGGACCGTCGAGCATACGGGCGTTGGCTTGGGCATTCTGGCTGTGGCGGCCGGTGTCAACGTGGCGCTGGGCCGGTACCTGATCCGGACAGGGCGGCGCACGCAGAACCTCGCCTTGCAAGCCCATGGGGCCCACGTGCTGACAGACGTGTGGACCACCACGGGCGTCTTTGTGGGCGTCGGGTTCGCTGGGCTCACGGGTTGGGCCTGGGTGGATCCGGTGGTGGCCCTGCTGGTGGCCGCTCACGTGGCTTGGGTAGGCGCCCGCCTGCTCCGGCAGGCCTGCGGCGGCCTGATGGAACGCGTCGACGACGACGTGCACGCGGTGCTGGTGGACGAGCTGGACGCTGGGCAGGCCGCGCAGCTCATCCAGGGCTATCATCAGCTGCGCCATCGGTGCATCCAGGACCAGGTGTGGGCCGAATGCCACCTCGCCTTCCCCAACACCCTCAGCCTGGCTGAGGCCCATGACCGGGCGCATGCCCTCGAGGCCCGCCTCCAAGCCCGGCTGGCGCCGCGCGAGCTGGTGCTGACCACCCACCTCGAGCCCGAGACCCACGACGCCGCGCATCCCCGTGGCCACCAAGAACCCGCCGACCCGCTGCTTCAGGACCTCTAGTCGCACCCTCTTGGGGGCGCTCCCACCTCTTCGGTGTACACAGGATAGACGGGCCGCTGCCGCCACACGGCGCCGGTGGACCTACCCCGAACAACCTGTATCAACCTGAAGGATGTGTGGTCATGATTCTGCTGTCGATGTCTCGGTCTCTTCTGCTCGTGTCTGCCTTGCTGGTAGGTGTGGTCTCGCTCGCGGCTGCACCGGCTGAATGGGCCCACCTCGGAACTCGCACGGTCAACCACCAGGCAGATCGTGACCAAATCCAGGTGACGGCGCGCAATGGCTCTTTTCGAAGCATCAAGCTCAAGGTTCGTCGGGCCCCCGTGACCATGCAGCGCGTGTACGTCCACTATGCCAATGGGCGGATCCAGGAGGTGGCTCTGCGCCAGGCCTTCGACGCGGGCGACGAGTCGCGGGTCATCGATCTGGTTGGACGCCATCGGGTCATCGAGAAGGTGGTCTTCCAGTACCGCACCTCAACCCGGTGGTGGCCGCGCAAAGCCGCCGTCGATCTCTACGGGATCCGCTGACGAGCCCCAGACGCGCGGCGTGGGATCAGGCTTGAACGTGGGGGGTAGTGCCCTCCGCCTGTATCCGTTTGCCTGCGCTCCCGATGTTTACCTCCGCCCGCGCCGCTGCCGTCGACCATCTGCTTCGCATCGAAGTCAGCCACGCGCACGTGGCTCGGCTAGACGCGGGTCTGCCGCCCCGGGAGGAGCGCCAGGTGACCGAGTACGTGGCCGGGGTGACTCGTTGGCGCCGGTGGCTCGACTTTCTGCTGGCCGGTCTCTACCGAGGTCCGTACCACGAGATGGAGCCGATGCTCCGCCAGATTCTCCGCCTCGGGGCCTACGATCTGCTGCTCCAACAGACACCTGCGCACGCAGCCATCCACGAGGCCGTGGAGCTGGCCAAGCGCCGCCTCCGGCCGGGGGCCGGCAAGCTCGCCAACGGCCTCCTGCGCACGCTGGATCGCCGCCAGGACAATCTCCCGGAGCCTGACACCGGAGATCCGGCGCGGGACCTGGCCATTCGCCACTCCCACCCCACCTGGGTTGTGCGCCGCTGGGTGGCGCGCCTGGGCCCAGAAGCGGCCCGGGCACTGCTGGATTGGAACAACGCCCGCCCCGCCTACGACCTGCGCGTGAACACCCTGCGGCAGACGCCCGAGGCGTTCCGGCAGGCCCTGGAGGCGCTGGACGTGACCGCCACGCCGTCGCCTTTTCTGGAGGCGTTCGTGCGGGTGGACCGGTTGCAGCCGGTCGTGCAGGCTGGGTGGCTGGGCGAGGGGGGGTGTGCCGTGCAGGACCAGAGCGCAGGCCTGGTGGTTCACCTGCTGGATCCACAGCCCCACGAACAGGTCCTCGACGTGTGCGCCGCGCCGGGGGGCAAGGCGCTGTACGCCGCCCTCCGCATGCAGGGCGAGGGCGAGGTGAGGGCCGTCGACGCCAACCCGCGGCGCCTGGCGCTCGTCCAGCGCGCCGCCGATCAGCATGGCCTCCGAAACCTCCGCGTAGGGCCTGCGGCCGACGTGCGAGCGCTGGCCGCCGAGCCGACGCCTCCTCAGGCCGATGCCGTCTTGCTGGATGCACCCTGCACAGGCCTGGGTGTCCTGTCCAAGCGGGCCGACCTGCGCTGGCACCGCACCGCCGAGGAGCTTCAGCAGCTCACCGCGCTCCAGGCCGAACTCCTGGACGCGGCCGCCATGCTGGTGCGCCCGGGGGGCCGCCTTGTCTACGCTACCTGCACCATCGAGCCCGAAGAAAACGAGGCCCAGGTCGAGGCCTTTCTGGCGCGGAATCCGGCCTTCGAGGTCGAGCCGCCGCCGGCCTCGGTGCCACCGGCCCTGCTGACCCCCGCGGGATACCTCGCCACGTGGCCCCCGCGCGACCAGATGGACGGCGCCTTCGCGGCACGCCTCCGGCATCGCGGCTAGCGTGGAGGCCCTAGGCAGGGAGGTACGGCCCTGCGTGTTCGAACAGGAAGAACTTGAGGTAGCGGGTCTCGCCCATGGTCATCAGCGTCGGGTGGTCGGGGGGCTGGCTGCCATGGTGCAGCAGGCGGAGCCGCACGCCCGCCTTGCGAGCGCTGTACTCGACGATCTTCAGGAAGTCCGCTTCCGGGAGGGCCCCCGAGCATGATGACGTGGCCAGCAGGCCGCCGGGGGGCAGCATCTGGAGGGCCGTGATGTTGAGGCGCTGGTAGGCACGCGTGGCCTGCTCCACCTGACGCCGCTGCTTGGCAAAGCCGGGCGGATCCAGCACGATAAAGTCGAACGCCGGGGTACGGTCCCGCAGCGTGGGCAGGTGGTCCAGCGCGTCGGCGGCCTCGTAGGTACAACGGTCTGGCAGGTCGGGGGTGTGGGCGGCGTTGAGGGCCACGTTGCGCTGCACCCGCTCCAGGGCCGCTGGGGCGATGTCGAGGAAGTGGACGGACGCTGCGCCGCCGAGTGCCGCCTGCAGGCCGAAGCCCCCGTCGGCGCAGCACACGTCGAGCACGTGGCGGCCCTGGGCAAGGCGGCCGACCAGGTTGCGGTGCCCACGCTGGTCCAGAAACAGGCCCGTCTTGGGTCCTGCCAGCACATCGACGTGCATCTGGACGGGGCCTTCCTGTACGAGGACGGTCTCGGGGAGCGTGCCGCGGAGCACGCCGGTGGATGTGGGCAGGCCGTCCTTGGCACGGAGCCAGGAGTCGTTGCGCTCCACGATGGCCTGCGGCTCCAACAGCTCCTCCAGTAGGTCCAGCAGCAGGTCGCGCCGCTGTGCCATGCCGGCACACACGCAGGACCAAGTGAGCACGTCGCCGTAGCGGTCGATGATCGTGCCGGGGAGGCCATCGCTCTCGCTGAAAGCCAGCCGGTAGTGCGGCGGGTCCGGGTAGAGGCCCTGCCGCAGCCGGAGCGCGGCCTCCAGGCGCTCTCGAAAGAAGGCGGCGTCGATGGGCCGCTCCAGGTCGCGCGTGAGAAACCGGACGGCGATGAGTGACTCGGCGTGGTAGAACCCGCGCCCGTACCGCACCCCGTCGGCACCCACGATCTCCACGACGTCGCCCGTGGTGGGCTCGCCCTCGGTGCGGTCAAGTTGGTTCTTGAAGATCCAGGGATAGCCCTGCTTGAGCTGTTTGTCTTTCTTGGTGCGGAGGTGGACGCGCATGGGACGGGGAGAGAGGCCAGACGAAGCGGAGCCCCCGATACGCACAGGCACACCGGGGTTCCCACTTCGCCGAGTCTGCATCGCCGGTCGACCCCTCAGGCGGCCCGGACCCGGTCCAAGGCCTGGACGAGGGCATCGCCGAAAACCTCGCCGGAGAACTGCTGCTGTCCCGTGACCAAGCGCCCGTCGTCAGCGGTCACCGCAAACGGCTGAAACAGGGCCCCGCGCTCGTAGTGCGCCCCCTTCGCCCGTAGCAGATCCTCCGTGTAGACGCCGTCCAGGAACGGGGTGCCCACGGTCTTTTCTACCTCCTCGTCCTCCGCCTTCGAGAACCCCGTCAGGCGGCGCCCGTCGATGAGAGGGGCGCCGTCGGACAGGGTCACGTTCAGCAGGGCGGGGGCACCATGGCAGATGGCGCCTACCACGCCCCCCGCTTCCCACACGGCGCGGGTGAGGCGGGCCACGTCGGGGTCGTCGGCCAAGTCGTACGCGCCGCCGTAGCCGCCCACGAAGAAGAGGCCGAGGTACTCCGCGGGGTCGATATCGGCGAGGCGCTGGGTGTGCTCGACTTTCAGGCGGGTGAGGTCGTTGAGCAGGAAGCCCGTCGAGACAAAGTCGCCCGGGTTTTGCGCAGCGTCGCTTCGGGGATCGCTCCAGGCATCGAGCGGGGCAGCGCCGCCTTGGGGGCTGGCCACATCGACGTCGTAGCCAGCGCGGGTGAGGGCCAGGTAGGGATGGGCGAGTTCAGAGATCCAGTAGCCCGTCGGATAGCCGGTGTCGCCGAGTTGGTCGTGGCTGGTGACGACGGCCAGGACGCGGCCCTGTCCGGCGCGTCCTGCATCGCGGCGGGCGCGGATCTCGTCCATGGCGGCGGCCTGTTCGCCGCGATCGGTGGTCTGGTGCACGGGGTGCGGGGGGAGTAGGCTCATGGGGTTGTCAAGGGGAGTAGGTGGGGGGACAGTGCGCCGAAGATAGGGCGCGTACGCTAGGCGGTGCGCTCAGCGAGCTTGACGTGGACCTGCATGTCGGCTCCGCCGCGACGCACCTGGAAGACAAGCGTCTCGCCGCCTGCGCGGGCCAGGACCGCCACGAGGTCGTGGGCGCCCTTGAACCGGGTCTCACCCACGCCCAGCAGGACGTCGCCGATGAGTAGCCCCGCCGCCTCCGCGGGGCTGTTGGCCGAGACCTCCAGGACCACCAGCCCGATGGCGCCTTCGAGGTGGACGGGCTGCGAGACCACCCCCAGGTAGCCGCGCCGGACGCGCCCGTGCGCGCCGAGTTCGGCGGCCACGCTCCGCAAAGTGGCCAGGGGCAAGGTCAGGCTGGCTCGGCGGCCGAAGTGCGAGGTGTTGAGCCCCACGAAGCGGCCGCGTGCGTCCACCAGGGCGCTTCCTGAGAAGCCGGGGTAGACCCCGATGTCCGTCTCGATGAAGGCGTCTACCTCGCCCCCGGTGCCGGTGCGCCAGGCGCCCCCCCGCCGCGTGACGATGCCAAGGGCCGTCTGGGCGGCCGCATCGTGGCGGCCCACCGAGAGGGCGAGATGTCCCACCGCCAGCACGTCGGCCTCGGCCCAGTCTGGGGGCGTGAGCGTGGCCTCGGTGCGCAGCAGGGCCAGGTCCGTGGTGGGGTCGCGCCCGAGGAGCTCAGCCTCGACAACGTCGCCCGAAGGGAGGCCTACGCGCAGGTTGTCGTCGCGCTGGACGGTGTGGTCCGAGGCCAGGACGAGGCCCTCTGCGCTCCAGGCGATGCCCGAGGCATTCCCTCGACGGCGCGCCTCGACGCGGACAACAGAGGGGGCGGCGGCCTCCACAACGGCCGCGAGGGCGTCGGATACGGTGGCCAGAACAGAGTCAGCAAGCATAGATGGGGTAGGGGATGTAGCGATGGGGATCTCGAACATCTCCAGGGTACGACCTTGTGGGGGCCTCGCGCCTCGGCTGGTCAGCCAGCCGCCCCCTGGCTTTTCGGCCAGGTCCACGCATTCGGTGGGGGCCTCGGGATCTCGGGACTCGGGGAGCCGAGCTGCGTGTCCTAGAGGGCGATGAGGCCCAGGCGGGCGGCCTGGACCACGGCCTCGGTCCGGCTCTGGACGCCGAGCTTGGCCAGGATCTGGGCTACGTGGTAACGTGCCGTACGCTCGGTGATGCCTAGCTGGTCGGCGATGAGCTTGTTCGGCAGCCCCTCGGCGAGGAGGGCCAGCACCTCCTGCTCGCGGCCGGTCAGCGCGGCGGCTTCGTCCACCGCCACGGCGGCGGGGATCAGCTCGCCGGCCAGGCTTGCATCCAGCACGACCGCTCCCTGCGCCACGGCCACGAGCGCCGCCAGGAGGGTCGGCCCGTCCACGTCGCGCGGGAGCAGGCCCCGTGCCCCGGCGGCCCAGGCGGTCCGAGCCTGATCGGCATCGGCCACAAGCACCAGGGCGCCTTCGTGGACACGCTCGGCGGGGCCCGCCACCAGGTCAAGATCAGCGAGGGTGTCGTCCGTGGAGGCGACCTCGGCCCCGGCCTCCTGCAGGAGAAGCCCGATGGCAGCGCGGACGAGCGGGTCGTCCACATCCAGGCGGACGCGCAGCGGGGCGCCGCGAGAAGCGGTCACAACAAGGACAGCCATACCGCGTTATCAGCAGGGTAGAAAAGCAGCACAGGGGAACGGGTGGCGAGGGCCGGTGTAAGGCCCACGCGGTTCGGCCCTATGTTTGTACACACCGGTTGTACGCCCCAAGGACGAACCTGGAGCCTCACCGATCAAAATCGACCTGATGATGACGCGACTGACTCCCCGGATGCTAGCTGGCTTGCTGGTAGCTGGGCTGTGGATGGGCTTCTCACCTCCCGCCGCCCAGGCCCAGACGGTGGCCAAGTACGGCGCCGACTTCCTAGCGGGCGGCGTGGGCGCACGCGCCCTGGGGATGGGCGGGGCCTACGTGGGCCTCACCGACGATGTGCACGCCGTCTACTGGAACCCGGCGGGCTTGTCTGGGCTGAGCAACCCCGAGCTGGCCTACATGCACGCCGAGCGCTTTGCCGGCGTCGTGTCCTTCGACTACGCGGCGGGTGCCTTCCCCGTCAACGAGCAGTCCGTGGTGGCGGCGGCCCTCTTCCGGAGCGGCGTCAACGACATCGTCAACACGCTGGACGCCTGGGACCCGATCCTCGACCAGCCCAAGCCCAACCCGGAGCAGTTTTTCCGCCGGTTCTCGGCCGCGGACTATGCCTTCGTGCTCAGCTACGCTCGTCGCGTGAATGAGCAGCTGTCTGTGGGCGTGAGCGGCAAGATCATCCGCCGCACCATCGGCGACTTCGCCGATGCCTGGGGCTACAGTGTGGACGTGGGGGTGCGCTACCAGACGAGCCGCTGGGCCGTGGGCGCCAACGTGCAGGATGTGTCCACGATGCTGCAGTCCTGGAGCATCGACCGCCAGGCCTTCTCGCTGTCCGACACCAACCCCGAGACGGGGCAGCCATACACGTTCGAGGAAGCCTTTGGCCAAGCCCTTCCCGAGGGCGGCACCTACCTGGTGCTGCCGGTAGCGCGCTTGGGGGGGGCCACCTTCCTGCCGTTCGGGCAGAGCCGGGTGACGGCCTCGCTGGACGTAGACGTGGCCTTCGATGGGCAGCAGACCTACGTGTTTAACGCGGGCGACGTCTCGTTCCACCCGCGCGTTGGGGCGGAGTACAGCTACCGGGAGGTGGTGGCCTTGCGGGCTGGGATCAGCCGCTTCACCCACTCGGAGCGCTATGGCCTCAACGTCACCCCAAGCGTGGGCGCCGGGCTGCGCCTCCGCCAGATCTCCGTTGACTACAGCTTCGGCGACTTCGCGGGGCTCACGTCCGACCTCGGCTTCTCGCACCGCGTCTCGCTGCAGGTTTCGCTGCGCCGCGACGACGACGCCTGAGATCGGCATGCGCCTCCTTCCCCTCGCTAGCCGCCCGCTTTCATGAAGCGCGTCCCTACAGACTGGATGGCCCTGGGCACCAGCCTGGTGCTGCACAGCGTCCTTTTGCTGGGGTTCTACTCCTGCGAGTTGGACCAGAACGAGCCCACCACGATCGGCTACATGGAGGTTGACTTCGGCGAGTTCTCCGAAGGGCGACCCGTACGCCAGGTGACCCAGACCACGCCGCAGGAGGAGCCGGCTCCCGAGCCCGAGCCGCCGGAGCCAGAGCCCGAGGAAGCTCCAGCGGCGCCCCCTGACGAGGCGCGCCCCGTTGACCTGCCGGATCAGGACGTCCTCGACGAAGAAGTGGTCGAGACTCCGCAGACCGAGACGGTGGCACCCGAGCCGCCGCGCACCCGCCAGGAAGAAGAGGCCGAGGAGCCTGAGCCCGAACCCGAAGAGGTCCGCCCGCTGGGCGGTGCGCCTCCGGAGGGCGAGACCGGTGCCGAGACCGGCACTGACGGCGAGGCCGCCGACGAGCGCCGGGCCGCCCCCTTTGACATCGAGGGCCTCAATCGCACGCCGGTCCGCACCACCCTGCCCGCCTACACCGAGAAGGTAAACGCCACGATCCGCGTGCGCGTCACCGTAGACCCCCAGGGCCGGATCGTCGGGCGCGTCCCGCTCATCAAGGCCAACCCCTCGCTGGAGCAGGCCGTCATGGATGCGCTCCAGCGCTGGCGCTTCAACCCGCTTCCCCTCAACGCACCGCAGGAAAACCAGACCGGCATCATCACCTTCCGCTTCCGGCTGCAGTAAGGGCCTGGCGGTGCGCGGCCAGCCCACTTAGGGTTCGTCACACCGTTGTCACAGTTGCACCTGAAACCTGAGTCTACGTTTGTCGTGTACGTTGACACATTGTCAACAATAACACAGGTGTTCAATGTCTGATCTGGCGGAACGGCGTCAAGAAGAGAAAGAGCAGCGTCGGGAGGATATCCTCGACGCGGCGGAGCGGGTGTTTCAGCGCCAAGGGGTAGACAACGTGACGATGGGCGCCATCGCCAAAGAGGCGCGGGTGAGCCGGAGCCTGATCTACGTGTATTTCACCGACAAGGCGGACATCGAACTGGCCGTCGCCCAACGCAGCATCGACCTGCTGCACCAGCTCTTCGAGGGCGCGATACAGCGCCATACGCACGGCATCGATAAGATCCGCGCCATCGGGGAGGCCTACATCACGTTCTTCCGCACACGGCCTTTTCACTACGAAATGTTCGTTCGGCAGGAAGCAATCGATGTCGGTGGGGATCAGGGCGAGGCCACACCGGCCCAGCGGGCCTACCAACACCGGGGCTTGCAGGTCATGGAATTGATGGCGGACGCGGTACAGGTGGGCATGGACGATGGCACCATCCGCTCGGACGTCGGCTCGCCCATGAAGACGGCCGTCACGCTCTGGGGCATGACGCACGGTGTCCTGCAAATCGCCGCGATCAAAGAGCGCATGCTCATTGAGCAGTTTCGGCTGTCCATCGACGAACTCGCCGGCCATGCCATCGAGATGGCCGGCCGCGCAATGGACCCGGCCCGCTGAGGCCTCTTTTTTTGCTATCACGTTGACAATATGTCAACAAATGTCATCCTGTTAATGACTTGAGGAAACCAACCATGCCCCTTGTCCGATGCCTGCTGCTGGCGAGCCTGTTCGTTGCTCTCTGCGCCCCGTGGACCGCCCGGGCGCAAGACGACGTGGTGGCTCGCCTCGTGGAGGAAGGCCTGGCCCAGAACCTCGCTCTGCAGCAGCGAGCGTTTGACCTGGCCCAGAGCCGCGAATCCCTGGCCGAAGCGCGCGGCCTGTTCTGGCCAACGGTGGACCTCCAGGCCCGCTACTCCCGCGCCGAAGGAGGCCGCACCTTCGACATCCCGGTGGGCGACCTGCTCAACCCGGTCTATGGCACGCTCAACGAACTGCTGGCTGCGCAGGGAGAGCCCTCGGCCTTTCCCACCATTCAGAACGTATCGACGCCGTTTCTGCGGGAGCAGGAACAGGACACGCGGCTCCAGATCATCCAGCCTCTCTACCAGCCGCAGATCAGCCGCACGGTGCGCCTGCGCGAGCAGCAGATGGACATCCAGCGCCACGGACTCGACGCGTACCGCCAGGAGCTGATCCTCGAAATCAAGACGGCCTACTACGACTACGTCAAGGCAGAGCGGGCCGTCGCGATCTATCAATCGGCGCTCGATCTCGTGCAGGAGGGGGCCCGCGTCAACGAGCGGCTCGTGGCGGCGTCCACCGCCACCCACGACGCGTTGCTCCGGGCTCAGACCGAAGTGCTGAACGTGCGTCAGCAAGTGGCCGAGGCGGAGCGGGACCGCACCCTGGCGCGCTCGTACGTCAACTTCCTCCTCAACCGGTCGCTGGACACGCCGCTGGAGATGATCGAGTCCAGCGATCAGGTGCCGGCCCTCTTGGGGACCTCGCCCTTCCGGTTCGCCTCGGCCCAGGTAGCGGCGGTAGACCCCGTGCACGCATGGCAAGAGCAGGCCGTACAGGCTCGCCCCGAGCTGCAGCAGGTCGAGAGTGCGGTCCAGGCCTCGATGGCGGCTACGGCCCTGGAGCAGAGCGCCCACCTGCCCGGCGTGAGCCTCGTGATGGACCTCGGCATCGAGGGCGAGACCTACCAGCTCAACAACGGTGGGTCCTTCTACATGGGCTCGCTCGTCCTGCGCTGGAACCTGTTCAACGGCTTCCAGACTCGCTCGCGGGTGACTCAGCAGCGCATCCAGACTCAGCGCCTCGAAGCGCAGCGGGCCGAGCTGGGGCAGCAGATCCGCCTGCAGGTGCGGGAAGCCTATGACCAGGCCGCCACCGCCTACCAGATGGCGCAGCAAACGGCCGCCCAGCGTGTGCGCACCGCCGCCAGCACCTACCGCCTCGTGGCTCGCCGCTACGAAGAGGGCCTGGCCCCCTACGTGGATCTCCTGGACGCCCGCACCACCCTCACCACCGCCGAACTCAACCTCAACATCACGCAAACGGACCTCCTGACCCGCCTCGCCGAGCTCGAGTACGCCATAGGCCCCCTCCCCACCCCGTAAAGACGCCCCGCTGGGGCGTCTCCCAAGCCCCGCTGGGGCGTCTCCCAGCCCCAAGGCACCCAAAAAAACCAGCACAGACCCATGATGAACATCCCACACCTCCTGTCCCGCGGGGGCGCCGTCACGCTCCTCGTCCTCGGTGCCCTGGTCTGGAACGGCTGCGCCAGCGACGCCGGTGCCGACGAGGCGCCGGCGGCTGACCCAGCGGTGCCGGTCCGCGTGGCTGACATCACCCCGGTGGCCGACGTGCTGCCGATCCGCACCAGCGGACGCGTGGCCGCCAAAGCCGAAATCGCCCTGTCGTTCAAGGTCGGCGGGGTGATCAGCCGGGTCTTGGTGGACGAAGGCCAGACGGTGCAGCGCGGCCAGGTCCTGGCCCAGCTTGAGCTCGACGAAATCGACGCCCAGGTGACCCAGGCACGCAGCGCGTTCGAGAAGGCCGAGCGCGACTATGCCCGCATGCAGCGCCTTTACGCGGACTCCGTGGTGACGCGGGTACAGGTGGAGGACACCGGCACGGGCCTGGAAGCCGCCCAAGCCGCCCTGGACGCCGCGCAGTTCAACCGGCGCTACGCCGTCATCACCGCCCCCGCCCGGGGGCGTGTGCTGGAGCGCATGGCCGAGAACCATGAGTTGGTGGGCGCCGGCACGCCCATCCTCCGCCTGGGTGCCTCGGACGAAGGCTGGGTCATCCGTATCGGCGTGGCGGACCGCGATGTGGTCCGCCTGCGCCCGGGCGACCCGGCCGACGTGGCGTTCGATGCCTACCCCGGCACCCCGTTCACCGGCCGCGTCACCGAGATCGCTGACGCCGCCCAGCGCGGGACGAGCACGTTCGAGGTCGAAGTGCAGCTCAACGATCCAGCGGGACGGCTCAAGTCCGGCTTCATCGGTCAGGTGCAGCTATATCCGTCCGACGGTACCAGCTACCAGCGGGTGCCGATCGAGGCGATCGTCGAGGCCAACGATGACCAAGGGGTGGTCTACCTGCTCGACCCGGCCACGCAGCGCGTCCGGCGCACCCCCATCGGCATCGCCCGCATCCTGGATGACGCGGTGGCCATCCAGGGCACCCTGGACGGCACGGTGGTCACCGACGGGGCCGCCTACCTGTCCGATGGCGCCCTGGTGGCTGTCCAGGACTGACCGAGGACCGTCGGTCCACCCGGGGGCCTGCCCCGGCGCACCGGCCCTTCATCGCCCATACGAGACCTGAATCTGATTCTGCCATGAAATTGCCTGCCTTGGCCATCCGCAACGCCCCGTTCACGGTGGTCATGATCACCCTGCTGACGCTCCTGGGCGTGGTCAGCTTCGCGACCATGCCGCGGGCCGAAGATCCCCAGTTCGAGATCGCCTCCTCCACGGTGGTGGCGGTCTACCCAGGGGCGAGCCCAGAGGACCTGGAGAGCCTCGTGGTTGACCCCCTGGAGGACGAAATCAACGAGCTGGATGACCTGAAGCTGGTCGAGTCGACGATCCAAGACGGCGTGGCGCAGATCTCGGTCGAGTTCATCACCGGCACCGACCCTGACGAAGCCTACGACGACGTCATCCGCGCGGTCAACACCGCCCGGCCTGAGCTGCCCCCCGAGCTGGTGGTGCTCGATGTGCTGGAGATCAATCCCGTTGACGTCAACATCCTGCAGCTGGCGCTGGTGTCCGAGACAGCGGAGTATCGCACGCTTGAGGAGGTGGCCGAGCGGCTGGAGCAAGGACTGGAGCGCGTGAGCGGCGTGAAAGGCGTGGACACCTGGGCCTACCCGGACCCCGAAGTGCGGATCTCGGTGGACCTCGAAGCGCTGGGCGACAAAAACCTGTCGCTCGGTCAGGTCATCCAGGCCGTCCAGACCAGCAGCCGCACCTTGCCAGGCGGCAGTGCCGATCTCGGCGCCCGGCGTTTCAGCATCCAGACGAGCGGCGAATTTGATTCGGTGGACGAGATCCGCCGCACGGTCGTCACGGGCGCGCAAGGGGGCTTGGTCTATGTGAGCGATGTGGCCGAGGTACAGCCCGCCTACGCCGATGACACGCACCGAGCGCGCTACATGGGCGAGCGCGCGGTGTTCGTGACGGCGGTGAAGCGCAAAGAAGCCAACATTTTCGACGTCGTGCGCGGGATGCAGCCCGTGATCGATGAGGCCGTCACGCAGTTGCCGGCCGATGTGCGCATGGAGACCGTTTTCGAGCAGGCAAGCAGCGTAGAAGCCCGCGTGGGCGGTTTCACGAGCAGCCTCCTGCAGGGTATCCTGCTGGTCGGGATCGTCATCTTGATCGCCATGGGGGTGCGCTCGGCCCTGATCGTGGTGGCCGCCATCCCCATCTCCATCTTCATCGCCATCGCCGCCGTCGACACGGCGGGGTATGCGCTCCAGCAGATCAGCATCGTGGGGCTGGTGATTGCCCTCGGCCTGCTGGTGGACAACGCGATCGTGGTGACTGAGAACATCGGGCGCTTTCTCAAGCCTGGCGTCGAGGGCGAGGACGCCGCCATCCGAGGCACGAAGGAGGTAGCCTGGGCCGTCGTGGCCGCTACCGTCACCACCATCCTGTCTTTCGTCCCGATGGCGTCCATCCAGACCACGAGCGGCACGTTCATTCGCAGCTTGCCGGTGACGGTGGTCTTCGCCTTGGCGGCTTCCCTGTTGGTGTCGCTGGTGCTGACGCCGTTGCTGGCCAGCCGCGTGCTCAAGGTCCGCCCGGCCGAGCGCCGTCCGCCTCGGTTTCAGCGCGCCATCAACCGCCTGATCGAGGGGCCCTACCGGCGCACGCTGCGGGGGGCCCTGCGGCGGCCCCTGCTGTCCCTCGGTGTGGCCTTCTCGATCTTCTTTGGGAGCCTGGCCTTGTTCCCCTTGATCGGGGTGACGCTCTTTCCGAAGGCCGAAAAGCCACAGTTCCTGGTCGACATCGAGACGCCAGAGGGCACGAGTCTGGAGCAGACCGACCGCGTGACGCGCCACGTGGAGGCCGTCATCGCCGAGCGGCCCGAGGTGGTCCGGTATGCGGCCAACGTGGGGCGGGACAACCCGCTTGTGTACTACAACGTGATCCCGCGGCGCGAGAAGAGCACGGTGGCCCAGGTGCTTGTGGAGCTCGAAGCCTACGCCCAGGCCGCCACCGTCATCCCGGCGCTCAAAGCCGAGTTTGCCACGGTGCCGGGTGCGCGCATCGAGTTTGTTGAGTTCGAGAACGGCCCGCCTGTCGAAGCGCCGGTGGCCATCAAAGTGCTGGGGCCGGACCTCGCGGTGTTGGAGCGCATCGCTGGGGACGTGGAGGAGATCATCCGCCGCGTGCCGGGCAGTGAGACCGTGGACAACCCGCTCCGCACGCCCAAGACGGACCTCTTCGTGGAGATCAACCGCGACAAGGCGGGGCTCCTGGGCATTCCCCTAGCCGACATCGACCAGACGGTCCGTGCGGGCATGGCCGGGGTCCCCATCGCCACCTACCGCGATGCGAGTGGTAAAGACCAAGACGTGGTGGTCCGTCTGCCTCTGGACGGACGGCCCTCTACGGCGGACTTTGACCGGATTGCGGTGACCTCCCGGCAGGGCGAGGTCATTCCACTGCGCCAGGTGGCGGACCTCACCTTCAAGGCGGAGCCGAAGCGGATCAACCATTACAACTTCGAGCGGGCGGCCACGGTGACCAGCGGGGTTCAGGACGGCTTCACCGAGCTGGACGTGACGGCCTCGGTGGTGGAGCAGCTCGACGCCTACGCGTGGCCTGCGGGCTACCGCTACGTGGTGGGCGGGACGTTCGAGGAGCAGCGCGAAGGCTTCGGCGGGCTTCTGCAGGCGCTCCTCATCGCGCTCCTGGGTATCTTCGGCGTGCTGGTGCTCCAGTTCCGCTCGTTCAGCCAGCCGCTCATCATCTTTGCCGCCATCCCACTGGCCGTCATCGGGGCGATCCTCGGCCTGTTTGCCACCGGCTATACCTTTAGCTTCACCGCCTTCATCGGGCTCACAAGCCTGGTAGGCATCGTGATCAACAACTCGATCATCTTGGTCGATTACGCAAACCGCCTCATCGAGCGGGGGCACTCGATGATGGAGGCCGTGGCGGTGTCAGCCGAGACCCGCTTCACCCCCATCGTGCTCACCACGCTCACCACCATTGGGGGCCTGCTGCCGCTCACACTCACGGGCTCGTCGCTGTGGACCCCCCTCGGCGTCGTCATCATCAGCGGCCTCGCCATGTCCACGTTCCTGACACTCGTGGTGGTGCCCGTACTGTACAAGCTGTTCACCCGCGAAGTGGTGCCCGCCTGATCGGTACGCGACCCACGCCTGCCTCCATCCACCTTGTACGTCCTATGACCGTTTTTCTTCGCTGTTCGATGCTGGTGCTCCTCCTGATCGCCGTGCCTCAGGCGTGGGGCCAAGAAGCAGAGCCGCCCGCTACGCTGATCCTCTCGATCACCGGCGTAGCCTCGGAGGAGGGCCGCGTCGGGTGTATCCTCTTCAACCAAGCCGAGGGGTTTCCGATGGATCGGGACGCCGCGCTCCAGGGCCAGGAGCACCCCGCCGATCCGGCAGGCGTCACGTGCCGCTTCGAGGGGCTTGCCCCGGGGACCTATGCCGTGGCTGTGGCACACGACCGCAACGAGAACGGTCGCACCGACACCAACTTCCTGGGTATCCCCAAGGAGTCCTGGGCCGTTTCGAATAACGTGCGTCCCCGCACCCGGGCGCCTCGTTTCGAGGAGGCGGCCATCGAGGTGGGAGCCGGGGAGGTGCGGACGCTGAATCTGGAGGTGCGGTGAAGGCCTGCACGACCTAGCGGTTACGAGGGGGAGGGCGTAAGTTGGGTCTCCTGTGGCTCCTCTCCCTTCGCCCCGCGTTCATGTACTCGGTGTCCGTTCGTCTCGGCCTGCTGACCCTAAACAGGGGCTCCAAGGTGGGCGAGCAGGGGGTGCCGTGCGCCGAGCAAGAGGCCGCTGTGGCGTTCCTCCACGAGCCCGCCTTCGAGACACCCTCCTGTCTGCACGATGACGCCCTCCTGCGTCCCATTGTGACCGAGGAGTTTGACAGCCCCTTCGCTTCGTTCTTGGGCACTACGGTGGACGTCAGCCAGTCCGACATCCGAGCCTTCGTCCGGGGCCAGCTGGGCGATCTGCGTGGCGAGGCCGAC
The DNA here is from genome assembly GCA_038747425.1 of Bacteroidota bacterium. Lineage (GTDB taxonomy): Bacteria > Bacteroidota > Rhodothermia > Rhodothermales > JBCDJV01 > JBCDJV01. The sequence goes on from JBCDJV010000008.1 coordinate 85,088, forward strand.
CGCGCCGCCCGCCGCACCCGGGATGCGGCCACCCGCTATCACCTACAAGACGTGGTGGTCCGCATCGACGCCATGCTGGAGACCGATGCCTGACCTGCCTCCAAACACCGTCCATCCCCTCACCCGCGAGGCTTGGCGCGCGTGGCTGGAGCGCCACCATCAGCGCCAGGAGGGCGTATGGCTGATCAGCTACAAGAAGGCGACCGGCCAGCCGGCCGTCGACTACGAGGCGGCGGTGCAGGAGGCGCTGTGCTTCGGGTGGATCGACAGCATCCGGCGCCGGGTGGATGACGAGCGGAGCCGGCTCTACTTCGCGCCGCGCAAGGCGGGCAGTGGCTGGAGCCGTCCCAACAAGCAGCGCGTGGCTCAACTCCTGGCGGACGGGCTCATGCGGCCCGCCGGACAGGCCAAAATCGACGCGGCCCAAGCCGACGGCTCCTGGTCGGCCCTGGACGACGTAGAAAACCTGGTGGTGCCCGAGGACCTGGCCGCGGCATTCGCCCGCTACCCCGGCTCGGCTGCCCACTGGGAGGCGTTCCCTCGCTCGGCCAAGCGCGGCATCCTGGAGTGGATCCAGACGGCCAAGCGCGCCCCGACGCGCGCCAAGCGCATCGAGGAAACGGCTCGCCTCGCCCAAGAGAATCAACGCGCCAACCAATGGCCTCGTCGGGTCTGATGCCTATGCTTCGTCTAACGCTGCTCTCGTTCCTGTCGTTGATCACCGCTGGATCAGTCTGGGCCCAGGTCCCGGAGCCCGGTGAGGTGCGGCAGCTGGTGACGTTCACCTGGCAGCCGGACCGCGCCGCCGAGGCGCTGGCGCTCTACCGGAACGCCGCCATCCCCCTCTACCAGCAGACGCCGGCCCTCCAGTCCTTCCGGGCGTTCCGCGAGGTGGAAAGTCCGGTGCCGCTGGATCTGATCGTGGTCAGCAGCTACGCGGGGATGGCGGGCATGGACCTGGGCAATGCACAGCTACGCGCTCAGGCCGAGCGGGGTGGGGGGACGGGTATCGGCGCCCTGTACCGCCGCATCTCGGCGCTGAGCACGGGCCACACCGACGAGTTTGTGGAGATGCTCCCGGCCCTAGGCACCGGCGATGCCTCCTCGAAGCGCCTCACGGCTTTCATCTGGGTCCGCCTGACGCCGGGTCGGCAAGGCGCCTACGAGGAGGCCCTGGCCGGCACCGTGGTGCCGTGGGAGCAGAGCGCCGGCATCGTGAGCGCCACCGGCCGCTTCTTGCTGTCCGATGGCTGGCACGTCCTCCGTCTGCTGGCCTTCGACTCGCTGGGCGCCTACCAGGCCTACTGGGCCCGTCTCCGCGCCGAGACGGACTAC
>JBCDJV010000009.1:0-85879 GCA_038747425.1 Bacteroidota bacterium
CGTGACCCTTGGACCCCTGGCCCCGCGTTGAGTGGTCACCGCCGCGGGAGGCGGTTTGTACCTGTACAGCGAGGTCGTCGGCCCGGAGGGTCGGTGGACTTCAGAGAATGGGGAGTGATGAACGGGTGCTTGTCCGGCGCCAATGCTCAGGCCTGGAGAGATACATTCACCATGCACCACGTATACTTCACCATTCACCATTCACCATTCAAACCGCCGATTCATCCTTGTTGAGGCGCTAAACACGTACCACGATGTATCGTGTCCCTGCGGTTTTGCTTTGGATGATGGGTTCAGCCTTTTGCGTTCATGATGAACCAAGTCAACCCTGATTCAGCCTCGCTGCCCTGCCCCATTGCTTGGGGGGCCCGGGAGGTGCCGGAGCGGCTGGCGCTGCGCACGCCGGGGGCGTCGTATAGCTACCGGGGGCTGGATGAGCGGGTGCGAGCCCGAGAGCGGTATCTCCGCGAGCACGGGGTGGCCGCGGGGGAGCGGGTAGCGATACGCGGGCCCAACGGGGTGGACTACGTGGAGTGGCTGTGGGCCTGCTGGCGCCTTGAAGCCACCGCGTGCCTGCTCAGCACCCGGGTGCCCCCTGACGCACTGCCGGGCCTGATGGCGCAGGTGGCCGCTCAGCACCTGATCACGCCTGAGAACCGTGCGGAGACGTTGAGCGGCGTGCAGTGCCATGCATGGACGGCGGGGCTGAGCACGCCGGCCCAGGCCTCGGCTTCGGTGGGGCTTCGGCCAGAGGCTCCCGCCGTGGTGGTCTTTACCTCGGGGAGCACCGGCACCCCCAAAGCGGCGCTCTTGTCCATCGGCAACCTGGCGGAGAACGCCTGGGGCTCCAATCTGAATCTGCCCGTGGCGCCGGGCGATCGGTGGCTGCTCAGTTTGCCGCTTTATCACGTGGGAGGGCTCGGCATCGTGTGGCGGACCGCGTTGGCGGGGGCGGCGGTCGTCCTGCCGGGCCCGGGGCCCCTCTCCGAGGAGATTCACGCACAGCGGGTGACGCACGTGTCTATGGTGTCCACCCAGCTTGTGCGGGTGTTGCAGGAGGGCGCGGCGGCGCGGCTGCGGGGGGTGCGTGGCCTCCTGCTGGGCGGGAGCGCCATCCCGTCGGGTTTATTGGAGGCAGCGCTGGAGGCGGGCCTGCCGGTGCATACCACCTACGGCCTTACCGAGATGGGCTCGCAGGTGACCACGACGCCGCCGGGGGCGTCGGCGGCCGTGCTGCGGTCGTCTGGGCGCTTGCTGGAGGGGCGGGCCTTGCAGGTGGAGGGGGGCGAGATTCTGGTGCGAGGGGCCACCCGCTTTCTGGGCTACGTGGAGGGTCACACGGTCCGGCGGCCCTTTGACGACGCGGGTTGGTTTCGAACGGGCGACCTCGGCCAGGTCGATGCCGATGGCTACCTCCATGTGCGGGGGCGGCTGGACAACCGGTTTATCTCTGGGGGGGAGAACATCCACCCGGAAGAGATCGAGCGGGCGCTGTCGGCGCAGCCGGGGGTAGCCGAGGCGGTGGTGGTGCCCGTTTCGGATGCTGAGTTTGGCCAGCGGCCGGTGGCGTTTGTCCGCATGCTCGACCCTGCGGTGCGGCCGCCATCGTCTTTGCTCCAGGCTCTGCGTGCGGTGCTGCCTGGATACAAGGTGCCGGACGCCCTGCTGCCCTGGCCTCTGGAGCCTGGGCTGAAGCCGTCGCGGCCTGCGCTGCAGGCCCAGGCAGAGCGGTCTCGTGAAGATTTCATGTAGGGGGGAAACCGACACCGAGTCCAGGGCTTGGAGCAGTCGCAGATGCGCCAAAAGTAGAGGGTCATCGCGCCAGGTTTATCAACGCCCATGTCGCAGCCGATACCTACACTACATCAGGCGCTGAAAGCGCTTCCAGGCCGTTTCACGATCGAAGGTGATGAGTATGTCACACGCAGAAGTACCGGTTCTTGAAGGCACCATGGTGTCGTTGACCCCGTTCCAGCACGATAACATCTATCAGCACCTGGAGTGGAACAACGATCCGGAGTTGAACCGGCTGGACAACGCCCTTCCGTTCGTGCGGGAATCCTTGGGCGAGTTCAAGCAGCGTTTCGATCAGATGATCGATCATCCCCTGTCGCACCACCGCGATTTTGAGATACATACCGCAGATGGCGCGCTCATCGGCGTGGTCTCCATGGCCCACATTGATGCGCACAACCGCCACTGTCTGCTTAGCATCACCATCGGCAACCGGGACTACTGGGGCCGTGGGTACGGCCGCGCCACCATGGACTTGGCGCTGGCCTATTGCTTCCGGACCCTGAACATGCACCGGGTCTACACGGAGTCCTTCGAGTACAACACCTCCTGGCAGCGTCTGGTGGAGGGGTCTGGTTTCAGCCTGGAAGGGACCGAGCGAGACTACCTGTACCAGGACGGCCAGTTCTGGGACCGCTTGGTGCACTCGATGCTGGAGCCTGAGTACCAAGCGCGCTACGAGGCCGAGGCGGTCGCGTAGGGCCTACGAAACGTGCCACGGAGGGGGCTGTGCCGCGGGGTGTCTACATCCGGTGCGTGCAGCCCCCGCCGGGGCCTGAGCCTGCGCGGACGCCCGCTGCGTTCGAGGGTCGGCTTGTGTAGATCCAACGCTGGCCCACTGGTGAGGTTACAGCGTCGAGCCGTGTCCGAGGCGCTCCAGCCAGAACACCAAGATATCGTCGGCGAAGTCGGAGGTCTTGCTTTCCTGCAAGATCAGGTGCAGCATCTCCCGTACTGGTTGAGGGCGGCCTTGCGAGCGGCCGATGGCATCCTGGATGCCCTCCTCGCCGAGAATGTGTCCCCCTTTCATGGTCTGCTCCATCAGGCCGTCCGTGTAGAACACGAGGGACCCGTTCGGGGGGATGTCAATGGTGGTGTCGGTGAAGGTGGAGTTGGCGTCCAGCCCCAGGATGAGGTCGCTGTATTCGACCACCTCAATCTTGTCGGGCGTGGCCATGATGGGGCGGCAGTGCCCCGCATTCGCGTACGTCAGCGTGTTCGCGGCAGGCTCCCAGCGGACGAGGAGGAGGGACGCGAACGTTTCCTCCATGACCTGGTCTTCGAGGAGGAGTTTGTTGACCCGCTGCATGAGGGCGGCCGGCGAGTGGGTCACGTTCAGCATAGCGTGCACCGTGGCACGCACGTAGCTGAGGAAGCTGAAGGCGTAGAACTTGGCCTGGATGCCCTTCCCCATCACATCGCCGATGGTGATGAAGAAGACGCCCGGCTCGGCCTCTGTCCAGTCAAAGAGGTCGCCGCCGCCATGGTCGCGGGGCTTGATGAAGTAATCGATGCTGTATCCGTCCACGCTGGGCATCGTTTTGGGCATGAGCTTCTGCGAGAAGTCTTGCCCGATGCGCGCATCCAGCTGGTTCTGGAAGATGGACGTGCGCTCCAGGAGCCGGTCAATGCGCGAGAGCAGCTGCTCGATGTCGAACGGCTTGGTGATGTACCCGTCCACCCCCGTGCGCATGCCCTTGAGCCGGCTCTGTTCGTCGGCCTTGGCCGTGAGGAAGATGAAGGGGATGGCTCGCGTCTCGGTACGCTCCTGCAGCGAGGCCTGGAGCGAGAAGCCATCCATCTTCGGCATCATGATGTCCGAGACGATGAGATTCGGCACCGACTCCTCGATGCGTTCGAGGGCTTCTTCGCCGTTGGCCGCCGTGCGGACATCGTAGAGCTTGCTCAGCCGGTACTCCAGTAGCCGACGCAGGGTATGCTCGTCCTCGACGACTAGAATGGAATGTTTAACCATGGGTCCTGGTCGGCAGCAACGGTGAAGCAAAGACGGTTGACTGAGCCGCTGACCTGTTCGTAGGTCAGGGACTCAGAGCAGGCACGCAGCATCAGCAGGCCCATGCCTCGTTCAGGGAAGGCCTGCAGGGCATGCTCGCGGAGGGCAATCTGGCCTTCGAAGTCGAACCCGGAGGAGTTATCCTCGATGCAGCAGAATACGGTGTTCTCTTCCAGGCGCGCCGTCAGCCCTACGCGCGGCGTTTCGGCGCCAAAGTCCGCGTGCTGTACGAGGTTGGCCACCCACTCGTGGATGGCCAGCTTGGCGCGGTCGAAGGTGGTCTCGTCGAAGTCCGGACCGGTCTCCGCAGACACCGACCACTCATCGAACAGCTCGTGGAGGCTGTCGATGACCGTGTCTAGGTCGTTGAAGCGGTGTGTAACGGAGTGCATGAGGCCGAACGAAGGCAGGACGTGAGGCGGCATGTCAGGGCCGGAACTCTCAAAGCGCTTCACAGGCGGACTCCACGGTTGGGAATTGACGGAACACCTTGTAGGTCCGCGTAAGCTGGACCACGACCTGCACCGGGCGCGCCACCGAGGCAAACACCACCTGGCCTTTCATCGGGGAAACCTGACGGTACAGGGAAAAGATGGAGCCGAGTCCCGTCGAGTCCAGCACGCCCGTCTCCGAGAAATCGAGGATGAAGTGCCGAGCCCCCTCTTCTACCTCCTGCTGGCACAGCGCCTTGAAGTCGGCGGCGTTCCGGAAGTCGAGGGCCTTCCCGATCTCGATGATGACGGTTTCGTCATTATGTTGCTTAATGCCAAAGCTCATCGTGGTTTCTGCCATCGTATTGCTAAAATGGAGGCTGGTCAGGGTCTACTTGGGTGACAGTATCGGCCAATATGCCGAGACCCTTAATGCAGCGGTGCACGAGGACGCGCAACCGCTGCACGGGGTTCTATCGAAGCGTATGTAAAAGAGCGTCCTCCCGGCGAACGGGGGCGCAGGCGACGGGCTGGTGTGATCAGAGATCGTGCCGGATCCCCTCCGGTCTGCCCGCCTGGGGGCCAAGCCGGTACGGCACAAGAGAGAACAAAGCGATCGAAGGGTCCGTACAGCGCGCCGAGGTGAAGGCGGGGGCGGAGCCGTTGGATCGAGGCAAGCGCGTGATAGATACGGGCTGATGATCAAGAAGCAGAAGAGCGAACGGCGGCCGCTCGGCGCAAGGCACGAATCTGAGCCTGTCCTGCTACTCCACCAGAGAGGGGGACATCAGCCTGCGGGACGGCGGAAAGCCTTGTGCGGGGCCATGATAGCAAGGAATATGGAATAATGGCGTACGTAACCAGTAACTTCTTCACTCTCTGTCTTGTCCTCTCCGCACGTCATGAAGCGTCGTTTTTGCCTCCATGTGGCCAATCAGGTCCCTGACGAACGCGTCCGGCTTGGGGTAGCCTGGGCCCTGGGAGGGCCGTTCAAACAGACGCCGTCGGCCTTCGAGGACGCGCTCAGCGCACGCCTGGAGGCGCTCCGGAACGGCCTCAACCCCGCCGAGGAGGCCCGCCGCCGAGCGGTCCGAGACATGCTCAGGCGCCCCGGCTACAAACCCACGGGCCGGGGCAAACCCGCCAGCGAGTACCTGCTCCGAACGGCGAACCCTGCCGCCGACGGGCGGCAACAATTTCCACGCATCAGCCCAGCTGTGGACATCGGCAACCTGATGAGCCTCAACACCCTGTGGCCCCTCTCCCTGTGGGACCTGGATCGTGCGCAGACCGCCCACGTGGCTGTGCGCCTCGGGCAGGCTGCCGAGGCCTACGTGTTCAACGAGGCGGGCCAGACGATCAACGTGCACGACCTGGTGGTGGGGTGCGCTGTTCAGGGCGAGCAGACGCGTCCCATCGTCAACCCGGTCAAGGACAGCCAGGCCACCAAGACACAGCCGGGTACGGAGCGGGTGGCGGTGCTCATCTATGCGCCTACCCACGAGGCCACGCCGGCGGAGGTCGCTGAGGCCGCCGCCGCCACAGCGGCCTGGCTCGCCCAGACGGGGGCCGACGTTGAAACCGGCCATGGCGTCGTAGAGCCGGAGGCCACATGCGTGATCTGAAGGACCACGTGGCTTTCCTCGCTACCGCTAGCCTCTGGCCCACGAAGCGGCCTGGGGCCGGATCCCTGAGGGCGCTGGCACGCGCAGGGGCTTGGGTAGCGGCTGTATTGCTCGTGGGGTGCGGACCCCGTGAGGCGGTGCCCACCGTGGCGGAGCTCCAGGCCACCACCGGTCCCACGCGCGAGAGTTGGGGCGTGGACTTCCGGATCGACGATGACGGGCAGCGGCGTGTGCACGTAGAGAGTGCCTACATGGCGGAGGTCGAGATCAACCCAGACAGCGCCTATGTGCTGCTGCAGGTCGCTCCCGGCTCGTTGGCCACCGAACGCCCAGACAGCCTGCGGCAAACCATCGCTTACCTGTTCGACGAGCAGGGGGACTCGTCGGCGGTGATTGTGGCGGATCAGCTCTTCGTCTATGATGAGGACCGGCGCATCGACGCCCGGGGTCAGGTGGTGGTCACCACCCGCGAGGGCAAACGGTTGGAGACGGACTTCCTCATCTGGATGGAGCACGATGGCGAGATTCAGGCTCCAGACTTCTTCCGGCTCACCACGGCCACCGAGCAGATCCAAGGATACGACCTCGAAGCAGACGAGCGGCTGGACACCTACGTGATGCGCCGCATCACCGGACGCGTTCAGCTCTAGGCGCCGATGCCCATCCCTGCCCCTCATACCACGGCCCTGGCCGCAGGGCTCGCCCTCTGGGTGGGCATCCTGGCTCTGGCCGGCCCCCCCCCACATGGCGGTGACCGAGCCTCTGCCTTCGCCCAGCCGGACACCCTGGAGCAAGACACCACGGACGCCGATCAGGACACCACCGAAGTGGACATCCTCAACGCCGACGAGGCTCAAGGGCTCGTCTCTGAGCTCGACGGTCCCATCCAGGTGCTCATGGGCAACGTGCGCTTGCAGCAAGACACCACGCTGCTCAACGCCGACCTGGCCCGGCAGTACGAGACGCGCGAGGAAATCCTCTTTGTCGGTAACGTGCTCATCATCGATGAGTCGGACTCGCTCCGGGCGGACACCGTGCTCTACAACCGCCGCACGAAGATCGGCGAGGCCTCAGGCCGCGTGACGCTCACCGATGGCGACGTGGTGGTCGAGGCGCCCTTTGCCCGCTATTTCACCGAACAGAAGCTGGCCCTGTTCGACCAGGGGGTGACGCTGATTGACAGCGCCGCAACGCTGACCAGCCGCGGCGGCTTCTACTACACGGAGGAGAAGCGCGCCGAGTTTTTCGAAGACGTCCAACTACAGTCCGAGGCCACCTATCTCCAGGCCGACTCCGTCACGTATTTCCGCGAGACGGAGGTCTCCCGGGCCCGAGGTGATGTGTTCGTGCTGCGCCTGGGTGAGGACGAAGAGGAAGACGCCCCAGCGGACTCGCTGGTGCGGACCCTGCTCTTTGGACGTCGCATCTTCAGTGACCCGCAGGCGGGCTTCCGGCGCGTGGAGGGCGACGCGCTGCTGGTTCAGCTCCGCACCGACACCACCGAGCAACGCACGGACACGCTGGCCATCCGCGCCGAGACCCTGCTGTCCACCGACCAGGACTCGCTGCGCCGCCTCATCGCGATCCGCCGCGTCCGCCTGTGGCAGCGCGATCTCGGATCCACGGCGGACTCCATGGTCTACGACCGTGTGACGCTCCGCGCACGCGCCCCGGCCGACTCCATGGGTCGAGATACCGCGGGTACAGCCTTGGCCCTCCCCGATTCGCAAACGGTGGAGGTGGTGGAGGAAGAGGCGCGTCTGTTCCAGCGGCCTCGCGCTTGGTTTGAGGACACCCAGGTAGACGGCGATACGCTGCGGCTGACCCTGCGAGAGGAAGCCCTGGATTCGCTGTTCGTACGCCAGAATGCCTTCATTGCCCTGCTGGACACCGTGCTGATACGCATTCAGCAGGTCAAGGGGCAGCATGCGGCCGGTCACTTTGAGGACGATTCGCTGCGGTCGCTTATCGTCGGGCCCACCGCTGAGACGGTGGTGTTTCTGGAGGAGGAGGGGCAACTGGGAGGCGCGGGGCAGTATTCGTGCGACCGCATCGAGTTTTACTTCCTAGGGGGCGGACGCCAAACGTTCAAGTGCCTCCGCGGCATCCAGGGTATTCAGTACGACGCCGGGTTGGTGCCGGATGGCCTGAGTCTGCCCGGGCTGGTGTGGGCGCCGGAACAGCGGCCCCGCCTGGAGGGTCTGCTAGACGATCCTCGCATCGACCGGTTTCCTGAAGCCCGGCGCCTGCTGGCCCGCCCAGATCTGCAGCCTACGGCCCCGGACACCGTGCAGGTCCCTCCGGACTCCGCGCAAGCCACCTCCGCAGCCGATACGCGCCCATGAGCACGCCGCCCGCTGACCCGCATCTTACCCTTCGCGCCGAAGGCTTGACCAAACGCTACAAAAAGCGCACGGTGGTCTCGGACGTCCATTTGGAGGTAGGCCAAGGTGAGATTGTGGGGCTGCTGGGCCCCAACGGAGCCGGCAAGACCACCACCTTTCACATGATCGTAGGGCTGGTGCGCCCAGCGGCCGGTCGCATCTGGCTGGGCGAGCGGGACATCACCGGCCATCCCATGTACAAGCGGGCTCGCCAAGGGATCGGCTACCTGGCGCAAGAGGCCTCGGTCTTCCGGCAGCTCAGCGTAGAACAGAACCTGCACGCGGTGCTCGAATTCCAGGGCCTCACCCGCGAAGCGCGCCACCAGCGGGTGGAAGACCTGATCCAGGAGTTCGACCTGGAGCGCGTGCGGAAGTCGAAGGGATTCATGCTGTCCGGGGGGGAGCGCAGGCGCACCGAGATTGCGCGCGCCTTGGCCTCGCGGCCCCGGTTTTTCCTGCTCGACGAGCCGTTTGCGGGCGTGGACCCCATCGCCGTGGAGGACATCCAGGGCATCGTGGCTGACCTCCGGGCGCGGGGCATTGGCGTGCTGATCACGGACCACAACGTGCACGAGACGCTCGCCATCACGGATCGGGCGTACCTATTGATCGAGGGCGAAATCTACCGGCACGGCAGCGCCGAGGCCCTGGCCGCCGACGAGGAGGTCCGGCGGCGTTACCTGGGCGCCACCTTCACCCTGGAACGATACCGGTAGGCTTGCGTCTAGGCGGCGACCCCTCCCTGCATTCCCACCGCTGTGCTTATGCCCCACACGATCGTCTTGTACGAAGACGCTCGCTGGTCGTCCTTTCTGCCGCTCGTCTATCTCCGTCCCCTCTACCAGCTGATCTGCGGCACCGGCACGTTGCAAGAGCGCGTGCAGGCGTTGCATGCGCACGAGGCGCCAGACGCCGTCCTGATGCTCAGCGCGAGGCCGGCCCTGCAGGCGGTGCTAGAGGAAGAGACTCCCCTCGCGGTCAACGCCTCGCCGTCGGGACCGGCCCTGTTTCTCAATGGCCGTGGGGTGTGGAAGCGGCTCCCGCCCGACCCGAGCACGGGCGCGTGGGTCGGTCTGTGTGGCGATGAGGTGGCCTGCATTGGCGCTGATGCCCCGTTGGCGGCCCGCCTGACCACGTCGGTCCTGCTGGATGCCGACGCGCTGGCCGACGCCCTGGCGGGCCTGCCGCGGCACGACGTTGCCGAGCACGTAGACCTGATGGCCTGGCCGTGGGAGCTGATCCACCGGCATCTGCGCGCCATGCACGAGCCCTTCCCTGGACAGACGCCGCGAGGTCGGCATGACGGCCAGGTAGACGCTGGTAGCCACCTGTTGAACCCAGAGGCCATCACCATCGAGGCGGGAGCGCGGGTTAAACCCGGCGTGGTGATTGATGCCGAAACTGGGCCGGTGTGGATCGGGCCTGGGGTCCGTGTGCTGCCTCACGTTTACATCCAAGGGCCTGCGTACATTGGTGCGCACAGCGTGTTGCAGCCTAGCGCCGTGGTGCGAGATGGCACCTACATTGGGCCCGTCTGCAAGGTGGGAGGGGAGATCGACGCCAGCATCATCCAGGGGTATTCGAACAAGCAGCACGACGGCTTTCTGGGCCACAGCTACATCGGGTCCTGGGTGAACATCGCGGCGGACTGTATCAACAGTGATCTGAAGAATACCTACGGGACGGTTCGCATGCCCATCAACGGGCACAAGGTGGAGACGGGGGAGCAGTTCGTGGGCCTCATCATGGGCGATCACAGCAAGACGGCCATCAACGTCAGCTTCCCTACGGGCAGTGTCATTGGCTGCTGTAGCAGCATCATTGTGACCATCCCGCCGCAATTCGTGCCCAGCTTTGCCTGGATCAATCAAGAGGGCCTGGACCGCTACGACGTAGACCGCGGCGTGGTGCTGGCTCGCCGGGTCATGGCCCGGCGCGAGCGCACCCTGACGCCCGCCGCCGAGGCGCTCTTCCGCCACGCCGCCGTGGTGGCCCAGGCGCACGAGGTGTGGGAGGGCGGGTGAGGCACCGTGAGCCCGAGAGGCCAAGGACCCCCACACCCTCATACCCCCATTCTCATCCGTCTTGTTACATTACAGAGGGCTGTAGGGCCGTTCGGGACGAATCATCTATATTCAATTTCTGTTGAAAATCGCTGTGACGTGTCCCCAATCAGCCCACCGCGACCATGACACCACACAGCAGAGAGGCTCCGGCCGTGGCTTCGGCGAACGGGACCCACTTTACCAGCCCTCCCACAGGCGAGGGGCTGCGCGAGCAAGCCATCGAAGCGTTCGGCATCCTGCAACGCCGGTCTGACCGGGTCATCGCCCCGGAGCGCTTGCGGGACTTCCTGCAGTCCCGCCCGATCTCTTCGTTTGTCCTCTTCGAGCTGCTGGCTCAGTTTGCCCGGGCGCAGGGGCTGGTGGTGGTGCACCAAGACATTGCCCCGGACGACCTGCTGGACCGCGGCTTGGTCGATGACCTGGTGCTGCTGCCGGAAGGCGACATCGGCCTCGTTCTAGAGGTGCGCCCCCATGCGCGCAGCATCACCGTCCAGAACCTCGGCGCCAAGGCGGAGGAGCGCCACGATGTGGACCTACTCGCCCGGGCCTACCCCGGTGAGATCCAGGTGCTCCACCTGCAGGGCCAGGCGCCTCGCTTCCTGGACGATGGCACCCACGCCCCGCCCCTCTACAGCGATCAGTCCACCGACGTAGATCCCCACGACCGGCTCGACAACGTCCGGGAGACGTTCGAGAGCCTGCTGCGCCTCCTGAGCGACGAGCGCAGTGACATCATCACGGTCGCGATGTACGCCGTGATGGTCGCCATTTTCTCGCTGACGATCCCGCTGGCCTCCCAGGGCATCATCGATGCCGTATCCATGGGCACCTTCACCAACCAAATCGTCATCTTCTGCGCGGCGATCTCGGTGGGCCTCTTGCTCTACGGCGTCTTCACCATGTTGCAATACTACACGGTGGACATGCTGCAGCGACGCCTCTTTGCCGCCACGGGCCTGGAGATCGCGTACCGCATCCCCATGATGAAGCGCTCGGCGCTGGAGGGCGAGTACGGCCCGGCACTCATGAACCGGTTCTTCGACGTGATCACCATGCAGAAGAGCCTAGCCAAGATCTTGCTGGACGGCCTGTCGTACTCGCTCGTGGCGTTGGTCAGCCTGATCCTGCTGGGCATCTACAGCCCGTTCTTTCTGGTGATCGGGTTGCTGGCCGTCGTCTTCACCCCAGTGCTCATCTGGGGGCTGGGGCGCAACGGCCTGGAGACCAGCATCATGGAGTCGAGCACGAAGTACGCCATGGCGCACTGGCTGGAGGACCTCTCCCGCTGCCACCAGAGCTTCAAACTGAACGGGGCCACCTCCTACGTGCATGCCCGTACCGACCGGCTGGCGGCCCGCTATGTGCGCGCCCGGGCCTCGCACTTTCGCATCTTCGGGCGGCAGCTAGCCAGCGCGGCCGTGTTCCGTGCCCTCATTGTAGGGCTGGCCCTGGGTATCGGCGGGTACCTCGTGACGCGGGGAGACATCACGCTGGGTCAGTTCGTGGCCGCCGAGCTCGTCATCGTCTCGCTCACCGCAGCCGGGTTTCATCTGGTCAAACTCTTTGAGCATGGGTACGACCTCCTCACGGCCATCAGCAAGATCCTCCACATCACCGACAAGCCCCTCGAGTCAGTAGGGGGCGAGCCGATGCCCGCGCGGACCGGCCCAGCCACGCTTGAGTTGCGCAGTGTCACCGTGGGATACGGAGACCGGCCGGCACTCAAGGAGGTGTCCTTCCAGGTGAAGGCGGGGACCCACGTCAGCATCGTAGGCCAAAGCGGAGCCGGCAAGTCCACGTTGTCTCGTACCCTCGTTCGCCTTCATGCGCCAGACCGAGGCCGCATCACTTTCGACGGGCACGACATCAGCCGCCTCGACCTGAAAGCGTATCGCCGCGAAATCGGGATGGCGCTCTCCACGGACGAGCTGTTCAAAGGCACCATGGAGGACAACATCACGATGGGCCGCCCCTTTTCCTATCGAGAGATGGAGAAGGCGCTCTACATGGCCCATCTGGAGGACGATGTGTTGTCCCTGAAGCACGGCCTCGCCACCCCGGTCACCTCGGCCGGGGTCGAGTTTGCCCAAGGCTTCGTGCGCCGCATCATGATTGCCCGGGCCATCATCGGGGAGCCTCGCCTCCTGATCCTCGACGAAGCCTTCAACGGCATCGAGGACCCCGTGAAGCTAAAGCTGATGGACCGCATCTACGGGCACGACGCGTGGACGCTGATCACCGTCACAGACGACGATCCGGAGACGGTCCAGCGTGCCGACCGTGTCGTCGTACTGGACCGCGGATCCGTGGTGTGGTCTGGGGCCCCGGGCGCGTTGGGCCACCAGCCTGACGCGTTCATGGATCATCACTTTCCTCAACTCGTCGCCTCGCTCCGCAGCAGCCAGACGGCGCCAGTTTGACCACATCGCCCCCGCTGCCACCGCCCGAATCATCACGTCAGGGTACGCCCCGTTCCATGTCCACACCTTCCTCTTCCTCACCGCCCGACGGTACCACGCCCTCGCTCTGGAGTTGGCGCGATGAGCGCCCCCTGGCGGCGAGGTCACCGGGCGCGGCCACCCCGCACGGGCTGCACTCCAGCGCGCTGCAGGCCGCCGAGACCCCCAAGTTGGCGCTTCGCGTGATGGTGGCCTCCATGGTGGGGCTGGTGCTGCTGACCATCGTCCTCTTCGTGACGCCCTGGCAACAGACCGTCTCCGGTTCAGGGGCCATCACCGCGTTCTCGCCGGAGGCCCGCCCGCAATCGGTGGAGTCTCAGATCTCAGCGCGGATTCAGCAGTGGAACGTGGTCGAGGGCGATGCCGTGACGGCCGGAGACACCATTGCGGTGCTCGAAGACATCAGCACCTCCTTCATGGATAACCGCTTCGTGGAGCGCATTGCCGCCTCGCGGACCAGCGAGCTGCGGGTCCTGCAACTGGAGGCTGAGCGGGCCCGCCAGACTCGGCTGCAGGCGGACCAACAGCTGCGCGCCGCACGGGCTCGCCTGGAGAACGCCCGGTTGGAAACCGCCACCGCCCGCGAGCGCTTCCGGCGTGTGGAGGCCCTCTACGCCGACGGCTTGACGTCGCTGCGCTCGTTCGAGACCGAACAGCTGGCTCTCCAGAAGGCCCGTGTCGACTCCGTGGCCGCCGCCGCTGATCAAGAGGCCGCCCAGCAAGAGGTGCAGTCTGCGCGCCTGGACGTGGACCGCAAAGACAGCATGCTCGAAGCCCGCCGGGCTGAGCTGGACCTCCGGCTCGACAATGCTCAGGAGCGGCAGGCGGCCTCCGTGGTGCGGGCGCCCATCGATGGTATCATCGCCCGCGTGAGCGAAGCCGGGCCAGGGCAGACGGTCAAGGAAGGCGATCAGCTGGCCCTCGTCGTGCCAGAGACGGACGACCAGGCCGTCGAGCTATTCGTCAGCAGCCTGGATGCCGCCATCGTACAGCCCGGCAGCCAGGTGCAGCTGCAGTTCTCAGGCTTCCCAGCCTTGCAGTTCGCTGGTTTTCCGGGCGTCTCGATCGGCATTTTCACCGGCTCTGTGCGGGTGATCGACCCGGTCGACGATGGCGCTGGGCGCTATCGGCTGCTGGTGGTGCCAGACACGACGGGGGGGCGTCCGGCGTGGCCCAGCCGCGATTTTCTGCGCCAGGGCTCGCGCGCCACGGGCTGGGTGATGCTGACCGATGTGACGCTCGGCTACGAGATCTGGCGGCGCATGAATGGCCTGCCTCCTGAGATCCCGGTGCGCCAGTAATGCGAATCGTTGTGGATCACTGGGCCACGAGACAACGAGGTCCTACCCTGTGCCAAGAGTCTGCGCGCCACTCCTGGCGTGGAGGCCCTCGGCCCGCCTTCGAAACGGCCCCGGCTCCGTTCCCCGGTCTTATCGCTCAACGCCTCTGGATGGCGTGCGTGGCCCTCTGGCTGGGCCTGCTCAGCCCACCGGTGGCCTCCGCTCAAGACGCCATGCACACGGGCGTCCAGTGTGGGCCAGGCAGTGCCTGCCCGGTGCTCACCCTCGATGTGTTTCTCGATCAGGTGCTGCGGTCGAGTCCAGCCGCGCTGGCCCTTCGGCTGGAGAGCGATCGGGCCCTGGCGGCGTTGCTTGGGGCCCGTGGGAGCTTTGACCCGACCCTGGTGTCTGGCTATGAGTACAAGACGCAGGACAACAAGGACAAGCTGAACGTGCTTCGCAGCGGCGTGGCTCTCCCGCTGGATCTGCCCATGAGTCCGAGCCTGCTGCTCGACTACCGGCGCGGCGTGGGGTCCAGCATAGACCCCTCGGTGCTCACCACAGAGGCGGGGGAGACGCGCTTCGGCGTTGCCTTCTCGCCCCTCCAGGGGTTCACCACCAACACGCGCCGGGCGGCCCTCTCGCGGGCCCGCCTCGAGCCGCGCCGGGCTGAGGTCCTGCAAACGCGTGGTCGTCATCTCATCTTGCTAGAGGCCACGCAGGCTTTCTGGACCTGGGTTGAGGCCTGGCAGATCCTTCAGGTCAACCGTGAGCTAAGGGCCCTGGCCACCCAGCGCCGCGACCTGGTGGTGCGCCGTGCGCGTGCCGGAGAGACCGCCGCCGTGGACAGCGTGGAGGCCGAGCTGGCCGTAGTCAGCCGAGACGGCAAGGTGGCCGCAGCGCGGCGCAAGGCTGAGGAGGCGGGCGTCAAGCTGGCCGTCTTTCTCTGGAACGAGGACGGCACGCCCGAGGTCTTGCGCTATGCGCCCCCTGCGCTGCCGGTCCTGCCGCCACCGCCGGACTCATCGCAGGCCGTGATGACTGCGCTGACGCAGCGGCCCGAGCTGGAGGAAGTAGCCTTAGAGCAACAGGAGGTGCAGGTGGATCAGCGCCTGGCCCGCGAGCGCCTGCGCCCCGACCTCAAGCTAGAAGCCCAGGTGGTCTCGTACGACGATAGCCCGTTGGGGGTCACCGACGTGAAAGTGGGGTTCAAGATCGACCAGCCGCTCTTCTTCCGAGGCGGGCGGAGTAGCGTGGAGCGCGCCGAGATCAAGGGGCAGGCCTTGCGTTTCAAGCAGGACCTGACCCGTCGCAAGGTGCGCGCTGAGGTGGAGGCGGTGCTGGTGGCCCTGCGCCAGTCGCGTCGGCGCGTGGTGGCCGCCGAGCGCCGGGTGGAACTGGCCCAGCGCCTGCAGCAGGCCGAGCAGCGTCGCTTCGAGCTGGGCGAGAGCACCCTTTTCCTGCTCAACCAGCGGGAGCAAGATTTTGCCGAGGCCCGCGAAGAGCGCGTGTCCGCCCAGGTAGAGGTCTTGCAAGCCGAGGCGACCTTCCGCTGGGCCACCGGCACCATCGGCCTCCGGTAGTCGAGGCCTGGAGCCCGGCGGCCTCAAGCGCGTCGACCCAGGTGCCCGCCGCTCACCCCAGCTGATACTCTGGGAGCTGGATCAGGTAGCGCGTGAAGAGCAGGAGGTAGTTGTTGGCCAGCGCGATGCTCAAGTCCCACTCGTACCAGGGTACCCCCGCTAGCATCACCTTGGTCAAGGCCAAGCGGTGCGGAGGACCTTGGAGGATGTCGTCAGGGATGGGGTTGTCCACAAGGTTGCCTGTGAAGGGTTCGTCCGACACCTCCAGCTGGACGGTGTCCAGGGGGACCGCCAGCAGGTGGGTGGCCATCGCCTCAGCCAGGTAGAAGACGGCGCCGGGCTGGGCGGGGTCGTGCAGGTCCAGCGCCATAGGCACCAGATCGAGCGGAGGCATGACCTCGGCGCCAAACAAGAGGTACTCGGTCAGGAGCCAGCGCAGAGGGAGCGTGCTGGTGTCTACCCAATCGCGATACCCGGGCCATCCGGCCACGTTGGGTGGGTCTAAGAGGTTCTGGTCCAACAGAAAGCCGCCGAAGGTCAAGATGCGCTGGATCTCCAGGGGCGCCTCGGTGCCGGTCTCGCGCAGGAAGCCGACCAGCACGTCCGTAGGGCTCTTGATCTGGGCGCCGATCAGCGCAGGGTCGTAGAAGTGCTCGCTCATCAGCAGCGCCTCCACCACGGGGCGGATCTCGAAGCCGCGTTCGATGAACAGGGCGGCCATGGCCTCCACCACCTCTTCGTTGACCGTCTCGTAGACCAAATCCTGGTACAACTTGGCGCAGATGAAATAGGCGATGGCCTCGGTGCGCTCGCGGAAGAGGAGGTCGATCACCTCGTCGTACCCGTACGGGCCTGTCTGCCCGAAGATGGTCTTGGGCCCATCGTCATGCCGGAACGGCAGGAAGAGCACGTCCAGGGTGGTGCCGTCAATCACCCAGCCGGTGAGGGCCCGGGCCACCATCTCGACGTCGCTCTGCCCGCTGGGGACCTCACCCACGTCGGTGTAGTTGGGGGTGCCGTCGGGGCGGGTGGGACCCATGGTGAACAGCTCCAGCAGCTCGCGGGCGTAGTTCTCGTTGGGGGCGGACCGCTCGTTCTGGTTGCCGTTGAGGTAAAGCAGCATCGCCGCGTCCGTGCCCACGGCGTGCACGAAGGTCTGGAAGTTGCCGAACGCGTGCTCGCGCAGCAGCGCCAGGTACCGAAAGGCAAACGAGGCCAGTTGGTAGATTTGGGCTTCGGTGGCGAAGTGGTCGTGCCAGAAGAGGGTCATCCGCTCCCGGAGCCCCCGGGACAGCAACCAGGTCCAGGCGTTGTAGCGCGTCTCGGTGAGCCACAAGGTGTTGTTCTCGATGAACGCCTGAAAGGCCTCGGCGTCGTTCCGCGACGGAATGGGCGTGTCGATCCAGTCCGGCTCCGGCACCGGGTCCAGCGCCACAGCCTCGGCCACCAGGCTGCCCACCACCGTCTCGATGGGTTGCCCGGTCAGTGCGGCCACGGCTCCCGGCGGTGCGTTGTGCTGGATGCGGCGGAGCAGGTGATGGGCTTCGGCCTGGCTCAGCACGCGCTGGGCCGGCGTCAGCGACGTATGCGTCACCGCGGGGGCCGGCGGCGCCGACGCCAGCGAGGCCGCTCGGGGCTTCGCCCGGGCTCGGGCCTGCTCGGCCTGCCGAAGCAGCCGGCCTTCGAACGGCGTCTGAGGCGTGGTCCAGTCCGTCTCCGGGCGGAAGACGGTGGGGTCCAGGTCGTAGCCAGCGAGGCGCGTGGGCGGCGTAGTATCAGATAGACTCATAGAGGCATACTCGGTAGGCGGTACTCAAAAACGGGCCGGGGCGCTCATCGAATGAGGGTCATGGTCCGGGTCTGGGTGGCCTCGCCGCTTTGAAGGCGGTAGAGGTACGTGCCACTGGGGAGGTGGCGCGCGTCGAACGGGACGGTGTAGGCGCCAGGGCCCTGCGTGCCGTCCACGAGCGTCTGGAGCAGGCGGCCCTGGGCGTCATAGACTTGCAGGCGCACGGGGCCTCCCCGTAGGAGGCGATAGGTCAGCGTCGTCTGCGGGTTGAACGGGTTCGGGTAGTTCTGGGCCAAGACAAACGAGGCGGGGAGGTCCAGCGGCTGGGTGGCCACTGGGCTGGGAGGCGCCAGGAAGGGGAGGGGGGCGTAGTCTAGGCCCAGGACGGTGGCCACGGCGTCCGGCTCCATCTCGAACCACCGCTCCAAGATAGTGGCATACACCGCGCGAAAGTCGAACTCGTACCCCACGTTGCCTCCCGAGGCCGCCAGCGAGGCTTCGTCGAGGCGTGGGACGGACCCCAGGAGGCCACCCTGCACCTGCCCGCCGAAGACAAACAGTGGCGCGGCGGCGCCGTGGTCGGTACCTCGAGAGCCATTCTCGAAGGGGCGCCGCCCGAACTCCGAGAAGGTCATGGTCAAAACGCGCTCGGACCAGTCAGGGCCCAGGTCTTCGTAGAAGGCCGCGACGGCCTCGGCCAGCTCGCGTAGAAGGGCTTGATGGAGGCCGGCCTGGTTGGCGTGCGTGTCAAAGCCGCCCAGCGTGACATGGTAGATGTGGGTGCCGAGCTGACCTTTGATGAGCCGAGCCAAGACGGCCAAACTGTTGCTCAAGCCGGTATTGGGATAGTCGATGTCGTTGGATCCTCGGCCCGAAGCCTCCTGGATCGCCTCGGCAAACAGGAAGGAGTCATTGGCTACAGATCGCACGAAAGCCATCTCGGCCCCGTAGGGTGTGGGCGGCACGGCCGCCACGTCGAACAGCGCATCGCCCTCAGCCAGCCGCTCAAAGAGGTCGACGTTGGCAATGGTCATGCTTAGGCTGCTGTCCTCGGCCTGAAACAGGAGGCGCCCCCCGCCGCCCAACTGGACCGCCAGCGGATACGACGAAGGGTTGTCATCCAGGTCTGGAAACTCGGTGCCTAGGAAACGCCCGGCCCACCCTGTGCGCAAGACCTCGTCCGCGTTGCTGGCCGACATCCAGATGTCGGTCGAGCGGAAGTGGGAGAGGTTGGGGTCTGGGTAGCCCACATTCTGCAGGAGCGCCATCCGGCCGTCTCCATAGAGGCCTTCCAAGGCCCCGAGGCTAGGGTGCAAGCCGACCTCATCCGTCAGGGCCAGCGTGTTGGCCTTGGGGATGGCGATGGAGGGGCGCATCCGGTAGTACTCATCATCTTCCACCGGGATGACCGTGTTGAGCCCATCGTTGCCGCCGCTGAGCTGGAGGAGGACCAGCACCCGATCTGTGGTGAGGTCAGCCAGGGGAGAGGCCTGGGTTTGACCGTATGCTTGCACGGGCAGGCCCTGCAAGACGAGTGACTGACCGGCCGCGGCCAGTCCAAGGGCGGCCAGGAAGTCCCGGCGGGACCAACGCGCATGGTCCTGAGTGTGGGCCTGGCCGTGTTCCAAGGCGCCTCCGTGGCGAAGACCTGCCGTCGGCGCGTCGTGTGAGGTGCACATGGTGAGCGAGTACGTTGAGAGAAACAGGAACCCTAGGTTACGACCGAGGGCGGGTATATGAGGCTATACACGGGGGCCACCCACAGACCCCCAAGCAAAGAGGTATCCAACGCAAGATAACGGTGCGCCTTTTTTAAGGAGACGCATCCTGAGCAGCACGAGCACGCCGTCATCCCCTATGTTTGGAGGTCCCTTCCGCGCCTCCGATGGGCAGGTGGCGGGCTCTAGACTGATACGCACCCCATCCCTGTTGATTGTGATTAAACGAGTCTTGCTCTTTGCACTGGGCGTCTTCGTGGCGTTGCCGCTGGAAGAAAACGGCCTCCTCCTCGGTCTACTTTTCGGCTACGTGCTGCTCCAGCAGTTCCAAGTGAAGGAACGCCTGGACGCCTACGAGGCTCGCTTGCTGCCCGAGGAGCGTGAGCAGGCGGGCCCCATCCTCCGTGAAGCCTACGGTCCACCCCCTCCCGAGGTGCACGCCGAGGCTGACCTACCCGCCGAGGCCTCTCCGGAGCCGCCTCCGGAGCCGGCCCGCCCCGCCCCCGAAGCGGCTTCACCGCCGTCACCGGAGACGGAGCCCGGCCAGGTGCGCTGGACCCCATCCCTTCCGGCTTCAAATCCGCGGCCAGCGGCCCCTTCTGAGTCGACCGTCGCAGCGGCGGTACGTCGCCTGGTGGACCAGGCACGGCGCTTCATCCTCGAAGGCAACACGCCCGTGCGGGTAGGCGTGGTCATCCTGTTCATCGGGGTGGCCTTCCTCGTCAAGTATGCGGTGGACAACGCGCTCTTTCCCCTGGAGCTGCGCCTGGCGGCGGCGGCGCTGGGGGGGCTAGGTCTCACCGGGGTGGGCTGGCGCCTGCGCACGCGGCGGCTGGACATGGGCCGCCTCCTGCAGGGGGCGGGCGCCGCCGTCTTGTACCTCACCATCTTTGCCAGCTATCGACTCTACGACTTGATCCCGCCCACCGCCGCTTTCGGCTTGTTGGTGCTGATCACCCTCTCGTGTGGTACGCTTGCCCTGCTGCAAAACACCCAGAGCCTGGCCATCGTGAGCGTACTTGGCGGCTTCGCGGCTCCGGTGCTGACCTCCACCGGCGATGGCAACGCGGTGGCCTTGTTCTCCTACGTGGCCCTGTTGAACCTACCCATTCTGGCGCTGGCGGCGCTACGCCCGTGGCGTCTGCTCAATCTCGTGGGGTTCTTTTGCACCTTCGGCCTGTTTGGGCTGTGGACCGCGCAGTCCTACGAGCCGTCCATGTTGGGCTCCATCCAGCCGTTCCTGGTCGTGTTCTTCCTGACGTATCTGGCGGTGGCGGTCCTGTATGCCCAGCGCCAGGAGGCCCGCGTAGCACATCCAGCCGATGGCACGCTGGTTTTCGGGCTGCCGGTGGCGGTCTTTGCGGCTCAGGCCGTGTTGGTGGACCATCTCCCGTACGGCTTGGCCTGGAGTGCCCTGGGCTTTGGCCTCTGTTATGCCGCCGCGGCCTACCTGGTCTTCAGGCGTGCCCCCGAACGGCTGGCCACGCTGACGGAGGCACTGGCAGGCATCGGCCTGGTGCTGGCTTCGCTGGTGCTGCCGTTTGCGCTGGACGCGGCCTGGACCTCCGCGGGGTGGGCCTTGGAGGGGGCGGGCCTGGTCTGGCTGGGCTATCGTCAGGGCCGCCTTCGGCTGCGCCTCTTCGGCTTCCTGCTGCAGCTGGCGGCCGTGTTCATGTTCATGGCCGATCCCCAAATCGACGACGGTGGGGCCTTTTTCAATGCCTTCGTAGCGGGGGTCGTGGCGTTGTCTGCGGGCGCGTTGGCCACGGCCTACCTGGTTCAGCACCACGAAGCCGCCACGAGAACCTGGGAGCGCTGGGCAGAGCCGTTTTTCTTGACCCTCGGGCTCGTCGCCTGGCTCTTGGGGGGCACCATCGAGGTGGCCGTCCAGGTGCAGGGCGATCTGGCGTTCCAGGTGGTGGTGGCGTTCTGGGCCCTTACCGCCGCCCTCTGTGCGTGGGGCCATCAGCGCCTCTCGTGGCGTCGGCTGCGCGTGCCTGCTCTGGGCTTCTTCCCGGTTCTGGTCGTCTTCCTCTTGCTGGCCACCGTGACGCTCTCGCACCCCACCGAGGAGGGAGGCGCTCTGGCCTGGCCCCTGGCGCTGGCCGCCCATCTGTGGGTCCTGTGGCGCTGCGAAGGGACGACCGCGCGCCGCTATGTGCGGACCGCTCATGCGGGCGGGGTCCTTGTGACGGCCTTGCTGCTGGCGTGGGAGGCGCATTGGTGGACCGCCCACGTGCTGCCCGACCCCTCAGGCTGGACCGCGGGCGCGGCCGGGGTCCCCCTGGTCCTCGCCCTGGCGGTGGTCTTGTGGGCCGTGCGGCGGCCGGCTTGGCCCGCTGGGGCCTGGCCGCGCGCCTACCTGCTGGGCGGGGGCGGAGCGCTGCTGGCCGCCCTCGTGGTCTGGTACAGCTGGGCCAGCGGCTCCGTACCGCTCTTTGATGAGGCGAGCCTGACCACCACCTACGGCATGCGGGCCGACCCTACCCCGCTGCCCTTCATCCCCGTCTTCAACCCCGTCGACCTGGTCCTGGGCCTTGCGCTGCTGGTCAGCGTGCTTTGGTACCGGGCCTGGCAGGCTCTGGACGTGGAGCAGGGGGTGGGCACCGCCCGAGCTGAGGCCGGCCGGGCCCTGGCGCGGCGCCTGTTGGGCGTCGTCGGTTTCGCGTGGCTGAACGTGGCCATCGCGCAGACGGTGCATCAGGTGGTGGGGGTGGACTACACCCTCGAAGCGTTGTGGGCCGTCACCCCGTTCCAGGCCGCTCTGACGCTGTCCTGGACCCTCGTGGGGGTCGGCGTCATGGCCGTAGCCGCCCGCCGATCAGCGCGTCAGGTGTGGATGGTCGGGGCTGTGCTCCTGGGCCTGACGGTCGTCAAGCTCCTGGCGCTCGACCTGCAGAACATCGACACGGTTGGGCGCATTGTCACGTTCATAGGCGTCGGGCTGTTGCTGCTGCTGGTGGGCTACCTCGCGCCTGCGCCGCCGGCCTCGGCGCTGCCGCCCGAAGAGCGCCCCTCTGAAGCATCACCCTCCGAGCACACAGACGCGTGATCCGCATGCCCATTCGTTCGTCGCTGGCCCGCACGAAGCTGGCCCTGGTCAGCCTGCTGCTTGCCCCGCTGCTGCCCCTCCAGATGGCCGGGGCCCAGCCCCTAGCCCCTACGGCGTTCGCCCAAGGGTTGCGCATAGACAGCACCGAGGGGGCGCCGGTGGTGGCGGTGGAACTGCCGGTGGAGGTCTACCAGACCATCAGGGAGGCCGATCTGCGGGACCTGGCCGTCTTCAACGGCACCGGCGAGCCCGTGACGCACAGCTTCTATCAGCCCCCACAGGCGCACGCCACGGACCGCCGCCGCCTGCCGCTCTTTCCGCTGCTGGGCTCGGTGGAACAAGCCACCGCGCGGCACCGCGTCCGCGTGCAGGCCAGCGGTGCCGAACCCCTCCTGCAGGTCGACGTGCTCCCGCCCCCGTCTGAGGCCGCCACGCGCCCGCTGCGGGGGTACCTGTTGGATGCCACCCAGTTGGATGGACGGGTGTATCAGATACACCTGGACTGGCCCGACGAGGCCGAAGATGTGGTGAGCACCGTCACGCTTGAGACGAGCGCCACCCTGGATCGGTGGCAACCCTGGGGTGCCCCTGCCACCGTCACCCACCTCCGCTACGGTGGCGACGTGCTGCGGCAGGCCACCATCGACCTACCGCCACGTCAGGCGCGCTACGTCCGCCTGCGCTGGTCCGGACAGGCGCCTCCCCCCCTGAACGGGGTGGAGGCCCGCGTGCAGCGCACGGCGCCTGAGGCCACGCAGCAGTACACGTTCGAGGCGGAGGCGCAGCCGGATGGGGCCTACCTCTTCGACCTAGGCCGGGCCCTCCCGCTGCGTCAGCTGCAGGTCCTGGTCCCTCAGACCGGCACCCTGGTGCAGGGAACGCTGGCTACCGGCCCGACGCCCGAAGGCCCGTGGCGTACCCAGTACCGCGGGGCCGTGTACCGCGTGCAAGCCGACGGCACAGAGTTGATAGCTCCGGTTCTCACCTCCATGCAAGGCTCCGAGCGATACTGGCGCCTCGTCGTGGGGCAGGAGGGGGGCGGCGTGGGCGCAGGTCCCGTCCGCCTGGATGCCACGTGGGCCTCAGAGTACGTCCTTTTCCTGACGCGTGGTGAGGGGCCCTTCACCGTAGCCTACGGCAGCCGGGAAGCGCGTGGCGACCCCGTCGAGCCCTCGTTCATGCTCAACCTGGGCGCCCGTGACGACGCTGATCCGCTGGCGGGCCTTCAGGTGGCGCGCACGGCCGTGCCCGTAGAGCTGGGCGGGGCCGCGCAGGTGGCGCCGGGGTGGGCAGAGCGCATGGGCGCCCAAGGCCGCTACCTGCTCTGGGGCGTGCTCGGCCTCGGCACCGCGATGCTCCTCTTGCTGGCCCTGCGCCTGCTCCGCCGAGTGGACGCCGGCAGCGCCTAGGCAGATTTGGCGATGATCGTGGGGTTGGCGGCGGCCATCTCGTCGTAGACCTGCAGGGCTTGCGCCGTCCACTCGGGGTACGTACGCTTGAGCACCTGGGCCGTCTCGTGGGCCTCTTCCATGTTGCCGGTATCCAGGGAGAGCTGTAGCATCTCGAAGAGCGCATCGGGCGTCTCGCCGAGGCGCAAGGAGTGCTTCAACGCCTCGATGGCCTTGATCGGCTGGCCGCTCAGGCGGCGGGCCATGGCCAGCAGCACCCACAGGTAGGGCTCCTGCGGCGTCAGCGAGAGGGCCCGGAGGCAGTGCGCCACCGCCTCCTCAAACCGATGTGCTTCCACAAACCCGTTGAACACCTGGGCCGTGGCCGCCAGGTCGGCGGGGCCTTCGAGGGCGCTGAACGCGATGGCCTGGAGGGCGGACAGCTCGTCTGTGGTGACTTCCACTGGGTTCATGAAGTAGGCCTGCGTGACAGGCTCCAAACCGTGGGCGTGCTGGATCGCCTGGATGTCGCGGTCGAGCCCCGCCAGGCGCGTGGCGTGGAGCAGGCACAGGCCCAGGATGTCCGGATAGCGGGCGTAGGTGGCGTCCTCGCCCACCCGAAGCCAGAACGCGTAGTCGGGAAGCTCGGCGTAGTTCGTGGAGAACGGTCCGTGTGCGGTGTACAGGGCGCGGCGCCACAGGGGCTGTGTGCCCAGGATGGGTCCCCGCTCCATCAGCTCGGCGCGATAGGCCGGCAGGTTCCAGCGGTAGCTGGACGTCGTGTTGTGGTAGACCTCCTCCGGCTTGGCCGTCAGCAGCTGGTCCGCGTAGACCACATCCACCTCATGATGATCCACTAGGTAGGTGGCCAG
Organism: Bacteroidota bacterium; assembly: GCA_038747425.1. Taxonomy (GTDB): domain Bacteria; phylum Bacteroidota; class Rhodothermia; order Rhodothermales; family JBCDJV01; genus JBCDJV01. Next base: position 24,456 of record JBCDJV010000009.1, read on the forward strand.
TCGGTCCAAGGCATCGGGCCGCAGCCGGTCCTCCACCCGCAGCAGCATCACGTAGGGCGCGTGTGCCTGCTCGAGGGCATGGTTCCAACGAGCGCCCATGGTGGCGTCGCCCGGCACGGTGACCAGGCGCAGGGCCGGGTTGGCGTCCCGCAGCAGCTGGATCGAGGGGGGGACATCCGCCTCGCGTTCCGGATGAGCCACGATGACCTCGACGCTGCCTGCGCGGTAGAGCGACTGGGTGAAGAGGTCGTCCAGGCACGGCGCCAGCGCCTCGTGCGCAAGGGACGCGCCGATGACAACCGAGACGCGGGGCATGGAATCAGGAGAGGAAGGAGAGCGGAACATAACGAAGCCTACTGCAGGATGAAGCGAAAAAACCGTCCGGCTCAGCGGGGCGGCACCGGGGTGTCCTTGTATGATGAGGGCTTGGGCAAGAACGGTGCCAGCCCGCCCAGCCTCGCGGCCGATGCGCCTCTGACCCGGCCATCGTAGGCGCCTGCAGGGGCGTGCCTTGCCGAGGCATCGGAAGAAATTTCTTGGACACGGGCCCTGTGCGGCCCGCAAGCGTGGAGCGGAGGCCTGCGGGAAACGGTTGGCCCACCCGCAATGCGCCTACCCGGAGCTTGGCAAGGGTTTTGACGAGGACAGCGCCTGCACCATCCCCTGCTCATCGACCCGCTACGCCCTCATGGATCCTGCTCCGCGCGACCTACCGTCGCTGCTCCGGGAGGCCCAGGCTCGCCTCCTGGCGGGGCGGCCTGATGAGGCGCTGATCGTCTACGAGCACGTCATCGAGCGCTTCCCCCAGAGCGGCGAGGCCCGTTTGGGCGCCGCGCAAGCGTGCCTGGAGCTGGGGCGCCTCGTAGACGCCATCCAGCACTACGAGCAGGCCCTCGTCCAGCGCCCAGCCCACGCTCCGGCGTTCTACGCGCTCGTGGAAACCCTCATCGCGCACGACCAGCTCGACCTGGCCGTGGATGCCTTCGTCCGGTATCACGAGCGGGTGCCGTCCTCGCCGGAACGAGAGGCCCTGCAGCGCCGCCTCGCCAGCACCACGCAGCACCAGCTCGACGTGTGGACCGACGCCGTAGACGTGGCGTCGTCCGGACAGCGACGGACCAGCGTGCCCCAGGTGCTCTGCTACGCGCCCTACAACATGTGGCGTCTCCACGGACTGTGGGAGCTGACCATCCTGCACGCGCTGCGCCTGCGCGGCGCGGAGGTCCGCCACGTGCTGTGCAACGCCCTCTACGCCGAGTGCGACCTGTTCTGGGCGGCCACCCGGCCCCGGCACCGCTTGTCCTGCGCCGAGTGTCAGGCTTCGGTGACGCGCCTGTTCTGGGAGATGCAGGCGCCCTACGAGTGGCTGGGCCAGCACCTCCAGCCCAGCGACTACGCCGAGGCCCGCACCTGGGCCGCGTCCGTGCCCACGCACCGCCTCCTCGATGCGACCTACCAGGACTGGACCCTCGGGGCCTGGATCAAGAGCTCCGTGCACACCCACCTCCGGCGCAACGTCCTCGTGGTCGAGGACGAGCAGACCGAGATGATCATCCGCCGCTACCTCTACAGCGGATGGGTGGCGGCCCAAGGGTTAGAACGCCTCCTGGACCAAGCCGCCCCGGATGTCCTGTTTTTGTTCAACGGACGGATGTCCTCCACGCGCATCGCGCTGGAGCTGGCCCGGCGACGCGGCATCCGGGTGGTCACCCATGAGCGCGGGTGGCTCAACGAGAGCCTCCGCCTGGCCGTCAACGTGCAGGTGAACAGCCTCAAGCCGCGCAAGGCGTTGTGGCAAGCCTGGGGCGGCGTGCCCCTCGCGACGGCGGAGCTTGAGCGGGTACAGGGCTACCTCAACGACCGCGCTCAAGGCCGCAATACCAACTGGACGGCGTTCAACGCGCCCTCCCAGGCGGCAGACGAGGTGCGGGCGGCCCTCGGGCTCCAGGAAGGACGCCCCCTGTGGGTGCTGTTCACCAGCTCCGAAGACGAGCGCATCGGCTCCGACGAGATCGTGGGCGCCTTCCCTAGCCAGCAGGCCTGGGTGCAAGCGGCCGTGGAGTTCGCGGCGTCTCAACCCGGCCTGGACTTCGTGATCCGGGCTCATCCCAACATCGCGGGGAAACGAGCCAACGGCACCAACCAGGAGCAGCTGGCCCAACTGGAGGCGCTCCGGGACCAGCTACCACCCACGGTGCGGCTCATCATGCCGCAGGACGCCGTGGATTCCTACGCCCTCATGCATGCGGCCACCGTGGGCCTCGTCTATAACAGCACGGTGGGCTTGGAGATGGCGTGCCAAGGGGCGCACGTCATCGAAGCCTCTACCTCGCTCGTCAGCGATCTTCCCTTCGTGCGCACGGTGCACAGCCCCGTCCAGTTTGGGCATGCCTTGCGCGAGGCGTTGCGCCTCCCCCCCCGAGCTCGGCGGCCAGAGGTGCAGCAGCAGGCCATGCGGTTCGCCTACGCCCTCTTCTTCCGGGAGAACGTACCGTTCCCCCTGGTGCGCATGATCACGCCGCGCGAAGGCGAGCTGGCCTACACAGCGCTGAGCGCGCTGGAGCCGGGCCAAGACCCTCACCTCGACCGGGTGGCCCGCATCTTGCTAGACCAAGCCCCAGTGTGCCGTCCGCCCTCACCCGAGGAACAAGCCCGCACCGAAGCCGACGAACAGCGCTGGTTGGCTACCCTCTATCCGCGCAACGCCTGACCCCCAGGAGGGCCCGCCCTCGCTCATCCTCACGCCCTATGGACCCGCTGAACGACAAGACTGTGCTGGTCACCGGAGGCACCGGCTCCTTCGGCCGCCGCTTCGTGGCCGATGTGCTGGCCCGGCACACTCCGCGCAAGCTCATCATCTTCAGCCGCGACGAGCTGAAGCAGCACGAGATGCGCCAGGCCTTCCCGCCTTCTGAATACCCCGCCCTCCGCTACTTCATTGGCGATGTCCGAGATAAAGACCGTCTGTACCGGGCCTTTGATGGGGTAGACCTGGTGGTGCATGCGGCGGCGCTCAAGCAGGTGCCAGCCGCCGAGTATAACCCCATGGAGGCGGTCAAGACCAACATCCTGGGGGCCGCGAACGTCATCGACGCGGCCATCGATCGGGGTGTGAAGAAGGTGGTGGCGCTCAGCACCGACAAGGCGGCCAACCCCATCAACCTGTACGGGGCCACCAAGCTGTGCTCCGACAAGCTGTTCGTGGCGGGCAACCACTACGCGGGGGAGCACGGGACGCGCTTCAGCGTGGTGCGCTATGGTAACGTGCTGGGCAGCCGGGGCAGCGTAGTGCCCCTCTTCCTGAAGAAGCGGGAGACGGGGGTGCTGCCGGTGACCGACGTCCGGATGACCCGGTTCTGGATTACGCTGGACGAGGCCGTCGCCTTCGTGCTGCAGGCGCTCGAGACCATGCAGGGGGGCGAGGTCTACATCCCCCGCATTCCCAGCATGTCCATGGCCGACCTGGCCCACGCCATCGCGCCCGAGTGCCGCATCGAGGAGGTGGGCATCCGGCCCGGTGAGAAGCTGCACGAGGTCATGATCTCGGCCGACGATGCGCGGCAGACGCTGGCGTACGACGACCACTATCGCATCCTGCCGCTCTCCGGCCACTTCGAGTCGATCCGCGAGGCCTACGCGGACGCCCACGGGGGCACGCCTTGCCCCGAGGGGTTCACCTACAGCAGTGATCAGAACGACTGGTGGCTCACCGCCGCCGCCTTCCGCGAGCGCGTGGGCCTGCCCCCGCTGGCGCCCGCCGCCGAGACCCCGGCCCCTCTCCCGTACGGCCGTCAGCAGATCGGCGACGACGACATCGAGGCCGTGGTGCGCGTGCTACGGGCCGACCGGCTGACGACGGGGCCCGAGGTGGCGTCGTTCGAGGCTGAGGCCGCCGCCCACGTGGGCACGGCCGAGGCCGTAGCCGTGAGCAGCGGCACCGCCGCCCTCCACGCCGCGATGCATGCCCTGGGTGTAGGCCCGGGCGATGAGGTGATCGTGCCGGCGCTGACGTTTGCGGCCACTGCCAACGCGGTCCTCTACCAAGGCGCCACGCCCGTCTTCGCGGACGTCGACCCCGCTACGCTGCTGGTGGACCCGCGGTCCGTCGAGGCGCGCCTCACCCCGCGCACAAAGGCCGTGGTGGCCATGGACTACGCCGGGCAGCCGTGCGACTACGACGCTCTCCGTGCCCTCACCGCGCCGCGCGGCCTCCCCCTCGTGGCCGACGCGTGCCACGCGCTGGGTGCCACGTACCAGGGGCGCGCCGTGGGCGCCGTGGCCGACCTGAGCACCTTCAGCCTGCACCCCGTCAAGCCCATCACCACGGGCGAGGGAGGGCTCGTCACCACGGACCGCGCAGACTGGGCCGCCCGCATGCGCCAGTTCCGGCAACACGGCATCACCACGGATGATCGGGCGCGGGCCGCCGCCGGCACGTGGACCTACAGCATGACCGAACTCGGCTATAACTACCGGCTCACCGACGTCCAATGTGCCCTCGGCCGGTCGCAGCTTCGGAAGCTGTCGGCGTGGACACACCGCCGTCAGGCCCTGGCCGCCCACTACGACGAGCTCCTCCGCGATCTTCCAGGCTTGCAGCCCCTGCACCGGCGCCCCGATCGCACCCATGCCTACCATCTTTACGTGATCCGCGTCGACGAACAGGTGCTGCCCGTGGACCGTGCTCAGGTGTTCAGCCATCTGCGGGCGCACGGACTGGGCGTCAACGTACACTACCTGCCGGTGTACCTGCACCCGTACTATCAGCAGGAGCACGGCTTGCGCCCGGGGTTGTGTCCGCAGGCAGAGGCCGCGTATGCCCAGATCCTGACGCTGCCGCTCTTCCCCGCCATGGAGCGGGCCGACGTAGAGCGCGTCGTCCGGACCCTCTGCGAGGCCGTGTACGAGCACAGCCTCCCGACCCACTCGGTACCGCCCCGGCAGGGCATGCCCCGCGAGGTGGCCGCATGAGCGTGGTGGCCATCATTCAGGCCCGGATGGGCAGCACCCGGCTACCCGGCAAGGTGCTCCGCGACCTCGGCGGCCGGCCCATGCTGGAGCGCGTTGTACGCCGCGTGCAGCGTGCCACCCGCCTGGACGACGTAGTGGTGGCTACCACCGTCCACCCTTCCGATGACCCCCTCGTGGCCCGCTGCGAGCAGCACGGCTGGCCGGTCTTCCGAGGCAACGAGACCGACGTCCTCGACCGCTACCTCCAGGCCGCGCAGCGAGCCGAGGCCTCCTGGATCGTCCGCATCACGGCCGACTGTCCGATGGTTGACCCCGCCTTGATCGATGCCACCATTGAGGCCACATGGGCTGACCCGGCACTCGACTACGCCGCCACCTTCTGGCCGGTGCGCACGTTTCCGCGAGGCCTTGACGTGGAGGTGGTGCGGCGGGCGGCCCTGGAGCGTGCCGGGCGCGAGGCCACTACGCCCAGCCAGCGTGAGCACGTGACGCCCTATCTGTATCAGCATCCGCATCGGTTTCAGCTGGGCGGAATCCGGCACCCCGAAGACCTCAGTGCGCACCGCTGGACCGTGGACACCCCCGACGACCTGGCCCTCGCCGAGCGCATCTACCGCGCTTTCGAAACGGATGACTTCGCTTGGACCGACGTCCTGGCGGTGCTGGAACGCCATCCGGCGTGGGTGTCGCTGAACGCGCACGTTGCGCAGAAACCGGTAGACGCATGACGGAGATCGATACGCAGAGGCCGCCCGGCCTCCTCCTGATCCGCGCCGACGCCTCATCCGAGATCGGGATTGGACATGTGATGCGTACGCTGGCGCTGGCCCAAGCATGGCAGGACCAAGGAGGGCGGGTGCTGTACCTGATGGCGCCTCCACCCGAGGCCCTCAAGCAGCGCCTCCTGCGCGCCTCCTGTGCGCTTCGCCTCCTAGAACCCCACGCGGCGGACGATCCTATGCAGGTGCTCTTGACGGCCCGCGTGCTGGGAGCGGTGGCCTGCGTGGTGGACGGGTACGCGTTCGATGCCTCCTATCAGCAGATCCTCACCGAAGCCGGCCTCCCTGTGCTGTGGATCGATGACGAGGCCCATGCCGCGCCCTACACGGCGCCGGTGATCCTCAACCAGAATCCCCACGCTACCCCGCACGCCTACCACGAGCGCCCCGACCACGCGACACTGCTGCTGGGTCTTCGCCACGCGCTGCTTCGGCGCGAGTTCGCCCAGGCTCAGCCCCTCGCAGATGTCCCAGACGGAGCGCCTCGCGTTGTGGTGACGTTCGGGGGCAGCGATGCGGCTGGCCTGACCCAGACGGCCTGGGAGACGCTGCACGCGGCCCGGATCCTCCATCCTGATCTGAAGGCCGACCTGATCCTCGGTCCTGCCTACGCCGGTCCCGAGGCCTGGCTGCATGATGTCGAGGCCACGTCGTGGGCCACGGTGCACCGAGCGGTTGAGGACCTGGTGCCCCTCCTCCGGCCGGCCACAGTAGCCCTGGCCGCCGCAGGAAGCACCACTTGGGAGCTGGCTCGGCTGGGCGTGCCCAGTCTGCTGCTCACGGTGGCTCCCAACCAGCAGCCTATCGCCCAGGCCGCCGAGAAGGCGGGTATCGCCTGGACCCTGGGCGAGGTCGGCGACCTAGATTCTGGCATGCTCGCCCGCGTCCTCACCGACGCCTTGACAGAGCTCCTGGGGGACCCATCGGCACAGGCCACCATGCGTGCGGCGGGCCCGCCGCTGGTCGACGGAGGCGGGGCCCAGCGGGTGGTGGAGTCGCTGCTACAGGTGATTGCCACAGATCCCTACGGCCTCCACGCTGAGAGCCAGCCCGCGGGCCTACGCGCATGAAGGTCCTGCTCTTCGTCAACGGATGGGTGGGGTGGCAGGTGGCGCGGTGGCTGGCCCGTCAGGACGCCGAGGTGGTGGGCCTGGTGCTGCACCCGGCGGGGCGGCGGCGCTACGGCCGCGAGATCGAGGCGGCCTTTCCGGACGTCCCGCGCCTGGACGGCGCCGCGCTCCGGACGCCAGAGGCCCGGGCCGCGGTGGAGGCACTTCAGCCTGTGATGGGCCTCTCCATCTATTTCGGCTACCTCTTTGAGCCAGCCCTGATCTCCTGCTTCCCGCGTGGTCTCGTCAACCTGCATCCGGGGCTCTTGCCGTACAACCGAGGGGCCTATCCCAACGTGTGGAGCCTCGTCGACCAGACGCCCGCCGGGGTCACGCTGCATCAGATCGACGCGGGCATCGACACCGGCCCCGTCTTGGCCCAGCGCCCCGTCCCCACCCACCCCACAGATACCGGTGCCACGCTCTACGCGCGCCTGGAGCAGGCCGCCGTCCGCCTCTTCCAGGCGTCATGGCCAGCGCTGGAGGCTGGGACCCTCGTACCCAAGCCGCAGCCTGCCGAGGCCGGCACCTACCATGCCCGGCGTGACGTGAAGGCGCTGGACGAGATCGACCTGGATGCCACCTACACGGGCCGCGACCTCCTCAACCGGCTCCGCGCCCGCACCTTTCCGCCTCATCGCGGCGCCTTCATCCGTGAGGGGGGGCAGAAGATCTACCTCCGCCTCCACCTCGACGCCGTCCCTGATACGCCCAACCCAGACGCGCCATGACCCCTGCTCCCTTCATCACCCTCAATGGGCGCCGCCTCGGGGCCGGACAGCCGGTGTACCTGGTGGCCGAGCTGTCGGCCAACCATGGGCACGACCTGGAGCGGGCCGTGCGCCTCGTGGAGGAGGCCAAACGCGCTGGCGCCGACGCCATCAAGCTGCAAACGTACACGCCGGACACCCTCACGATCGACAGCCACCGGCCGCCCTTCCAGATTGAAGGGACGCCCTGGTCCGGCACCACCTTGTACCGCCTCTACGAGCAGGCCTACACCCCCTGGGAGTGGCATGCGCGCCTCCAGGCTGCCGCCACAGACCTGGGTCTCGACTTCTTCTCGACGCCGTTCGACGATACCGCCGTGGCCTTCTTAGAGGAGCTGGCCGTGCCTGCCTTCAAGGTGGCCTCGTTCGAAAACACCCACCTGCCTTTGCTCCGCACGGTGGCCCGGACCGGGAAACCCGTCATCCTGTCGACCGGGATGGCCACGCTCGGTGAGTTGGACGAGGCCGTGCGCACCCTGCGCGAGGCGGGGTGCCAGGAGCTGGTCCTGCTGCGCTGCGTGAGTGCCTATCCGGCGCCTCCCGAGGCCATGCATCTGCGCGCCATCCCGCACCTGGCCGACACCTTCGAGGTGCCGATGGGCCTCTCGGACCATACGCTGGACCTGGCCGTGCCGGTGGCGGCCGCCACGCTGGGCGCGTGCCTCATCGAGAAACACGTCACCCTCTCCCGTTCCACGCCCGGCCCCGATGCCGCCTTCTCCCTGGAGCCGCACGAGTTCAAGGCCATGGCGGAGGCCGTGCGGACCGCCCAGGCGGCGCTCGGGCCTCCTCGGTACGGACCGTCTGGCCCCGAGCACGCCAGCATCGTGTTTCGCCGTTCCGTCTTCGTGGTCGAAGATGTGCCGGCCGGAGCGCCCCTCACGCCAGAGAACATCCGCATCATCCGCCCCGGCCACGGTCTCGCGCCGCGCTACTACGACGATCTCCTGGGGCGCCGAGCCGCTCAACCGCTCCAGCGCGGCACGCCTCTCACGTGGGCCATGGTAGGTGGCGCCGAGGTGGTACAGTCCTTGCCCCACGCTTGACCGACCTGGTCCCCCGACGATCCCGGCTCCCAACGCTCATGCTCCGACCTTTGAAGACCTCGCGTGCCGCCCCTGCTCCGGCCGCGACCATCCTGATGCCGTTCCACCAGCGGGTGGCCTACCTGCAGCACTACTTGGAAGAGGGCCTGTGGGACGATCTGCCCGTTCACCTGGTCTGCGACGGCTCGCCCGTTGAGTCCCAGGCGCAGGTCGAAGCGCTGGCGGCTCAGCATCCTCAGCTCCGGGTGCACGCCTACCCCGAGAACGGCGGCCCCGCCAAAGCGGCCCGGATCGCCCTGAAGATCGCCGAGACGCCCCACGTCGTGTTCTGCGATGACGATGACTACCTGGCCGACGCCCAGGCCTTCCTGGCCCAAGCGAACGACGCGCTGGCCGACCCCGACGTGCTCATGGCCACGATGCCCTACGTGGTGGCCTTTGATGAACAGGCCCAGATGCGCCTCCAGTATGACCGGTGGCCCTACCACCGAATGTCGGCCTTGGAGTGGCTCGTGTTCATGGTGCAGTCCGGCGAGATGCGGGCGATGAATGCCGGCACGATGTACCGCACCGAGGAGGTGCGTGCCGTGCCCGTGGAGGAGCTGTTTCGGGTGAGCGAGGACTACGTACGGCAGGTGCGGCTCTGTGCTCAGCACCCCGAGCGCCGTATCGAAGTGATGCCTCAGGGGGTGTACATGCGCCTGCTCCACGCGGACTCACTCTCGGCCAAGGCCAGCTACACCGTCGAGAAGATCACCATGCACCTCCTCTCCATGTGCGTGGGCGGCTTTTACCTACTACGGGAGGGCCTGCTGGACCGGCCCCAGCTGCAGTTCTTGCTGCGGCATCGCGGGGTGGCGCTGCGGCAGTCGTACGGACGCGGCCTAGCGGCGGCCCACCTGGTGGCGTCGTGGCTCGATGGTGAGGCCCCATCCCCGTCCACGCCAGAAGCCGAGACGGCCTACACCTTTTTGGGCGCGCATCGAGCCGAGTGGCCGCCCGAGTTCGAGGCCCTGCTGCGCGGCCCCCAGCAGGCCCTACCCGGGCGCCGAGACGCGGTATCGGCAGAGGCCGCGTCGATCGTCGCAACGACCGGCGAGGCGACCGGTGAGGACGAGGTGCTGCTCCCGCAGGTGTCAGTCGTCATCCCGTGCTACAACTACGCCCACTATCTGCCCGAGGCCGTCGAGAGTGTCCTGGCTCAGACCTACCCCCAGGTCGAGATCCTGATCGTCAACGACGGTAGCACGGACGAGACAGAGACCGTCGCCCAGTCGCTGGCCGAGGCCCACCCAGGCCAGGTTCGGGTGCGGAACCAGGCCAACTCGGGCCAGCCTGCCCATGCGCGCAACGCAGGGATCGAGGCCGTGGAAGGGCCCTACATCTTGTGCCTGGACGCCGACGATCGGCTGGCGCCCACCTTCCTCGCTGAAACCGTGGCGGTGCTGGAAGCCAACCCGGGGCTGGCCTTTGCGTACACGCACCGCCAGGACGTGGGCGCGGGCGACCTGCTGGCGCCGTCGGGACCCTTCGACCCCACACGCCTCTATCGCCGCAACTACATCCCGTACTGCGGGCTCTACCGGCGCGGCGTGTGGGAGGCCGTCGGAGGGTACCGGACCAATGTGCGGGGGATGGAGGACTGGGACTTCTGGGTCGCCGCCAGTGCGGCGGGGTTTCGCGGCCAACTCGTTTCGCGTCCGCTGTTCCAGTACCGGCGCCACGATACCGGCGTGTATCAAGACGTGCTCCGTGACTTCGAGGCCTCGCGCGCCCAGGTCATCCTCAACAACCGGTCGGTCTACGACACGGATACCAAGCTCCAGGCCGCTGAGACGCTGCGGGCTCGTGCGCTGGAGGCGGCCCGGGCGGCCGAAGAAGCGCAGGCCCTCCAGGCGGCCAACGCCGCCGCCGCCCAAGAGGGAACGTCTTCGTTCTTTGCCCACATCGAGGCCTTCCAGGCCGCGCTGAGCGCCGAGGACTGGACGCGGGCTGAGGCGCTGGCCGAGACGGGGGTCGCCCAGTTTGAGGAAGAGCCCTACGCCTGGGTGCTCCAAGCCATCATCGACCGCTCCCAAGGCCAGTACCTGCGCGCCCTGGAGGCCGTCCAGCGCTCCCTTCAACAAGAGGAAAGCCCCGAGGCGCTCATTGAGCTGCTCCGCATCACCCTGGCGCTGGAGCGGCCTGAGGAGGCCCGCCAGATCGCCCAGCGTCTGACCGATCGCTACCCCGCCTGGAGCCAGCATCTCCTCGACGCCGAGCGCGACCTCGAATCCATGGCGGGTTCCGAGGACGACACCGCCTCCGAGACGGCCTCTCCGGCCCCCGTTTAAACCCCTACGCCGTATGTCTGCCAAACCACGCCTGTCCGTTCTGGTCTCGGCCACCCTCGATCAATTCCTCGATGATCTCCTGAGGGGGCTTTCGGACACCTATGAAGTTCGCAAGTGGACCGTCCACAGCACCGACGAGGTCGACGCCGCCCTGGCCTGGGGGGATCTCATCTGGCTGGAGTGGTGCAACGACGTGGCGGTGTACGCCAGTACCCGCCCGGAGGCAGTCGCGAAGCCGGTGGTGTGTCGCCTCCATCGCTTTGAGGTTTTCAGCGACTACCCCGGCCAGGTGGCATGGCCTCAGATCGACCGCCTGCTGGTGGTGGCTCCGCACCTGGAGACCCTGCTGAAGACGCGCTGGCCCAACCTCCCGGCGCAGCCCCACATCGAGGTGTTCCGCAACGGCGTCGACCTGGAGCGGTATGACCTGGCGCCCCCTGCTGACCACCATCAGCTGGCTTTCGTGGGCTATCTCCATGCCCGCAAGAGCCCCGTGCTCCTCCTTCAGGTACTGGCCGCCCTGGTGGCCAACGATGCCCGCTACCGGTTGTCCATAGCCGGTACGTTTCAGGATCCCATGCTCGAGTGGTACTGGAGCCATCAGGTTCAAGCCTTTGGGCTGCAAGACCACGTTCAGTTTGATGGGTGGCAAGAGGACATGGCCGCCTGGCTGGCCGACAAGCACACTCTGCTCTCCACGAGCCTCCATGAGAGCTTTGGCTATGCCATCGCCGAGGCCATGGCACGGGGGCGGCGGGCGGTCATCCACCACTTCCCCTGTGCGGAGGAGATCTGGCCGCACGAGTTGCTGTTCCGCACGGTGGAAGAGGCCGTCGAGCTGATCGAAGCCCCTGCCGCCGAGGGCGCCCAGTACCGGCGGTTTGTGGAGAAGCAATACGACCTACGTGCGCAGGTTGCGCAAGCTCGGCGCGTCCTCGACGAGCTGGCAGCCGGCCGTACGTCCAGGCCTGCCCCCAGGCCCGCAGACTCCTTTCTGGATCGTCCGGGTCTGCTGCGCACGCTGACGGACCGCCTCGTCAAGACCGTGGCGGCAGACGGTCATCCGTAGGACCGGAGGGCCGGTCAGTCGAGCCCGGCGTCTGGCTTTGTCGTTTGGGCCTCGTGCTGTGCGCGGTCCGCTTCGCGCTGCGTGCGCTCCTTCCGTTCGGCGGCGGCCTGCTTCTTAAGCGCGCGCTTGCGCTGTTTGAGCTCACGCCCGATGGCCTTGTACGCCTGACGGTAGAGGGCGAGCAGTTCGTCTCGTTTGTGGGGGGCCATCAGCGCGTCGCCTTCGAAGCGAAACGCTACGGCTTGCCACACGGCCTTGCGGAGGGGCCATTTGTCGAGTGAGAACGAACGCCGAGCGCCTTGATAAGGCTGCTGCGCCACCAGGACCCAGGTTTTCTTGGGAGCGTTCGTGGCCCGTCGCTCGGCGCGCAGCGTTAGGTGTAGCCCGGCCACGCCCAACGCATTGCGGCTTTCGCCGGCCTTTTTGGCGGCGTCCCCTCGATCCATACGCTCAGGCAGGGTTTTCAGCAGTTCGTCTCGGTAGACGATGGCGGCCTCGAGGGCTTCGGCTCGGCCTCCGCAGACGCCGTCGCTGAAGAAACGGGTATGGCGGGTGCCTTGCCGCGTCACGCGGACTTGCCAGCCCAGCGTGCGGCCGGTCTCGATCCGAGCGATGTGATGGGGGCTCTCAGTGGGTAGGGGGGCCTCGGTGGCCGTATCGGTGGTGGATTCTGGGTTGATCTCCATGGGGATGTGCGGATCAGCGGAGAGCTAGAGGGAGAGTAGAGCAGCGTCGGGGCCTAGACGCCGAAGCTGAAGGTGAGGGTTGTTGTGCTGGGCACCGCCACGCCATTTTCTTGCGCAGGGCGGAAGAGCCACCGGCGGGCCGCTGCGAGGGCGGCTTCCTCCAGGCCATAGCCCACCTCGGGTACGGCCTCCCGCTCGGCTTCGTCTCGGCCCAGCAGGTAACGTTCCAGAATGTTGGTGTCCTGCACGCGGCCTCGGACATCCAGGGATACCTCGACGATGATCACGGCACGAACGTTCCGCCGCCGCGCCGCCCGGGTCATCTCGGGCTCCACAAAGCGTACGGCTTTGGGCCCAGTCATCGTGCCACGGGTGGACGCCTCCTGTCCTTCGGCCACCCCTTCCCGGACCTCCGCGTCCTCTCCAGGCTCCTCGGTGAGGAGGAACTGGTCGGACAGGTCGAGGGGTTCGTCCTCCAGCAGCACGTCGTCGGGCACCACGACGGGCAGGAGGGGGGCGGGCGGCGGGGGGCGACGCTCTTCTTGACTGGTCGGCAGGATCTGATCAATCTCAATCAGCTCTTGCCCCCGGACCACCAGCGTTGTCTCGGGCTCGGCCTCGGGGTCCGGCACCGGCCAGAGCTTGATGAGCGCGATCAGCACCACCAAGCTGCCTACGAGGCAGCCGAGGAAGCGCACGGTGTAGGCGCTCGAGGTGCGGTATGTGCGGGAATGCGCCACGGGTGGCAAAAACGCAAGGGCCCGGCACGAGATCCAGGCCCGAGGTGCCCAAGTGGTAGAGGGCCTGCGGGTGTACTACGGCCGAGCCTGGAAAGGGTTGACGCGGATCGGGTCAAAACGAGGTCCCCGCCTCGGCCCCGTTCTATCGTGAGCGCCGTGTGAAAGCACCGGTAGCGCTTGAATCGGATGGGGCCGCCGCCGTATGTTTTGGCATTCGCTGACCCGCTTGCGTGTACGCACATGCCCGCTGTACCCGGTCCTCCGTTGTCCCCTGCCGCTGCCTGCGCGTGATCCTTCTCGGTTTCCGGGGAGGTTTTTTTGTGTCTGAACGGTTTGCTGGCCTCCGGATGCGCCGCCTCCACTCTCCACGCCTGATTTCTACCACCATGTTACACCCGGCCCACCAAGACGCCCCCGTTTGCAAGCTGGCTCTGGCCGATGGCACCGTCGTGTCCGGCCTGGCCATCGGCCATCACGGCGAGACCGGCGGCGAGCTGTGCTTCAACACCAGCATGAGCGGCTACCAAGAGATCATCACGGACCCGTCCTATTACGGGCAGATCATGATGATGACCTACCCCCACATCGGCAACTATGGGGCGGACGACGATGACATGGAAGCCGTCCGCCCCATGGTGGCGGGCTTCGTGGTGCGTGCCTTCACCCATCGGTACTCCAACCTCCTGGCCGACGAGTCGCTGGATCGGTTCATGCGTCGCTACAAGCTCGTGGGCATCAGTGGGGTGGACACCCGCCGCCTCGTGCGGCACATCCGGGACCAGGGGGTGATGAACGCCGTCATCTCGTCGGTCGATCTGGACGACGACAGCTTGATCGCCAAAGCCCAGGCGTGGCCGTCCATGGAAGGCCTGGAACTGGCCTCGCGGGTGACGGGCGACGAAGCGTATGATTTCTCGGAGGGGCCCGGCGCGCGCATCGCGGTCTACGATTTCGGGGTCAAGACCAACATCTTGCGCATGTTTCGGGACCGCGGGTGTAGCGTCCGCATCTTTCCGGCCGAGGCGGAGCTGGATGCCGTGCTGGCCTGGCAGCCCGATGGCCTCTTCTTCTCGAACGGCCCCGGAGACCCCCGGGCGATGCCGGACGCCGTGAGGCGTGTCCAGGCCGCCACGCAGACGGGGCTGCCGCTCTTTGGCATCTGCCTGGGCCATCAGCTCATGGCGTTGGCGGAAGGCCTGGACGTGTACAAGATGTACGTGGGCCACCGAGGCGCCAACCATCCAGTCAAGAACCTGGAGACCGGCACCGTGGAGGTGACCACCCAGAACCACGGCTTTGCCGTCCGTGGCGAGCAGCTGCCCCCCGAGGTCGCGTCTATCACCCACCAGAACCTCAACGACCAGACCGTGGAGGGCCTCCGCTTCAAGCGATTCGTCGGCTTCTCCGTGCAATACCACCCGGAAGCCTCCCCAGGTCCGCACGACAGCCGCTACCTGTTCGAGGCCTTCCTGGAGGCCATCTCCGTCCACCGCGGCGTGCCCGTGTATGCGGCGCGGTAGCGGCGCGATATTCGGTAGGGGCACGATATATCGTGCCCCTATCAAGACGTGTTGATTGTCCGTTTTGCCTTCCTCTCCCTATGCCCAAACGCACCGACATCAATAAAATCCTGCTCATCGGCTCTGGCCCCATCGTGATCGGGCAGGCCTGCGAGTTTGACTATTCCGGCAGCCAGGCGGCTCGGGCCCTGCGAGCGGAGGGGTACGAGGTGGTCCTCGTCAACTCGAACCCCGCCACCATCATGACGGACCCGGTCACGGCCGACACCGTGTACCTGCGCCCCCTCACACCCGCCTCCATCGCGGAGATCGTGGAGCAGGAGCGCCCGGATGCCGTCCTCCCCACGATGGGCGGCCAGACGGCCCTCAACCTAGCGCAGACCCTCAAGGAGCGCGGCTTCTGGGACGAGGTGGGGACCGAGATCATCGGCGTGGACATCGACGCCATCCAGGTGACCGAGGACCGGCAGGCCTTTCGCGACCTCATGGAGGAGATCGGGATTGACCAGGCGCGAAGCCGCACGGCCAAGAGCCTGCTGGAAGCCAAAGAGATCACGCAGGAGCTGGGCGGCTTGCCCGTGGTGATCCGCCCGTCGTACACGCTGGGGGGCACCGGAGGCGGCATCGTGTGGACCCACGAGGAGTTTGACCGCAAGGTGATGCGCGGCCTGGAGATGTCGCCCGTGCACCAGGTGCTCATCGAAGAATGCCTCTTCGGGTGGAAAGAGTACGAGCTAGAGCTGCTGCGCGACGCCAACGACAACGTCATCATCATCTGCTCCATCGAGAACCTGGATCCGATGGGCGTCCACACCGGGGACTCCGTGACGGTGGCCCCGCAGCAGACCCTGACGGACAAGCAGTTCCAGCGGATGCGCAACGCCGCCATCCGGGCCATGCGCTCGATCGGCACGTTCGCCGGGGGGTGCAACATCCAGTTCGCGTTCGACCCCCGCACCGGGCGCATGATCGTCATCGAGATCAATCCCCGCGTGAGCCGCTCCTCGGCCCTGGCCTCCAAGGCCACCGGCTACCCGATTGCCAAGGTGGCCGCGCGGCTGGCCGTAGGCTACACGCTGGACGAGCTGCCCAACGACGTCACCGGCACCACCAGCGCTTGCTTCGAGCCGGCCATCGACTACGTGGTGACCAAGATTCCGCGGTGGAATTTCGACAAGTTCGAGGGGGTGGACGAGGAGCTGACCACGCAGATGAAAGCCGTGGGGGAGGTCATGGCCATCGGCCGGACCTTCACCGAGAGCCTCCAGAAGGCCTGGCAGAGCCTGGAGCTGGGCTACCACGGCCTCGGCGCCGCCGGTGAAGAGCTGGACCGCGTTGAGGTACGCAACCGGCTCCGCAAGCCGTACTGGGACCGCACCCTCCAGATCCGCAACGCCTTCAAGCTGGGCGCCTCGGTGGAAGAGGTGAGTGACATCACCAAGGTCGACCCCTGGTTTCTCTATCAGATCCAGGACCTGGTCCGCATCGAAGAAGCCCTGGAGGGGTACCGTCTGGATCAGCTGGATGCGCCCCTCATGCAGGAGATCAAGCGGTACGGCTTCTCCGATGTCCAGATCGCCCACCTAGTGCAGGACGAGGTCGATGAGCAGACGGTACGCGCCCATCGCCTGGGCCTCGGCGTGCGCCCCACGTACCAGGTGGTGGATACCTGCGCGGGCGAGTTCGAGGCGCAGACGCCCTACTTCTACGCCTCATACGAGACCGACACCGAGAGCACGGTGTCCGACAAAGAGAAGGTGATCATCCTGGGGAGCGGCCCCAACCGCATCGGGCAGGGCATCGAGTTCGACTACTCGTGCGTCCACGGCGTGCTGGCGGCCAAGGCCATGGGCTACGAAGCCATCATGATCAACTGCAACCCCGAGACCGTCTCCACCGACTTCGACATGGCCGATAAGCTCTACTTTGAGCCGGTCTACTGGGAGCGGGTCCTGGATGTCATCGAGCACGAGCGGCCGATCGGGGTGATCGTGCAACTGGGCGGCCAGACGGCCCTCAAGCTAGCGCGGCGCCTCAAAGACCACGGCATCCCCATCCTGGGCACGTCCTACGAGATGATGGACCTGGCCGAGGACCGCGGCAAGTTCTCCGAGGTGCTCAAAGAGCTGGAGATCCCGTTCCCGCCCTACGGCGTGGCGCACTCCGTGGCCGAGGCCATCGCCGCTGCCGAGGATATCGGCTACCCGATCCTCATCCGGCCTAGCTACGTGCTCGGCGGGCAGGGTATGCGTATCGCCATCAACAAAAAAGAGGTCGAGGAATACGTCAACCGCATCTGGCGCCTGCTCCCCGGCAACGAGATCCTGCTCGACCTGTTCTTGGAGGGCGCCATTGAGATCGACGCCGACGCGCTCTACGACGGCGAGGAGGTGTGGATCTCCGGCATCATGCAGCACATCGAGCCGGCGGGCGTCCACTCCGGCGATTCTACAGCGGTGCTGCCACCGTACGACCTGGCCGAGGAGACGATCCGCACGATTCGGCGGTACGTGTCGGACATCGCGCGGCGCCTGGAGGTGCGTGGGCTCATCAACGTGCAGCTCATCGTGAAGGAGGGCATGGTCTACGTCATCGAGGCCAATCCGCGCGCCTCGCGCACGGTCCCCTTCGTGGCCAAGGCCACCGGCATCCCCATCTCCAACATCGCCACGCAGCTGATGCTGGGCGCTAAGCTGGCTACGTTCCGCCAGGCCGGTGAGCTAGATAGCCAACTGGTAGGCTATGCGATCAAGGAGCCCGTCTTTTCCTGGGACAAGTTCCCCGAGGTGCGCAAAGAGCTCGGCCCCGAGATGAAATCCACTGGCGAAGCCATTGCCTTCGTGGACACGCTGACCGACGAGCACTTCAGCCGCCCCTACCTGGTGCGCAATCTGTACCTGAGCCGCTGAGCCGGGAGCCAGGCCCTCCGTTGATCTCGATACGCTGTGGCTCGGCGATTAAGCACCCTACCACCGCCAGCGAAGTTGCAGGCCGAGGGTGGGGGCGGGGTCCTGGGCGTGGGACTGGCGGGTGTGGCCATAGGAGGCTTCTGCGTGCAGGGCTGGGGTGAGGGGCCCCGCGATGCGGACGGCCAAGCGCGTCCCATCCTCGTGGAGGGCGGGCACCGAGAAGGTGCCATACAGGCTGGGTTCGACCATGTAGAGGCGCGCCGGGTAGGCGGAAGCGCCAAAGAAGGCCTGCCGCACCCGGATCTGCCAGCCCCGGGGATGCCGCCACCGGATGTCCTGGTAGATCAGGTGCCCTTGGTGCGACGCGGGGCCTTCGGTGGCCAGGACCCGTTCGGCGCGGACGCCGAGGCGCCAGGTACGAGAGAGGTCAATCTGCCCATGAAGCCGGACACTGTGCCGGTGAGCGGGTTGGGTGGTGGCCACCCGGCCCGTCGTCGTTTGGACGTCGCGGGCCTGGTGGGTGATGTGCACGTAGGCCGAGGCCCAAGGGCGAGGGGCATAGGTGAGGCGGACGCGGAGGTCGTGGCCTGTGGTGGGGCGGGGATGTGAGGGGCGAGGGGCGGGGACTCGCACCTGATCCAGGTGGCCCTCCATCCGCCAGGCGGCCGCCAGCCGGAGGGTAAGCCCCAGGTACAGGCCGTGCTCATTGGCCGGCGGGCCTTGTTGATCGGCCATGGGTTGCCCCAAAGGGCTTCGCAGCGCCTCCGGATAGCGCCGGCCCAGTACCAGGAGGTCCAGATGCTTCGTGCGGACGGCCCCACCTCCAACGAAGGCCGTCACCCGATGGTCGGTGGCTACTTCCCCGAACAGGCGCCAGGTTTCGAAGGCTGCAGACGCGTACACGCTGCTAAGCGGGTAACGCCATGGGGTAGGGTGGGCCGGATCAAAGGGGATGCTGTAGCGGGTGGTGTAGTGGATGAGGCCCCCGCTGAAGGCCCCGCTTTGCGTGGTCAGCACGCCGCCAACGGTGGTGGCGCCCAGAATGCCCCGCCCTGCCTGTTCGCCCGGCGTCTCGTGTAGGCCTGAGGTCCGTAGGCTGCGGACGTACCAGCGCGTATCGTCGGTGGCGGACGTCTGGTGGGGGGCCAGGGTGGCGTCCAGCCGACGGCTCGAGGCAAAGACCAGCCCTTGCAGGTGAGCGCCGAGGCTCATCTGCACGGCGCCGCCCTGCAGGTAGCCGTGTTCAGAGGCGCCCTGGTACCCACGCAGGCGGGCCCGCTGCGGCAGAAAGGGCGAGACCGGATGACCGCCTTTGCGGCCCCCGAAAGGACGCCCCAGCGCGAGCCCTAGCCCCGCCGACACGCGGTAGGTCCCCGCCACGAGTCTGAGTGGTGGCGTGGGCACAGCCTCGACGAACGCCACGGTGTGGTCCAGGCCACGGTGTCCACGCTGTGGCGCCCAGCCGATGCGCTCGGCGGGATCGTGCTCCAGCGCTAGGCCCAGGGTCCACCGCTGAGAGGTGGCCGAGAGGCGGCTGAAGCTGCGCAGGGAGCGTGGCCAAGAAGAAGAGCCGGCCGAGGATGGCCGCTGGAGACGCTGCCAGGCTTGGGCCGACCACCTGCGGGCGGATGGCGCCGGGGGAGCTACGGTCAGGAAGGGGGTGAGCTGTCGCGTCAGGGTCGGCGAGAGGCCTTCAACGCGGGACAGGTCGCATAGCCGAAAAAAAGGGCCATGGCGATCCCGGTCGCGCACGATGCGCGCCGCGAGGAGCGGATCGAGGAGCGGTAGCGTGGCCAGGGCCTCTGCCGAGGCGGAGTTGAGCGGCAGCGGCGTGTCGATCAGGTCGAGCCACGCTTCGAGGGCCTCGGGCGCGGTGGGTGTAGACTCCGCGAGCGGTTCGAGCCAGGTCAGGGCTTCCTGGGCGGAACGATCGGCGGGGACATCCTGGCATGCTTGAGCGAGAACGGGGGGACTGACGAGGCTGAAGCCAAGCGCCACGAGACCCCACAGGCGGTAGGTCACCATGCGAGCTCCAGCGTCAAGGTGGGGGACCAGCCCAGGTCCGGGTGCTGGTCGGCCCCGAGGTGGACGTGACCGATACCGAGGTCGATGCTCAGCCCTAGCGCGGTCCGCACCGGCCACGTGGTCAGGCCGACCCGTACGATGAGCGCAGACGCCAGGGTGACGGCTACGCCCCCGGCTACCTCCGCTGGATGGGCCGCCTCCTTGCGTACATCGGCCACGACGTGCACGTCGGCTGGTAGGCGGTAGGCCAGTCCACACTGGAGCCCCGTCGGGAGTGCGCTGTGGCGTGTCCAGCGGGGGCGGTTCAGATTCGTAGCCGAGCACCCGGCGTCGAGAAAAGGGGTGAGCGGGGCCAGCCAGCCCACACTAAGCCCCACAGCCCGCGCCTGCCCGTAGCCCGCTATCGAGACCTGATGGAGGGCACTGCGGACCCCAAGCCGCAGGCGCCGACCGCCTGGCAAGGTCCACGTGGCGGCCGCAGAGAAGGCCCAGTGATGCTCTTGGTACGGCGTCTGGCCCAAAGCCCTGAGGTCAGCCCCGAGCACCACCACGCGGAGGGGGAGAACGAGAGCGGCGTTCGCGGCTCGCAACGCGGGGAGGCCGTAGGGTTGGTGGACGGACAGCGTGAGGCTGGGCTCTTCACGGTGTCCCGGTGCGGCGGGATTGAGTGAGGCTGGAGCCCATGGGGAAGCGGCGCCCGCTCCTCCGAGCCCTACCGTCTGCGCCTCCTGGGCGTGCACAGGGAGGGCCACTAGGAGCGCGCAAGAAAGCACCGTCAGGGCGCCTGGACGGCGAAACCTTCGGCCGGTCCAAACGTGAACTATATGTAAAGCCACGCAGAACACACGTCTGTTCATAGGTCGGCTACCTCTCCTCGTTTCTGGGGTAGACGCCCATCGCCTTCGTTCTGCAACGGCCCTCATTTATTTATGTGGATGCAGGGCCGTACTGACATTTTTTTCGTACTGTGTTCGTTGATTCATTACTGACCTCGGATAGAGCCGATCACCCCTCTTGGTGACGTGCTCTGGATCGTATCCGGTCAACGCGGTATCGAACCCCTCATTGAATCGTTAGCTGTTCGAGGAAGCCCATGCCCGTCATCCGCACGATTGTCTGCCCTACTGATCATTCCACGCCGGCCCGCCTCGCCTGTGAACAGGCCCTGTACCTGGCCGAGCAGTTTGGCGCCCATCTGCAGGTGGTGCATGTGGCACCTCCCGGCGCGGATCTGTCACCGGGGTCCGCCAAGGGGGCTCAGGCGTCCGTGTCCGAAGAGATTGAGCGATGGCTGATCCAGCAAGCGGAGAAAACGGCGGTGGCCTTCAGCTACGGCGAGGTGCTGGGCGCATCCCCTGCCGACGCCATCTGCCGCGTGGCCACCGCGCATGAGGCCGACCTGCTGGTGATGGGGATGCGGGATCACCGGGAGCGCTCCGTGCTCTGCCAGCGTAGCATCACCACCCACGTGGTACAGCACGCCCCGTGTCCGGTGTGGGTGGCTCGGCCCAGAAAGACCCGGGCGGTAGAGCGGGTACTGGTCCCGATTGATTTCTACGAGGCGTCGCTGGCGGCCTTTGACCGTGGACAAGCGCTCGCGCAGCACTGGGGCGCCGAGTTGATGCTCCTGCACGTGGTGGAACCGGCCTTCCAGGCGGGCTTCGTGTACGCTGGGACAGAAGGAGACACCGCGCGTGAACGCGTAGTCCGCGGAGCCGTGGAGCGGCTGCGCCCTTACGCCGAGTCAGCCCGGACCGCCGGAGTCGGGCGCGTAACGGTCCATGTGCGCGTAGGATACCCCGGGGTGGACATCAATGCCTTCGCCGAGGAGCACGAGGTGGACCTGATGGTGCTACCCACACATGGCCGGTCCTGCGATTGGCGCTTGCCTCTGGGCAGTGTGGCAGACCGGATCTTGCAGCGACAGGCCTGCCCCCTCTACATGCTCCACACCCGCGATAGCGTGCGCTCGGCGGTACCTCAAGACCCTCGCGCCGCGAGGATGGAGACCGCCTGAGCCAGGGCGCAGGACACGGGAGCCTGAGACAAACCCGAGGCCTGACGGGGGTCTTTTTCCGGTCGGCGTTGTATACTGCGGCAGCATCTCTACGCCCGTCCTGATCTGCGTCGATCCAACCCCCTTTTCCCCATGAGGGAAGCCCAGAAAGAAGCGGGCCAGCGTCTGGCCCGTGACCTGCGTCGTCTACGCGAGCAGCAAGAGGTTCGCCTCGAGGATATCGAAGCGGCCACCAAGGTACGTGTCGAGCAAATCGAAGCCTTCGAGCGCGACGCGCTCGTGGGCGCTGGCCAGTCCAACCAGATCTATGTCCGCTCCTTTGTGCGTCAGTACGCGGGGTTGGTCGGGCTGGACCCAGACGTCGTGCTGGCCGCGCTTGATGCCGCGCGGGCGGGCCGGTACGAAGGCACCCTGGGGGCGGAGCCTACGGACACTCCCCCTGCTCCGGCCCCCGCGGCGGCCCCTGTTCCGGAAGTACCCGCTCCCGAGGCTCAAGCGCCTGCTCCCGAACCTGAAGCACCCGCTCCCGAGCCTGAAGTCCAAGCTGCGCCGGTGGCTCAGGGCGAAGAGGCCCCACTGGACGTGAAGCCACCCCCGGCTCCTTCTCCAGTTCCTGGGCGCCGGGCGCCCGAGGCAGCCCCTGTGAAGGCATCGGCTTCCCCGGATCGGTCCCCAGGCGCAGGGCGGCCCAGCCTGGCTCTCGTGGTGGTGGGGTTAATCTTTGCAGGGCTGGTGGTGGCCGCCGTCACCGTGGGGCCGTCGTTCTGGGAGGGTACGACTCAAGACCCTGTGCCTGAACCAGACCCAGCGCGTCCCGAAGCCGTGGCTCAGCCGGCCCCGCCCGCCGAGCCTGCCCCCCCTCCGGTGCTGGTTCTGCCGGACACGCTGGAGGTGCTCCTGGTGGCCCTCAACGACGGCGTGCAGAACATGCGGGTGCGCCCGGATGAAAACGTTCGCCGACCGCATTGGCTGGAGCCCGGCGATTCGCTCTCGACGCAGTTCACCGAGCAGCTTACCCTGCAGTTTACGCGTCGCCCCAGGGGGGCGCCCCGCGAGATGAGCGATGTCCGCATCGTGATCGAAGGGGCCGACTATCCCCAGACGGAGCGGGTGAACGATAGCATGCTGGTGATCACGCGGGGTGGCGTTCAGGCCGTGCTCGACTCCGTGCGTGTCCACACACGCTAGGGTGTGGCTGAGGTCTCCTCTTGATCCCCTCGCCCAGTCTGTCCCTCCAGCGGGTCTCCTACGCTCCACGCGCGCCTGGGCAGGCGCGCCCCCAGGCCCCCTGGTTCTCCAACCACCTCCTCAGCCACGCCCCAGCTTACCACGCTCCATGACGCCACCCGATGCCACCCGAACACTGCTCCACGTGTTGCCCGACCTCGACACCTGGATCGCAGACCGGGCTCTGGCCCAAGAGCGGGCCGCCGCGCTGTGCGAGGTCATCCGGTTTCATAACCACCGGTACTACGCCCTCGATGCGCCGCTGGTAGCGGATGTGGAGTATGATCGGCTGGTGCGGGGCCTGCAGCGTATTGAGGCGCAGTATCCGGAGCTGGTCACCGCCGAGTCCCCCACGCAGCGTGTGGGCGCAGAGCCGTTGTCTGGCTTCTCCAAGGTGAATCATCCGGTGGCGCTGCTGTCTCTGGGCAATGCCATGGACCTGGACGAACTCGAAGCCTGGTACGAGCGGATTCGTCGCGGGCTGGGCGAGGCGCCGCGGCCTCGCCTCATCGCCGAGCTTAAGATCGATGGGTTGGCGGTGGCCCTCACCTATGAGGCCGGTCGGTTGGTGCTGGCGGCCACGCGGGGCAACGGGCAGGTGGGGGAGGACATCACCCACAACGTGCGCACCATCCGGGCCATTCCCCTCCGCATTCCGGTGGAGGGCCTGGAGCGGCCTCCCGATCGGCTGGAGGTGCGAGGTGAGATCTACATGCGTCGCAGTGATTTCGCTCGACTCAACGACGGCTTGGCTGCGGAGCAGGCCAAGACCTTTGCCAACCCTCGCAACGCGGCGGCAGGCAGCCTGCGGCAGCTAGATCCGGCCGTCACCGCACAGCGGCCCCTGCGCTTCTTCACCTATGGGGTGGGCCCCACCACCGCCACCGTGCCCGCCGGTCAAGCCGACACGCTGGCCTGGCTCCGAGGCTACGGGTTTCCCGTGAACCCGCACCGGCAACGCTTTGACGTGCTGGACGACGTCAAGGCGTACTGCCGTCACTGGACCGAAGCCCGAGATGGCCTCGACTACGAGATCGACGGGGTGGTGGTGAAGGTGGATGACTTCGCTCAGCAGGAAGCCCTGGGCTATGTGTCCAACGCGCCTCGCTGGGCTGTGGCGTTCAAGTTTCCCGCCCAGGAAGCCACCACCCAGCTGCTGAATATCGAAGTCAACGTAGGCCGGACCGGGGCCATCAAGCCGGAGGCGGTCCTCGCGCCGGTGTCCATCGGGGGGGTGACGGTGCAGCAGGCCACGCTGCACAACGAAGACTACATCACCAGCCGCGACATCCGGGTGGGGGACACCGTGGTGGTTAAGCGGGCCGGCGACGTCATCCCGCAGGTCGTCCAGGCGCTTCCCGCCATGCGGCATGGCACCGAAGAACCCTGGCAGATGCCCACCGCCTGTCCTTCGTGCCGGACGCCGCTGGTCCGCCTGCCGGACGAAGCCGACGTCTACTGTGTGGCCTCGGATTGCCCCGCCCAGTTCATCCGGTTGGTCGAGCACTACGCCAGCCGAGCGGCGCTCGACATCGAAGGGTTGGGTTCGAAGCTGGCGGTCCAACTGGTAGAGCAAGGCCCCGTCCGAACCCTCGCCGATCTTTACCGGCTGACCGCTGACGATCTGCTGGCGCTCGACGGCTTCGCCCAGAAAAAAGCCGACAACCTCCTGCAGGGCATTGCCCAATCCAAAGACGCTCCGCTGGCGCGCGTCCTGTTTGGGCTAGGGATCCGTCACGTGGGGAAGACCACGGCCGAGCTGATCGTGGGGCAGATGGCTTCCCTGGCGGACGTCGAGGCGGCCACGATCGAAGCGCTGGTGGCCATCGATGGGGTGGGGCCGGTCATTGCCGAGAGCGTAGTGGACTGGTTCCAGGTGGACGAAAACCGCCGACTCGTGGAGGCGCTGCGCATGCTCGGCGTCAACACCGAGCGTCTCCCCAGCGAGGCGCCGCCGTCCGACGCAGAAGAAGTGCCCCTGGCCAGCAAGACCCTGGTGCTGACGGGTACCCTGCCCACCCTCAGCCGCGCCGAAGCCAAAGCCTTGATCCAAGCGGCTGGTGGGAAGGTGACCGGGAGTGTGAGTGCCAAAACGGACTACTTGGTGGCCGGGGAGGCCGCTGGCAGCAAGCTGGAGAAAGCCCAAGCCTTGGCGATCCCGGTGTTGGACGAAGAGGGGCTGCGAGCCTTGATCGGAGTCTGAAGGCCCCGGGTGGGGGTGGGCTAATTCCGTGACTGGGTTGCGGGAGAGCCTGTGAAAGCCCTACTCTCAGCCCATCCGGATCCCCTCGTCCCCTTCGCGCTCGCTCCTCCATGCTCACCCCCATCGATTATGTAGTCCTCGTGGCCTACGTGCTGGGGGTGGCCCTATTTGGCATCTGGGTGGGCGGGAAGCAGACGGGCACCCAAGACTACTTCCTGGGCGGGCGTGATCTGCCGTGGTGGGCCGTCTGTTTCTCCGTGGTGGCCACCGAGACGAGCACCCTCACCGTGATCGGCGTGCCTGCGGTGGCCTATGGAGGCACCCTCACCTTCTTCCAGCTCACCTTCGGCTACCTCCTGGGTCGCATCCTGGTCAGCCTCATCTTCTTACCCCGGTATGCGCAGGGGCAACTGACCACCGCCTATGCCTTCCTGGGCGCGCGCTACGGCGATGGCCTGCGCGCCACGGCCTCCGTCACCTTCCTGATCACCCGCCTCCTGGCCGACGGGGTCCGGCTTTTCGCCACGGCCATCCCGCTGAAAGTGATCGCGGACTCGGCGGGGGTGGAGACCACGTACCTCCAGATCATCGCCCTGATCGGGATCGTGACCATCGCGTATACTCTGATTGGGGGGATCAAGGCCGTGGTCTGGATGGACGTGGTCCAGATGCTCATCTACATCGCGGGGGCGGGGATCTGCCTGGTGTTGCTCTTGGGGGAGGTGCCGGAAGGATGGTGGGCCGAGGCCACTGAGGCCGGGAAGACGGCGCTGCTGGCCACCGGAGCGGGGCTGTCGCTCTCAGAGATGCTCACGCAACCCTACGTACTCCTGACGGCCGTGGTGGGCGGGGCCGTGTTCAGCATGGCTTCGCATGGCAGCGATCAGCTCATCGTGCAACGGCTGCTCACCTGCCGCACCCTGGCCGACAGCCAGAAGGCGCTGATCGGCAGTGCCGTGCTCGTGATGGTGCAATTTGCACTGTTCTTGGCGGTGGGGCTGCTGCTGTGGGTCTACTACCAGGGCGCCACCCCCGCCGAGCTGGGCCTGACACGTGGCGACGAGGTGTTTCCCAAGTATGTGATTGAGGGGCTGCCCCCGGGTCTGTCTGGGCTCATCTTGGCGGGCATCATCGCGGCCGCCATGAGCACGTTGTCCTCGTCGCTCAACTCGCTGGCGTCCTCGACCATGATGGACCTCTACGAGCGGATCCGCGGGGTGGCGGTGGATCCCAGCAAGGCGTTGCGTGCTGCGCGCGGGCTCACGTTTGCCTGGGGCTTGGTGTTCATCGGCTTCGCCACGCTGTTCCAGGATCAGAACAATCCGGTCGTGGAATTAGGCCTAGCCATCGCGTCGTACACCTATGGGGGGCTGCTGGGCGTCTTCCTCTTGGGTATCATCCACCGAGGCACGCAGCAGCGCGATGCCATCGTAGCCTTCATCGCGGCCATCGCGGTGACGGCGGTGGTCATTTTTGGGATCCGGTACAGCGGCGCCGAGGGGTGGGTCTTCGCCTGGAACCCTACCGCCGAGGAAAGCGCTGCGCGTGGGCTCGTCACCGTCGGGTGGCCCTGGTACACGGTGATCGGGGTGATCGTTACGCTGGCCGTCGGATCTCTGAGTGCCCTATGGCATAGGCTACGACGTGCTCCCCAAGCTCAAACTGGCGCCTAAGTGTTGCCGAGCCAGTTGAGGGATAGGATCTATGTTAAGCAAATTCAACCTGTTTCGGCGCAAGTCAAAGCCGGTCGGCCAAACGCTCGAGAAAGGGCGTGAAGGGGCCGAGCGGCGCCGAATACAGAAGAATCGCCTGGTCAAAGCCGGCATCTTTGCGGTCCTGTTGCTGCTGACCTGGCTGGCGTTCCCGCAGGTCACGGTCTACGAATATACGGTGGCGGTGGGCGATGCTTGGCAGCGCGAGACGCTCGAATCCCCCGTCGATTTCCCGATCTACAAGACCCCAGACTCGCTGGCGGCAGAGCGGCGGCGGGTGCGCGAGCGCGTGGCCCCCGTCTTCGCACCGTTCCCCGAGGCGGAGGCGGACATCGAAGCAAACCGGCGGCGCGTGGAGGAGCAGCTCAACAGCCTGTTCGAGACCTACGAGAACATGCTCGCCAACCGGGCCCGAGGACGGATCCGGGAGGCCGAACAAGATTCGTTGGCCTTCCTGGAGTACCGTCGGCTGGCCCGCGTCAAGCTGACGCCCAGCCAGTGGCAGCGCCTCCTGGACGATTACGCACAGCGGGTGCCTGGCCTGGATGCCGCCACGCGCGAGGTGCTCCCTGGGCCGCCGTTGGCGTACCAGTTGCTGGATCTAGCGGCCCAGTCCAGCCGCTCCAGGCTGGAGCTGGGCGTCATCGATCAGCCGCTGGACTCGGTCCTCACCGAGCAGATCCGGATCCGCATCGACGAGACCAACGAGGTCGTCCGCAGCAAATCCGCGCTGTGGGGCCTGGAGGACGCCTCTGACCTCACCGTCCGGACGCTTGAGCCGGTGTTAGCGGAGCGCTTCCCCGATGAGCCGCCGCTCACCTCCATCACGGTGGCCTTCTTCCGGGCGTTGTTTGTCCCCAACCTGCGCTACCTGCGCGCCGAGACCCTGGCCCTCTATGCCGACGAGGTGGCCGGTATGTCGCCCACGTTCGGCAAGGTCAGCCAAGGTGAAGTGATCGTGCGCGAAGGGCAAACCATCAGCGCGGAGGCCCGGGCCAAACTGCTCTCGCTGGAGCGGTTCATGGCCGACGAAGGCGGGCCCACCTTTGTGTGGCGCCGCAGCCTGGGGCAGTTTCTGATGATTCTGGGCACCTACGCCATCTTCTTCCTATACCTGTTTGCGCTCCGTCGGCACATCTTCGACGACAACCGCCGGGTGGTGCCCATCGCGTTGCTGTTTCTGGTCCTCATCGGGCTGTTTGCCGTTGTGCTCCGCGCGCCAGACTTCATCGATGTGTACCTCGTGCCAGTCACGATCGCCTCGTTGTTGCTGACCGTGATGTTTGACTCGCGGGTGGGGTTGTTCGCCACGCTCACCATGGCCCTCATTGGAGGGCAGATGTTGAACTACGACTTCGAGTTCGCCTTCGCCACGATCTTCGCGGGCACGCTAGGCATCTTCAGCGTGCGGGACATCAAGAACCGGGGGCAGTTCTTTGTGAGCTCGAGCGTCATCTTCCTCGGCTACGCGTTCGTGCTCACGGCCTCGTATTTCTTCCAGCAGGGCACCCTGGAACGCTACGGCTTGGAGATCCTCTACGTGGCCGGCAATGCCTTCTTCGTGCTGATGGCCTATCCGCTGCTCTGGTTCTTCGAGCGCGCGTTCGATATCACCACAGACCTCACGCTGCTGGAGCTCTCCAACACCAACCGCCCCCTACTGCGCGAGCTGAGTGTGAAGGCCCCCGGCTCGTTCAACCATTCCTTGCAAGTGGCCAACCTCGCGGAGGCGGCGGCGGGTGGCATCGGCGCCAATGCATTGCTGGCGCGCGTAGGGGCGCTCTACCACGACATCGGCAAGATGAGTAAGCCCGAGTACTTCGTGGAAAATCAGCGGGCTGGCCTCAATCCTCACACGCAGCTCAAGCCTCGAATGAGCGCCCTGATCATTGCCAGCCACGTGAAGGAGGGGATGGAGATGGGCCGGAAGGCCAAGCTGCCCAAGCGGGTGCTGGATTTCATCCCCTCGCACCACGGCACCAGCCGCATCGAGTACTTCTACCGCAAGGCGGTGGAGCAGGCCGAAGGGGATGAGTCAGCGGTGCAGGATGCCGAGTTCCGATACCCAGGGCCGCGCCCGCACTCGAAGGAGACCGGCATCCTGATGCTGGCTGACTCCGTGGAAGCCGCAAGCCGAAGCCTGGCGGAGCCGACACACAAGCGCCTGGAGGCGCTGGTGGACATGATCTTCAAGGCCCGCACGGAAGATGGTCAGCTGAGCGATACGGACCTCACCTTCCGTGAGCTGGCCCAGGTGCGCGAGACGTTTTTGTCTGTGCTGATGGGCATCTACCACGTCCGCGTCAAGTATCCCGGCCAAGAAGAAGAGCAGGAGGCCAAGTCGCCACCCAGCCCAGAGCCTGTACCCGCCGCCGAGGCGCCCTCTGCCACGGCGCTGCCGGAGGCGGCTCCGGCTGGAGACGGCGTGCCGGAGGCGGCGTCCACGGTGCCACAGCCAGCCAGCGAGGGGGCTAGCGCCGCCGAGGAGCCCGACGCGCCCAGGTCTGGATCGGCTTCCTAGGGGGGCATTGCGCGGCTACGTACCCAGGAAGCGCACCGGCTGGTCCTCGCCAGCGGACCCTGCTTGTCGGCCAGGCCAAAACCTCAACGCGCTCTACCGGTCCGGGACGCGCTGGCGGATCATGGTCCGCGTGGAGTCGCTCAGGGTGACGCTGAGCTCGGCGTGCGCAAGGTCAGCACGCAGGTGGGGCCGCACGTGGCGGGCACACGAGGGGGTGTAGAGCGCCACGTCGATCTGCCGAAACACGGTTTCCAGGGAGCCACGATGGTCGAAGGAAAGGCCCAGCACCTGGCCGGGGAAGCCGGTGAGCGAGCGAACCGCTTGGGTGAGGGGGGCGAGCGAGGCGGCGTCGTGCGTGAACATGCCCAGCGTCTCGTGGTCCAGCATCCGGGCGATACGCTCCAGCCCCGGTGAGACGAGCTGCACCTGGAGGCCTAGCACATCGGCCCGCGGCACCTGTTGCATGGCACGCCGGACGTCGGCCAGCGGCGCGAACACGTAGTCAGCATCTTGGTGGGCGTCCAACTGGTCCAGGCTCACGGCGTCCACGGGGCGCTGAAGGGCCTGATGGAGCGGGGCCGCACAGAGCCGAGCCAGCTCCAGGTAGGGGGCCGTGGCGATGAGTTTCAGCTCGTAGGTCTGGTCTTGCAGGGTCTCCGCCTGTTCTTGGTACAGGAGGTCGATCTCCACTGGCGTCAGGCCCAGGCCCACCAGCGAGCGGAGCGCGCCCTGCATGACGGTGGCGCCTTGCTCCATGCGCGCATCTTTGGCCAGCGGACGGGGGGCCAGCACCGTGAAGCCACTGCCTTGCTGGACCGCCAGGAGGCCAGCTTGTTCGAGCGTCTGGTAGGCTTTACGGACCGTGTGAAACGAGACGCCCAGCTGGTCGCCCAAGGCCCGAGTGGAGGGTAATCGCTCGCCCACCCGGTACTGTCCGCTCGAAATCAGATACCGCAACTGATCGACCAGTTGGTCATGCACCGAACGGCTTGCGGTACGATCGATTGTTATCATATGGTAAAGTTGTAGGGGTACATCTTACGTATTGACCCCTAATGTAGGTGTATACCTACTTGAAGGGGATCAAAAAAAGAGTATCTTCACGACCATCAACACGTGTGCAGACAGGGCGAGACGCTGTGCGGGGGTCGTGGGGAGGCTACACGAGCGTTTTCAAGAAATACTTACTGGATTGTGCCGAGTATGCCCCTTGAAAGCACTGGAAGGTTGTATCTTCCCTCGGATTCCTTTCAGAGACGGTCTGTGAACCATGATTGATGGGCACCAAGCGGTTACGCCGCACACGCCCAACGTTGTGTGTGGCAGCGTTGTGTGTGGCCACCGAGGTCTCGCTACGGCAGCCTCGCACGGAACGGCCAGTCTTCACGGACATCAAGGCTCCACCGCCTGTTGTGCAGACCTGCTGCATGTTGCATGTGTCCCTTCTACGTAGCCTGATCAGGCTGCGCACATCCTCCGTATCACCATACACGCATCTCTATGTCTTTCTCCCGTCGATTTTCCCTCCTGGTGCTGTTCGCCATGCTCTTTGCTGGTGCCGCTAGCACCGTGCAGGCCCAGAACCTCCGGTCGGACCGGTCTGTGTTCCTGAAGGCGCGCGTCGGGGTGTCCTGGTTGCTCAACGACACGGAGCAATCGCCCTTCAACTTCAACCTGGACTCGTTTGACCGAGGCAAATTCCCGCTCAACGCGGGCATCGAGCTGGGCTACCAGTTCACCCAGCCCTTCGGCGTGTCCATCGGGTATCAGTATGGGGACTACCCCAACATCACGGAGTTCAACACGCCGCCCGCCGTGGATGACATGGAGACGGTGCGCCAAACCGTCACGCTCCTGGGCCAGTACATGTTCGGGGCCGCCAACAACCGGCTCTCTCCGTACGTCATGTTTGGCTTGAACGCCTCCTTCGGCACCGTGGAGCAGGTGGGCAGTGCCGCCACCGAGGATGAAACCTCCTTCGGTCCGTCGTTTGGTATCGGTCTGGACCTTAAGGTGGGGGATAAGGCCTCGATCTTCATCCAGAACCTGTCTCACATGGGCTTCCCCGATGAGGCCCTGGACGGACTCGAGGAGGACTTTAGCTTCCCGGATCTCCTCAACGGCCTTACGTTCGGCCTGAAGTACAACTTCAAGGCGCCGTTCGTGCCGGTCGAGATCCTGGCGCTGGACGGCCCCATGGAGCTAGAGACCGGGACCTCCGGGGCCTTTACGGCCACCGCCAACGTGGATGAAGCCACCCCTGAGGTGACCTACACGTGGGACATGGGCGACGGTACCACGCTGACCGGCCCCACGGTCTCGCATACGTATTCCTCCGAAGGCACGTACACGGTCACGGTCACGGCCTCGAACGGTCGTAGCAGTGACAGCCGCACGATGTCCGTGGCGGTGACGGATCCGGTGGTGCCGCCGCGCATCGTCTCGATCCTGGCCGATCCAGCCGAAGGTATCGCCGGTGAGCCCACGCGCTTCACGGCGAACGTCGAAGGCGACGGGCCCTTCACCTACCAGTGGGACTTCGGCGACGGCTCGACCTCCACGCAGGCCAACCCGACCCACACCTACGATGAGCCGGGCACGTACACCGTGACGCTGACGGTCACCAACGAAGGCGGCACAGACACCCGCACGCTCTCGTACCAGGTGGTGGTCGGCGTGGACCCGATCTGCCTCGAGATCACGGAGATGAACTCGGTCTTCTTCGGCCGCAACGACAGCCAGCTCACGCCGGAAGCTCGGGAGCGCCTGACCGAGAACGCGGACATCCTGACGCGCTGCCCGGATCTGCGCGCCAACGTGATGGGCTTTGCCTCGCTGGGCGAGCGCAACCCGCAGGCCCTCTCGGAGGCCCGCGCCGAGGCCGTCGCGCAGTTCTACCGCGACCTGGGTGTGAACCCGAACCAGCTCGTCGTCCGTGGCATGGGCCGCGCCGAAGGCATGACCTCGAAGAAGGACGGTGCCTCGCAGTTCCGCCGCGTGGACACGGTCCCGATTCGCTAAACGGACTCACCCGCTGAGATCCACCAAGGGGGGCGACGGTCAACACCGTCGTCCCCCTTTTCTTTGGGGGCACCAAGCCCGACCTTCCCCGTGTTCTCCTTCGGATGTCTTCAGGCTTCGTCATGCCCGCTGACCGTCTCCGCCCGTCCGACACGCCCGCGGTACACGCCACGCGCCTTTGCGTCATCGACCTGGGTACCAACTCGTTCCATTCGCTCATCGTGGACGTCTTTCCCCAGGGCACCTACGAGGTGGTGGACCGCATCAAGGAGATGGTCAAGCTCGGCGATGGGCTCACGGACGGCCAGCTCTCAGAGGCCGCCTTGGAGCGTGCTCGGCAGGCCCTCCGCCGCGTCCGCCTGCTGGCCGAGCGGTGCCGCGTGGACCACGTGCTCGCCTATGCCACCAGCGCCATCCGCGAGGCCGAGAATGGCGGGGATCTCATCCGCCAAGTGCAAGCCGAGGAAGGCATCCGCATCCGCCCCATCCCCGGCGAGACGGAGGCCGAGCTCATCTACTATGGGGTCCGCCGGGCTGTGGACCTCTCCACCCCCGTTCTCATCGTGGACATCGGCGGGGGGTCCACCGAGTTCATCGTAGCCGACGAAGACCAGGCGCACGCCATCTTCAGCCTCAAACTCGGTGCGGCTCGTCTCACCGAGCAGTTCATCACCACCGACCCCGTGGAGAAGGCCGAGTTCAAAGCTCTCCGAGCCACCCTGCGCGCCCAACTACAACCCGTCCTGGAAGCCGCTCGGCGCCACGGGGTGCGCGAGGTGGTAGGCTCGTCGGGGACGATGGAGAACCTGGGCATGGCCACGGTGCACGCTCACGGGGATCCTTCGCGCAGTGTCTACCAGCAGACCGTGGACCCCGTGTCGTTCCGGAAGGTGACGAAAGCGCTCATGAGGTCGTCGCACGCGGACCGGGAGGGCATGTCGGGCATCGACGACAAGCGGATGCATCAAGTGGTGGCCGGCGCCATCCTGGCCGACGTCCTCGTGAAGGACCTGCCCGCCCAGCAGCTGCGCTTCTCACCGTTTGCCCTGCGCGAGGGCATGGTAGAGGAGTACATCCAAGACCACCGGGACCGTCTGGCTGGAATCGGCCGCTTCCGCGACGTGCGCCGGCGCAGCGTACACGAGGTGGGTCACGCCTTCCGGTGGAAGAAAGACCACGCCCTCCACGTGGCCACGCTCACCCTGCGGCTGTTTGACCTGTGCGCCTCCCTCCACCAGCGAGGCCCTGAGGTGCGTGAGCTTCTCGAATACGCTGCCCTGCTGCATGACGTAGGCTACCACATCAGCCATCGCAAGCACCACAAACACTCGCTCTACCTGATCCAGCATGCCGATTTTAGAGGCTTCCAGCCTGAGGAGATCGCGCTGATGGCCAACCTGGCGCGCTACCACCGTCGCAGCGTGCCCAAGAACAAACACGCCGCCTATGCCGCCTTGGAGCCGGACCAGCAGCGACTCGTCTGGGAGTTGGCAGCGCTCCTACGCCTGGCGGAAGGCCTGGACCGCAGCCATTTTCAGAATGTGACCCACCTCGACGCCGTCCTGACCGACGAGGCCGTCTCGCTCACACTCACCACCCGCGCTGACCCCCACCTGGAGGTATGGGGCGCTCGCCATAGCGCCGACCTCTTCGAGGCCGCCTACCATCGACGCGTACGCATCCGCGCCCAGCCGCGCCCCGACATCGCCCGCCGCGATCAACCCGTGTTCCAGTTCCGCGAGGCCGTCTCCCCCGACCGCCGCGACAAGCTGGATTGAGGGAGGGGTGAAAGGGAGAGGCTGTAACGCTTAAATTCCCCCGTTCCCCCGTTCCCCCGTTCCCCCGTTCCCCCACACGCCCTTGCCGCTTGCCATCTACCCCGCCACCCGCTACGTCGTCCCACTTCGGGAGGGCGGTTCTCTGCCAGCGGTGCTGGACACCGAGGGCGGCCTGTTTGTCGTCAAATTCCGGGGGGCGGGCCAGGGTGCGCGGGCGCTGACCGCCGAGTTGATCGGGGGGGGGCTGGCTGAGCGATTGGGCTTGCCGATGCCGGAGGTGGCGCTCATCGATCTCGACGAAGGGTTTGGGCGCACCGAGCGTGACCCCGAGATTCAAGATATCCTGAAGGGCAGCCGAGGGCTCAACGTGGGGCTTCGCTACCTGGAGCGTGCGCATGCCTACGACCCTGTAGCCATGGCTGACTTCGTCACGCCTGAGCTGGCGGCCGACCTCGTCTGGTTCGATGCGCTCATCACCAACATCGACCGGACGCCCCGCAACCCGAACCTGCTGATCTGGGACCGGTCGCTGTGGCTGATCGACCATGGGGCGGCCCTCTACTTTCACCACAACTGGGACGCGGTGGACGCCGAGCGTGCCCGGGCTCCGTTTCCGCCCATCAAGGATCACGTCCTGCTGCCTGCCGCCGGCGATCTTCAGGCGGCCGACGAGCGTCTGGCGCCGCTGCTCACCCCCGCGGTGGTGCGCGAGGTGCTGGCCGCCATCCCCGACGCCCTTTTGCAAGACGCCCCACCCGGCCAGGCCCCACCGTTTGCCACCGCCGCCGAAAACCGGGCGGCCTACCAGGCGTACGTCGAGGCGCGGCTTCAGAGCCCCCGTGCGTTCGTAGCCGAGGCACAGGCGGCCCAGCAGCGTCAGGCCGACGCGCCCACCCAGGCCCTCCGGTACCGCCGATGAGCCCGCTACCGACGACGCCCTGGGTGACCTACGACTACGCGGTGCTCCGCGCCGTGCCACGGGTCCATCTGGGTGCCTACCTCAACGTAGGTGTGGTGCTGCATGCCCGCACGGCGCGCTACCTGGGGCTGCACTACGCCCTGGACGAGGCCCGCTTGCGGCAGCTCGATGCCGAGCTGGACCTCGAGCTTCTGCGCCGGTGCCTGGACAGCTATGCGCATGTGAGTGAGGGGGGCGCCGGGCATCCCGTGAGCATCTACCCGCCATCGGAGCGATTTCACTGGCTGACGGCCCCGCGTTCCAGCATCCTCCAGCCGTCCAACGTGCACGGCGGACGTACGCAAGACCCCGCTGCTACCTTGGCGGCTTTATTCACGAGCTATGTGGGGGCCACGCCTTCAGGACCGTTGCCGGACGGCCTCCAGGCTGGCTCGTAGCACCGCCAGGGCCCGTTCCATCTTGGCTGGGGTCAGCGAGGCAAAGCCCATGCGGGTGGCGTTGAGCGTTTGCCCGGGGCCGCAAAAAAAACTCCGGTCTGGAAGGCGCACGCCTCGCGCTGCGGCCTCGGCGACGACGGCCTCCAGGGGCACCGACTCGTCCAGGCGGACCCAGGCGGCCAGCCCGCCCTCGGGCGGCGTGCAGGTAGCATACGGGCCCAGTTCACGCTGCAAGGCTTGGCAAAAGACGTCTCGACGCTCGGCATAGGTGCGTACGGCCTTCTTGAGGTACCGCCGGATGGACCCGCTCTCAAACAGCATGGCCACCGCGCGTTCCAAGGCCGTGTTGCCGAAGCTGTCCAAGAACCGGCTACGCTGCGTGACCGCCGTGATCAAGTCGGGCGGCCCGACGATGAATCCCAGCCGCAGGCTCGGGGCGATGATCTTGCTGAGCGAACCCACGTAAGCCACCACGCCTGCATAGTCGGAGCTGGCCATCGGGAGGATGGGGCTACCGGCGTAGTGAAAATCGTAGTCGTAGTCGTCCTCGATGATGGCCAGGCGATGTGCTTCGGCCAAGGCCAGGAGACGCATCCGGCGTGCAGCGCTGAGCGAGACGGTGGTCGGGTAATGGTGGTGAGGGACGGTGTACACGGCGCGGACCCGGTGCGTCCGGCAGAGCGCCTCCACAGCGTCCACGTCCAGCCCGTCTTCGTCGACCGGGACGCGCAGCAGCCGCCCACCGGCCAGCGTGAGGGTGTTGTGCCCCTCGTTGTAGCCAGGCTCGCCCACGATGACGGCGTCGCCAGGGGCGAGGAGGGTCTGGCCGAGCAGGTAGAAGGCCATCAGGCTGCCCCGCGTGAGCACAATGTGGTCTAGCGAGATGCGCAGGCCGCGGGTCTCCGCCAGGTACGTGATGAGCACCTCCCGCAGTCGCCGGTCGCCTCGGAAGGACTGGGTGTAGTTCATCAAGGAGTGCGTACCGGGGTGGTTCAGGATGAAGGAGAAGTTCTTGGCCAGCTCCTTCATCGGCGCGAGCTGCACATCGGGGTGGCCATCGCTAAGGGTGAGCATGGTGCCGGTGGGCCGGGGCAGATGCGGCTCGATGAGGAGGTCTGAGGCGGGCCGTAGTGGGAAATGCGCAGCCTGCGGCGCCTCAATTGCGGCTAGGGTGGAGAGCACCCGGCCCCGTACCAGCGGCAGGGTGTCTCGGACGAAGCAGCCTTGGTTGGGGCGCACCTCCACCCACCCCTGGGCCTCCAGCTCCTCGTAGGCGGCCGCCACCGTCCGCCGGTTGACCGCCAGCATCGTTGCCAGGCGGCGGGATCCCGGCAGCTTCGTACCCGGCCCGATGACGCCGGCCGAGATGTGGCGGATGAGGGCCTTGGTGATCTGCAGGTAGAGCGGCCGACGGGCCGCTCGGTCCAGGGCGAGGAGGGTCTTGTACGGGAGCATGGGCCCTATACCGTGAGACGGGGACTGGCGATCCATCCGGTGCACCCCAGGAGGCACAAACCGGACTAGGTAGCGCCCCGCATGGGCTCCTATCCTAGCCCCAACTAACCCGCTATGCCGTATGCGACTACGCGACCTTCAACCCGCCGAGTACGACCCCTATTACCACCGCTACCTAGCCAAGCTGCCCGGCGAGACGGCCCTGCGCGAAGGCTACCGGGATGGCCAGCTGGCCGTGTGTCGCTTCTTCCGGGCACTGCCGCCCGACGTGCTGGACCGGCGCTACGAGCCGACGGCGTGGAGCGTCCGCGAGGTGCTGCAACACCTCATCGACACGGAGCGCATCTTCGCCTACCGCACGTTCCGCATCGCCCGGCGGGACCAGACGCCGCTCGCCGACTTCGACCAGGCTGGCTACATGGCCCCCTCAGGGGCCACCGGCAAGAGCCGGACCGCCCTGCTCCGCGAGTTCGAGGCTGTGCGCACCCAGACCATCGTCCTGCTGGACAGCCTGAGTGACGACGACCTACGCACTGTGGGGACCTCGAGCGGCCAGCCGATGTCGGCGAGGGCGGCGGCCTTCGTGGTGATCGGGCACGACCGCTGGCACCTCGACCTCATCAACGAGCGCTACCTCTGATGTTTGCTCCGCCAGACACCGTCGAGCCCTACGTCCCACGCCGCATCGCCTTTCGCGAGGTGCGGCGGGTGGGGGACTGGGCCGTGAAACTCTACACCATCACGAACCGCCCCGCGTTTTCGGCCGAGGCCACGGTGGAAGCGGTGGGCTGGGCGCTGCCGCACTGGCTGGAGCGCGCGGAGGCGTCGCCGCTGCCGGTGTACCGGGTGGCGTTCCTGATCGTGCACGAAGCCCGCGAGGGCCTCTGGATCCTGCTGTGCTGGTGGGCCGGCGGCGAGATGGTGGAGACCGTCGTCCACTTTGCGTCGCACGACGTGCCGGCCCACCTGAAACCATCACCGCACGAGGGGTCGCTGGTGTGTGTGTGGGAGCTGGAGGTGATGCTGCACGAGCGCCGGGCGTGGATCGAGCATGTGCTGCGCCCGGCCCCTGATCTCCCCGCCTATCTCAACGATGTATTGAACCCATGAAGAAGCAGCAGCAGATCCGGCCCTGGCTGGGCGCATGGATCCTCGGCCTGATGATGGTCACCCCCGGATCGGCCCAGGAGGCCCCCCGCGACCGCGAGGTCCCCACCCGGACCTACACCACCCGCTACGTGGGCGATGCGCCGCCGTCGGTGGACGGACGCCTCGACGATGCCGCCTGGACCCAGGTGCCCTGGAGCGGTGACTACATCGAGTGGAGCCCTGAGGAAAACACGCCGCCCACCGAGCAGACGAAGCTCAAGATCGTCTACGACATGAACAACCTGTACGTGGCTTTCCGGTGCTACGACCGAGACCCCGCCGGGATCGTGCGCCGCCTCTCACGCCGCGATGTCTTCGACGGGGACTGGGTGGAGATCAACATCGACAGCAACCGCGACCTACGGACCGCCTTCTCCTTCACGATCACCGCCGCCGGGGTGCAAGGCGAGGAGTTCATCACCGACAACGGCAACGTGTGGGACCCCACGTGGAATCCCATCTGGTACGCCAAGACCCAGGTCGACGAGGAAGGGTGGACTGCCGAGATCCGCATCCCCTTCAGCCAGCTCCGGTTTGGCGATGCCCCCGCCCAGGTGTGGGGCATCCAGTCCACGCGGCGGTACTTCCGCAACGAGGAGCGCTCCCTTTGGCAGCGCACGCCGCTCGATGCCCCCGGCTGGGTGAGCGAGTTCGGCGAGCTGCACGGCCTGACCAACCTGCGCCCGCAGCGGCACTGGGAGGTGCAGCCGTACACCGTCTCCTCGCTGGACCGCTACGCCGCCGAGCCCGGCAACCCCTTCCGCGACGGCCGCGACGCCCAGCTCGGCGTGGGGCTCGACGCCAAGATCGGCCTCACCAGCGACCTCATGCTCGACCTCACGATCAACCCCGATTTCGGGCAGGTCGAGGCCGATCCCTCCGCCATTGCCCTGGATGGCTTCCAGATCTTCTTCCCAGAGCAGCGTCCGTTCTTCATCGAAAGCAAAGACATCTTCGATTACAAGTTCTCGGCCTCACAAGCGGCCAACACGTTTGGGTTCGACAACCTGTTCTACTCGCGGCGGATTGGGCGAGCCCCGCAGGGCTACCCAGCGGCCCCGGTCGGCGCCTTCGTGCAGCAGCCGGATCTCACCACCATCCTGGGCGCCGCCAAGTTCAGCGGGAAGACCGCCGACGGCTGGTCGATCGGCGTGCTCAACAGTACCACCGCCGCCGAGGAGGCCCGCATTGACACCCCGGACGGGCGCCTGACGGAGCGGGTCGAGCCGCTGACGAACTACGTGGTGGGCCGGGTGCAGAAGGACCTGAACAACCGCAACACGTTTGTGGGCGGCCTCGTCACGGCCACCCACCGGCAGCTTACCGAGGGGCTCGGCTTCCTCCACGAGGCGGCGTACACCGGCGGAGTGGATGCCAAGCACCAGTGGAAGAACCGGACGTGGTACCTGGGTGGCAACGTGGTCTGGAGCCATGTGCAGGGGAGTCCCGAGGCGATCACCGCCACCCAACGTGCGCAGCGCCGCCTGTTCCAGCGGGTCGATGCGCAGCACGTGGCCGTGGACACCGCGCGCACGTCGCTGACCGGCCTCGGTGGCCACGTGCAGGTGGGCAAGGCCGCTGGGCGCTGGCGGTTCGAGAGCGGCGTCACCTGGCGCTCCCCCGAGCTGGAGCTGAACGACGTGGGCTTCCAGCTTCGGGCGGACGATCTGCGGCCGTACGCGTGGGTGGGGTACCGGACGATCAAGCCGCTCCAGCGCGTGCGCCGCTACGCCGTCAACTACCAGCACCTGGCCGCTTTCGACTTCGCGGGGGCGCTCAACGAGGTGACCCTCAACGTCAACGGATGGGTCAACCTCAACAGCAATTGGTGGATCAACGGCGGCGTCACGTACACGCCGGTCCAGTATTCCACCTTCGCCCTGCGCGGTGGCCCGCGCCTCCGACAGGCCCCGTCGGTGAGCTACCGCCAGGGCGTGATCTCAGACAGCCGCCGGGCGCTGCGCCTGACGGTCAACCACAGCGGGGCGTGGGGGGCGGAGCAGGCGTTTCGGACGCACGAGGTGAGTGGGACGCTGACGTACCAGCCCACCAACGCCCTCCAGGTGTCGGTGACCCCCACCTACACCTACAACTATGACCAGCTCCAGTTTGTGGCCAACGTGGATGTGGGCGATGCGGTGCGGTACCTCAACGCCACCTTGGATCAGCAAACGGTGAGCCTACCGCTGCGGATCGACTACATCCTCCGGCCGAACCTGAGCCTCCAGTACTGGGGCCAGCCCTTCATCTCGCGCGGTCGCTACCGCCGGTTCAAGCACATCACCGACGCCACGGCCCGCCGGTTGGACGATCGCTACACCGCCTACACCGACGACCAACTCGCCCTCGCCGACGGCGTCTACGGGCTGGACGAAGACCGGGACGGTGTGGCCGAGGCCCGCTTCGGGCGGCCCGACTTCGCGTTCGTGCAGTGGCGTTCGAACCTGGTGGTGCGATGGGAATACCGGGCGGGCTCCGAGCTCTTCCTGGTGTGGTCGCAGGACCTGGCGCAACTCGGCGAGGTGGAAGACAGCCTGTACGACGGCCTGCGCCAGACCCTGCGAGGCCGTGAGCTCCAGCACATCTTCCTG
The DNA here is from genome assembly GCA_038747425.1 of Bacteroidota bacterium. Classification (GTDB taxonomy): domain Bacteria; phylum Bacteroidota; class Rhodothermia; order Rhodothermales; family JBCDJV01; genus JBCDJV01. The sequence continues at coordinate 65,443 of JBCDJV010000009.1, forward strand.
GTCAAAGCCACCTACCGGTTCATGCGGTAGGGTCCGTGCTCAAACCGACTTCTCCAACGCTCCAACTCACGAGGCCCCTATGCCAACCATCCGCCATGCGGCCCCCACAGACGTCCCGGCCCTCATCGATCTGTGCGAGGCGCACGCGCACTACGAGCGCGCCCCGTACGCGCGGGCGGGGAAGGCCGAAGGGCTGGCGCGCGCCCTGTTCGCGGACGCTCCGAAGCTGTACGCGCTGGTGGCCGAAAATGAATCGGGGAGGCTGATCGCCTTCGCCACGTACATGGTGCAGTACGCCACCTGGGACGCACAGGAATACCTCTACCTGGACTGCCTCTTCGTGGTGGAGGCGGCCCGCAGCCAGGGCCTGGGCGAGCGCCTGATGCGCCGCGTGCAAGCGGAGGGCGAGCGCCTGGGCTGCACCCTCGTGCAGTGGCAGACGCCCGACTTCAACACCCGCGCCATCCAGTTCTACCACCGGATTGGCGCCACGTGCAAGGCCAAGCAGCGCTTCTTTCTGACGCGGTAGCGCCGTGAGGCATCCGAGAGCGGATGAAAGAGCTTGGCCGTAGAGGACAGAGCCTTCAGCGCGGGGGTGTGCGGCCGTTGCAGGCCTGGATCGACCTGCCTTCCGTCTCCTTGTCGCACACGGCGTTCACGGGGGTAGACCTGGGCGAAACCGGAATGCAGCACGGCGTCGCACCATCCACGGACGCGCCCATGAAAGCAGGCGAGGCACCGTGAGGCTCACTCGCGCTCGGCCCCTATCGCGGCGGCGGTAGTACGCCCCTCCTGTGCACGCTGGTCGCGCGCGTGGTGGGGCCTCGCACTCGGCGGGGCCTCACGAAAAAGGTCCAGCTGCAGAAGACCGACCCACCGACGCGGCCGGATTCAATCAGGAACCGCTGCGCAATGGGTGGCGTGCACTGCACGGTATCGAGGCGCGCACGGAATCTCCCTCCTAGAAGCACCAAAGCCAACAAAGATGCTCACGATTCCAGACGACATACTTCGGGCGGCTCCCGTCTCTGAAGAAGAGCTCCGCGTGGACATCGCCGTGTTGCTCTACCAAAAAGGGGTGCCGCCTGGAAAGGCGGCGTCCGTCGCAGGCATGGACCGCCAAGCCTTTCGGCACCTGCTGGCCAGCCGCCGCGTCCCTGTGCAGTACGGGAGCCGAGATCTCGCGCAAGACCTAGAGTCGTTGGGGCGTTTGTTCCCTGGATCCCCTTCGGGCGACGCGGCCTAGCGCGGCATGGTTGTCGTCAGCGACAGCTCACCCCTCATCTCGCTTGCAGCCGTGAAGCAGCTCTCGTTGCTGGCAGATGTGTTTGGGCCGATCATGGTCCCGGACACTGTGTGGGAGGAAGTCACGGCACGAGGTGCAAGGCGTCCTGGGGCTGCCGAGGTCGCCGGTGCAGACTGGATTAAACGGCATGCCGTAGCAGAATCCTCTGTGGGCACCCTGCTGAAGCAGGAACTCGACGCTGGGGAAGCCGCAGCGCTTGCCCTGGCCCTTCAACAAGAGGCCGACGTGGTGTTGTTGGACGAGCGGCGCGCACGGAAGCGGGCCACAGATCTTGGGTTGGCCGTTGTGGGTACCCTGGGGGTGCTGTTGGCGGCAAAGCGTCAAGGATATCTGCAGGCACTGCGCCTCATGCTGGATGGGTTACGCTACGAAGTGGGCATGTGGCTCAGCGATATGCTATACCGAGAGATACTCATCCAAGCAGGCGAGGCACCGTGAGGCTCACCCGCGCTCGGACCCTATCGCGGCGGCGGTAGTACGCCCCTCTTGTGCACGCTGGTCGCGCGCGGGGCAGGGCCACACGAAAAAGGCCCGGCCGAAGCGGACCGGGCCACCGACGCGGTGCCTTGCAAGGCCACCGGTGCTGTCAGGGTGCGAAAGGGGGGACTCGAACCCCCACTCCAATGAAGGAACTAGATCCTAAATCTAGCGCGTCTACCAATTCCGCCACTTTCGCAGGGCTCCCTCCTATGTCGCGCCGGACGGACGTGTTCCAATTCTACGCTCACCACTCGATCTTCATAATGTCCCACCACTCGTCATCCCGCCTGCTGACCGCTATCCTCCTCCTGGCCGTCCTGGCGGGCTGCTCCTCGTCCGAGAAGACGGTCGCCACCGTTGTCCCAGACCGGGCGGTCGTCACCGAAACCCCGCCCGCCCTCACCGAGGACGATACGCCCACCGAGGTCACCACGCCCACCATCCCGCTGCCACTGCCGGCCCCCGTCACCGCACAGCTAGACACCGTCCAAGCCGGCCGCTTCGATCAGGGCAAGATGTGGACCTTCGACACGCCACCCGCCGACTATTTTACTGAGACCTACGGCTTCGCGCCCGACGACGAGTGGTTCGACGAGGCTCGCCTGGCCGCCCTCCGCATCCCCGGCTGCTCGGCGTCGTTCGTCTCGCCCAGTGGCCTCATGCTCACCAACCACCACTGTGGCCGTAGCTACCTCTCCGAGGTCAGTCAGGACGGGGAGACGCTGCTGGATGATGGGTTCTACGCCTCCACCTTGGCCGACGAGCGGCGCGTGGAGAGCCTCTACGCCGATCAACTCATCGACCTGGCCGACGTCACGGATGAGGTCACCGCTGCTCTGGAGGCCGCGCAGACCGACGCCGAGCGGGCCCAGGCCCTGCAGGACATCACGGCCACCCTCGAAGCTCGCTTCCTGGAGGCCGCCACCGAGGCCGCCGCGGAGACCGCGCCCGGGGCCACGTTCGAGGTAGAGATCATCTCGCTCTACAACGGCGGCCGATACTCTGCCTACACCTTTCGGCGCTACACGGACGTGCGCCTCGTCCTCTCGCCGGAGTTGGCCATCGGCTACTACGGGGGGGACCCGGACAACTTCACGTTCCCGCGCTACAACCTGGACATGATGCTCTTCCGGGTCTATGACGATGATGGCGCCCCGCTCTCGACGCCGCACTACTTCCAGTGGGCCGACTTCGGCGTGCGCCCCGGCGATGCCACCTTCGTCATCGGCAACCCGGGCTCCACGTTTCGCCTGGAGACGGTCTCGCAGCTCGACCTGCGCCAGGGCCTGACCGAGGAAGCGGTGCTCAGTTTCTACCGCAGCCGCATCGCCGCGCTGGAGCAGGCCTTCGAGGCCACCGGCGACGAGTCGCTGCGCAACACCATCTTTAGCCTGTCCAATGGCGAGAAGCTCTACAGCGGACGCCTCCGAGCCGTCAACGACCCGGTGCTCCGCGCTCGCCGCGTGCGTGCCGAGGAGAACCTGCGCGCCGAGCTAGAGGCTGACTCGGTGCTGGCCGCCACCTATGGGCCGCTCTTTGACCAGATGGCGGAGGTCCAGACGCAGCGGGCCACCTTCGGCAACGCGTACCGCTCCTTCCTGGCCTTCCAGCCGGGCGGCACGTTCACGGCGCCCACCCTGGGCCGCGCGGCCCTCGCCCTGCAGTACCTGAACGCCGTCGAGGGCGAGGCCCCCGCTGAGCAGGTGGACCAGCTGCGCACGGCCCTCTTGGAGTATCCAACAGCGCTGCCGGGCGCAGACCGCTTCCTGCTTGAAGCCCGCATGCAGGACATCGCCCGGGCGTATGGCCCAGACAGCGAGCTGGGGCAGGCCGCCCTCCAGGGACGCACCCCTGAGGCCGCCGCGGCCTTCCTGCTGGAGCAGTCGATGCTAGCGGACCCCGAGCGCCTGGCTGAGGCTTTGGCGCCCGCCGCAGAAGCCACCGATGCCTCGGCCCCGATGCCTACGCTGGCGCTCACGCGCGAGGACCCCGCCATCCAGGTGGTGGCGGCCCTGCTGCCCGAGCTGCAAGCCTTCCAGAGCGCCTGGGGCGGCCTCAGTGCGCAGGAGCGCGACCTGGCGCGTCGCCTCGGCCGAGCCCGCTTCGAGGTGTACGGCACCGACGTACCGCCCGATGCGACCTTCTCCCTCCGTATTGCGGACGGCGTGGTAGAAGGCTATGCCTACAACGGCACCGTCTCGCCGCCCTACACCACCTTCTTCGGTCTCTACGAGCGTTTCCACGCCCACGGAGGCGAGGCGCCCTGGGCCCTGCCCGAGCGCTGGCTAGAGCCGCCGGCGTCGTTCAACCTCGCCACGCCGGTTAACTTCGTCGCCACCGCCGATATCACGGGTGGCAACTCAGGCTCGCCGGTGGTCAACCGCAACTTGGAGCTGGTGGGCCTCGCGTTCGACGGCAACATCGAGAGCTTGGAGGGTGATTTCATCTACCGCCCCAGTGTAGGCGCGCGCTCCGTGATGGTGGACGTGCGCGGCATGCGCGAAGCCCTGGACCACATCTACGACGCTGACCGCCTCGTCTTGGAGCTGGCCACCGGCACCCTGGTCGAGTCCGAGACCGAAGCCGACGCCGTCCGCGCCGGTGCTGGCGATTGACCTGCGTCTGACCTTCGTTGAGGTGCCCTGACGATGGGTGTTGCCAGCCAGAACCGCCGTGGGGACGCCCTGACGACGGGTGTTGCCAGCCAGAACCGCCGCTGGGACGCCCTGACGACGGGTGTTGCCAGCCAGAACCGCCGCTGGGACGCCCTGACGATGGGTGTTGCCAGCCAGAACCGCCGTTGGGACACGATATATCGTGTCCCTAGCATCGGGACCTCCCTTCTTTCTTTCTCGCTCTTTGTTCTTCCTATGCGTACCTCTTCCTATGCCGCGCTTGGCCTGCTGATCGCCTGCCTCTTCGTCCCGACGCCCGCCGTGGCGCAGGACACCGCCGAGGCCATAGACCTCAGCGCCGTAGACGTCGGCCGGTTCGACTTTGGCAAGATGTGGACCTTTGACAACCCACCGCTCGACTACTTCGAGGAGGCGTACGGTTTCCGGCCGGACGAGGCGTGGTTCGCCAAGGCCCGCCAGGGCGCCCTGCGTATCCCCGGCTGTTCCGCGTCGTTCGTGTCGGCGCACGGTTTGGTGATGACCAATCACCACTGCGTCCGCCAATTCGTGACCGATGTCACCTACAGCGGCGAACGACTCCTGGACGACGGCTTCTTCGCCGAATCCATTGCCGATGAGCGGGCGCCCACGGGCCAGGATCTGTACGCCGATCAGCTCATCGAGATCGAGGACATCACGGCACGCATCGAGGCCGCCACGGCCGAGGTGCAGGGGGCCGACCGTAAGGCCGAGGCCCGGCAGCGGCAGGCGGAGCGGATCGAAGGGCTGCTTACCACGGAGGCCAAGGTAGCGGATACCACACGCTTCGTGGAGGTCATCGAGCTGTACAACGGCGGCCAGTACTCCGCCTACACCTTCAAGCGCTACCATGATGTGCGCATGGTCTTCGTGCCAGAGCTTGACCTCGGCAAGTTCGGGGGCGACCCAGACAACTTCACCTACCCACGGTACAGCCTGGACGTGGCGTTCCTGCGGGTGTACGATGAGGCTGGACAGCCCCTCGTGCCCGAGCAGCACTTCACCTGGAGCACCACGGGGGCCCAGGAGGGAGAGGCCGTCTTCGTGGTCGGCAATCCCGGCTCCACCAGTCGCCTCAACACCGTCACGCAGCTGGCCTTCGAGCGCGAGTTCAGCCTGCCCCAGCAGCTGGCTGTCCTCCGCGATCGCGCCGCTACGCTGGATGCTTACATCAACGAACATCCCGAGCTGGCGGACCAGGCGGACCTGCGGACCACCTATTTCTCGATGATGAACGCCATCAAGGCCTACAGCGGGCAGCTACGCGGCCTCCAGGACCGGGACCTCATTCTTCGCAAGGCCGCCAGCGAGCAAACCCTGTTCGAGGCGCTCCAAGCCAGCGACTCACTGCAGGCACGCTACGGTAGCGTCTTCCAGGACATTGCCGACCTGCAGCGGGCCAAACAAGCCACGGCCTCGCAATCGGGTGCGCTCACGCTGTTCGGCACGCCGTTCGGCTCGTCGATCCTGACGCGCAGCGTGTACGGCTACCTCTATGACATGCTGCGCGTTCGCTCGGCGCCCCCCAGCCAGCTCCAAGACATCCGGCGGAGTGGGATGGAGGTGAAGACGATGCCGAAAGAGGTAGAGGTCGCGTTCATCGCATCGCGCCTGCGGGAGCTCCGTCAGTACCTGGGTGCGGACGATCCCACGGTGCGCCGTGTGCTAGGCGGAGAGACCCCGGACAACGTGGCGGCCCAGCTCGTGGCGGCTACGGCCCTGGTGGACAGTACCGGTCTGGACTCACTCCTGCAGGCCGGCTACCTCCGCAGCGACGATCCCACCGTGGTCATGGCCGAGGCGCTCACGCCGCTCTACTTCACCCTGGGGCAGCAGCTCAACAACTTCGAGACGCGCGAGGGGGCCCTCAACGCCACCCTGGCCCAAGCCCGCTTTGCGCTCTACGGCACCACGATCCCGCCCGATGCCACCTTCTCCCTCCGCATAGCGGACGGCCGAGTGGCCGGCTACTCCTACAACGGCACGGATGCGCCCGCCTTCACCACCTTCTTCGGCCTCTACGATCACTACCACTCCTACGAGCCCAGCACAGACTGGGACCTGCCCGAGATGTGGCTCGCACCGCCGTCCACGTTCGACCTGTCCACGCCGCTCAACCTGGTCTCCACGAACGACATCACCGGTGGCAACTCCGGCTCGCCGCTCCTGAACCAGGACCTGGAGGTGGTGGGCCTCGTGTTCGATGGCAACATCGAGTCGTTGCCGAATGAGTACCTCTACACAGACACCATCGCCCGCTCCGTGGCCGTAGACGCCCGTGGCATCCTCGCCGCCCTCGATCACATCTACCAAGCCGACCGTCTCGTCCTAGAACTGACCGGCCAAGGCTTCGTGGAAACGGAAGCGGAAGCCGACGCCGACTGAGGCGTGGAAAACGGGAAACGGGAGACGGAAACGTGGAAATGCGAAACGGTCGCTACGGTCACGCATTCCGTGCTCCCAATCTCCCGCTTCCCAGGTACCGTTCTTTACTCGTCCCCCGCCACGTCTTCAATCGTCCGCTTTTCGCCCCAAGGGCGCTCGGGGAAGGCTTTCATCACCTCACGGGTGAGGTCCCACTGGGAGAAGCGGTGGATGCCAGGGAGCCAGTCCAGGCCACGGCGTACGATGACGAGGTCTTGGGAGGGGACGATGACGACATACTGGCCCCGGTTGCCAGCTGTGGAGTAGGCGTCGGCCGGGATGTCGGTACGGTCGTCCGGGGGGAGCCAGAACTGACCGCCGTAATCATGGCCGCGCCGGGCCGAGGCTGGGGCCGGGGTGCGGACGAAGTCGATCCAGGCCTGGGAGAGCACCCGCTCCCCCTGCCAGACGCCCTCTTGCAGGTACAGGAGGCCGAAGCGGGCCAGGTCGCGTGCGTTGGTGTAGACCTGGCTGCTCATCACATAGTCGCCGAAACGGTCGACGCCAGGGATTGTGTGGTGCATGCCCACCGTGTCAAACAAGGCGCGGCGCGGGTATTCGAGGTAGGCCTGCTCTGAGCCGAGGGCTTGCTTGAGGGCGTAGAGCGCCAGCAGGGTGTCGTAGTTCTCGTAGTCCCAGTGCACGCCCGGCGTGCGAACGAGGGCGCGGCGCAGGGCCCCCTCTACTGAGCTGGTGCCGGCCCAGTAGCTGAGGCAGGAGCCCCGTACCTCGCAGAGGCCGCGGTTGTCGATGGCCTGGAGGCCGCTGGCCATGTGCAGTGCATGGCGGAGGGTGATGGCTTGGCGCGGATCGTGCTCGGCATGGGGGGCCTCGGGCAGCCAGTCGAAGCCCAGGGGGGCGTCCAGGTCCAGCGTGCCCGCATCCACCTGGAGCCCGATCAGGGTGGCGGCGATGCTCTTGGCGGTGGACCAGGTGCGGGTGCGCGTCGTGTAGTCGACGCCGGGGGCATAGCGTTCATGCACGATCTGCCCACGGTGCACCACGATCAGGCTCAGCGTGACCTGCGACGGGTGGCCGTGGGTGGTCCGATCAAAGGTCCAGTCTGAGGCGGCCGCCAGCGCCTCGGCATCGATCTCGGCGGGGAGTGCGGTCTCAGGGATCAGGTCGCCTTGAGGCCACGGCACCTGGGAGGCGTCAGGGGGAGGAGGGAGGGTGAGCTGGGGCAGCGCCTCGGCGTCGGCCAGCGTCTGATCTGGGGGCAGGATGATGCAGCCGAGGCCCGGACGCGCCACGGCGCGCATGGCTGGGACGGCATCGTTTGAGGCCCCACCAACCACCACACCCTGGCGCTCCTCGTCGATAGTGACCTGGCCGCCGTACGGGGGCAGCGCCGGCATGCGGTAGTACTGCAACTCCTGCTCGTAGACCTGGTCGAGCGTCCGGTTCGAGACAAACAGGCCGTTGCACATCATCAGGGCTTGGGTGCCGCGCTGGATGAGCATACGGGTAGGGCCGTGGTAGTCGTAGGCGTCGGTCTGTTGAGCCAAGGACGGTGACCACGGCAGCAGGGCCAGGCCAAGGACAAGGAGGAGCCGGGTGTACATAGCGGGGGACCGTAGGCAGGTGGGATAGGACGCGTTAATATACGCGTTGCACCCGAGGTCCACCGAGGCGGGTCACGAAGGCACCGGCGTCAGCTCTGGCAGAAAGACCGGTAGCAGAGGAGGAGGCAGCGTAAACACCTGGAGGGTCTGGATGCCTTCCTTCATGAGCACGTGGATACGACGCGCATGGGCCGTGTGGAGCGAGGTGCCAGAGGGGATCAGCGTGACCGAGTTGTCCTTTCGCTTGGCCGACGCCGCCAGCACGTGGCCTGCCGTGACCTGATCCAACGCGATTTTGCTCAGCGGGGCCGAGAAGAGGTAGGCCTCCACCTCAAGCTCGCTGCGGGCCGACCCCAACACAAAGCGCGACGTGCCGGCGCGGCGGGGCGCCCCAGAAGGCATTGCATCGGTGGTGGCCCGGATCTCGCTGGTGGGCGCGAAGGGGCGTAGGGCCTTGTCGGCCTCGAGTCCTTGTACATCTTCTCCCACTTCCTCTTGCAACCGCTCGAGGAGCGTCTGAAGGGCTTCCAGGTGGTCGCCGGCATGCCCCATGAGCTTCGCCATGCGCTCCATGGAGGGCGCCGAGGTCCGAACCTGCAAGATCAGCCAACGTCCGGTGCGCCCGCGGATGAGTATCAAGCCCCCTGTGGCCGTCAGCATGCGATCCGCAGGCGTGACCTCAGGGCTGGGCTTGACGGCCACTTCCTGGCCGAGGATACCCTCCAACGAACGAGCGAGGAGATCGCTCAGCGGCTCCAGCATGGTCTCCATCGGGTTGATGGTCTCAGGCGGTTTGGCGCTCGAGAACAACTCCTCACGAATCATGAACAGCTGCTGGGCAATGTTGAGGCGGGCCTCGATCTCGTGGCGCTCCGTGGGCTTCATCATGAAGTCATTGACCACGAAGCTGCTCAGTTGTGGCAGGGAGCGGCGCTGATCGTCGGTGACGAGGGCCACGATGAATTTGGCGCCCCGGTGCACCCGGAAGATGTTGATTAAGTCCTGCGGGTTGGCCAACTGGGTGTCCATCCCGATGACGAGCAGGTCAAGCTCGGCCTCCTCATCCAAGCACGTCCGTAACTGATCGGCATTGACCACCTCGCGAACCTCCACGCCACGCTGATCCAGCATGTTGCGGAAGGCGAGCCGGGTGCCCATGTGGTCTTCGATGACGACGGCGTTCTGCACTGTATGGGAGAGCCTGGTTTGGGGGAGGTCCGCTCAGTAGGACGGCGCGTGACCTTGAGTATCGGATTAAGTGCCGAAAACTAAACGCCGCGCTCGCGCTCCCACGCACAACACGTCATCGTTACGTCGTTCACCACGCCTGTCTCGGCGTACGTCTGTAGCGGCCTGTACCCGCCGAGCCTTCTCAGAAAGTGAGCTGCCACTGAAACAGGACCTGGTGGTCATTGATGGCCTCGTCCACGTCTTCGTATGCGCCGGCGTAGGCCAACGTGAACCGGTTTTGGGCGAAGCTACGATCGTCGCGTGCGCTGACGCTGAAATTGACCCCGACCTGCAGGAAGGAGCGGTCCGGAGCATCGGTATCCAGATAGAGCTGCTCGTAGCGGCCGAAGACCTCGCCGCCTCGCACAAACTGCACCGCCCCGGTGGCCGCCAGGCCTAGCACGCTTTGTTGGTCAATGCCGCGGTCTTCCAGGGCCTCATAGAGCAGGCCGATGACGTCGGCCTTGAGGCGAATGGGCTGATCGCCGGGACGGGCGCCCCAGTAGATGTGTCCTGAGTACGAGGCCACGGTGCGCCCTACGTCCACGCCGTCGGGCTGCGTGTTGGGGTTCTCGCTAGCGTTGATCGAGCCAAAGCCCCCGATTTCGAGGCCGTCCACTCGGGGCAGGGCGTAGTTGACGTAGCCGCTGACGGCCACTGCCTGCTCATCCCGACCGCCAGTGGCCGAGCTATTGACCAGCGACTCCACAAAGTTGTTGTCGAAGTCCCCACTGCCACCATGAAGGAAGCCTTGCAGCGTGAGACCTTGGCGTTGGTAGCGGATGTCGAATCCGAAGTCGCGCCCGCTGGACCCGATCGTGTGGCGGGCCCAGTACTCCGCGATGGCGGCGCGCTCAACGCTGTCCACCACGCGGAACGAGGTGAGGATGTAGGCACGGGGCTGCGGTCCGGGGAAGATCCCCATCCGGATGCGCCAATCTTCAGAGAAATAGTAGAACGCAAAGAGATCGACCGACTGCAAGGTGCCGGAGTCGATGTCCATGTCGTACTCCAGGCCCACCTGTTCTCGCCAGCGCAGGATGTTGATGAGCCGCGCCCGCCGGATGCCGAAGGCGAAGCGCCTCTCGGCGTCCGGTTCGGTGGTGCGCCACCCGTAGGTCAGCCGGTTTTGGATGCCTCCGTTGATGGTCAAGTTGAGGCCTTCGCTGACCTGGACCATCGGGCCCACAGATTGGGCGGAGAGCATGCCTGGCCAGAGACCGAGTAGTGTGCTCGTGGCGAAGAGCATTGAAACGAGACGAAGGCGCATAGCGGCGTGAGGGGTTCGCGCAAGGGAGACGGAGAGGGGAGACCGAGGCCGGGGTGGAGCCAGAGTCGGGCCAGCATCAAGCTCCACGCCTATTCTGGCCAGAAAGTACATGCCCGGCCCTCCCCCGCCAAGCGGTCCACAACCCCGGACTGTGACAATCTGAAAAGAGAGCAGCATGGCACCATCCTTGTTAGCTACGTTGCCATCCACTTCTGCATGCACAGAGACGCTGTTGTGTGAGCGAGTCTTTCTCGTGCAACGTGGGCCCCTGTCCTTTCTGGCCTGTCTGATAGCTACGACTCATGAAGTACCCTGCGACGTCCACCGTGGGCCGTTTGGCTCTGTTTGTGCTCCTCTTGGCGGGGCTTTCTGTTCCTGCTCACGCCCAATTGACTCCGCGTTCGGTGGATCAACGCATCGACGAGTCCACGGTGATCGTGGACGGCGAGGTGGTCGGTCAGGAGCCTTTTCTGGATGCAGAGACGGGTATGATCTACACCTTGCACCGCATCCGTCTCTTTGGTCAGTTCAAGGGGGCCGCGGCCCCGGCGGAGATCGAGGTGCAAACCAAAGGGGGGGTGATCGCGGCCTACGAAGAGGGTGAGATGCGGCACCACGCGGTCACCGTTTCCCACGGCTTGGCGTTGCAGAAGGGCGATGTGGGTCTCTTCTTCCTGGATCGTGCTACGATGCAGACGCCCCGTGCCCAGCTGGATGGCGCCATCGCACATCGCCCGGCCGAGGGGGCCCAGAGCTTCGTGCGCTACGGGGCCAGCGACCAGCCCGTCACGGATGCGCTCCACCTCATTCGGGAGACCCCGGCGGCGCTGCGTGCGCGCGTGGAGGCCCGTGTGGGGCAGCCCGAGCGCCAGATTCGCCCACGGCCCGTCTCGGTAGTCGCTCGTGTAGTCCCCAAGCGGGCCTCGCTCCGTGCTCAGGTGGCGGTGCCCAGCATTAGCTCGTTCTCGCCCAACCCCGCCCGGGGTGGACGGCTGGAGGTGCTCACCATCAACGGCACAGGCTTTACCAACGGGGCTGGCGGTGCGGCATCTGGTTCGGCCGCCACCTGCTTCAGCAATGCCGATAACGGTGGCTCGAACTTCATCTGCCTGGCATTCGATGATCTGCGTGTACAGGCCTACTCGGACACACAGATTCAGATTCAGGTCCCCAAGGGAGCAGGGACAGGACCGATCGCGGTCCGGGACAACAGTGGGAGTCTGATCCAGAGTGGGTCCGACCTCAACGTCGAATACAGCATCGCGTCGGAGATTGAGTATGACCAGGGCGATCCTGCTCTGTGGGACATGTACGTCTCTGACTTGTTTGACGCCAATGGCAGTGGGGGCTACACGTTCACGATGAACGATGCGCTGGCGGCTACCTCCGGGGCTACGGCGCGTGTGCTGGAGTCCATCAGCGACTGGCGCTGTGACAGCGGCGTCAACTTCGACGTGGTCACCTCGCCTACGACCACCACCACATGCGACAACCGAAATGACGGCATCAACATCGTGTCCTTTGATGACGCCGCCTGCGATCTGAGTGGCGGCACGCTGGGCATCGCCTATCAGTATTTCAGCGGCCGAGACATTGGAGGCACCCTGGCCTGGCGCACGGTGGGGCTCGATGTGCAGTTCAACCGCACCGTCAACTGGAACTACGGTACGGGGGGGCCGGCCCCTGGCGAGTTTGACTTCTACAGCGTGGCGCTCCATGAGTTTGGGCATACACATGGCCTAGCGCACCTCATCAATCCCAGTGCCTCGATGCACTTTTCCATCTCGGCCGGGACGCAAAAGCGCAGCATCAGTGGCGTCGAGTCCAACGGGGCCGCCTACATGATGTCGATCAGCACGGCAGCCAATGACCCCAACGAGGCCGTCGACCCCATGACGGCCGTAGGCGGCGGGGCCTGCATCATCCCCGTGGAGCTCGTCGGCTGGACGGCCCAGGCGGACGGACAGGCCGTGGTCCTGGATTGGCAGACGCTCACCGAGGTCAACAACGCGGGCTTCGAGGTGGAGCACCGTGTGGCCGATGGCGTCTTTGAGACGGTCGCCTTTGTAGCCGGGCGGGGCACCACGAACGAGCCCCAGACCTACCAGCACCGCCTGGAGGATCTGGAGCCGGGGCGCCATGCCTTCCGGCTGCGCCAGGTCGACTTCGATGGCACCTTCGAGTATTCCCAGGCGCTGGAGGTGACCGTGGATGTAGCGTCGGCCTTCTACCTGTCGGCTGCGTACCCCAATCCGTTCAATCCGCAGACGCAGTTCAGCGTGGCCGTGCCCGAGACCCAGCATGTGCGCGTGACGGTCTACGACGTACTGGGCCGAGCCGTGGCCGTACTGCTCGACGAAGCCCTCCCCGCCGATGCCGCCCGCGATCTGTACTTTGAGGCGGCTACCCTGACCAGTGGGCTCTACACCTTTGTGGTCGAAGGCGAGACCTTCCGCGCTACGGAGACCGCGATGCTGCTCAAGTGACCGCGTGAGGCGATGGCGTGGGCTTGACATCACCCACTGGGCGAGGTGTATCTTAGGGCCTGCGTGGCGCGCGAGCGCTCGACTCCCTTTCGCCTCCCTCGACCATGGTTATCCTGCGAACATCGCTGATCCTGATTCCGCTCGTCGTCACCGCTTGCTTCATGCCTAGCTCAGACCCCATTGTGGTCACCCGCCACCCGCTCCTGCTTGGCGAGGACACCGTGTACGTGGCCGTCCATGAAGGCCCGCAGGAGGGGCCACGCTACGTGGCCATGCATGACAACGAGGATACCGGGGTGGCCGCCGTGCGGCAGGTGCTGGCGGAACGTGGCGGGCGCTTCGTGGAGCTCCAGCACACCGGAGCGCGCAACGTCACGTTCCAACTGGCCGGCCAGGGCTACACGTTCGACCCCAACCGCATGTTCACCGAGGCCGGCATCCGAGCCACCCTGGCCCGCGAGGGCGCGGTGACCGAGGCGGCTGTAGACGAGGTCCAGGCGTTTGCCGAGCGCTTGCTGGCCTTCTATGCCCTGGACGAGGCCGACGTACTCATCGCCATCCACAATAACACGGAAGGGCGGTACGGAGTGGGGAGCTACCAGCCGGGTGGAAGCGAGGCCCCCAACGCGGCCCGGGTGGCCGCTCCGGACAGCTTGGAGCTGGATGACTTCTTTTTCATCACGGACGCCTCGCTGTTCGAGCCCATGCGAGATGCCGGCTTCAACGTGGTGCTTCAAGACAACGACGCCGTCACGGACGACGGCTCCCTGTCGGTGTATTGTGGGCAGCAGGGGATCGACTACGTGAACGTAGAGGCCCAGCACGGCCATGTGGAGGAGCAGGTCGTCATGATCCGATGGCTGGCTGAGCAGTTGGCGGCCCGGGGGGCCGTTGACGTGCGCTGATCAGGCGGATGAGCCGAGAGCCCGGTCCAAGGCGGTGCGAAAACGGCGAGTGGCCGCCGTGGGGTTGGGAGCGGTGGAGACGGCCGTCATGACGGCCAGCCCATGGGCGCCGGCCTCCAGCACGGCGCGGACTCGGCTCGGCACCAGGCCTCCGATAGCGATGACCGGGATGGAGACTGCCTCGCAGGCGGCTGCGAGCCCCGCGAGTCCTTTGACCGAGGCTGGGTTGGCTTTCGAAGAGGTGGGGAAGACGGGGCCGAACCCCACGTAGGTGGCGCCCGCGGCCTCGGCGGCCCGCGCTTGCGAGAGGGTGGTGGCGGTGACGCCGAGCAAGGCGTCTGGACCCAGCAGCGTGCGCGCTTCGGGGGCCGGGAAGTCCTCTTGGCCAAGATGCACGCCGACCCCCAGGGCCAGGGCCACATCCAGGTAGTCATCCACGATCAGTGGGGCGCCGGCGGCTCGGCACACCGCGGCTGTGGCGCGGGCCTCGTGGAGAATATGACGCACCAGACCTCGCTTCTGCCTGAACTGGATGGTGTCAGCGCCGCCAGCCAGGGCGGCCGCGGCCAGCTCAGCGTGCGCATGGCGCTGCTGGAAGGTGTAGTCGGTCAAGATGTGCAGGCGACCTAGCTTCACAGGCAACGACTAGCAATAAGGCTGACTAATAACAACGCCGCAAAGTACCATTTTTATCCCGGTGTTCAGCGCAGATATGCGGTGCTGGCGTATAGTCAGAGGCGCCAACGACGAGGAATGGGTAAGTGTCAAGCTCGGAAATAGAAAAAAAATGAGGTAAATAGGCGGCAGAGGTACCAAATTTATGACCACTTGCAAGAAAGAATGCCCTTGCAAGTCATGATTGAGTTACCGTTAATTTTGTGAGAGTACCAATTCTTCACACCTTCAATACGGCTGATCGGCGTGCCGGGCCCCACTGGGGACGTGCTCACGACCTCCCATCTGGCCCTCTCCTTGTCTGGCGGTCAGCCTCTCTATCACCCACCCAACCCGCGAGGTACTATGAACAGGTTGCGACGACTTTTGCTCGCGTCTGTACTGCTGCTGATGCCCGGCTTGGCCTTAGCCCAAGGCGAGATCACCGGAACCGTGGTCGATGGCACCACGGACGAACCGGTCATCGGCGCACAGGTCGTGATTCCGAGTCTCAGCTTGGGCGCTGTCAGCGACTTTGACGGCGCCTTCACACTCGAAAACGTGCCGGCGGGCACGTACATCGTCGAGGCTCGCTACATCGGCTACCGCTCCACCAGAGAAGAAGTCACCGTGCCGGCCAACGGCACCGTGACGGTCGACTTTGAGCTTTCCGAGAGCGCCATCAACCTAGACGAGGTGGTGGTCACCGGCGCTGGCGGCCCCGTCGAGAAGCGTAAGCTCGGCAACTCGATCGCCACGATTGATGCCGCCTCTCTGGAAACGGCTCCCATCACCACCTTCTCCGAGGTGCTACAGGGCCGCGAGCCCGGCGTCTCCGGGCTGCCCTCTGGCGGCCAGACCGGCGAGGGCACGCGCATCCGCATCCGCGGCTCGGCCAGCCTTTCGCAGAACAACGAGCCCATCATCTACATCGATGGCGTCCGCGCCAACAATGGCGGCGGTTTTGGCGGTGGCCTCAACGGTGGGGGCTCCCCCTCACGCCTGGATGACATCAACCCGGAATCTGTCGAGCGCGTCGAGATCCTGAAGGGGGCCGCGGCGGCTACGCTGTATGGCTCCGAGGCCTCGAATGGGGTGATCCAGATCTTCACGAAGCAGGGCTCAGTGGGGGCACCTCGCTTTACCTTCACCACGTCGCAGTCGGCCATCTCCTACCCGGAGGCGTACGATGCCAACGCGGGCTTCGCGCGCACCCGGGCCCAGGCGGACACCATGAGCGCCTGGCTGGGCAGCTCGATTCAGCCCTTCGAGGTCGTGGAGCGTGAGTTCATGGAAGACCTCTACGAGACCGGCTACGCCCAGACGTACTCAGCCTCGGTCAGCGGCGGCTCGCCAGGCATCACCTACTTCGTGAGCGGCCGCTGGATGGACGAGGACGGACCGTTTGGCGGCACCGAAGACCGGCGCTTGCCGACCGGGGCCAGCATCCTGGCCGAAGACGTCGTGCAGCGCGGCCAGTTCACCGCCTCGCTCAACATCTTCCCCACGGACCGCCTTCAGTTCCGCGTGACCAGTGCCTACACGGACATGTTCCTCAAGACACTGGACTCGAACAACAACATCTTCGGCGTGCCTTCTCTCGCACAGTTCTCCAAGCCGGAGCGGGTCAAGTTCAACAACCAGACCGGTACCTCGGCCTTTGCCACAGTCAACGAGGCCATGCAGCAGGTCCTGGAGCAGAACGTGAACCGGTACGTCGGCAGCCTTGGCGCCAACTACCGGCCGCTGGATAACCTCACGCTCGACGCTACGTTCGGGGTGGACTTCACCAATCAGCAGGACACCGATGTCCGGGCGTTTGGCTGGAACATCGACAACTTCTCGAGCAGTGAGCCCAACGGCAGCCGGGACCTGATCACGACGGTCAACCTGGAGATGACGTTTGACATCAAAGGGACGCTGACCAACCAGATCAGCAAGGACATTGACTCGCAGCTGCTCTTCGGTACGCAGGGCTTCACGCGCAACACGCGGCGTCAGGACGCCAGCGGCGTGGCCTTCCCGGGTCCGGGCTTTGGCGTGGCCGGGGCCGCCGCCACGGAGGATGTGTTTGAGTCCTTCACCGAAGTGGCCAACGTTGGGATCTTCGCGCAGGAGCAGCTTGGCTTCCGCAACTTCTTCTTCCTGACGTTCGGCGGGCGCCTCGACGCCAGCTCGGCCTTCGGCGAGAGCTTCGATGCCGTCTTCTACCCGAAAGTGTCGGCCTCCTTCATCCCGTCGGATGCCCCGTTCTGGCGGCCGCTCGGCCCGATCTCGTCGCTCCGCTTCCGTGGGGCCGTCGGGCAGTCCGGGCTGCAGCCGGGCGCCTTCGATGCCCTCACCACCTACTCGGCCCTCACCTCCGTAACGGGAGCCGGGATCGCGCCGGATAACCTGGGCAACCCGGATCTCAAGCCGGAGATCTCGACCGAATTCGAGTTCGGGATCGAGACGGGCCTCTTCCAGGATCGCCTCGGCATTGAAGGCACCTACTGGAACCGGACCGTGCGCGATGCCCTCGTGGCGCGCCAGTTCCCGGTGACGGGCGGCTTCCGGGCTACGCAGCTCGACAACGTGGGTGAGATCAAGGGCCAAGGCGTAGAACTGGGCCTGAACGCCCTCGTGTACAACTCGGCCGAGACCGAAGTCAACCTGTTTGCCACGGCGGCCTACTTGTGGGAGCAGGTATCTGACCTCGGTGGCGCCCCGCCGATCAAGGTGGGCGGCAGCTACCCGCGCTATCGCAACTACATCATCGAGGGCTTCGCCCCCGGCGCCAACTTCGGAGCTGTGCTGCAGCCTGTCGAAGACGGCTTCCTGCCTGTTGACCTCAACGGCGACGGCGCTCCGGATAGCGAGGCTGAGTTGTTGGACTACCTGGGTGGCCTGACGGCAGACGACCTGATCGATGCTAATGGTAATGTGTCGATCCCGGAGACTACCTCTCTTGTACTGCTGGCGGACGACCCCAACACGGAGGATGCCCTGCCCGGCAACCTGAGCCACTACCTGGGCAAGCCGGCTCCAGACTGGAGCGGCTCCTTCGGCGGCTCGGTGCGCTTCCTGGGCAATTTCACCGTGAGCACGCTCTTTGAGTACAAGTTTGGCAATTACTACGTCAACAACCTGACGGGCGCGTTCCGCAACCGCAACGCGGTCATCGGGCGCAACACGCCGGAGGCGGCCCGCGTGGAGCGGGACTACGCGACAGGTGGTGTCGATGCCAACGGCACGCCGCTCAACGACCCGCAGGTACGCTTGGATGCGCTCAAGACGTGGGTCAACGATCTCCTCGCCTTGGCGCCGTTCAGTGGCCTGAACACGATCGAGCAGGCGGACTTCCTCCGCTGGCGCGAACTGAGCCTGACGTACCGGGTCCCGCGTGACCTCGTGCAGCGGGTGCGCCTGCGCAACCTGTCCTTCACGCTGGCGGGCCGTAACCTGGCCATCTTCACGAAGTACAGCGGCGTCGACCCTGAACTCAACGCCATCGGGCGTGGGGGCAGCACCGACGGGCTGGACACCAACTTCCTGGATGGGGTCGAAGCATTCGGCTTCGTGACCCCACGCCGCTTCACGTTCACCATGCGCATGGGCTTCTAAAGCGTGAGGCCGCCCGAGTCCCATCCCGGGGCTCGGGCCGGCCGCCGCGCTGGCCTATCCGTACCTCCTTCATTGAGATTACAGACGTCTTATGCATAGACTCCTGACTCGGGGAACGGCCCTGCTCTGCCTGGTGCTTGCACTCACGTGGACCGGCTGCGACCTACTCGACGTAGAAAACCCTAACAACCTGATCGAAGACGAGCTCGATAACCCCGCCGCCGCCACGCCTATGGCCAACGGCGTCGAGGCCAGCACCACCCGGGCCCTCCAGGCCATCCTGGCGCCGTACTCGACGGCTACGGACGAACTGACCTGGGTCGGCTCCCGCGATGCCTGGCAGCAGCTCGACTTTGGCAACGTGGATGACCCGTTCAACGAGTTCACCGATGTGGCTTTCCCCTACGTGGGCGAGGCCCGGTGGCTCGCGGACAACTTTTTCGAGCGCCTCACCGGCTTCGCCTCCGAAGGCGCTTCGGTAGGCACGGAGCTGGCCCGCGTGTCGCTCTACCGGGCCATCATGTATGTGACGATCGCCGACATGTTCGACGACTTCACGTTCTCTGAGCGGACCGAGGGCGCCCCAGCCATCGGCCCGTCGAACATGGTCCAGCTCTACGACCAAGCCATCGACGGCCTCACCGCCTCGCTGGCCAACCTGGAGGCGGGTACCGACCTGCACACCCAGGTGCTGGCCATGCGGGCCAGCGCGCGCCATCGTAAGGGCATCTGGCAGAAGGTCAACCCCTCGGTGGACACCGGCAGCCCGCTCGTGGTGGACGCCGGGGCCGCTGAAGATGCCCTGGCCGTCATCGGAGCCGTGGGTCTGGCCTCGGACTGGAAGTTCGAGCTTGTCATCGACGGCTCCGTAGAAGCCGACCTCGTGGTGGGCGGTATCAGCATGGGCACGGAAACGAATGACCGTCTGGAGCTCCGCGTAGGCGCTACCTACGTACAGCCCGACAGCGACGGCAACCAGATCGAGTCCGTCACCTTCGCCGATGTCATCGACACCGGGACGGTGTACCCGGAGACGGACCGCGCGATCATGGCGTTTACCGACGCCAAGCGGACCCCGAACATGACCATTGTGTCTGAGCGGGAGATGCACCTGATCCTAGCCGAGCACGAACTGGCCAGCGGCAACATGGACGGCTTCACGACCCATGTCAACCACATCCGGGTCAACATGGATAACCTGACCCCGTACAGCGGCCAGGTGGAGGCCCAAGCGATGCTAAACTTCATGCGCCAGGCCAACCTGGTGCTGCAAGGCCGCCGCCTCTCGGATCACTACCGGTTCGATGATCCGTCTCCGGAGTGGATTCCCTCCGAAGATGCCCTCCAGAGCCCCGGTACATTCCTGCCGATCACCGTCACGGAGATCACCGCCAACCCCAACATCAACTAACCTACCACGGCCTGTACCCCCGTCAGAGCCGCTTCCCACCCAGGAAGCGGCTCTGACTATTTAGGGCCCAGGCGAAGCAGCCATGGGGCCCAACCCCGGCCCACCCAAGGGTGCAGCGGCCTGTGCGATGCCTAGACAACAGGGTGAACCAGAAACCGGGGTCGCCTTGCCGAGGGCGGTTTCAGGACCGGCTCGGCATGACGGAAACAGCGTCCCCCCATGAGGGGTTGGCCTCCCGTTCATTTCCCAATCGTTCCAGACCCATGCGAACTCGTTCCCTGACACTCACGCTGACCCTGGGGATGCTACTGAGCGTGGCTGGCTGCGACCTGCTCAGTTCGCAGGAACCCGAAGAAGCCCGCTTGCTCATTGACGGGCCAGCGGGGTCTCAAGCGCGTCTCATTCTCTCCAGCAATTTCCTGTACCAACGGATCCCGCTGGTGGACCAG
>JBCDJV010000010.1:0-84729 GCA_038747425.1 Bacteroidota bacterium
CGGTGAATGAGTTCGGGCAGCACCTCGCCACGGCGGCGGCGCTTGCCCCAGTAGACTTTGCGGTATTCGTCCTCCACGGCTCCGTACGGACCCATGTCCTGCAGTGCCTGGTGGAAGGCGGCGCGCTCCGTGGCGCCGCTGATCACGAGGGCCTCGACCTGGTCGCGGAGGTGGCGCTCCAGCTCGTCCAGGTCTTCGGGCGAGAAGGCGCGATTGTAGGTGAGGCTGCGCCGCCACGCCGCGATGGCGGGCTCCAGGCGAAAGGGGGAGCGACTCATCAGGCGGGCGAAAGCGAAGGGGCCGGGCCCCAGAGGGCCGTGAGGGCCTGGTGCACCTGCAGCCACTGCTGCTTCTCGGTGGCCAGGGCCCGCTGCCCAGCGGGTGTCAGGCGGTAGTATTTGCGGTCCGGCCCGGAGTCTGCAGGACGCCAGAAGCTCTCCAAGAGCCCTTTGTTTTCGAGACTGTGGAGGACGGGATAGAGCGTGCCAGTCGTCCAGCGCACCTCGCCATCGGTGAGCGCATGGACACGCTGGATGATCTCGTACCCATAGCTGGGCGTCTCAGCGAGGATGGACAAGAGGAACGGCTTAAGCGAAGCCGCCACCAAGGCTTTTGGAATCATGAGGCCGGTAGATTTAGCGGAGGTGTATAGACCTACGACATAGACTGTGTAGAGTTACAATATAGTGGTTTTTTGTCCGCGTACGCCTCTGGCAGCCCCGGCGAGGCGGCGAGAGCCGCCCTGGTCCGGAGGCCGGTCGGCCTCGGCAGGCTCTACGACCGCGCCGAGGCGGGCACCGGCCGCCGTCCGGAATGAGTGGCCGGCTGGGCCGGTCTATCTCGGCGAGCCCGCCTCCGCTGCCCACGGCAGAAGCGCCGTGCCGGGCACGACCCGAGCACTCCGCAGCGGAGGACACCGCATCGGCCGGCCTTGCTGGCGGCTCTACCCGGCCCCCCTCATACCCATGCCCATGACCAGACGACACCCCCTCCTCCTCCTGACCCTCCTCACTGGCCTCAGCCTTAACCTCGCCTGCTCAGACAGCCCCGCCTCGGATGACCTCGACAGGCCGGCCCCGCTGCTCTTCGATTTCCGCGAGGGGACCAACGGATGGACGGCCGGCTTCGCGGACTACCCACCCGGGGAAGAAGACTTTTACGAGCTGGAGGCCGGACTGGCGATGCTGCCGGCCTCGCTCGACGAAACCAGGCAGGCCTTCAGGATCTCCAGCTCCAACCGCAGCGATGACGTGTTCATGTTCCTCAAACGGCGCCTGGACGACCTCGCGCCCAATACCACGTATGCGACGCAGTTCCGGGTTGAGTTCGCCTCTGACGGGGGCATCGGCTGCGCGGGTATCGGCGGGGCACCTGGAGAAGCGGTGGCCGTCAAGGCCGGCGCCTCGGCCCTGGAGCCAGCACCCCGCGTGGACGAAACCGTGGGGCTCTACCGGATGAACGTGGACAAGGGCGACCAGAGCCAGCCCGGACAAGACGCGCTAGTGCTGGGCCACGTGGCCGTCGACGTACCCTGCCAGGGCGGGACGTTCAAGCTGAAGACGCTGACCAGCGAGGACGGCGCGTTCAGCGCGCGCACCGATGCTCAAGGGCAGCTCTGGCTCCTCGTAGGCACAGACTCCGGCTACGAGGGCATCACGACGCTGTACTACACGCAGATCGAGGTCCAGCTAGAACCGATGTAGCGGGCGAGGGCCGCCGTCACGCAGCCCCGAGGCGCCCCCGCTCACGGGTCTTGCTGCGGGGCCGTGCGCACCCCGCGGAAGCCGAGTGTCGAGGTGCGGACGCGTCCCCCTGTGCGCAGCGCGAAGAACCGATCGGCCGTGCGCGCATGGTTGGCCGCGTTGCGCCAGGACCCGCCTCGGAACGCGAAGTAGTGGGTCTCGGCGGCGGCGCTCCAATCCACATTGGTGGCCTCCCCAGCCTCCGTGAGACGGCCGTCGCCATGCGTCCCTCGGAAGGCCCGGCCTTGCGGATGGCCGACCGTGACGACCTGCTCCCGCAGGTTGCCCCCGAGGTCCATGGCCCCATAATAGGTGGCGCCTGATCGGATGCGATCCCCAGCGCCCGCCACGCCGTGGATACCCACGCGGAGTGGCCCCCGGCTTCCATCGCCGCCCTCGAAGACCCGGCAGGCGTAGTAGCCTGGATCGTAGTGGATGCCATCCGGCTGGCAAACGTCCGCCGCGTCGTCGTAGTGGAGCATGGCTACATGCGCATTGCCGTCCACGTATTCGTCGCCGTCTTCAGCCATCGCCGGGGCCCCGCCGGGGTCCAGGATGCGCCCCGAAAGCCGCAGGTGATCGGGCTCGTCGATCTCGCTCACGCCCCACACAAACTCCCTGAAGGCCACGGGCTCTGGGCCGCGCGCGCCCTTCTCAAACTCGAGCTCGGTCATGGGGCGCAGCCCGAACCAGTCCGCCCAGGCCATCGCGTCTTCCCACGAGAGAAAGCTAGCCGCCCGGTGCGGGCGCGGCGTCTGGTAGCGCCCTCCTTCCTGCGTGATGGTGTGCCGATACGCCCGGGGAGGCCGACCTGACTCGCGCAGGCTCAAGTCTTTGCGCTGACGGGCCTGCGCCGGGGTCAGCAGGTTCAAGAACTGGACGTAGTGCCCCTCGGTGAGCTCGTACTTCATCATGTAGAAGCCCTCATGCCCTTTCGGGTACGCCGCCGGCAAGGGCCCCTCGCGATCTCCCGAGTAGGTATCGACCCCAGGGATTGTGGCGTCGATGTAATACAGATCCCCGGCGTCGGTCCCGATGGGGATGGCGGCTTCCGAGGTGACGGCGTACGGCCCACCGAAGAGGTCTTCGCCGTTGGGATCGACGCGGAAGAGGGCGTTGATCGGCGCGGTGCCGGAGCCCACGCTCGTCTCCACACGCCGGGCGCTCAGCGATCGGGCGGTTCCCAGCAGAAACGGGCCCGTGGGCACCCGCACCATCTCGACGCCCAAGGCATAGATGGAATCGACCGAGGAGCCAGGCTCCCAAGGCACCTCGACGCGCCAGGCCACTGCACCCGCTCCGGATGTAGCTCGGTAGACGAAGGCGCCCGCCCGATCGGCCGGGACCTCAAACGCAGGCTCCGCGTGCGCGTCACCGCTCCCAGCCACGGACCGGGGCGAGGCCCGCACGGGCAGCGGCACGACGACGCCATCGGCCTGGCGTCGCCCTTTCAAGACGATCCACGCCGCCTCCCAGGTCTCGGCGTCGCGCCAGGCGGTCCCCCAGCGCAGGTCGAGCGTGGCAACGTGCGCCTGGGTATCCACGGCCACCGGCTCCACGGTCAGGTAGGCCCCTGTGCGGTACCGATGCGCCCGAGAGGCCTCGCTCACCGTATCCGCTACGGCTGGTGTGCGGGCGCGGCCTTCCTCATCTCCCGACCCCTCACGGGGCCCCACCTGGAACGCGATGAGGCCCAACGCCGCGATCAGGACCACGACCCAAAGAGCCTGTTGACGAGCCATGAGCGACCTCTGGTAGATAGAGTGTGATGAGCAGGGCAGCGCCGGGCCACGCAGGCGCCGGGCCACGCAGGCGCCGGGCCACGCAGGCGCCGGGCCACGCAGGCGCCGGGCCCCATAGTATACACAGATCGAGGTCCCGTGTGCGGCGCGGTGGCGCGGTGGCACGCCGGGACCTGCTGGAACCCGCTCTGCCTGGAGGTCGTCATCGGCTGCGATTGGCTGCTGTTCCTCCTCCCTCTGTGCTCGCCCACATGCCTGAGTCCATCTCGTCCCCCGCACAACCGCGCCGCCGCGGGTGGCGGCTACTTGGTGGGCTGGGCCTTGTCGTTGGGCTCACCCTCACCTTGCTTATGTTTGACGCCTGGTTTGCCCTCGGCACCACCTCGACCGGAGAGCGCCGTGCTCGCCTGGATGCCTCGCCCCAGTACCGCGACGGCCGCTTCGTGAACGTGCTGCCCACTCGCAACGACGGGTTCTCGTGGCAGACCATGCGCGAGTTCTTCTTCGGCGGTAGCCCGAACCGCACCCCAGACGTCACCGTCCCGGTCGTGGCTCGCACGGCGGCGGACTTTGCCACGGCACCGGACGACCTGCGGATGACCTGGCTGGGCCACTCGACGCTGCTGGTGGAGTTGGACGGCCTCCGGCTGCTCATCGACCCCGTCTGGGGAGAGCGTCCCTCGCCCTCGTCCTTCCTCGGGGGGCGCCGGTTCTATGCACCGCCCCTACCGCTGGATGAGCTACCGCCCGTGGACGCGGTGCTGATCTCACACGACCACTACGACCACCTCGACCATCCTACCATCAAGGCCCTCGCCGACCGGGTGCCGCGCTTCCTGGTGCCCCTCGGCATCGGGGCCCACCTCGAATACTGGGGGGTGGCACCAGACCGCATCACGGAGGTCGACTGGTGGGACGAAGTCACCCTCGGCGCCGTGACCCTTGTGAGCACGCCGGCGCGGCACTTCTCCGGGCGCTTCCTCAACGACCGCGACGCCACGCTCTGGACCGGCTGGGCCTTGCTCGGGACCGAGCGCCGGGTGTTCTACTCGGGCGACACCGCGCTCACGCCCTCTTTCGAGGAAATCGGCGACCGCCTGGGGCCGTTTGACCTGACACTGATTGAGTCCGGCGCCTACAACGCGGCGTGGAGCGACGTCCACCTGGGTCCAGAGCAGGCGGTGGCCGTCCACCGGATGGTGCGCGGGACGCTGATGATGCCCGTGCACTGGGGCACGTTCAACCTGGCGCTGCACGGCTGGACAGAGCCCGCCGAGCGCATCCGCGCCGCGGCCGACTCGCTGAACATCCCGGTGACGTTCCCTCGCCCCGGCGAGAGCTTCACGCTGGAGGTCTACCCCACGACGCCCTGGTGGCCGTCCCTCCCGTGGGAGACCGGCGCCGAGGCCCCGGCGGTCTCGTCGGGCCTGCCCGAGCGTGTGCGGGACCTCATTCCCTGACCAATGCGGGCCATCGGGCGAGGCCTCCATCGGTCTCTTTCGTTTCAGAGGTGGCCCGGGCTCCCGCTTGCATCGATCGGCATCTCGTGGCTATCGTATTCAACGCTGATGGGCGCCGCTTCCGCCCGTCGGCGCTTGATCAGGACAGACTGTCAGGGCTCCTCCTTCTTTCACCGCTACGTCCATGCCCACGCCCCACACGGTCCAAGCGGGCGAGTGCGTCACCAGCATCGCCGAGCAGTACGGCTTCCCGTGGGATACCGTCTGGAACGACCCCGCCAACGATACCTTGCGCGACCTGCGCCAGGATCCTAACACGCTCGTAGCCGGGGACATCGTCACGATCCCCGATAAACGGCCGAAGCAGGTCTCGGTGGCCACGGACCAGACCCACACCTTCCGCAAGAAGGGGATCCCCGCCACGTGCCGCCTGCAGCTCTTCGACGGCTACGAGTACCGGGCCAACCAAGCCTACACGCTTGAGATCGACGGCACCACGCACACGGGGGTCACAGACGAGGAGGGCGTGCTGGAAGTGCCCATCGAGGGCGACGCCAAGCAGGGCCGGCTGGTCATCGGGCCGGACGAGATGGAGATGACCTTTCTCTTCGGCCACCTGGAGCCCGTCACCACCGTGGCCGGCCAGAAGGCCCGTCTCAACAACCTGGGCTTCGATGCCGGCGACCCCAGCAGCGGCGAGGACGAACAGTTGGAGGAAGCCCTGGCGGCTTTCCAAACCCACTTCGGCCTGGAGGTCACAGGCGACGATGATGAGGCCACCCGCGCCAAGCTGCTCGAATTCCACGACGACATCTCCGACCTCGAGGAAGAGGAGCCGCCGCCGGAGGACGAGGAGGTCCTCAGCCCTAACGATCAGGACACGTTCGACTACTGAAGGCCCCGGCTAGGCGGTGGGTGCTCCGGAGTTGGCTTCGCCGCCGGGGGCTAGGAACGTCGCACCAGGGCCGTAGGTGTTGAACCGAGCGTCGCCCACGTTGATGCCCATGAAGTTGGCCAGGCACTGGCCGCAAAAGTCGTGCTCGTTGGCGGCATAGCCCATCAGGCAGTTGTCCCACATGTCGTGGAGGTCCGTCCGGGGTCCGGCGGCGCTGCCCGACGGGTAGTGGTTCATGTACAACGTGTGGGCCAGCTCGTGGATGGCGATCACGTGGTACGGGTTGCGGGCCCCCGTTGTGGTGGTGCCCATGTACATGATGAAGCCGTTGCAGATGCCCTTCCCCTCCATGTCGAGGTTCTTGTAGATCTTGGTCCAGGTGTCGCGCAGGGGGGCGCGGATGGAGATCAGGCCCGGCATGTAGCCCTGGTTATCGGCGATGGCCCGCACGAGGCGGATCAGTAGGTAGTTGTCCACGAGGTCCGTTACCCCGCCCACATACGGCCCGTAGGGACGGATGCGCTCGGGGGCCCCGACCGCCGTCCGGATGCCATCCACCATGAGCTCCCCACCTACCTCCATGTGGCCCCCGCTCGGAAACACATCCCGGGCGGGATAGGCCACCTCAATGGCCGCGCCCGCCGCCGGGGCCTCGCCGAAGTCGACCGTTACGGACCCGGCGGTGTAGTCCACCGCGATGGTGCCCCGGGTGCGCCCGTCGAAGTAGGCCACCTCGATGGTGTCCCCGGCAGCCGGTGCTGTCCCGAAGGTGACGGTGAGCTGCCCCGTCGCGTAGTCCACCGCGATGCTCCCCCCCGAGAGTTCGTCCTTGAGCCCGCTGGTGGAGGTGCCATGGCCCAGCTTCCCCTTGCGATCGGCGTTGACGAAGATCTCAATGGCCTCCTGGCTGTTTTCGAGGGGCTCCATGGGCGGATGGAGCAGGTTGTGCACAAACAGCGTCTGGTTCCCATCGCCCACCCCCATCGGCTCACGCTGCGCATCGACGCCGTAGAACGGAGCCTTGGGCGGCACGGCCAAGCTCATCCCCGTGGTGCGGTCCGCATAGATCAGCTTGGACACGGAGGTACCCGCTACGAAGACCTCCATGGCCACCTGAGTCCCCCCCAAGGGTGGCAGCGGAGGGTCCGCTAAGTTGTACACAAACCGCGTCTGGGTCCCATCGCCCTGCCCCATCTGCTCGCGGCAGTCTTTGCGGGCTACCACTTTGATGCGGCCTGTGGCGGGGTTGATCGAGCTGACAAACTTGATGGCCCCCGTGGCCTGGAAGGAGTTCTCCTGGCCGTAGCCGATCTTGTTGTTGTTGAGAAAAAGCTCCAGGCCACGCGGGTTGGTGTGCTGCGCCGAGGGCAAAAAGTCCCCCTCGAAGGTATGCTTCGTACCGTCCGATGCGCCCAGGTCCAACCGGTGGTTCTGATCGATGGGGATGGGGGGGAACGCCGTCCCCTGGACCCGCTGGTTGTAATCCTCGGGGGTCCGCAGGTTGAACAAGAAGGGGGTGCGGGCCGGAAAGTAGAGTAGATTCGAGAAGTCGAGCTGGCCCAGCGCCGTGTACTTGATCTGGACCACCTGGCGGTTGTACGGCGCCGTCGAGAAATTGAGCGTGATCTGCCCGGCCGCATAGTTGATGGTGCCGTTCAGCAGGTTGTGTTTGGGATAGGCGGGGAAGGCCCCGGCGCCATCGTCCGTCACCTCATCGCCCCCGAACATCAGCACGGCGCTGCCCGGCTCCACGTTGGCCAGGTTGAGGGGGCGGTTCACAAACTGGCGGGTGACCCCATCCCCCACGATCACTTTCTCGCCCTCGTTGAAGCGAAGCCGGTTGACCGTGTTGTCGTTCTGGATGCTCGGCAAAAAATGGTTCGTGATGTCGTGCTGGATGTCCGCCGCCGTGATCAGGGTGGGCGTGACGGCCTTCTCTTCGAGGAGCAGCTCGCAGTAGGCCTTCGCCAGCTCGGTCGTGAAGTAGCCGGACCAGTCCATCGGGGGCGAGGCCCCTTCTTTGAGCAGGCAGGCCGTGCAGTAGTTGCCGTCGTTGGCGCCGTGGGTGCAGCTGCCATCGGTGTGGAACGGGGTCAGCCCGGTGATCAGGTCAGCCGGCAGCTCACCGGGGTTGGCGGACGCCTGCACGGTGATGTCGCGGCTGATGCGGATGGTGCGCCAGACCACCATGGTGCCCGTCCTCGCGGTGTACTTGCGCCCGTTGGCGTACACATAGGCTTGCAGCCGGTACCGATCCCCGCCGATCCGAGACGGGCACAGCACCACCCCGGCCTCGCCGGCGGCATCGGTCTCGGTGTACACTGCATACTTGTGATGCTTGCGATCGGTGGCGTCGGTCAGGTCGGTGGCGTGGGACGCGGCGTAGGTGTTGTGAAAGCGCCCGACGGGGTTGGTGGTGAAGATATTCTCGCGCACGGTGGTCCCAGCGTTCCGGGTCCCCCACACGTTTTTGAAGTCGGCCGCGCCGCCGCGCTCGCCCATCTGATATTTGCCGCCCAGGTGCCAGTGGGTGTTGCCGTTCTGCGGGTCGCTCTTCTTGGTGTTCGTGGCGTACTTGCGGATGAAGCGCCGGATGTAGCCGCGGGGGCCTCGGTTTTTGCTGCCCCCCGCCGGGTCGTTGGGAGACTGCTTGGTCTCGCGCACGGTGTAGGCATTCCGAGCCCGCGGCGCCACGGCCTGATCCACGTAGCTGCGGGCCCCGGCCACCAGGGTGTGGGCGCCCGAGAAGGCCCGCGGAGACGGCGGGGACTCAGACTTCAGGAGCTGCACGTACACCCGCGTGTGGGCCGGGGCTGGTGCCCAAGCAGCGCCCGCCGTGCGCCGGGCTCGCCGCTCGACCTGCACTACGATCGGGATCTTGCCCAGTCCAGGGTTGGCGTCGTACATCTCTTGCTCAATGGCATAGCGATCCCCGACGCCCAACGTGTACTGGGGCTCCACGTTGTTGTCCTTCTCGGGGTCGCCCTTGCGATAGAAGACCGGGAAGTCCCCAGGGATCCGGATCTTCTTGAACGTGCGAGGCGCAGGGAGCACGCCGCCCTCCATCACAAACGTCTGTAGCTCATTGTTGAGCCGCGCCTCCGCCTGGCCGTCGGTCAGGGGGACCGGCGGCACTGCCAACGTATTGGCGAAGATCTGCTCCTTGAAGTAGCGCCACACCATGGCCAGGCACTCGTCGCTCCGATTCACGCCCGCCGCAGAGCCTGCATAGTTGATCGGCCGCTTGAACAGCCCCAGGGCCTGCAAACGGGCCTTTTTGCCCGCGTTGGTGGTGACTGGGTCCGTGAAGACCTCCTCTACCGATCCCAGACGGAGGGTCAGGCGGTACTCGTAGGTGGTGTTGACCGCGTTGGCACGGTTGGCCCCCCAGCGGAGGCGCGAGATAAAGCGAGGGGGCATGAACGTAGAGACCTGGCAGAAGGCCTGCGCCTCCTGCGTGAGGGAAACGACACAGACTGCTCAGGACACCAGCGCCCAGCCCGCCTCGTCGAGATGGGGGAAGGACACCTGGCAGGTGCCGGGCGTGGCACTCGGGATGCGGGCGCGGCCGTTGGCATCCAGGGCCCCGTGCACCACCGTACCGTCTGGCAGCGTCACCTCGTAGGGCTCCGCATCGACGGGCGAGTCGTCCTCGCCCACGAGGACGATCTCGACCCAGTGGGCCGGGGGCTCTTCAGGGGGAGACTCAAACGGGCAGGGCTGGGTGGTGGCCCCCACCTCTTGATCACTGAAGGGTTCCATGGCTCAGATATAGAGGACAGCGACGTCCGTGCGAGGGCAGGTTCAGGCTCGTCAGTCAGCACGGGCAGCGGCCCACTGGGTCAGGGCCACCTGCTTCTGATCGTTCGTCGAGTCGGTGGCATACAGGATCTTGCGGACCGGCTTGGGGGGCAGGAAATCGGTGAACCCCCCGAGGTGGACGCAAAAGAACTCAACGAGGAAGGCCAGGTCACGCTCGTTCCGAAATCCATACCGGGGCCCCTCGTCCAGACCCCGCTGAATCTGCTCACGCAGGGTAAACGCGTCCATCGATACGCCCTGGCCCGGCAAGACGACCTGAAGATGCGTCAGCAGCCGGTTTTCGAACCGCCGCACCGCCGCCAAGCGGAGCTCTTCGCGTTGGGCATCGCGGATGACGAGCACGGCGCAGAGGGGTGGATCGGAACGGATGGACTGGGGCTTCAACGGAGCCCTGCTGTCCCGAGATGATACACCCCGGACGGCGGCAAACGCAAGCTCAGCCCGGTGCGCCTGGGCCGGCCCGACGAACATAGGCCGGGTCACCAGAGGGTTCCTCGGCCACGGTTTACAGGATCCGCCATGGCGACCACAGCGCTAGCCGGTTGCCCCCCGAAACAGAGCCATAGGTACGGCAGACCATCCGATCAGCAAGCCGAAGTACAGCTCCTCGGGGATCACGTTGAATAGGTTCGCCGCCAGCATACCGCCGACCATCAAGACGTGTGCGAGCACAGCCCAGATCATACTGCTAATGACCTGCTTCCGCAATGCGGGCTGGCGCCTGATCAGGCGCTGGTAGAAGGCCATCGGAAGCGGCACGAACAGGAGCACCGACGTCAACAGGCCCGGGTTGTAGGCGACGGCCAGGAGGCCACCGAGGATGTGCGTGATCCCATTCACCAGGGCAATCGCGGACATCGCCATGGCGGGAAACAGATGGTACCTGGAGCGGACCATCGCAGTGACCCCCACCAGCCAGACCAAGGAGGTGTTGATGACATAAATGCCCTGCGGGGTCAAGGGCGTCAGCGACTCATCAGCGACGCCTGCGATGCTGCGAACAAGGCCGTTGACGTAGCTGTAGAACGCATACTCGTTGCCGAGTAGATCAACCCAGTGCTCCTCAAACTGGTGCGCGATGTAGGCCAGGAGCAGCACCATCGACATGAATACAGGATCTGAGAGGCTCGGCGCTCTGGATGCGGTGGACGCGTAGCCCAGCAGCAGGAACAGCGCCGCAAAGGTGCCCACCTTCATCCAATGCTGCGTCATGAACGCAAGCTGTCCGAGTGGCAACCACAGGCTCAAGAACAGGACCACAGCGGTCAGGGCCGCTATGCTGCCCTGGGCCTTCGTTGCTTCCATCACCGGCTCTTACCTTCAGGGTGCACGAATCTGAACAGGATTGATCGCAGACGCAAGGCCCACAGCCCGTGTTGTGGGAGCCTGTCTGACGGCGCATGATCGGCAGAATCGGGGTTTGCTTCAAGTCCGTCGGCATAGCGATGTAGGCCTGTCGAGGACGCCGACCCTGGCACCAGACCACGGTCCGCCCACGCTTGACCATCGATCAGGAGGCGATACGCCCGAAGGGTCGGCGCACGAACCGCACGCAGAGGGCGACGGCCGCGATCACCAAGCCGGTGCCGTAGCCTATCCACACCCCATTCGGGCCGATGCCGAGGGGGCCGGACAAGACGTAGGCCGCCGGCAGCGCCACGATCCAGTACGCCGTGAGCGTGACCACCACGGGCCACCGCGTGTCCAGCAGGCCGCGGAGGGCCCCCAGAGCGGTGGCCTGGACGCCGTCGAACACCTGCATGCCCGCGAATACGATGAACATGACCGTGGCCAGCTCCGCTACGGCTGCCTCCTGGGCCAGCGCCTCGGCGATCGTGCCGCCCAGGAGCACCAAGAGGACGGTCACCGCCCCCATCCACGCCACCACGAGGCCGATGGCCACGAGGCCCACGGTCCGCGCACGGTCTGGGCGGCGGGCGCCCACGGCCTGCCCCACGCGGACGGACACGGCGGCCGCCATGCCCAGTGGCACCATGTAGAGCACGCCGGACACGGCGCCCACGATCTGGTTGGCGGCCAGGGCCTCGGCGCCGAACCAGCCCACCATGAGCCCGGCCGCTGCGAAGGCCGCGCCCTCGCCCGCGTAGCCAAACGCCAGCGGGAGGCCGTCGCGCGCCTGCTCGGCCAGGTCCGCCCAGCGTGCTCGGACCCCGGTGCGTAGCCAGGCCATGGAGCGCGCCCGGCGCCAGTGCAAGACCAACAGGCCGAGCCCGGCCGTCTGGGACAGCAGGCTGGCTAGTCCGGCCCCCAGCAGGCCCAGCCCTGGCCACTCGCCTATGCCATGAATGAGCAGCGCGTTGGCCGGCACGTTGAGGGCCACGCCCACGAAGGCGAGGTGGACCCCGACCCACGGTCGATCCACCGCCTCGTACACCCCCTTCAGCGCGTAAAACAGGGCGAACGGCAGCAGGACGAGGCTCATCGCCGTCCAGTAGGGCCCCAGGATGTCTAGCACCGCCTGGGGCTGACCCAGCGCCGGGAGCGCTCCCCGCGCCACGATCATGAGGCCCGCTCCCAGCGTACCCCCGAGGCCGCCCAACGCCAAGCCGGCCCACAGCGCCCGCGTCAAGGCTGCGGGCTCGTCCCCCCCATGCGCCCGCGCGGCCAGCACCCCGGCCATGGACACCAGCCCGTAGAGCGCCGCGTAGACCACCACATGCACCGACGCCGTCAGCGACACGGCCGCGAGCGCGTCCGTCCCCAGCGGCGCCACCATGATCGTGTCCACGACGCCAATCAGCGTAGAAGCCGCCAGCGAAACGACGATGGGGATGGCCAGCTGCAACAGCCCGCGGGCTTCGGCGGCAGGCGGGACGTGAGCCGCGGGTGGGTCTTCCACGGCGCCGCGGGGGGCCGGTAGGTGCGGTTCAGACATGGCTGTTCGACCTCGGCGTTGAAGGCGGCACCTGGCCTCAGCGCATCTTCGACCGATCGATGCCCAGCCACGCGGGGGCGCGCTAGCACATCAAGCGCCCTGCGTCGGTACGACCCGGTACAGGCCCCGTTCCCAAGGTGGGCACTCCCCCTGGACTGCAACGCCCGGCCTCCTAGGTAGGAAAGGAAGCCGGGCATTGATGTGGTCCTCACCGAGCGATCCGAGGACACGGCTGACGCAGGAGGCGAGGCTCACCCGCACCCGCTGGACGTGCCACACTGGTTACAGACGTAGCAGGCGCCGGAGCGGATGGTGATGGCCCCGCAGTTGGGGCACGGCGGCGAGTCCGCCTGGTTCTGGAAGGTGGCCGTCGTGGAGGTCACGGCCGTATCCGTCTCCGTGAGGTCCTGCTGGAGGAAGGCCTCCACCGTCTTCCCGACGAGCGGGGTGGCGGTGGCTTCCGGGGTGCCCGTTGTGGTGCTGGCGCCGAACAGGTCGGTCTGCACCTCGTCCTGGGCTGGGCCGCTGCGGCGGACGACGTCCGCAACGGCCTCCTTAGGGTTTACGGCTTCCTCCGGCGTCGTCTGGGGTTGTCCCAAGAACTTGAGAGATAAGTACCGGAAGATGTAGTCCGTGATCGACTTGGCGATCGGGATCTGCTTGTTGTTCGTGAAGCCGCTGGGCTCGAAGCGCATGTGGCTGAACTTCTGGCAGAGATCCTCCAGCGGCACGCCGTACTGGAGGGCGATCGAGATCGACGTGGCGAAGGCGTCCATGACGCCGGCCAGGGTAGAACCCTGCTTGGCCATCGTGATGAAGATCTCGCCGGGCCGGTTGGTGTCCGGGTACAGCCCGATGGTCAGGTAGCCCTCGTGGCCCGCGATGGAGAACTTGTGCGTGATCGAGGGCCGCTCATCGGGCAGGCGCTTGCGCACCGGCTTGTAGATGATCTTCTCGACCTCGCGGATGACCTCGCGCTCCAGGATCTCCGGCTCCAGCATCGCCCCGTCGCCCGAGGCAGCGCTGTCCGCGCCCTTCGTGTTGCCGCCCTTCGACGTGGCCAGCGGCTGGCTACGCTTCGAGTTCTCGCGGTAGATGGCCACGGCCTTGAGCCCTTCCTTCCAGCCGAGCATGTAGGCGTCGGCGATTTCCTCGATGGTCGAGTCCTCCGGCATGTTCACGGTCTTGGAGATGGCCCCCGAGATGAACGGCTGGCACGCCGCCATCATCTTGATGTGGCCACTGTGGTGGATGGAGCGGGTGCCGTTGAACGGCTTGAAGGCACAGTCGAACACCGGCAGGTGCTCCTCCTTGAGCCCGGGCGCTCCCTCGATGGTATCCTTCGTGTCGATGTAGGTGACGATGGCCTCGATCTCGGCCTCGCTGTAGCCCAGGCGGGTGAGCGCGGTGGGTACGGTGCCGTTGACGATCTTCAGCATGCCATCGCCCTTGCCGGCCAGCAGCTTGTACTTGACCAGCGCGATGTCCGGCTCGATGCCCGTGGTGTCACAGTCCATCATGAAGGCGATGGTCCCGGTGGGCGCCAGCACGGTGGCCTGCGCGTTGCGGTAGCCGTGCTGTTCGCCGAGGGTCACCATGCGGTCCGCGCTCTCCTGGGCGGCGTCGCGCAGGTAGGCGGGGCAGCTGGCGTGGATGTCCGCCACGGCGGCCTGGTGCATGCGCATGACCTCCAGCATCGGCTCCCGGTTCTCGGCGTAGCCCTCGAACGGACCCAGCTTCGGGTTGCTGGCGATCTCGGCGCTGCGGGCGTAGGCCTCGCAGTGCTCGATGGCCATGATGGCCCCGGCCACGGCGCGGCCTTCGTCGGAATCGTAGGAGAGGCCCATCGACATCAGGAGGGCGCCCAGGTTGGCAAAGCCGAGGCCTAGGGGACGGAAGCGGTGGCTGTTCGCCGCGATCTTGGCCGACGGATAGCCGGCGTTGTCCACGATGATCTCCTGCGCCGTGATGAAGATGCGCGAGGCCGCCCGGAAGCGCTCCACATCGAACGAGCCGTCGGCCGCCTGGAACTTGCGCAGGTTGAGGCTGGCCAGGTTACACGCTGAGTTGTCCACGTGCATGTACTCGCTGCACGGGTTGGAGGAGTTGATCGGGCCCGAGTTCTTGACGGTGTGCCAGCGCTGGATCGTGTCCTCGTACTGCATGCCGGGGTCCCCGCAGAGGTGCGTACCCTCGGCGATGTGGCGGAGGACGCGGCGCGCGTCTTTCTGTTCGATGACCTCGCCGGAGGTGACAGCGGTCAGGTCGTACGTCGTGCCGTCGTCCGCCGCCTGCATGAAGACGTCGGTCACGCGGACGGACTGGTTCACGTTCTGGAAGGCCACCGAGCCATAGGCGGGGCCGTTGAAGGAGCCGTCGTAGCCCTCTTCGATGAGAGCCCAGGCCTTCTTCTCTTCCTCCATCTTGGCCCCGATGAACTCCAGGATGTCTGGGTGCCAGATCTTGAGCGTCTGCATGATGGCCGCCCGGCGCGTCTTGCCTCCGCTCTTGATGGTACCGCCGGTGGCGTCCTGGACGCGCATGAAGCTGACCGGCCCAGAGGGGATGCCGCCGCCCGAGAGCTTCTCGCGGGAGCTGCGGAGCTTGGACCAGTCCGCGCCCACGCCGGAGCCGAACTTGAAGAGCCGGGCGCTCTCGCCCATGAGCTGCCAGATATCGTCGATGGAGTCTTCGACAGAGATGATGAAGCAGGCCGAGCCTTGGGGGCGCTCGTAGGGGTCCACGCCCGCCACCTCCTGCTTGTCGAAGTCCCACCCGAAGATGGTCTTGCCGCCGGTATCCCGCACGCCGTACTGGTGGTGCAGGCCCACGTTGAACCAGACGGGACTGTTGAAGGCGCCGTACTGGTTGGTGCAGAGCCAGGTCAGCTCGTCGTAGAAGCGCTCCCCGTCGGCTTTGGTGGCGAAGTAGCCCTGGTCCACGCCCCAGTCCGCGATGGTGCGGGTGACGCGGTGGACGAGTTGCTTGAGCGACGACTCACGGCCGTCCTCCTCAGGGGGCACGCCCGCCTTGGCCACGTCGCCATAGAAGTACTTCGACGAGACCACGTTGGTGGCCAACTGGCTCCAGCTGGCTGGAAACTCTACGTTTTTCTGCTCAAAGATCGCCTCGCCCTTGGGGTTCCTGATGGCCGCCTCGCGGCGCTCCCACGTTACGCTGTCGAAGGGGTGCACCCCCTCCGTCGAGAAAGTCCGTGTGATGGTGAGACCGCCGTGGGCAGAGGCGGCCTTCTTGGACGTGCGCGCCCGTTTGGATGATGATGCCATGGGTTCAACCCTCCTCGACAAACGATAAGACTATGCAGAAAACGTAGGCCTGCTAGCACCCGCCCAGATGAACAGCACCGAAGGGGCACACCTCGGCCGGGCCGGCACAAGGCAACGCCTAGAGAGGGGGTCCAGCCTCGATGGCCGCTCCGAGCCCTCAAGGGGCTTCCAGGAGAAGCGGACAAGGCCGTACCGTCTCGCCTGCCTTCGGGCGAAGGGGACAGACGAATAACGGCTTACCGAGTCGCTGCGGCAAACCGTTCACGGGGTAGCGTGGCTTGATAAAAAGAACGATGCTACCCGTACTCGGCGCAAGGATGAATTATCCACAAGATATGCCTCGAATGAGCTGCCAGTCTGGACAACTAGAAACACCCGCATACGGGCCATATGAGCCCTTTCAAAACCGGCCGTCACAAACCCGTCAGATTGTTTCTACGATGTGGTAGGCAAGGTGTAACCGGCTTGTCTGTGGTTGTCCACACCCGGGCCCCTCTCCAAGGTCAATAACGGCATAAATAGATCAACAATAACGGCTCAACGCGATCCTGCTGATCGCCTTGGACGGTGGGCGGGCTCGTCCACCCGCCCCTCCTCGTCTGTGGAATCATCGCGGGCGAGGACGCGTTTAGGGAGTCTTTCTTTGGTTACCTCTTTCTAGCACCTCCTCCATGGCTGACTTCAACGAACGCAGCGCCTATCCGCACCCCGAAGAGTTTAAGGTGATGCGCCCTGAGTATGTGGAGGCCGAAGACGGCGACATCCAGGCGTCGATCACCATCACGCCGTTCCGCGTGGCCGGACGCAGCTCCACCAAACCCGGCGCCCGGCGCGCCGCCCTCTACGAAGCGGAGAAGACCTACCGCAACTACCACCCCTCCTACCGCATCCCCAGCCCCTTCCCCGATGTCTTCATGGACCGCGAAGGCGTCCGCTGGAACCGCGTCCCCGTGCAACGCCGCAATGACCTCGGCGACTATCGCTTCACCGATGCCGACGGGGAGGAGGACTTCGCCGACATCGAGCAGATGCTGATGTGGGACGTGCGCCCCAAGCCAGAGGATGGCTAGTGCTGTGTCAGGCCACATCTGATAGCCTCTGCGTGGCCTGGAGGCGGCTGCGCGGCGTTGGCCTCGTCGCCCGATGCACAGGCATCGCGCTCCTCGGCCGCCTGGCTCAGCCACCCCCAGACGCACGCATCGATCTATCGACTATGACCTGACACAGCACTAGGCGCCCAGCACCAACTCCTCGCTGCGTTGCAGCAGCGCCTGCTTGTATGCGAGGTCGCTGGGCACCGGCAATTGGGCCACTCCGATCAGACGCCGCATCACCTCCATCCCCGCAAACTGCCGGGCCAGCGCGGCATCGAACGGACCCGTCGGCTGATACCGCTGCCAGACTTGGGCGTGGAGGGTGTCTGGCAAGCCCGCTAGCATCAGGTGAGCCAGCAGAATGCCCACATCGTACTCGGCCGGGCCGAAAAAGCCGAACTCGGGATCGATGATGTATACGGCCTCGCCCGCCTGTACCCAGGACCCGGGAAAGAAGTCGCCGTGGAGTAAGGTGGGGCCATCTGTCAGGTAACGTGCCCCCAGCGCCGTGACCGCGTCCACGTAGGCCGCCTGTGCCTGCAGACGGCTCGCCTCGGCCTGCAAACCCGGCGTGATGGCCTCCAGGTCAAGGCCGTTGGCGGCACGCAGGGGAAAATCGAAGAGGTGCTCGTGGTTGAGCGCCCGCATGGCCCGGTTGGTGAGCTGAGCCTGCACCGGCGCGGGAAACGTGGCGGCATGGAGGGCTGAGAGCCAGTCTACGAGAGCGGAGAGGGCCGGGAGATCGGTGGCGGTGCCCGCATAGAGCCCCGTGAAATCGGCCACGGCGCCCAGGTCGTCGATCAGCAGCACCCGGTGCTCGTCGTCCATGCCCAGGAGGGTCGGCATGCGCCCCGCCACGCTGGGGTGGGGCTGCACGGCTTGGTAGAAGGCGGCCTCCATCAGCGCCCGTTCGTCGGGGGCCGGGATCTGGGGGTATTTCTCCACCCAGGGCCGGGCTTGCTTGACGATGAGGGATCGCCGTGTGGTGGTCACCCGCATCGTGCAGTTCATGTTGCCCTCGCCAGCCCGCGCCACCTGTACCACGGCCTCGTCGGCCGCCAGCACGCCACGCGCGGACAGGTACGCCGCCACGTCGTCGGGCTGGTCCGGCGAGAGGAGTGGGTACGGCACAGGAGGTGAGGACATGGCGATCAGCGGTACACAGCAGTTGGCGAGGCTGGATGCGGCGCCTATCTTGACGACTCGCGCCCGCAAGATGCCGCACCCGCTGTGTACATGCAACGCTTCATCGCCCCCGTCCTGGTCTTCGCGCTCGGCCTCGGGACCACCGCCACCCAGGCCCAGCCGCTTCCCCTGCGCGACCGCGTCGAGGGCCTCCTGATCGGCGCCCTCGTGGGTGACGCGGCCGGTGGCCCTGTCGAGTTCCAGCCTGCGCAACGCGGTCCCTGGACGGCCGTGGACACGCCGCTCACCGACGCCAGCCGCCAAGCCCTGGCCACGGCATTCCACCTGCGGCCCTACGACCGCGCCGGTGCCCCCTACGCCCACTGGACCGACTACGGCCCCCCAGGCACCGTCACGGACGACTCCCGCTTCAAGGTCCTCTTCATGCAGGCCCTCCGCCGAGCCGGTCAGCCCGATCGGAACGTCTTCGCCGAGACGCTGCTGGCAACTTGGGCGGACACGACCGGCCCGCACGCCGCGCTACGCCGCGCCTGGCTCGACGAGTTTGCCTACTCGGCCCGCTGGGTGCTCGGTCAGCGAGGCCCAGACGCCCGCCCACCCGAACGCGCCTGGGGCGGTATCCCCACCATGGCGGGGCAGATGCCCTTCCTGCCCATCGCGGCCCTGCACCCCAACAACCCGGAGGCCGCCTACCGGGCGACCTGGCACGTGGACTTCCTCGATAACGGTACCGCCCGCGACCTCAATGCAGCGCTGGTAGCCGGCCTGGCCGCGGCGCTCACCGACGACGCCACCTGGGCCTCCGTGGAGCAGGCCATGCGCACCACCGACCCCTATGGCTTCGGCGAGATCGAGTGGGTACCGCGCCGTCTTGATCGCTGGCTGGACCGAGCCCACCACATGGTAGCCCGCGCCGACGGACGTCCGTACCGGCTCTATCAGATCCTGGAAGCCGAACTGGGAGCCGAGACCTGGTGGGAGGCCTGGGTCCCGATGACCGTGGTGTTCGCCTGTGCCGAGCTAGCCGACTACGACCCGTTGGCCTCCATGCAACTCGTCCTGGAGTTTGGGTACGACACCGACTCCTACCTCCAGGTTATGGGAGCCATCCTGGGCGCTCTCCACGGTCCCACCGCCTTCCCCACCGGCATCCGCGAGACGGTGGCGGCCCAGTTCCAGGCAGACTATGGCGTGCAGCTTGACGCCTGGGTGGACACCCTGATGGAGCTGGCGGCCTCCGCAGGCCATTGAGAGGCTGACTATGAATGGCCGGTGAAGGGCCGCAAACGGCTCTGGAGGTGCCAGGGCTCTCGCCGCAGATCGGCCTTGGCTTCCACGAGCGCGGCCCGTTCTTCCGGTGTTTCTCGCGGCAGAGGACCGTTTGTACCTCAGAGAGCGACTCCAGATGTACCTGTTTCTCCGGAGAAAGCCGCTCACCGGAGGGTGACGAGGTCAGTCAGACGTAGCGCCAGGAACGTCGGACACGGCCGGGAGAACGATCGTAAAGCGTGCGCCCTCCCCCTCGGTGCTCTCCACCGTCAGGGTGCCACCGTGGCCCTGCGTCACGATGTCGTAGCTGAGGCTCAGCCCCAAGCCGGTGCCACGGCCGCTGGGCTTGGTGGTGAAGAAAGGGGTGAAGATCTTCTCGCAGAGTCCCTGGGGGATGCCCAGGCCGTTGTCGCCCACTTCAATCACCACGCGGGTGTCCGTGCGTCGCGTGGTGACGGTCACGCGGGGCGCATAGGCCGCGTCCCGCTGGGTGGCGGCCTCCTGAACGGCGTCGAAGGCGTTGCCCACGAGGTTGAGGACCACGCGGCCGAGGGCCTGAGGCAGGACCTCCACGGTGCCTACCTCGTCGGCCAGTGTGGGCTCCAAGGCCACGGTGAAGCCCGGCGTCTGTGCACGCTTGCCGTGGTAAGCGAGGTCCACATGCTCAGCAACCAGCTTGTTGAGGTCCACTGTCTCCTTTTCACCAGCTCCATCGCGCGCGTGGGCCATCATGCTGCGGACGATGCGGTCGGCGCGCTGCCCGTGCTCGCGGATGATGCCCGCGTTCTGCGCCAGGTCTTCCAACAGCTCCTGGGTCAGGGCGGGGTCGGGGTCTCCGTCCAGGGCCTCGCGCAGTTCGTCCAACAGCTCCGCGTTGACCTCGGCGAAGTTGGTGATGAAGTTGAGCGGGTTCTTGATCTCGTGGGCGATGCCCGCTGTGAGGGCGCCCAGGCTGGCCAGCTTATCCTGATGGATCAGCTGGGCCTGAGCGGCCCGCAGCTCCTGACGCGTGTGCTGCATAGCCGCCATGGCGGACTCCAAGGCCGCCGTGCGGGTGGCCACTTGATGCTCTAGCTCGGCGGCACGGGCACGTACAACCTCTAACTCGGCCTGCAACCGGTTCACATCGGGGCGCCGAGAGAAGGGACGGGTGGATTCTTCGTTCATCCCTGGGCCTCCTGTTGCTCCACGAGCACGCGGATCTGGACCTTGAGCGCCTTGAAGTCAATGGGCTTGGTCAGATACCCATCACAGTCGTGCGCACGGGCCTGCTCACGGTAGTCGGCG
The DNA here is from genome assembly GCA_038747425.1 of Bacteroidota bacterium. GTDB lineage: Bacteria > Bacteroidota > Rhodothermia > Rhodothermales > JBCDJV01 > JBCDJV01. The sequence goes on from JBCDJV010000010.1 coordinate 20,641, forward strand.
CCTCCGTAGGCCGTCATCATGCACACCGGCACCGGCGGAGGCTCGGCTTTGATGCGCTGAAGCAGCTCCAGGCCCGTCATGCCGGGCATGTTGATGTCGGACAGCACCAGCACGACGTCGGCTCGGCCTTGCTGATGCAGCGTCTGGAGGGCCTCCTCGCCCGAGAAGGCAAACAGGAGCTCCAGTTCGCCTCGGCGCACCTCCCGCCGGAAGCGTTGGCGAAACAGGAGCTCTACGTCTCGTTCGTCATCAACGATGAGCACTTTCGTGGCCATGACCGTACAAACGATGGGTGAACAGGAAGGCCTGGCGCTTGAACATAGCCTTCCTCACCCTCAGGTGCGAGGCCGCCGTATACAACGCCTTCCTTCCCCCATACGTCGCCCAGGGCCGAATCGGCTCATGGCCGGGCGATTCCCATCACACCGGACAGGCCAGGATGGCCGCTCCGACCCCGCTCAGACTGGGCACCGTGAGTGTGGGCGATACGCCCCACGGGTCGAACACAGACGCTGGGTCGCGGCGGACCCAACAACCGTGAAGACCCGCTGCTTGCGCCCCCAGCACGTCGAAGGGATTGCCCGAAATCAGCCAGGCGGGCCCACCGCCAGCGCCGGAGGCACGGCGGAAGTGGGCATAGACGGCTGGGCTGGGCTTGAAGACGCGCACTGGTTCCACGCTCACCACCCCGTCAAATGCATCGCGCAGCCCGGCGTGGCGCAGCACCGCGTCTACGTCGTCGGCGCGGCCGTTGGAGAACGCGTAGACGCGAAAGACTGCTCGGTCCAGCGCGGCCAACCCAGTCTCGGCATCCGGGAAAGCCGGTAGGGAGGCGTAGCTGGCCACCACGTCGGCCTGCGCGGCCTCGCTGAGGTCCAGCCTCTCGTGGGCCAGCGCGAAGGCCAGCGCTTCCTGCGTCACCTGGCTGAAGGGCACGTAGGCCTGCATGAGCCCGCGCCGGAAGCTGTAGGCCAGCTGCGTCCGCCGCCACACCGCCGCCACCGCTTCCGCCCGCTCCCCCACGTGGGTCCGTAGCCGGTCCACCACCCCACCCGGGTCGATGAGAGTGCCGTAGACGTCGATCCCAAGCGTAATGCGCGGCACGGGACTCGTCACAGGTCGATGCGGACGGGCGCTCCAGGCACCAGGGTGGAGGCGGGGCGGCGCCCGGTGGCGTCGAAGAAGAACAGCTGCCCCTCCAAATCGCAGATCCACACCTCCTGCGCCCCCGCCGCCAGGTACAGGCGGCGCTGCTGGGCCATCTCCTCTTCCGTGTTGCCCGGCGAGAGGATCTCGACGCACAGCTCGGGGGCCACCTCGGCCTCGGCCGTGCCTGCGATGCGCCGAAGCCGCCCAGCGGAGACGTAGGCCACGTCGGCCACCCGCGTCCCTTGCTCAGTCCGAATGGCACACTCGGTGAGGACTTCGCCGTCTCCAGGGAGTTGGGTCCACAGCAGCCGTGCCAGACGAGATTGATACCGGCTGTGATCGATGCGGGTGGGGCTCATCAGGAGCTGGCCGTGCTGGTTGAGCTCAATCTTGAAGGGAAGATCGCGCAGGCTGGGGTGGCGGCACACGGCCTCCCAGGTCAGCCCGGTGGTGGGCAGCGTCTCGATCGTGCGGAGATCCATGGGGCGGTCCGGCTTGGTGACGGTCAGCGGTAGCGCCAGCTCGTGAGATCGGCGCCCGCGGGGGCGGCGGTCTGCATGCGCTTGAGCATCTGGGGCACGTACAGGGTGTTGTACCGGAGGCGCGAGACGTGGTTCGGGTTGAAGGGGTCGCCGTTCCAGCAGTGCTCGGCGCGGTCGCCATAGGTGACCACACCGTCGTAGTGCGGGGCGCGGGTGGACGCCAGGAACGCTTCGGTCAGGTAGACGGCGTTGTTGAGGTAGTAGTTGTCCATGTCGCCGGTGTGGATGTGGATCTTGCCCACCAGCTTGGGCCCCAGGGTGGCCCAGTCGCGCTCCAGGATGTGGCGCAGGTCGTAGTGCTCGCGCCAGTAGGTGGCCACCGCAGGATCGATGGCGCCGGTGCGTTTGTCCCAGATGGGCTGCGGGTAGCCGTCATCCCCCAGGGGCGAGTAGGTGGCCTGCCAGATGTCCCACTGCCCTCCGGAGCGGCCCCGCGTGCCAAGGACCAGCTCCAGATGGTTCTCATCGCGCACCGTGTAGTGGACGCGCCCCAGGTAATCGCGCCGCGCCGGCCGCTCCAGCCGGTTGAACAGCCCCTCGTCGTAGTACGCGTTGGTGTGTTCGTAGAGGTTGATCAGCTCGAACGCCCGGAAATCGATGGGATCGGGGCAGGCGGCGAAGGTGCCGTTGAAGTCGTCGGGGTAGAAGACCTGCACAGCCAGCGCCTCCCAGCCGCCCGTGGAGCCGCCGTAGGTGAAGCGGGCCCACCCCTCGCCGATCCCTCGGAAGCGGTCTTCGATGTGGGGGACCAGCTCCCGCATGATGGCGTCGCCGTAGGGGCCCTGGCTGGCCGAGTTGACGGCGTAGGAGTCGTCGTAGTAGGGCGTCGGGTGTTGGACCTCGATGATGAGGAAGCGGGGGAAGTCCTCGCTGGTCCACTGCTGGTAGAAGCGGTAAGCTTCTTCTTGCTGGATGTGGTTGTAGCAGTCGACGTCGAACCGGGCACTGTACTGGCAGGGCGTGCTGTAGTCTGGGGGCGTGGTCCGAAAGCCGCCGAAGTCAGCGGGGAAGTGGCCGTGGAAGATGACGAGCGGATAGCGTGCCTCCGGGTGGTCCTCGAAGCCTTTGGGCAGCAGCACGTGGGCGCCCAGCTCCATCGGGCGGCCCCAGAAGTCGGTCAGCAGGTCACTCTGGATCCGGACGTGCTTCACCCACTCGGTGTCGGCCGGGGGCTCGATGGGCGGGATCTGCTGATCAAGCCTGAGGCGGATCGTGGCGCCACGCTCGGGATCGATGGTGACCGTCTGCGGCGTGCTGTAGAGGTTACCGGGCTTGCGGTTCCACTGCTGCCCCTCGCCTTGGTCCGGGGGCAGGCTGACGGTGTGCCCGGTGGCCAGCTCGAACGTTTCGTAGCGGTTGAAGAGGGCCTGCACCACGTACGTACCCGCCGGCAGGTCGGCCAGCCGCTCCACCGGATAGCCGAAGACGTCGGCCCCGAACACGGCCTCCTCGCCCGCGCCCCACTCGGTCACGTCGATCCCGAACACGGGGATGGCCTGGAGGCCCGGCCGTACGCGGAAGCGCGGCTCCGGCGCCTCCTCGTTGCCCGCTGGCGCCAGCATCAGCAGCACGCGCCCCTGCTGGGCCTCGGCGTACTGGTCGGCGCCGTAGGTGACGATCACCTCCAGGTGATCAGCATGGGCCTGCACAGCGGGGGCGAGCAGGAGAAGGACGAAGGAGGCTAGGAAACGTGGCATGAGGGGTGGGGTCCGGGTGAGGGGAACGCGGTACATGGTGGCGGCACTCGTGGACGACCTCACGGGGAATCGACGGCGTCGAGCCAGGAGGGCGTGGGCGGCGTGGCAGCGCGGTGCTCAGCGGCTAGCTGCTGGAGGCGCATCGCCACCTCGGGGTGTTGAGCGGCCACGTTGAGGCGCTCGGCGGGGTCGTGCTCCAGGTGGAAGAGCAGCGGCGGGTCGTGCGTCACGGGGGTATCGCCTACGTAGGCGGACTGGGTGGTGAAGTGGGCCTTCCAGGGGCCCTGCCGGACGGCCCACAGCTGAGCGCCCCGGTAGTAGAAGACGGTGTCCCGCACGGCGTCCTGCGTGCCGGTCAGTAGCGGCATCAGGTCCAGGCCGTCCAGCACGAGCGTGTCTGGCAGCGTAGCCCCGGCCAGCTGGGCAGCGGTGGGCAGCAGGTCCAGGGTGCTTGCGAGGGCGGTGGTCACGCCGGGCGCGATGGTCCCCGGCCACCAGGCGATCGCCGGAACGCGCAGGCCGCCCTCCCAGGTGGTGCCCTTGCCGTCGCGCAGCGGCCCGGCCGAGCCGCCCTCGACGCCCCGCGTGAGCCACGGCCCATTGTCGCTGGTGAACACGACCAGCGTCCGGCGCTCCAGGCCGAGGCGCCGCACCGCCGCCAGGATCTCGCCCACGCTGCCGTCCAGCTCCTCAATCACGTCGCCATAGAGGCCGGCCGCACTGGTGCCTGCGTAGTCGGGCGAGGCGAACAGGGGGACGTGCGGAAAGGGATGGGCCAGATAGAGGAAGAACGGTTGGTCCTGGTGGGCCTCCATGAACGCGGTGGCCTCGGCGGTGAGGCGCGGCGTCAGGTAGCGCTGATCCGGCTCCTCCTCCGCAATCTCTTCGTTTCGCATCAGGGGCAACGGCGGAAAGCCTTGGGCCCGATCCCACCGCGGGTTGGTGGCCGGGCTCATGTCGTTGCTGTACGGGATCCCGAAAAAGATATCGAACCCGTGACGCGTAGGCAGGTAGGCCGCTCGGTGCCCCAGGTGCCACTTGCCGAGGGCGGCTGTGGCATAGCCCTCCTCGCGCAGCACCTCCGCCAGGGTCAGCTCCGACGCTGGGAGGCCGTAGCGCGAGTCCGGGAAGAGGACGCGGCTGCCGTCGCTGGCCATGCCACTACGCACCGGCAGGCGCCCCGTCAGGAGCGCCGCCCGGCTGGGCGTGCACACCGAGGCGCCGGCGTAGAACTGCGTGAACCGCACACCCTCCAGCGCCATCTGGTCGAGGTGCGGCGTGCGGATCGTAGGGTGGCCATACGCGCCCACGTCGCCGTAGCCGAGATCATCGGCGAAAATGACGATGATGTTGGGCGGCCCCTCAGGCGCCGCACAGCCTGCCACCAAGAAAAGAAGTAGAACGAGGCCCCCGAAGGGCCACGATACATCGTGGCCCGGCGATACGCGCACCACGCCCATCACGGACGATCACCGGCCGCGGGGTCGTTGCGCACGATCACGAGGCCCTCGGCGGTGTGGCCACCGGCCTCCACGGTGACGCGGTAGGGGCCGGGAGGCGCCTCGGTGGGGCGGAGCTCGCGGCCGTAGAAGCCGAGGTAGGCGGCATCGCCCACCACGAAGCTGTAGGCCAGAAGCTGCTCGCGGACCCGGTAGAAGTCGCGCACGGTCTCGGCCTCAGCGAGGGCCGTTTCGATGTGGATGAGGTGCGTCAGGAGGAGGGCACGGGCGTCGTCGCGGTCTGGGTAGGCGGCATCCTTGTAGAGGCTGGGGTAGCGCTGGACGGCCAGCAGGTCGGTGCGCATACCCGCCAGGATGGCGGCGTCTGCGAAGGTCTGGAGGCGCGAGCGGATCGTGGCCGCCATGCTACTCAGGGCCGCGCGGTGAGCCTCGCTTTCGGCCTCGGTGGGGAGGAAGGTGAGGTCCCAGCGAACCGTGTGGAGGCCGGCCGTGGCGGGTACCTCCAGCGTGCGCGTGCGGCCGCCAAATGCGTCGGCCACCGTGATGCGGGCCAGGCTGTCCGGGGGCGTCTCGCGCAGGTGCAGGTGAATGGGCGCGCCCGGCGGCGGGTTCTCGCCCGAGAACCGGAAGTAGTTCTGGATGCGCCCTTTGTTGTAGTTGAACCAGTGGGTGCCAGGCCGTCCTTCAAACACGTGGACCGGCGCCGCCAGCGCCTCGGGCGTGAGTTGCTGCAGGGCCGAGAGATCATCGGCGATCCAGATGCTGCGGCCGTGCGTGCCCGCCACCAGGTCGCGGTCCCGAGGGTGGATCACGAGGTCGTGTACCGCTACCGGTGGGAGGCCGTTCATGAACGGATGCCACGCCTGCCCCCCGTCCAGCGTGGCGTACACGCCAAACTCGGTGCCAAGGAAGAGGAGGGCGGGGTTGACGGGATCTTCCACGATCGTGTGGACGGACAGGCCCGGGAGCGCACGCGGCAGCGTGGCCGTGAGGTCGGTCCAGGTAGCGCCGTAGTCGGTGGTCTTGTAGACGTACGGGTTGACATCGCCGGTCCAGTGGCCATCGAAGGTCACGTAGGCCGTGGCGGCGTCGTGCTGCGAGGCTTCGACCCGGCTCACCCACGTGCCCTCCGGCACGCCAGGGATGTTGGCCGTCACGTTGGTCCACGTGGCCCCACCGTCGCGCGTGACCTGCACGAAGCCGTCATCGGTCCCCACCCAGATCAGGGCCGGGTCCAGCACCGAGGGGTCCACGGTGTAGATCGTGTGGTAGTTCTCGGCGCCAGTGGCGTCTTTGGTGAGGCCACCGCTGGTGGTCGAGTTGCGGCGAGCGGGGTCGTTGCGCGTGAGGTCGGGGCTGATGATGCGCCACGTCTCGCCGCGGTCCTCGGACACGAACAGGTGGCTGCCGCCCACATACACGGTGCGGGGGTTGGTGGGCGAGAGGACGAGCGGGCTGTTCCAGTTGAAGCGGAACTGCGGCGGCAGGTTGGCGCCATTGACGGTGGGGTTCTCGATGTCGTACCACAGCCAGCGATCTTCGGGGTTGATGGAGTAGTTGGTGGGCGTCTCGTCGAAGGCGGGGTCGTATACCGCCTCGAAGTTGGTGATGGTCGCGGGGGTGGGGGTGATGAAGACGTGCTCGCGCGTGTGCATGTCCTGCCGCCCAAAGAAGCCGACGTGCGTGGTGGTGTAGACGGTCCGCCAGTCCGTAGGGTCGGCCTGCATGTGGAAGCCATCGCCGCCGTTGACCACCGTGACGTGGTCCACCAGGATGCCGCGTGGGTCCCGGCTGTTGGAGGGCGTGGCCCAGCCGCCGTTGTCCTGCAGGCCGCCGTAGACCCAGTACGGATCGCGCATGTCCACCCCGATGGCGTAGTACTGCCCGATGGCCATGTTATCCAGAGACAGCATGGTGGCCCCAGCGTCGCGGGAGAGGCGCGCGCCCTGGTCCGTGGCCGCGATCAGCACATCGGGGTCGCGGGGCGAGATCCACAGGTCGTGCTCGTCGCCCCCGTCGATGCGCCAGGGCTGGCCGCGCGTGAACGTGGCACCGCCATCGACGGAGTAGTGGAAGTCGCGAGCCACGACGTAGATCTGGTCCGGGTCCTGGGGGTGGATGCGGATGCGGCCGTGGTAGTACGGGCGCGAGTTGTGGCGGAAGCGGTAGGTCCAGGTCTCGCCGTAGTCGGTGCTGGTGTAGACACCGGGGCCGGGCACGCTGAGGTCGTGCGGCAGGGCCTCATCGGCCTCTACGTAGGCCACCATCTGGGCCGGGTCGGCGTGGAAGATGTCGACGTCGATCTGCCCGGTCTCGCCGGTGGGCAGACCGGCAGTCAGCTTACGCCACGAGGCGCCACCGTCGGTGCTCTTGAAGAGGCCGCCGTTGGGCCCACCGCTGTCCATCGTGTGGGGGTAGCGGCGCCGCTCGTAGAAGCCCACGAAGACTGTCTCGGGGTCGGCCGGGTGGAGGGTCACCACGGTGGCGCCGGTGCGGCCGTCGTCCGGGAGGCCGTTCGTGAGCTTCGTCCAGGAGGCCCCGCCGTCGGTCGTTTTGTAGAGGCCGCGGCTCCCGGTGTAGTCGAACAGGTGCCCGAGGGCCGCCACGTAGGCCACATCGGGGTCGGTGGGGTGGGGGGCGATCTCTGAGATCTGGTAGGTGTCGCGCAGGCCCACGTGCTCAAACGTGACGCCCCCGTTGGTGCTGCGGTAGACGCCATCGCCCCAGCCTACGCTGTTGCGGTTGGTGGCCTCGCCGGTGCCCACCCAGATGACACTGGTGTCCGCCTGCGAGAAGGCCACGTCGCCAATCGACTGACTGCCGTAGTCGTCGAAGATAGGCGTCACGGTAACACCGCCGTTGATGGTCTTGAACACGCCGCCGGAGGCCGCCCCGATGAGCAGCACGTCCGGGTCCGGGTCATATCCGTCCAGCGCCGAGATCCGCCCCATCATGTTGGCAGGCCCGATGTTGCGCCACGTGTAGGGGGCCAGCAGCGCCTCGGCACTCGGCTGGGCCGCAGCGGTGACGGCAAGGAGGAGGCTACAGCTGAGGACGAGCATGCGGGGCATGGCAGGCGGGGCAGGGAGGTGGACAGATACCTCCAAGCTAGCCAGCGGGCGGTCATTGTCAATGCTGGTTCGCCGGGGCACGATGTATCGTGCCCCTACCTGGCGCGTTGATGTATCGTGCCCCTACCTGGCGCGTTGATGTATCGTGCCCCTACCTGGCGCGTTGGGGGCCGTGCTTACGTGGCCTCACAGCTCGGCAGGGGCCAGCTCGTCGCTCGCCACAAACTCTGGGTAGGCTTGGTTGTCGTGCTCGTGGAGATCGAGGCCCTGGTGCTCGAGGTGGCCGTTGACGCGCAGCCCGAGGGTTTTGTTGAGCAGGTAGAAGATGGCGTAGCTGACGGGGAAGGCCCACAGGAAGGCGGCCGCGATGCCGATGAGCTGCACGCCCACGATCTGCATGTTGAACAGCCCGGCGCTGTCGAATAGGCCGGCGGCCAGCGTGCCCCAGGCGCCGCAGACGCCGTGCACGGCGATGGCCCCCACCGGGTCATCCACAAACCGCTCGATGAACCCGGAGGCGTAGACGACCAAGACGCCGGCGAGGCCGCCGGTGACCAGCGCGAAGGTGGGGGACAGGTTGGCGCACCCCGCCGTGATCCCCACAAGGCCTGCTAGGACCCCGTTGAGCGTCATGGGGGCGTCCGGCTTGCCGCTCCGGAGCCAGGTGACCATCATGGCCAGCGTGGCCCCCGCGGCCGCAGCCAGAAAGGTGTTGATGGCGATGAGTGCGATGCTGGAGTCGCCGGTGGTGGTGGAGCCCGCGTTGAACCCAAACCAGCCGAACCACAGGATGAACACCCCCAGGGCGGCTAGCGGCATGCTATGGCCGGGGATGTGCCGTGGCCGTCCGTGGGCGTCGTATTTGTCGGCCCGCGGCCCCACCACCAGCGCGCCCGCCAGCGCGGCCCAGCCCCCGATGGAGTGCACCACGGTGGAGCCCGCGAAGTCGATGAAGCCCAGGCTTTCTAGCCACCCTTCGCCGCGGAACAGGCCGCCCCAGGCCCACGAGCCAAAGACCGGGTAGATGAGCGCCGTGATGACCACCGAGAAGACGAGGTAGCCAGTAAACTTGGTGCGCTCAGCCACCGCACCCGAGACGATGGTAGCCGCCGTGGCCGCGAACACGGCTTGGAAGAAGAAGAAGGCGTAGGTCCAGGGGTCGTCGCCCAGGCCCGCCAGGAAAAAGCTGTCCGTACCGATCCATCCGCCGGCTGTGGTGCCAAACATGAGTCCGAAACCGAGCATGAAGAACACGAGCCCCCCCGCCGAGATGTCCATCACATTCTTCATGATGATGTTGACGGCATTCTTGGAACGCGTGAGGCCGGTCTCCAGCAGGGTGAAGCCCGCCTGCATGAGCAGCACCAGCACGGCGGCCAGGATGGTCCAGACATAGTTCAGGTTGGTCTGGATATCGGCCAGGGTCGGTGCTTCAGCGGCCTGGGCCTGGGCGGGCGTGGCCATGAGCAGCAGCACCGCAAGGGTGCCCACGAGGAGGGCGAGGAAACGGTTGAGCATGGAAGGAGCGGTGATCGAGGAGGGTCGTGGTCAACGGCCGATGCAGACACCCAGGCCACCCCGTCGCAGGCGGCACTTTTTGAATCGACCGCCCCAATAAAGTGATTATTTTTAAATCAAAACTATTTTGATTTAATTTTTTTAGCCGAACGCGCTTTTTGAATCGTGAAAAGAAGGTTTGCCTGCTGTACCGAGACCTTGTCTTTGTCCGGGCTGGGGCGACCTCTTTGTGGTGTGTTCTTATCTGATTTCTTGGTTCTTCTCTTGCTCAGCACCAAGCGTGGACCTCCTCGAAACCCACGAAGCCCGATCCCGCGCACGGGCCGGTACCCAAGGGGCCACGGCGGCCGTGGCATCTAAATATGGTCGTGCTGGTGCCCCCTTGGCACCCTAACGCTAAACAGGCCGCGCCGGGCTTCCTCCCAACGCGCCCCTGCCCCGAGGAGGCCGTTGGTGCCACAGGCCAAGGCGCAGGCGGCTGAGCCACCGTCGCATTCCTCATTTCCCATTCAAGCCGGGCCCGTAGGCACCATCCGTCGCCCTGACCCACTTCACCATTCACCGTTCACAACTCACCATTCACCATTCACCATTCAAACCAGGGGATCACCCGCGGCGTTCACCTCGTGCAAGGACGCCACATCGACCTCTGCTGCCATGTTCATGCTCTCTCTGCTGGCCGTGATTCTCTTCGCTGCGGCGCCCAGTCCGTCAGACGCCGACCCCCAGCCCAGCCCGTCGCTCTCGCCGGAGCAGGTCATCCGCCTCCAAGTGGAGGCCCTGCAACGGAACGACCAGCCACGCCCCGATGCGGGCATCGAGGTGGCCTTCCGCTTCGCCTCACCGGCTAACAAGCAGGCCACCGGCCCACTGGGACGCTTCACCCAGATGGTGAAGGGACCTGCCTACCGCGCCATGCTCGGCTTCGAGCGTGCGGAGTACGGTCCCATCCGGGTCCAGGGGGACCGTGCCGCCCAACGTGTCACCCTGGTTCAGCCCGACGGGCAGCGGGTGAGCTACGTGTTTGGCCTCTCGAAGCAGACGAGCGGCACGTATGAGGGCTGCTGGATGACCGACAGCGTGATGCGCGACGCCCAGCAGGCCCGCACCAACGGCGTGCGAAAAACCTGAGCAGGCGGCGCTACCTTCGGGCGCTTTGCCACCGGTGAGCAAACCCCTGTTGGGCCCTACCAGAAGTCGGCCTCATGGGCCGGTGGAGTCCCCCCTCACCCTCGCACAAGCCCGATGCGCTCGGCGGCTTGCTGGAGGATGGCGCGGTCGTCGTCGCTGAGGTGACGGGGGATGTGGACGTCCACTTCCACGATGAGGTCGCCACGGTCGGTATCCGTCTGGACGCCCTGGCCGCGTAGGCGGAATTTCTCGCCGGGCTGGGTGCCGTGGGGGACGGCCAGCTTGATCTGCTGGCCGTAGCCGTTGGTGATGGTGCGGACCGTGCCCAGGATGGCGTCTAGGGCGCCCACCTGCTCCTGCACGTGCAGGTTGAGGCCGTCGCGACGGAAGCGGGCGTGGGGCTTCACCTCAAAGGTCACGTAGAGGTCGCCGCGTTGGCCGTCAGGGCCCTCGTGGCCGCGCCCGCGTAAGCGGACGCGCAGGCCGTCGGCCGCGCCCTTGGGAATGGTGAGGCGGATGGTGTCGCCGTCGGGCAGGGTCACAGTGGTCTTGCCGCCTCGGAGCGCGCGGTCGAAGCTGATGCGCATCGTCGTCTCCAGGTCCAGGCGCGGGGCTCGGGGACCCGCCGCCTCGCCGCCGGCGAAGAAACTGCTGAACAGGTCACCGAAGGAGCCGCCGCCGCGGGGGCCATCGCCGAAGAGGTCCTCCATGCGGACCGAGGAACCGCCACCGGGCCGCCGGGCATACCCGCCATCGCCAAACCCGAAAGGGTTCTTGCGCATCGCGTCGTACTGGCGGCGCTGCTTCGGCTTGGAGAGCACGTCGTAGGCCTCCTGGACCTCCTTGAAGCGCTCCTCGGCCTTGGGATCGTCCGGGTTGTGGTCCGGGTGGTACTGCTTGGCCAGCTTGCGGTATGCCTTCTTGATCTCGCGCTCAGACGCACCCTCTGGGACGCCGAGCGTCTTGTAGTAGTCCTTCACGCGGCTCATCGAATTCGTTCTCCTTTCTCGGTCAAAGCTGGTACCTTTACGTCCCCTTCTGCCGAAACGTTGCCGGGTACCGGGTCTGTAGGGATCACAGGCCCCCGTCGGCGTGGACGGCACAGATCGTGCCACAGGCCCCCTCTCTGACATGATGGCCACCGCCCCCATTCGCAAAGTCCTCATCGCCAACCGGGGCGAGATTGCCGTCCGCGTGATCCGCACGTGCCGGGCCCTCGGCCTCACCAGCGTGGCCGTGTTCAGCGAGGCGGATCGGAGTGCGCCCCACGTGCGTCTGGCCGATGAGGCCTTCCTGATCGGACCGGCGGCCTCCAGCACCTCGTACCTGGTGCCGGAGAAGATCCTGGAGGTAGCCCGGCAGAGCGGCGCCGACGCTATCCATCCCGGCTACGGCTTCCTCTCAGAAAACGCCGCCTTCGCCGAGGCCTGTGCCCAGGCCGGGGTGGTCTTCATCGGCCCACGCCCTGACGCCATCCGGGCCATGGGCGATAAGACCGAGGCTCGCCTCATGATGGAGGCCGCTGGCATCCCCATGGCCCCCGGCACCACCGACGCCATCGCCGACGCCGACGAGGCGGCGCGCATCGCCGAAGAGATCGGGTACCCGGTGCTCATCAAGGCCGCGGCCGGCGGCGGTGGCAAGGGGATGCGCATCGTAGAGGAGGCGGCGGACTTCCAGCGGGCCATCGCGCTGGCGCAAAGCGAGGCCCAGTCCGCCTTTGGCGACGCCCGCGTATTCGTGGAGAAGTACATCGTGCAGCCCCGCCACATCGAGATCCAGGTCCTGGCGGACCAGCACGGGAACGTCGTCCACTTGTTCGAGCGTGAGTGCTCCATCCAGCGGCGCCACCAGAAGGTGGTCGAGGAAGCACCGTCGGCCGTGCTCACCCCTGCGCTGCGCGCCGAGATGGGGGCCATGGCGGTGCGGGTGGCCGCCGCCTGTGACTACGTGGGAGCCGGGACCGTCGAGTTTCTGCTCGACAAAGACCACCGTTACTATTTCATGGAGATGAACACGCGCCTCCAGGTGGAGCACCCCGTCACGGAGGAGATCACCGGGCTCGACCTCGTGGCCGAGCAGATCCGGGTGGCCGAGGGGCACCCGCTCCCCTTCGCGCAGGACGACCTCCAGATCAACGGTCACGCCGTCGAGTGCCGCATCTATGCTGAGAATCCGGCCAACCAGTTCTTGCCGGACCCCGGTCCGCTCCTGCGCCACCAGCCTCCGTCTGGGCCCGGCGTCCGCGTGGACGCGGGCGTGGAGGAAGGCGGCGAGGTGCAGATCCACTACGACCCCATGATCTCGAAGCTGACCACGTGGGGTCCCACCCGCGAGGCTGCGATCCAGCGGATGCGTAGCGCTCTGCAGGAGTACGCCATCGCAGGCATGGAGACCACCATCCCGTTCTGCCTCTTCGTCATGAACCACGAGGCCTTCACCAGCGGTGAGTTCTCCACCCACTTCGTGCAGGACCATTTTGACCCCGCCCACCTGTTTCCGGAAGACCCCGAGGCCGACTTCGCGGCGGCCCTCGCGGCCACACTCTTCCAGGCCTCGGCGCAGGCGCCCGCACCCGGCGAGGTGGCTACTGGGTCGTCTGTCTCTCGCTGGGCCCTCCGGCGCCGACACTAAGAGGCTGACTCCCCACGGGCGGCCTCCACCGGTAGAGCGTAACGCTGGGATCGGGGTCTGAGAAGATAACGGCGAGGTCGTAGCTACCATCGGGGCGGAGCCGGGCGGCGAGGTCACGTGGGTAGAAGTTGCGCCGGGCCTGCGGGTTGGGCTGAGTGAGACGGTGCCGCAAGCGCCCATCCAGCCCGAACACGTCGATCTGTACCCACCCCGGCCGCATGTTGAGCACGAAGAGCTGATCCCCAGCCAGCGCAGCGGACTCGGTGAGGAGGGGCGCTTGGTGCTTCTCGCCCAGCATGAAGAGGCGGCTCCGCGCCAGCATGGGCGAGTCAAAGCCGACGAGCGAGAGCGTGTCCAGCTGACCCTCTGGAGTGAGCACGTCGATCACCGGGCGAAAGCCTGAGAGGCTGATCAGAGAGTCGCCGTAGGTGCGCAGAAGGCCGGCGTGCCGCCAGTGGGGGCCTGGGAGTGGGGTTCGGGTGGCCACAGCGCCGCCCGGCTCCAGCCGAGCGATGGAGCCGTCTACGTCCTCGCCCAGGGTCTTGACGTAGTAGCCGCCCGGCCCCGCGGCGGCGTACTGCAGGGGGCCTTGCTCGGGCACATCGTCTGGCGTGGGGATGCGGCGCACGACGGTCCCCTCGGCCAGCAGCCCCAGCGAGCGCGCCACCGGGTCGAAGACCACCAAGGTGTCGCCGCGCTGTCCCGCTAGGAAGGGCACCTCAAAGGCGCCCTCGGCCAGGACCGTGCGCACCCGACCATCAGGCTCGAAGACCAAGATCGCGCTCAGCTCGGGGTCGGCCACGTGGAGGGCTTCGCCAGGACCGAACTGGACCGTGCGCGGAAACGCCAGCGGCGTCTCCTCAGGGCCGGTGCTGGACCAACGGACGGTCAGCGTGTCTACCGGCACCTGCTCCGCAACGGCCCGCGAGAGCGAGTCGGCGGGAAAGAGCTCTCGGCTGTCCTGGCGGTTGCACCCGTACGGAAGGCAGCCAGACAGGATGAGGAGCAGCGACAGGCACAGCGTCCAGGCCTGGGTGGCAGATCGGCCTGTCATCAAAAGAGGGTGTAGATGAACGGCGCCAGGGCCGAGCCTTGGGTGAGGACGATGAGGAGACTCAGCAGCAGCAGCACCACCACGATCGGGGCGAGCCACCACTTCTTCCGCACTTTTAGAAAGTCCCAGATCTGACCAATGCGAGACATAGGGAAGGGTGGATGGTGAGTGGTGAATGGTGAACGATGAACGGGGACAGCTCCCACGGCTCGCGGCTCATCATGCGTTGTGCACGCGCCATGGGGTTCTCAGTTGCAGAGCGCGCCGTTGATCAGACATCACGTCACCATTCAACAGGGCGTGTCCGTACGGGGAACGGAGGGCTGGACCTCGTTCAATCACTGAGAGGCTAGCTATGAATGGCCGGTGAAGGGCTGCAAACGGCTCTGGAGCCGCCAGGCGGCGTTGCCTTCGTCGCCCGGGGCGCGGCCCCGCGCTCCTCAGGCGCCCAGCCTGGCGCCCCCCGCGCTCGTTTTCGCCGTCTTCATCCATGCATAGTCAGCCTCTGATTCGCATCCGGGCCTCTTCAGACGCCGCCCACCGCTTCGGACAGGGCGCGAGCCTCGGCTGCGGGTTCGTAGGTGGTGTCCGCCTCGACCCAGGCCTCCAGCGCACGGGCAAGGTGGCGGCGGGCGGCCTCGACATCGCCTCGGGCGTGGGCGGTCTTGGCCAAGCCGAGGTGGATGTCGGGGTGGGCCGGGTAGTAGGCGAGGGCCTCAGTGTAGGCCTGGGCGGCCCCGTCTAGGTCTTCTTGCATCAGGCGGACGGTGCCGAGTTGGGTCCAGACCTCCTGCTGGGAGGGGTCGCTGGCCACGCAGCGTTCAAAGGCGGCCTCGGCATCGGCCCACTGCGCCTGGTTCTGGTACAAGGAGCCCCGGCTCGCCTCGAACTGGCACACACTGACATCAGCGCCGAGCGTCTCCATCTCGCTCATGATCTCGGTGAACAGCGCCTCGACATCCACGGCCTCACCTAGGTAGCTGAGCGTGAAGGCTTCTGCCAACGTGAGATCAATGTTCAGCTCATCGGCTAGCCCTGCCTTGGCCGCGGCCAAGGCTTGCCGGGCCTCGGCGGCGGCACCGTGCTTTGCCAGATCGAGCGACGACATCGCCTTTGAAAACGCAAGCTGGGGCGCCGACGAGAAGGTGGCTTGTGTCTCAAAGGCCGCACGTATGCCGTCCAAGAACGCGGCTGACTGGCCGCGCACGGCATGGTAGAACTTGGCAAACCGGGACTCGGCCGCAAAGCGCTCACGCGGGGTACGGCTCTGCGCGATGGCTCGGCGGTAGAGCGTCTCGGCCTCTTCGAAGGCGCCTTGCTGCATGTGCACGAAGGCCAGCGAGGTCATGGCGGAGATGTCATCCGGCTCCAAGGCCAGGGCCCGGCGATAGGCCTCCATCTTGCCGTCGAGGTCCCCCAACCGACCCAGTACGAGACCAAGCTGCCGGTGCCCGTCGGCATCGTCCGGCACTTGCTCAATGTAGGACCGGTAGGCCTGCTCGGCTTCGTCCAACCGGGCACGTTCACGGAAGAGGGTACCGATGGTGAGCAGTTGCTCGGTTTCGCTCGGGTCCAGCTCCAGGATCTTCCGGCGCGCAGCCACCGCCTGGTCGATCTCGCCACGCAGTCGGTACAGGGACGCGATGAATTCCAACCCTTCTGTGTCCTCCGGGTAGAGCGTGGTCCACTGCAAGGCGGCTTGGAGGGCTTCCTCGGGCTGCCGGCTGTAGAGCAGCACCACACTATCCAACGCATAGCGGATCCGCTCTGTGAGGCGAAAATCGTAGCGCTGGGCTTGCCGGAAATCAGAAAGCCCTTCTGTGAAGCCGCTCTGATTGACTCGCAGCTGACCGCGGCCCACATAGGCATACGCGAACGTCGGATCGCGCTCGAGCGCCACCGAAAACTGCTGGTGGGCGCGCTCGGCGTCCTGCCCAAAGGTGTTCGCGTACTCCGCTTCCGCATAGGCCCGCAAGGCTTCGAGATCGGCTGTCAGCAGCTCAGATACGGGCAGGTCGATGGTGTCTTCGATGTGGCGGGCGGGCACCTCCAGGTCGCGCCGCACCTGCAGGCTCATGGCATCGACAAGCGCTAGAAGATCGGGGCCTTCATACTGGTGATTGGCCACCACCTGACCGTTGTCAGCCCGGTACAGGCGGGTTTCGACCTGAAAGCCCGCGGGTCCAGCGGCCCGGAGGGTGCCCGTGTAGGCATACGCCATCCGTGCGTCTTCGGCCAACTGCCGCTGGAGAGCCAGCGGGAGGCCGAAGCCGCTTTCGAAGCCGGCCCGCCGAGTTCGTTCGGCCAACATACCCTGCGTTGTGACCACCATGAACGGATCTTGGGAGAGGTCCGCCCAGAGCGCTTCCGAGATTCCATGCCGCACCCAGTCGTGCGTGGCATCGCCGGTGGCGTTGTCCACGTAGAAGAGGACCACCCGCTTGCGGAAGGCACTCTTCGGGACCGTGCGCTCGACGGTGTTGCCGGCCGCATCGGTGAGCGTCACCGTCTCTTGCGCAGAGCCGAGGTCCTTCCCGCCAAACAGCAGCCCCAGCGCTAGCAGTGCCCCCACAATGTTGCAGGGGATGCCTACCGTGTGCAGGCGGGACCACCCTCCATACCGCTCGCCGGCGTGCGAGAGGACCAGCACGGTGGGCAGCAGCAGAATCAGCAGGAGCAGGCAAGCATCGACGAGATAGGGCGAGAGCACATAGCGATTGACGAGCCACTGGACAAACTGGAAGAAAGTCCAGGCCCCGGCGAGATACACCCCAGCCGTCTGCAACAGCCGCCGGTCAAACCAGGACGCGGCCTTGGCAGGCACCGCGCCTGCGGTCGCGTCAGCACCCGAAGTAGATTCAGACATGATACTTATTTTTTGCAATTATCAGCCTGTAAGGTATGAGGAATCCAAGCTTTAGTCCAGCAGCCAACCCGTGGACCGTCCGGATAGACGTAGATGCGGGTAGCGTATGGTGAAGTGAGGTCCATGCATCGATCAACGACAAACCGCTGGAGATGTGTGTGGGACGCCTGGTAATGCGTAAGCCGTCGGAGCCACACCATTACGAGTCAAGGGTTCACAGGGCCCCGTTCTGGGCTTCCTCCCAGCGCGCCACAGGCCGAGGCGCAGGCGGCTCCATCACCGCCCCACTCTCCATTTCCCATTCGCGCCGGAGGACGCGCACGTTTTTGTCGAGTCGTTTTCATTCCTTGATTTGCATACGTCATCATTCACACTTCACCACTCAGTAGGGTTTGTCTGCACGGGTGGCGGGGCCGTCGGGCTCGGGGGGCTCCCAGTAGGTCGGGGCGGCGGGGTCGGGGTGGAGGTGGAGGAGGTCCTTGCCCATCAGGCGGAGTACGATGCCAAGCGGCGTGATGAGCAAGAAGAAGGCCGCCGACAGGATCACGCGGGTCATGATGGCACCCAGCACCAACGCCAGCTTCATCCATGCCCATTCGATGGGGCGCAGAACCACGGGGACCACGAGGCCCGTGAGGCCGAAGAACGCAGCCACACCCAGCACGTAGGGCCAAGCGGCCCCGTCTTTCCACCATACGACCGCCGCGATCAGGCTGAATGCACCGGCCATCACCCCGCCAAACTGGCGAAGCTCTTTGGTCGTTTTGGGAGCGCTGGGGATCATCATCGGCGGGATACGCGGAGCAGCGGAGGCTCGCGATGTACGCCCAACGACGCCGGATGTTGTCGGCAGGGCTGCGCTACGGAGTCACCGTCTCGGCGCGGAGATAGAAGGTGCGCTTTTCGAGCCGCTCCCGGTCCACCCGGTTGAGATCCCACGTGCCGAGCCAGTCGGGCGCCTCTCGCACGCGGCCGGTCAGGTCCACCGTTTCGAGCAGGTTCAAGGCGGCACTGGCCAGCCCGGCCGCGCGCACGGTGCGGCGGAGTGCCTCTGGGTCATCCACCACCACGAAAAGCCGCTCCTGGTTGTCGCCAATTAGCCAGAAGGTGCTATCGCCCAAGGCGCCGTCGATCTGGACGTCGTTCAAGGCCACCGGGCGGTCCAGCAGGGTGGGCGGGGTGCCGTCCACGAGCAGGCCGAAGCGCGTGATGACGGACTCTTGAAAGGCATCGGCCGGCATCGTACCCTCCTCCGCGGGGTTGGGGGTACGGACCGAGATCGGCCGCGGTTGGTCAGGGTCGTCCGTCCGCTCGGCGTACAGGAACAGCCCGCTCCCCACCACGAGGAACAGGATCGGGGTCATCACACGGACCCAGCGTATCTGGGCTTGCACAGACAGTCGGGGCACAGCATCCTCCTAGGCTCATTCCTGTTTTCAATATTTTCTGAAAGTCGCGGATGGGGGCCAGGATCCAGTCTATCGGCCACGGGCCTTCTTCGTATCTTCATCTTCACGCTTCGCTTGCCGAGGACCGGCCCCGCTCATGACCGTACTGTACCTGGACCACGTCTCGTTGCCGGTGGCGGAGTTGGACCGCAGCGTGCACTTCTACGGCCGCGTACTCGGGCTGGAGACAGTGCGGCGGCCGGCCTTCGCCTTTCCCGGCGCTTGGTTCAAGCTTGGGCCGGGGCAGACCCTGCACCTGATCGAAGCGCACGAGGCCACCGTGCCCGGCGGATCGCGGAGCCACCACTTCGCTCTGCGTGTGGCGTCCGTAGAGGCTGCAGCCGAGGCGCTCCGTGAGGCCGGGCTCAGCCCCATGCGCGGCCCCAAGCAGCGACCGGACGGCGTGTGGCAGGTCTTCTACCAAGACCCAGACGGTCACTACCTGGAGCTGACCGAGGCCACACCAGGGCTCGGCTCAGTCTAGCGCCACGGGCGCCGGCAGGGCCTCCACGGCGCTCGTCGCAGGCTGCTCGTGCTTGTAGAGCAGGTGGTCCTCCAGCACCAGCACGTCCATCTGGGTGCGCATGAAGCAGCGGTAGGCGTCCTCGGGGGTGCACACGATGGGCTCGCCGCGCACGTTGAACGAGGTGTTGATGAGCATACCCACCCCCGTCCGGGCCTCGAAGGCCTGGAGCAGCCGATGATAGCGCGGGTTGGTCTCCGAGTGGACGGTCTGGATGCGCGCCGTGCCGTCCACATGGGTGATGGCCGGCAGGACGCTACGGGGCACCTTCAGCTTGTCAAGCCCGAAGAGGGCGTCCTGCTCGGGCGTGGTGGGCAAGCGCTGCTCCTCGGCGAGCGGCGCCACCAGCAGCATGTAGGGCGAGGGTCGATCCAACTCAAAGAACGTGCTGACCTCACGGGCCAGCACCGACGGCGCAAAAGGCCGGAACGACTCCCGCGCCTTGATCTTGAGGTTGATCGTAGACTGCATCGTCCGGCTACGCGGGTCGCCCAGAATGCTGCGCCCCCCCAAGGCCCGGGGCCCAAACTCCATGCGCCCCTGAAACCAGCCCACCACGTGCCCCTCATCGAGCAGTGCCGCCACGCGGTCCAGCAGGGCGTCATCGTCCAGGCGGTGCGCCACGGCGCCCGTCTCAGTGGCTAGCCAGTCGGCGACGTCGTGGGCGGTGAAGCGGGGGCCTAGGTAGGTGCCCTGCATGGTGTCCTGCCCGGGCACGATGGTGCGCGCGTGCCCCAGCACCTGGTGCCAGGCGAAGAGGGCTGCGCCAAGGGCGCCTCCAGCATCGCCCGCGGCGGGCTGGATCCACAGGTCGTCGAACAGCCCCTCGCGCAGCACCTTGCCGTTGGCCACACAGTTGAGCGCCACGCCGCCCGCCAGGCACAGGTGCCGCTGCCCGGTGGAGCGGCGCACGTGGCGCGCCATGCGCAAGACCACCTCCTCGGTGACCGCCTGCACTGACCGCGCCAGGTCCATCTCCCGCTGCGTGATCGGCGTCTCAGGCGCTCGCGGTGGCCCCCCGAAGAGATCGTGGAACCGCGAGGACGTCATGGTGAGGCCCTGGCAGTAATTGAAATAGTCCAGGTCCAGCCGGAAGGAGCCGTCCTCGCGCAGATCCATGAGGTGGTCCAGGATGGTCTGCGCGTAGCGCGGCTCGCCGTAGGGCGCCAGGCCCATCACCTTGTACTCACCCGAGTTGACGCGGAAGCCGGTGTAATAGGTGAAGGCCGAGTACAGCAGGCCGAGACTGTGGGGAAAGCGCAGCTCAGCCTGGAGGTCGAGCGTGGACCCCGCTCCGGTACCCCAGGTGGCGGTGGCCCACTCACCCACCCCGTCGAGCGTCAGGATCGCCGCTGATTCGTAGGGCGAGGGGAAGAAGGCGGAGGCGGCGTGGGACTGATGGTGCTCGGGGTACAGCACCGGTCCCTCGTAGTCGAGCGCTCGGCGGATCTGCTCCTCCATCCACAGCTTCTCCTTGAGCCACAGCGGCATGGCCTTCATGAAGGACACCAGGCCCCGGGGCGCGAAGGCGAGATACGTCTCCAGCAGCCGCTCGAATTTGAGCCACGGCTTGTCGTAGAAGGCCACGTAGTCTACGTCGCCCATGGTCTGCCCCGCCTCTTGCAAGCAGTAGGCCACCGCATGAGCCGGGAAGGCGGCGTCGTGCTTGGTGCGCGTGAAGCGCTCCTCCTGTGCCGCCGCCACGATCCGGCCGTCGCGCACCAGGCACGCGGCGGAGTCGTGATAAAACGCGGAGAGCCCGAGGATAGTCATGGCCTAGGGGGCGAGCCGATGGACAGGTGTTTGTGGTCAACAGGGCTCTACGACGAGTGCGGCCAGGAGGTCCAATGAGAGGCTCCTTCCCGATCAGCTACCCGCAGTCCTCCCTCGCGGAACTCAATCCAACCCACCGTACATTGAACCGGCCGGAGACCCCTGTGCCGCAGAAACCACACGACGGACCCTGCGAAGCGGTGTAGCTTCGAGGACGCCCTAGCATCCGCTCATGAACCCAGAACCGAGCTTAACGACCGCCCAGGTGCTTATGCTCTTGGGAGCCCTGCAAGGGCTGTTGCTGGCTGCGGCCAGCTTTTTCTGGAAGCACGATAATCGGATCGCGAATCGCCTCTTTGCCAGCATCATCCTGATCCTGGTCTGGATGATGGGGACCGTCGGCGTACGGGGCTTTGTGGGGGTGCCACCCGTGGGTGCGCCGTATGCGATCATCCACGCCTGGGGGGCCCTGGCGCTGTGCCTGGGGCCGTTGGTCTACGTGCACGTGCGCACCTCTGTGGACGCTAGCTACCTCTTCACCTGGAAACGGCTGGTGCATGCCCTTCCGGCGCTGATCCACCTGTCCCTGTTGCTGCCCCTGCCCTTTGTGGGCCCCGAGCTACGGGCCACGATGGTGGAGCGCTTCTTGGAGCTGGAGCTCTACCGCAGCCTCGTCCCCGGCATCCGCATCGGTTTCGTGGTGACCAGCCTGTACGTCCTGGCCTCATTCGTGTGGATCCGCCGGTTCGAGCGGCACGTGACGGAGGTGGCCTCCTTCCAGGACGATCTGCGGGTCCGCTGGCTCAAGTGGTTCACGGGCCTGCTGGTGGTCCTGCTGTTTCTCCTGGGCCTGTTCATCCTCCGCGAGTTGTATCGGGTCATGATCGCAGGGGCCCTGGCCTCGTTCATGAGTGCGCTCACCTTCATCGCGCTCGTGCGGCCCGAGGTGTTTCACGGCATCCCCACCGCCCTCAAGCTATCCGAGGCGGACCCCGAGGGCGAGAAGTACGAGGCCTCGCAGCTCGACGAGGAGCAGAAAGCCACCCACCTTCAGGCGCTCCTTCAGCACTTCGAGACGGAGCGGCCTTACCTCCAGCAGGAACTGACGCTGCGCGACGTGTCCAACCAGATCAACGTGCCGTACCGGTACGTCTCGCAGGTCGTCAATGAGAAACTGGACCGGCACTTCATGGACTTCGTCAACGGCTACCGCGTCGAGGCCGCTAAGCGGATGCTCCTCGACCCGGCATGGTCTCACCTCACCATCGACGGCATCGCGGGCGAGGCCGGGTTCAAGTCCCGGTCGGCGTTCTACACGGCCTTCAAGAAGGTCACCGGCATGACCCCGGGCGCCTTTCGCAAGCAGGACGTCGTGGTGTAAACACGGTCATTTATGGAGATTCAGGGGGTGTTTTGTCTGGATACAGGAATCCAGACATCCGCATAAACCTCCATGGACATCTCGGTGGGCCTCCACGGTCATCTTTGCGGTCAGCGCCTCGTAGCGCCTCCCACACCGTCGCCCCCGGCGACCGGTTGGAGCGGCCCCGCGAGCCCCCAGCCGATGACCTGTTCACCATGCCCCGACCAATCGAGACCATGACGTACCTCCCATCTCGTTTCTATCATTCATCCGCTTCGTTCATCGTTCTCGTCGGCGCCCTGTTCGTCCTGATCCTGGCTGGTTGTAGCAGCTCGTCTGCGTTGGACGACGACGAGGAGCCCGAGAACCCCGCCGCTGAGATCCTGACTACCGCAGAGGGCGTCGAGTACGTGCGCACGCCCGATGAACACTTCGCCAACCTGCCGGGCTTTCCCTACACCGCCCAGTACGTGGAGATCGACGGCCTGCGCCAGGCCTACGTAGAGGCCGGGCCTGCCGACGGCGAGGTGGTGCTCCTGCTGCACGGCCAGCCCAGTTGGTCGTACCTGTACCGCAAAATGATCCCTGTCTTGGCGGAGGCCGGCCACCGCGTCATCGCCATGGACCACGTCGGCATGGGGCAGTCTGACAAGCCCATCGACATCGACTACTACAGTTACCTGGGCCACATCGACCGGCTGGAGCGGTTCATCCAGGCGTTGGGCTTGCAGGACATCACGATGTTTGTCCAGGACTGGGGCAGCCTCATCGGGCTCCACGTGGCGGGTACCCATCCGGAGTGGTTTGCTCGCCTCGCGGTGGGGGACGGCATGCTGCCGGTCATTCCCGCCGGCGTGGTGCCCTTCCCACCGGTTCAGAACCCTGACGAGCTGGACGCCAGCCTCACAGCCCCCTTCCTGGGCATTCCGCCGCAGCAACCGGCGTTCTACGACGGCTGCGAGCCACTGGGCGGTGGCGAGGGGTTTTTCGGCGACTGGATGGCGTACGCGATGAAGTCGCCTACGTTTACGGCTGGCGAGGTACTCGAAGCCTTGACGTTCTTCGATCTTCCGGATGAAGAGGAAGCCGCCTACGACGCCCCGTTCCCGTCGCGCCTCTACATGGCAGGGCCGCGCACCTTCCCCTCGCTGATCAACGACGTCCCGGGGCAGAACGACGACGCCTGGGCCGGGCTGGGCAGCTACGAGAAGCCTTTCATCACGATCTGGGCCACGAACGACCCCGGCAACCTGGGTGGCTGCGAAGTGCAGCAGGCCCTCATCGACCACGTGCCGGGCGCGGAGGCACAAGCGCACGTCCGCCTCCCGGAGTCCAGCCACTTCCTGCAGGACGACCAGGGCGAGGAGATCGCTCAGCGGCTGAACGCCTTCATCGACGCCAACCCGCGGCCCTGACCCGGCCGCTCATCGCGGGTGCGAGGGCGTGAGGCCGAGGGCTTCAGGTGGCGACCAGGGGCTGTTTCAGGGCTGTTTTGTGCGGATACAGGAATCCGGACATCCGCCTACCGCCGCCCGGACACATCCACCGGCTTGCGTCCCCATCTTTGCACCCGTTGCGCTCGTAGGGCGCTCCACACGACCTAGCACCAACCGACCTAGACCCATGCTTTCGATGTTCTACCCGGTTTCCGGCCGCCTCTCCCTTGCTCTCCTCCTTCTGTTCGTGGCCGCCCCGCTGTACGCCCAGCCGACCCCCTCCGACGACGAGGTCCAGGCGCGCATGCAGGCGCAGGTGGAGGCCTCGCTGGAACGCCTGGACCTCACCGAGGCCCAACGCCCGCTGGTACGGCCCATCCTGGAAGCGACCTTCGCGGAGCGCCTGGCGGTGATGAAGGCCCACGGCCTCGACCCCGCCACGATGAACGCCGACAACCGGCCCGGACGCCGCACCTTGCGGCGGCTCAGCAAGGACATGAACCGGGTTCGCAAAGAGACCGACGCTCAACTCCGCGAAGTGCTGACGCCCGACCAGATGGAGACCTGGCACACACTGGAGGAGGAGCGCCAGGCGCAGACGCGGGCACAGATGCGGGGCCGCGGCTAGCCCGCCCCGCTTTAGAGGCTGTCTGGTACGTCAATGTGGGGCTGCGCGCGGCGCTTTTCCGGGCATCGCCCCCCCGCTGCCCTCGCCTTCCGGCTCGGTTTTTTGGCCCGTAGCGCTGCTACGAGCCAAAAAAGTCGTGGGCTGCTGCCCGCAAAATCACTCACGCTCGCCTATCACCTGACGTACCAGACAGCCTCTTACACAAACACACACCGTCATGACCGACTCCACCTTCCCTTCCTGGACGTGCCTTGGGGCCCTGGGCCTGCTCGTGGCCGTGCTCCTGAGTGGGTGCTCGTTCGCCCCTCGCCTCCAGACGCCATCCGCCGAGGTGGCATTACCCGCCCAGTTCGAGACAGCGCCGGCGGATACCCTGCGCCCGATGACGCGCTGGTGGTCGGTCTACAACGAGCCCGTGCTGGAGCGGCTGGTGGACACCACCTTGGCCCGCAACCTGGACCTGCGCGTGGCCGCGGCCCGCGTCGTCGAGGTGCAGAACCAGTATCGGATCGCCCGGTCGGAGCAGTATCCGAGCCTGGGGATTGGCGGCGATGTGACGCGGACCAGCACCCCCTCCAATGTCGGCTTCACGTCTGACGTGCCGGGCCTGCCGGATCGCTTCGACGATGAAATCTACACGCTGTCTGGCACGCTGTCCTTCGAGCGCGACCTCTGGGGCCGGATCCGCAGCCAGAAGAACGCGGCGCTCCATGAGTTCTACGCCACGCAGGAAGACTACCGGTCCATCCAGATCGGGGTCCTCTCCGAGGCCATTGCCACCTACTTCGAGCTGCTCGATCTGGAGGAGCAGCTGCGGCTTACGGAGGACAACGTGCTGCTGCTTCAGGAGCGCGTAGAGCGGACCGAGGAGCGCTACGCTCGGGGCCTGGTCTCCTCCTTCGAGCTGTACTCGCTCCGGCAGGAGTTCGAGAACACCCGGACCAACATCCCCCTGCTCGAAGCCAACCTGACCGATGCCGAGGGGCGCCTGGGGATCGTCCTGGGCCTCTACCCGGCGGAAGCCCGGGCGCTCCTCGACGACACCCGCATGCCCGACCTGGCACTGACCCCGATTCCGGCGGGCCTGCCGGCGGACCTGCTGCGCGAGCGCCCCGATGTGGCGGCCTCGATGCAACGTCTGGAGGCGGCCCGGCAGAGCGTCGGAGCAGCCAAGGCCAGCCTCTTCCCGTCGATCACGCTCACGACCTCCGGCGGTCTTCAGAGTGGCGAGCTGACCGCGCTGGTCAACACGAGTCAGTACTTCACGAGCATGGCCACCTCCTTGGCGGCGCCGTTGTTCCAAGGCGGCGCGTTGCGCGCCCAGGTGCGCGTGAGCGAGGCCCAGTATGAGCAGGCCATCGCCAGCTACGAGAAGACGCTGCGCGTGGCCTTCAAAGAGGTTGAGGTCACGCTGGCCACCTACCAGAAGCAGCAAGAGCGGTACACCATCCTGCTGGACGAGCGGGCCTATGCCGAGGCCTCGGTGCAGACCCAGGAGGAGCGGTTTCGGAGCGGCGTCGGGGACTACCTGGCCTACCTGGACGCCCGGCGTAACCTGGTCCGGGTGCAGACCTCCCTCTCCGGCGCCGCGCGCTCGGTGACCGACGCCCGCCTGGCCGTGCATCGCGCCCTGGGCGGAGCCTGGGTCGAGGCGCCGGCAAGCTGAGGCTCCGTGCATCCATCACGCATAACCACCACCCGACCATGAAGAAGCACCTGACCTCTACCCTGCCCATCGTGGCCATCGTGCTGAGCGGCCTCGCCGTGACGGCCCTGCTCTTCGCGTTCAGCCCTGTGCCCCCTCGCGAGACGCCCCCGGACCGGACTCCGCTCGTCCAGGTGGCGACCTTCACCGCCCACGCTGGGTCGATACCCGTCACCGGGACCGGCACGGTGCACCCCACGCGCGAGATCCAACTCTCCGCCGAGGTGGGGGGACGTCTGGTATCCGTCTCCCCAGCGTTGGTCACGGGCGGGGCGTTGCGGGCTGGGGAGATCGTGGCCACCGTGGACCCCAGCGACTATGAAAACGCGGTGGCGGTGGCCGAGGCTCAGGTGACCCTGCGTCAGTTCGAGGTGCTGCAGGCCCAGGAGGAGGTGCAGGTGGCCCAGGCGGAGTGGACGCGGCTCGGCACGCTGACCGGCCAGGACGCGGCCCCGGACTCCACAGCCCTGGGGCGCCTGGCGTTTCGGGAGCCTCAGCTTCGGCTGGCCGAAGCGAACCTGCGGAGTGCCGAGGCCCAGCTGGACGATGCCCAGGTCCGCCTGGCCCGGACGCAGATCAAAGCCCCGTTCAGTGGCCGCGTCCGCACCAAACACGTGGACCTGGGGCAGTATGTAGGACCCGGCCAAGCGGTGGCCTCGGTCTATGCCACGGACGAAGCCGAGGTCATTGTCCCGCTCAGTGGCCGCGAGGCCGCCTTGATTGAAGGGTTGTGGACGCCCGGGGCTTCTGCCCGCCGGATGCCCGCCACCGTGTCGACCGGCGCCGCCATGTGGGACGGGTACGTCCACCGCGTAGACGGCGCCATCGACCCCGCCACGCGGCAGGTGCACGTGATCGTCCGCGTGCCGCAGCCGTACGTGGCCACCGCTGACCGTGCGCCGCTGCTGGTGGGCACCTTCACGGAGGTCACCATCCCTGGACAAACCCTGGATCGCTACTTCGACTTACCGCGCGCCAGCCTGCGCGAGGGAGACCAGGTCTGGACGGTGGTCAACGGTCAGCTGCGGATGCACCCCGTGACCGTGGTGCAGGAAGTGAACGACCGTGTGCTGGTCACAGCCCCGGACCTCCCTGACGAGGTGTCCCTTGTGGTGAACAACCTCCCCGTGGTCACGGACGGCATGGCGGTCCGCCTGGCCGCCCGGTAAACCCCGCCCATCCTCTCTCACGAGCAGCCGCGCGGCCCCACACCGGCTGCGCTGCGCCTTTCACGCCCAACCACCATGACCCACCTCATCCGCTGGATGGCCACGAACCGAGTAGCGGCCAATCTGCTGATGCTGACCCTGCTCTGCGTCGGGCTGGCCAGTGTCTTCGGTGTCAAGCAGCAAACGTTTCCAGACATCACCCTTGATGCCGTTCAGGTGCGGGTCGAGTACCCCGGGGCCACGCCTGAAGAGGTGGAAGCATCGGTCGTGCAGCGGGTGGAGGACCGGATCGAAGGCATCGAGGGGATCGACCAGATCACGTCGGTGGCGTCCGAGAACGTGGGGACCGTCACGGCCGAGCTCCAGCGTGGCGCGGAGACGACCCGGGTGCTTGAAGACATCAAGGCCGAAGTGGACCGCATCACCACGTTTCCCGCCGAAGCGGAGAAGCCCGAGGTGCGCGCGCTGGTAGCCCCGAGCGGGGTGTTGAAGATCGCCCTCTACGGCGAGGCCCCGGAGCGAACCCTGAAGGAGCTGGCCGAACGCGTCAAAGATGACCTGACGGCGACGGACGAGATCTCGCTGGTCGAGGTACAGGGGGCTCGTCCCTATGAAGTGTCTATCGAGGTCAGCGAAGCCACGCTCCAGGCGTACAACCTGACGCTGCTGGACGTGGCCACCACGGTACGCCGCGCCAGCCTCGACCTACCAGGCGGGAGCGTGGAGACCTCCGGCGAGGACATCTTGATTCGTACCAAGGCGCAGAACTACTCCCAGCAAGACTTTGAGGAGATCCTCCTCGTCAGCCGTTCCGACGGCACCCAAATCCGCCTGGGCGACGTGGCCACGGTGAAGGACGCGTTCCAGGATACGGACCGATTGACTCGGTTCAACGGCCAGGCCGCCGTGTTCGTCCACGTCAGCCGGACCGGCGACGAGCGGACGCTGGACGTGGCGGATCGGGTCCGCACCTACCTGGAGGAGGACCTGGCTCCGGTCTTACCCGCCGGTTTGTCGTACGGCATCTGGCAGGACGAGTCCCAGGTGCTCGGGAGCCGCATCAGCCTGCTGATGCGCAACGGGCTGCAAGGCCTGATCCTGGTGGTCTTCGCCCTGATGCTGTTTTTGAACACCCGCCTGGCGCTGTGGACGTCGGTCGGCCTCTTCATCTCGTTCATGGGCACCTTTGGCCTCATGGTATGGCTCGACGTGTCGGTGAATATGCTCTCCCTGTTTGGCTTCATCCTGGCCATCGGCATTGTCGTGGACGATGCCATCGTGGTGGGGGAGAACATCGTGGCCGAAGGGGAGCGCGGGGCGACGCCCCTGGCGGCGGCCATCCAGGGGACCAGCCGCGTGGCCGCGCCGGTGACGTTCGCGGTGCTCACCACGATGGCCGCCTTCACCCCCCTCCTGCTGGTGCCGGGGACCATGGGCAAGCTGGTGCGCGATGTGCCGACCATTGTCATCGGGGTGCTGGTGCTCTCGCTCATTGAGGTATTTTTCATCTTGCCCAAGCACCTGAGCCATGCCACCCGCTCTCCACGCGGCCCACTTGGGCAGGGCTTGAGCCGCGCCCAGGCAGCCGTGACACGGGGACTGCACCGCTTCGTGAACGGACCGCTCGAACGCAGCGTGCGGTTCAGCGTGCAGCGCTACGGCCTCGTGCTCGCCACGGCGGTGGCCCTCCTGACGATCAGCTTGGGCGTGGTGCTCAGCGGACACATCAAGTTCAGCTTCTTTCCCCAGATCGAGGGGGATGCGGTCCGGGCGCAGATCGAACTCGCCCCCGGCTCCCCGGTCGCCCAAACCCAGGCGGTGACGGCGAGGGTCGAAGCGGCCGGCCAGGAAGTGGCTGGGCGCCTCCAGGAGACGCTCGCAGCCGATCATCCGCCCCTGATCAAGAACGTCTTTGTCCGCATCGGCGAAGCGTCCTCACAGGGAGGAGGGGCCGCCGCAGGTTCTGGGCAGGCGCACATGGCTGAGGTGAGCATTGAACTGGTGGGGGCCGAAGAGCGTGGGGTGTCCTCCCGCGTGTTTGAAGAGGCGTGGCGGGCCGAGCTGGGGGAGATCCCCGAGGCCCGCAGGCTGACTATCGCCTCGGAGGCGGTCCAGTTTGGGTCGCCTGTGGAAGTCGAGCTCTCAGCCGACGACCCGGCGGTGCTCCGGGCCGGGGTGGAGGCCTTGAAGACCGAGCTGCGGACGTTCACAGGCGTCCTCGACGTGGCAGACGACCAGGAAGGCGGCAAGCGTGAGCTCCAGCTCGACCTGCGGCCGCACGCCCGGGCCTTGGGCCTCACCGTGGAGGACCTGGCCCGGCAGGTCCGGGCGGCCTACTTTGGAGAGGAGGCGCTGCGCGTGCAGCGTGGGTCTGAGGAGGTGCGCGTCTACGTGCGCCTGCCCGAGGACGAGCGCGATGCCTTAGGCGACCTCAATCAGTACCGCATCCGAACGCCACAGGGCGGGGCCGTGCCGCTCTACGAGGTGGCCACAGTAGACGTGGGGACAGGCCCGGCGTCCGTCAAGCGCCGGCACGGACGTAGTGTGGTGGCCGTCACGGCCAACGTGGACGCCGCCGTCGTCACCGGTAGCGAGGTCACGGCCAAGCTCACCGCAGACGTGATCCCACAGCTTCAGGACACGTACCCGGGCTTGGTGGTGCGCATCGAAGGCGAGCAGCGCGAGCAGACCGAGACGTTGGGCGCGCTGGCGGTCTCGTTCTCGCTGGCTCTGTTCCTCATCTACGTGCTGCTGGCCATACCTCTCGGGAGCTACGTGCAGCCCTTCATCATCATGGCCGCCGTCCCGTTCGGAATCATCGGGGCCTTGATCGGGCATCTCCTGTTTGGCTTGCAGCTCGGGATGATGAGCATCTTTGGTCTGATTGGGCTGAGTGGGGTGGTCATCAACGACTCACTCGTGCTGGTGGACTTTATCAATGAGAAGCGCCGGGAGGGCCTGCCTATGACCGAGGCCATCGTTCAGGGCACCAAGGTCCGGTTCCGGCCGATCCTGCTGACCACGGTGACCACCTTCCTGGGCATCCTGCCCCTCATCCTCGAGCGCAGCGTGCAGGCCCAGTTTCTGATTCCGATGGCCGTGAGTCTTGGCTTCGGCATCCTGTTCACCACTGTCGTCATCCTGATGCTGGTCCCGGCGCTAGCCACCCTGCAGCATGACCTCGTGGGGGCCATCCAGGGCACCCGAGCCACCACCGCCACACCCGCGTTGAAGACGCATGAGCGCGCGGACGCGGTGGCTTCATAGGTCGAGCCCACCTGATGCGTTCCAGGCTAGGAGCACGGGAAGGCGGGGCCCTCCTCTGTGCCGGGGAAGCTCTTTGCGGAAACAGCGTTAGGGGTGCCCCGTAGAGGCTCTCCTGCCTTGATTGCCCGTTGCCTCGTATGGCCACCCCTGCTCCTTCAGATGCCCCCCGATCCCCGTGGTGGGCATCGCTGTTGCTCCTGCTGATCCCGATCCTGTTCTTCGCCCTGCTGGAGGGGGGACTGCGGCTGGGTGGGTACGGCGATGACTACCCGCTCTTTCTGGAGGTGCCAGGCCAACCGGACTACCTGTTCCAGAACCGCGACGTAGGGCGACGCTACTTCGCGCAGACCAGCACCATCCCGAACAGCCAGAACGACTTTTTCCGCAAAGAGAAGGACGCGGATACGTTCCGGATCTTCGTGCAGGGTGGCTCCAGCGCGGCCGGCTACCCGTTCTACCGAGGCGGCAGCTTCTCGCGGATGCTGGAGCAGCGGCTGCTCCAGACCTTCCCGGGGCGCAACGTGGAGGTCATCAACACGGCCATGGCGGCGGTCAACTCGTACACGCTCCTGGACCTCAGCAAGGAGATCCTCGAGCAGCAGCCGGATGCCGTTCTGATCTACGCAGGCCACAACGAATACTACGGCACGCTGGGGGTGGGCTCGGCCGAGTCGCTGGGCGGCTTTCGGGGGCTGGTCAACCTGTACCTACGTGTCCAGTCGTGGCGGACCGTCCAGCTCCTGCGCGCGGGGCTGGCGGGCGTAGCGGGGCTGTTTGCCGAGCGGGAGGCTGGGCAGGCCCCTAGCGCCACCCTCATGGAACGCATGGTGGGAGAGCAGTCCATCCCCTACGGCTCGCCCCTCTACGACCTGGGCCTCCGGCAGTTTGAAGGCAACCTGCGCGACCTGCTGGCCACCTACGAGGCCGCTGGGGTCCCGGTCTTCATCGGCACGGTGGCCAGCAACGAGCGGGACCACGTGCCCTTCATCAGCGGCTTGGCCCCTGACACCGACGCGGAGGCCTGGAACGCAGGCTTCGCAGCCGCCCAGCGCCAGGCCACCCAGGGTGACACCACCGCCGCCCTGGCACGCCTGGAGACCCTCTTGGCTACGGATTCCCTGCACGCCGAGGCCTTCTACCTGCAGGCCCAGCTGCTGGAAGGTCGCGGCGAGGTGGCTCAGGCGCAGGCCGCCTACCTGGCCGCCAAGGACCGGGACCAGCTTCGCTTCCGGGCACCGGAGGCGCTCAACGCCACCCTGCGCGAGGTGGCCGCCGAGCATGGCGCCACCGTGGTGGAGACCCGTGCGGCCCTCGCGGCGGTGTCGCCGGGGGGCCTCATCGGGGCCAACGTGATGCTGGAGCACCTACACCCCAACCTGGACGGCTATTTTCGCATAGCCGACGCTTTTTACCAGGCTTTGCGGGAGGTGCAGCTGATTGGAACCTGGGAACAAGCGGTGGCCACGGCCGAGGCCCGGCAGGAACTGCTGGTGACTCCGTTGGACTCGCTGCTGGGCCACTACCGCGTGCAACAGCTCATGGGCAGCTGGCCCTTCCAGCCCCCAGGCGTGGTCCGGCGCGTCCCTCTGGAGCCCTCCACCCCGGTCGAAGAGATTGCGGTGGCCGTCTACCGCAGCGAGGCCTCGTGGCCCGATGGCATCGCGGCGCTTCGAGCCTACTACGAAGACGTGGGCGACACCCAGCAGGCCCTGCGCATGGCCCTGGCGATGATCCAGGAGTTTCCGTTTGCGGTCGACCCCTACCTGGTGGCCGGCAACCTCCTCGTCAAACAGGGCCGCTACACCGAATCCCTGACCTACTTTGAAGCCGCCGATGACCGCGGCCCGTCCGCCCCAGCCCAGCGTATGATCGGCAGCATCCTGCTGCAGATCGGGCGGCGCGATGACGCCATCGGCTGGCTGGAACGGGCCCAGGCGCTCGATCCCACAGACCCGGCGGTGCTGTATAACCTGGGCGGGGCCTATGCGTTGGCGGGGCGCTACGACGAGGCCCGAACGATGGTGACCCGCCTCTTGGAGCAGCACCCTGATCACCAAGACGGGCGCCGCCTTCTGGCTAGCCTACCGTAGCACACCGCGCGGCATCAAGCCGCTGGGCGCACCGTGCTGAACACCGAGGGCAGGGCCTGGCCCAGCACCCCGCTCAAACAGGCCTGGATACCTTCGATGCTGGCGGGCTTACGCAGGACCGCCGCTAGGTGATCGGCCGCCACCTCGGGCTTCAGGCCCGCCTCGTGCAGCCCCACAATGGGCACGTGCGCATAGCCCGGCACGGCGGTCAGCTTCTTGAAAAGCCGGGCCGCCTGCATGGGCTTCGGCAGGTTGGTGGTCAACAGCACGAGGTCGTAGGCCTGCTCTTGCGCGAAGTGAAGGCCCAGGGTGGCGGAAAACGCCGCATGGACATCGCACGTGGGACGATAAAGCCGGTAGATGAGCCGCTGAAAGGCCGAGTCGCGGTCGATGACAAGCAGACGGGGGCGGTTCGTAGCCCGTGGCGAGAAGGTTGTCGACATGGAGAGCGGGGATGGAATGGGGGAGAGGGAGACGTGGGGGCAGCCAAAGCCATTTTTACCCAAACCTGGTACATCAGCACCCAATCGGACTAATTATATAAATGATTTAGCCCTCATGTACCCTTTGTTTAAAATAAATTAACATTTTGATCGCATTCGCCTAGTAGAGGGCTACAGGCGACGGACCTGTAGGGAAGCGGGGTCTCACGGTGGGGAACTGGCGCTGGGAGGGGGCGTGCACTAGCCCGGCTCGATCGGCCAACCGGAGGCCACCTACCGCGCCTCTTGCACCACACCACGTGCTCACGTTCGCCTAGTCGCCGATCCCGTGAACAGCGCTCTCCATGCGCTGGCCAGCCCACCATCTCAACCCTGTCCGCATGCCTTCTGCTTTGACTGACCTGTCCACCTTAGGCGAGCTGGTAGAGGCCGGCTACACGCCCCGCAGCATCAAGGACGAGCTCCGCGCGAACCTCATCCAGAAGCTTCGGCGTGAGGAGACCATCTTCCCGGGCATCATCGGCTACGAGCGCACGGTGATCCCGCAGATCCAGAATGCCCTGCTGGGGCGGCACGACATGATTCTGCTGGGCCTGCGCGGCCAGGCCAAGAGCCGCCTCATCCGCATGCTGCCGAGCCTGCTCGACGAGTACATCCCCATTGTGGCCGGGAGCGAGCTGAACGACAGCCCCTTCGCCCCCGTCTCGAAACACGCCCGCGAGCTGGTGGCCGCCAAGGGCCAGGATACGCCCATCCAGTGGCTGCATCGAAGCGAGCGCTACGGTGAGAAGCTGGCCACGCCAGACACCACCATCGCCGACCTCATCGGGGACATCGACCCGATCAAGGCGGCCAGCCAGCGGCTCACCTATGCCGACGAGGACGTGATTCATTTCGGCATCATCCCGCGCACCAACCGCGGCATCTTCGCCATCAACGAGCTGCCCGACCTACAGCCGCGCATCCAGGTGGGCCTGCTTAATATCCTGGAAGAGCAGGATATCCAGATCCGCGGCTTCAACGTGCGCTTCCCGCTCGACGTGCTCATGGTGTTCTCAGCCAACCCGGAGGACTACACCAACCGCGGCAACCTGATCACGCCGCTCAAGGACCGCATCGATAGCCAGATCATCACCCACTACCCCAAGACGATCGACGTAGGCATCCAGATCACGCAGCAAGAGGCGTGGGAAGAGCGCGGCGACGAGATCGACGTGGCCGTGCCCTTCTTCTTCCGTCAGATCATCGAGCAGATTGCCTTCGAGGCTCGGGAGAGCGAGTACGTGGACCAAAAGTCGGGCGTGTCGGCCCGGCTGACGCGAGCCGCCATGGAGGACCTGGTCTCGGCCGCTGAGCGGCGAGCGCTGGTCAACGATGAGACCGAGACCACCGTCCGGGTGAGCGATCTGCTCTACGTGGAGCCCGCCATCACGGGGAAGGTGGAGCTGGTCTACGAGGGCGAGCAGGAGGGGGCCCAGAACGTGGCCCGCGTGCTGGTGGGCCGGGCCCTCAAGTCGATCTTCAACCTCTACTTCCCCGACCCGTCGGACAAGCGCCAGGGCCGCGCGGCCTACGGCGACATCCTGAACTGGTTTTCGAAGGGCAACACGCTGGAGCTCTCTCCCGACCTGCCCTTCACGGACTTCGCTCAGCGCCTGGACGCCGTCCCCGGCCTCCGAGCCTTCGCCAAGCAGCATGCGGCTCCGGAAACGCCCTCGGAGACCGCCACCACCATGGAGTTCGTCTTGGAGGCCCTGCACCAGCACTCGCTCGTAGGCAAGGACTACGCCGAGGCCGACTCCACCTACAATGACATCATGGGCTCCATGCTTTCCTCCTTGGGCTCCCTCGACGACGACGATGACTTCGAGGACGACGATGACTACCGCCGCTACCGCTGAGGCCCGGCTGGCGCGCTGATCACGTCCCGGTGATAGCACCCCCTCGGCCTCGCCTCCATCGCCGCGCACTATGGCTTCTTTCTTCCGCATTCGCACCGCCACGCCCGATGATGCCCCGGCGCTGATCGTGCTGATCGAGGCCTTGGCCGCCTACGAAAAGCTCAGCCACGAGGCCCAGCCCGACGAAGCCGCGCTGCGACAGCACCTCGCCCCGGATGCACAGCCACGCTGCGAGGCGTTTCTCGCGGAGCGCGTGGACACGGGCCAAGCCATCGGGCTGGCCCTCTTCTTCCAGACCTATTCGACGTTTCTGACGCGGTGGGGGATCTACCTGGAGGATCTGTTCGTCGTACCTGAGCATCGGGGTCGAGGCGTCGGGATGGCCTTGCTGCGCAGGCTGGCCGCAGAGGCCGTGGCCCGCCGCTGTGAGCGGCTGGAGTGGCAGGTGCTGGACTGGAACGAGCTGGCCCTCGGCTTCTACGATCGTCTCGGTGCCCGCCCGCTGGACGACTGGATCACGATGCGCCTCTCCGGCGACGCTCTGCACCGCCTAGGGGCCCCCGTCGACCCGAGTACCCCATCTGTCCCACCCATGGCGTGACCCTTCATGCGCACCTTGGTCATCATCCCCGCCTTCAACGAAGCGCGCGCCATCGGGCGCGTGATCAGCGACATTCCGGCGGGGCTGGTGGACGAAGTGGTGGTGGTCAACAACGCCTCCACCGACGAAACGGAGGCCAACGCCCGGGCTGCGGGCGCCACCGTCCTCACCGAGCTGCAGCGCGGCTACGGCTTCGCCTGCCTCCGCGGCATCGCCTACGCCAAGACGCAGCAACCCGAGGTGGTGGTCTTCCTGGATGGCGACTACAGCGACCACCCAGACGAGATGGACCGCCTCTTGGCGCCCATCCTGCGGGGCGAGGCCGACTTCGTCCTCGGCTCTCGGATGCGGGGGCCGCGTGAGGCCGGGGCCATGCTCCCCCAGGCGATCCTGGGCAACTGGCTTGCCTGCTCCCTCATGCGCTGGATCTGGGGCGCCCGCTACACTGACCTGGGCCCGTTCCGTGCCATCCGCTTCGCCGATCTCTTGGCGCTCGACATGCAGGACACGACCTTTGGATGGACCATCGAGATGCAGATCAAGGCCGTCTTGGCGGGCTTGCGCTATCGCGAGGTGCCTGTATCTTACCGCAAGCGCGTGGGCGTCTCCAAGATCACCGGGACCGTGACTGGGACACTCAAAGCCAGCTATAAAATCCTCTGGACCATCGCTAAATTTGCTCTTCGCCTCGGCACGACCCCGAAAGCGGTCCCTTCGTAAGCCCAGGCACCCACCTTTCTGAGGCTCTCTGCTATGCAACACAAAATCTGGTTCAATGGCGCCCTCGTTCCGTACGAGGAGGCCACCGTTCACGTCCTCTCTCACGTCATCCACTACGGCTCGTCGGTCTTCGAAGGCATCCGGTGCTACAACACGGACGAGCAAGGCCCCGCCGTCTTCCGCCTGCGCGAGCACATGCAGCGCTTGGTTGACTCGGCCCGCATCCACCGCATGGAGATTCCCTACACGCTGGAAGAGCTGGAGGCCGCTACGCTAGAAACCATTGCCGACTCCGGGCTACAGTCCTGCTACATCCGCCCGGTGGTCTTTCGAGGGATGGGGGCCATGGGGGTCAACCCGCTCAAGAACCAGGTGGAGTCCGTGATCGCAGTCTGGGAGTGGGGCGCATATCTGGGCCCCGAGGCCTTGGAGCAAGGCGTGGAGGTGCAGGTGGCCTCGTGGAATCGCTTCGCCCCGAACACCATGCCTACCCTGGCCAAGGCCGGTGGCAACTACCTCAATGCTTCCCTGGTCAAGATGGACGCGGTGCTCAATGGCTACGCCGAGGGCATCATGCTCAACACCCAAGGCTACCTGGCCGAGGGCAGCGGCGAAAACCTCTTCCTGGTCAAAGACGGCACGCTCTACACGGCGCCCAACACGCTCTCTATCCTGCCCGGTATCACCCGCGCCTCGGTCATCACGCTCGCCAAGGAGCGGGGCTACGAGGTCGTGGAGACGCCTATCCTGCGCGAGGCCCTGTACCTGGCCGACGAGCTGTTCTTCACCGGCACCGCCGCCGAGGTGACGCCCATCCGGTCCGTCGACCACCACGTCATCGGCTCCGGATCACGAGGACCCATCACCGCGGAGCTGCAACAGGCCTTCTTCGACGTGGTCCACCGGGGCCAGGACGCCCATGGCTGGCTCACGCGCGTCGAGACCGAGGTCGCGGCGTAAGTCCGCACCGCCAGCGTACCTGAGAGGCTGAGCACAGGGCATAAGGCCCATGCTCAGCCTCTTGTGGTTTGGAGCCCCTATCAAAACCCGGTGCGCTGGTGAGGGCGAGTGCATCGGTTCAGGACCCGGAAGGCGATGCAGGCGGGCTGGAGGCCCGTCGAAGCAGCCTAGCGCCGCCCGGAGCCGATGTAGCCGCGCGTAGCCTGCACGCGGTTTGGGTAGGAGCTGTTAGTTGGCACCTGACGAGGTGGACTGGCCCACCGACGGAGCATGCACACGGTCTACCAGGCGCGTGTATCGGCGGATCAGGTCGAGGGTGGAGGTATCCTGGGTGTAGACGCCGTACCACCCCTGCTTTTCGTGGGGCGGGTCGCCGGTGAACGGGTCGCCGGGTTGCCAGGCCGCGCCGGGGGCACGGGGCTGGCCCTCTCCGGACCACGCCCACAGGTTGAGGCCCGCCAGCAGCCCGCTCTCGAGCGCCATCTTGTGCTGCATGGCAAAGAGCATCTGGAAGTAGTGGTCTCGATACGTGGTCGGCGCGGAGGACTCGTAGCGGCCCTCATCGCGCGAGAGGCCAAATTCTTCCAGCACGACCGGCTTGTTGACCGTGGCGCCGACCGCCATGTGGTCGGCCACATAGGCCATGGCTAGGCCCAGGGCTTCTCCAAACGTGGCAGCAGGCTGGCTCGGATCGTACCAGCCCCAGTTCTCCAGCCAGAGGTGGATGGTGAGGTAGTCCAGATGGGGCGAGGCACTCACCTGGGGAAAGGCGGTCCCATTGCTTGGTACGACCTTTCCTTCACCCCCCAGGGACACCAGGTGGTTCGGGTCCATCAGCTGGATGAAGCCCGCCGTCTGATCGACCCACTCCACGTACTGGGGAGACAGGGCAAAACCGCGCGGCTCATTGGCCAGTTGCCACGCCATGATGGTGGGATCGTCCCGGTAGGACCGGCCGGTGATCGTGTTGGTGCGGTGGAGCAGCTCGTAGATGTAGTCCAGGAAGAGCCGCTTGGCATCGGTGTTGGCGAAGAACTGGGCGCTGTAATTCTGAAAATCGTCCCAGGTGTGGCCGTCTTGCTCCGGGTAGGGGATGGGCGTACCCGTAGCCCAGGACACGTACTGAGCCATCCCGCCGGACCACTGGAAAAAGTTGTTGAGCACCAGCACAGCCTTCATGTTGCGCTGAGCCATGGCGTCGAGCAAAAAGTCGAGGCCCACCAGCAGGGTCTCGTCGTACACCCGCGGTTCGTTCTGGACGGCTGGGTGCACACGCCACGGCTGGTCGGACGGGCCCTCGCTGGCGGCCATGACGCGCAGGTTGTTGACCCCCAGCGCCTGCAGCTGGTCAAGCTCGCGGAGCAGCCGGGCACGCCCTGCGTCGTGGCCCGCTTGCCCGAGGTTCATCCCGAACCACAGGTTGGCCCCGATGAAGTAGTACGGCCGCCCCTCCAGCACGAACTGGCCGTTCTCCACCCGCACAAACGCGCTGGAGTCCGCCGCCGCACGGTGGGCCGCCGTGCTGTCCGCCGTGGCGCCCGCTGAGATCACGCCGCTGCGGGGCTGGGCCAACGTAGGACCGGCCGCGCACCACAGGATGAGCCCAAGGCTCGCTAGAATCGTTCGCATCGCACCAGGAAGCGGGGGAGAGGAGCACCGAAGGTACAAGATACCGCGGCCCAGTATAGGGCTTGGGAGGGCGTATGTACCAGGGGTGAGCCTAGCGCGCTGCGATGTTCTCCTGCACCATGGACTCAGGCGGCTTGCTGGGGCACTCAGGCGGCCTGCTGGGCATCGCGGACCATTTCCTCGGCCAGCTCATCGCCCAGGTACCGATCCATGAGCCAGTGGGCACCGTAGATGACCGGCGTGATGGCGACGGCGATCAGGAACTTGTAGAGGTAGTTGAACAGCGTGACGGCCACCACGGTCTGCAAGGTCATCATCCCGGGCAGATAGAAGGCTACAAAGAGCACGATGAACGTGTCGATGAACTGCGAGCCGAACGTGGAGCCCGTCGCCCGTAACCACAGGTAACGACCGTTGGTGAGGCCGCGCAGCCAGTGAAAGAGGCCGATGTCCACGAGCTGACCAATCAGAAACGCCAGGATGCTCCCCACGATCACCCAGGTCGTCGCTCCGAAGACGGCATCGAACGCCTCGCCGGGGACGGGCGAGATGGGGGCCACCGGCACCGCCATGGCCAGCTGCAAAAGGCCGAACTCGAAGGCGATCATGCCCACGCCCAAGAACGTGACGAAGCGAATACCGGGCTTGCCGTAGTACTCGTTGAGCAGGTCCGTGACGATGAACGTGATCGGGAAGGCGAGCACGCCCGCCGTCATCACCACATTGTCGAACGTCTCGCCGAAGATGACGAGCGGTACAGGCAGGGTGAAGGCGGTGAACAGCTTACCAGCCGTGGCCTCGGCCACCACCAGCGCCGTGAGGAAGATGCCCGCACAGATGACGTAGAGCTTCTGCGGACGGGTCAGGGCGTGGGGGGTACGGAGCACGGGGCGGGGGATACCGAACGGTGGGAGGGTCAGGGACTACTGGTCGGTGCGGAGGCGTTCCAGCAGGTCGTTGAGCAGAGCCTGCTCATCTGGGGTCAGGTGCTCGCTCAGGCGCTCGCTGAAGGCGCGAACGGGTTGCTCCATCCGGCACAGCAGGTCCAGCCCCGCCTCTGTGATGCCCACCTGCACCATCCGCCGATCCTCTTTGGCCCGCGCCCGGTGGACCAACCCCGCCCGCTGCAAGCGGTTGAGCAAGCGGGTCACGTCCGGCGTCCGGTCCAGGAGGCGCTCGCCGATGGCGGTACAGGAGAGGCGGTCCGGGTGGGTCCCACGCAGGATGCGCAGCACGTTGTACTGGGCGGGCGTCACCTCGAACGGGGCCATCGTGGCCGCCAGTTCACCGGTGATCCACGAGCTGGTCGCCATCACGTTCAGCAGGGCGCGGTGCGCCTCCGATTCAAACTGGGGCTGCCGAATCAGGTCGGATAACTTCATGGCTAGAACCGTCGGCTCGCGGAAAACACAGGATTATTTGTTACGACGATTGTTTACGAGGCCGAGACGGTGCACGTTCCGCGAGGCCTGGCTCACGCAGTGCTCGTGGAGAGGGCCGGTGCAACCGGCTGCTGCACAACCGGCAAGGTGAAGCCAAACGTGGAGCCCAGCCCCGGGGTGCTCTGCACCTGCAGCGTGGTGCCGTGGGCACTCAGGATGTGCTTGACGATGGCGAGCCCCAGCCCGGTGCCGCCCTGCGCCCGAGACCGGCTCTTGTCCACCCGGTAGAAACGCTCCGTAATACGCGGCATGTGTTGGGGCGCGATCCCAATGCCGTCATCGGCAATGGACACTTTGATGACGGTCTGATCGGTCCGCAACGCCTCTTCGTCGCGCTGGAGCTTGGGCGTGCGTGACTGGGCCCGGACGATCAGCTCCACATGGCCGCCCTCCGTGTTGTACTTGATGGCATTCTCGACCAGATTGCTCAGCACTTGGCGAATGCGCTCGCTACTGCCGAAGGCCTCGGGGAGGCCCTCGCGGACCCGACTGTGCAACGTGACGCCGCGGCCCGCCGCCAGGGGCTCCAGGGAGTCGATGACCTCGTGCGCCACTTGGGCCAGATCGAACGGGACCCGCTCGATCTCCAGCTCCCCAGTCTCGATCCTGGAGATCTCAGACAGGTCCTGGACCAGGTTGGTCAGTCGGTCGGCGTTGCGCAGGATGCGCTCCACGAAGGAGCTGCGCACCCGCTCATCGTCCAAGGCCCCGCCCAGCAGGGTCTCGGCGAAGCCACGGATGGAGAAGATGGGCGTCTTAAGCTCATGGGACACGTTGCCGAGGAATTCGCGGCGGTAGTTCTCGATCTTTTTGAGCTCTTCAATCTCTTTCTCCAGGGCGAGACCGGTGCGGTACACCTGCCAAACGAGCACGTTTAGCTCATCGCCCTTGGGCACCCGAGCCAGCTCCAGGCTTTCAAACTGGTGGTTGCGCACTTGCCGGAGCACGTGCATAGACAGGTTGAGCCGGTCCGTGATGACCCGGTGGGCCACCACATAGCCACAAACGGCCAAAAACAGGGCCCCCAGAGCGCCTTGCCACGCGGGGATCGCCCAGCCAACCAGGCGGAGCACCAGCCACAAGGCCCCCCCTGCGGCCATCATCCCCAGGGCCACGCGGATCGCCACGAGGCTCAGCGACGAGTGCCGCAGCCGACGTACGAGGGGGTCGATAAAGTCAGAGGAGGAGTCCACGGTCGTCTGGGCGCCGATCGGTCCAGCAGGGGGGTGATGTACAGGGCCTACACCCCATCGTGGCAGATGTACGCCCAGGCCATCGGTGCGTTCAGCGCGGGCTCATCTCCGCGCGATGTAGGCACGCGGCTAGCAGCCATCGGATTCGTCCACACACGCCGGCGTTCCCCCTTGACGGGCCGACCAGCCTCTTACTCTCTGAATTTGTAGCCGACGCCTTTGACGGTCTCCACGTAGGCGCTGCCCAGCTTCTCGCGAATCTTTCGGATGTGGACGTCCACCGTGCGGTCCACCACATACACATCGGGGCCCCACACCTGATCTAGCAGCTCCTGCCGCGTGAACACCTTACCGGGGTGCGAGGCCAGAAAGTGGAGTAACTCGAACTCTTTTCGCGGGAATCGGAGGGAGAGCCGTTCTCCGCCCTCCTGCCGGTACACCAGATACCGGTCTCGGTCCACCTCCAGGTCGTGCACGGTCAAGAGGTTGGGGGGGGTTTCGCTGCGGCGGGCGCCCCGGACCAGGGCTTTCACCTGGCTCACAAAGACCGGGACCGAGATGGGCTTGGGCAGGTAGATGTCGGCGCCCACGTCCAGGCCCTTCACGTGATCCTCCTCATCGCTGAGCGCGGTCAGCATCAGGATGGGGATCGTGCGAAGGTGGGCGTGCCGCCGCAGCCGCCGACAGACCTCCAGCCCGTTCATGTTGGGCATCATGATGTCCAGGACGATGAGGTCCGGATCCAAGGATTCGGCCTGCTCCAGAGCCTCGACGCCATCATGCGCCCGGCTCACCTCAAACCCTTCGTTTTGCAGATTGTAGTGGAGCAACTCCAGAATGTCCTCCTCGTCGTCCACGAGGAGCACGTGAGGAGCACCGTCAGGGGCGGCGGCTCCGTGGGCAGTGTGATCGTCCACGGCGGTAGCGGGGCCTGGTCAGCGGGTGATACGGGGCGTAAGGTAGCCGCCGACCACTCGTGGCCCATTATGGAACGGTTAAAACCCGTGGCCCGACGGCCAGCGGTCTAGCTCCAATCTACCGGACGATCTCGTGAAAAACGACCTCTCCCGTATCCAGCATGCGACGTACATAGGGATGGCACAGTTGGCACCGCGCCCCGAACTCGGTGTGGTTCTGCAGGGCCTCTACCGAGGCCGCGCCATGCTCCTCGGCCAGGCGCTTGAGCTCGGCGAAGCGTTTCTGAAAGCAGTAACAGCGGTCGATGTGGACAGCCATCAGCGATCCTCCACCCGGAAATCGATGAAGGTGGGGGCGATGCCCGCCACGAAGGAGCCCACCTGGACGCCGTCCCGATCGTGGATGGTCACGCTCCCGCTCTCGGTGAAGCTGGCCACACGGCCTACGTAGAGCCGCTCGGCCTGCGCATCGTAGGCCACCGCCCCAATCGGATCGCCGGGCAGTTCCAGGGTCCCGACGAGGGCGCCGGTCCGGGTGTCGAAACGGAGTACGGTCGTGGGGCCTTGCACCACGTACAGCTCGTTGGCGGCCTGGGCCCAGTAGGCGTCCTGGCCGGGCCCGCTGGCCCCCAGCTGTGTGTCCAGGTCCAGCCGGTCGATGACGGCCCCCGTCTGCGCGTCCAGGATGCGCAGCGCCCCCGGCACCTCGCCCACCGGGTTGAAGTCGGCGTCGAAGAGCGTCCGGCCGGTGCAGATCACGAAGACATCGTCCTGGATGTCGCCGGCCATCACAAAGCGCGGGCCGGCGCAGTCTACGTCTACCGTTTCGATGACGGTGTCCGTGTCGGTGTCGATGACGGACACGCTGGATCCGGCCCCGAAGCCATGGTTGGCTACATAGGCGCGGTCGCCCACCACGGCCACGCCCTCGGGGTTGTCACCCACGTCGAAGGTGCTGGTCACGGTGCCGGTCTGCAGGTTCACCACATCCACGATACCCCCCGCAAAGTTCTCCTTGAACAGGTTGGTCACGTACGCCTTGTCGGCGTCCACCTGGGCCATGTAGCGAGGGCTCACGAGGCCTTCCACGGCCGAGGTGCGGGCCCCGGTCTCCAGTTCCACGATCTCCACGCGGGCCCCGGTGTTGGCCATCACGAAGAGGCGATCTTCGGTCAGGAACAGGCTCTGGATGATGGAGCCGATGTCGGCCAGCAGGGGCGCCGCGGACTCAGTGGCGGGGTCGTAGACGGTCACAGAGCCGTTGCCGTCGGAGAAGTTGCCTTGGTTGGCCACGTAGACGCCCGTGGTGATCGGCTCGGGGTCATTGTCATCGCCGAACAGCTCGCAGCCAGGGAGCAGCAACAGCAGCAGGGCGAGGAGGGCCGGGGTGAGGCGGGAGGGGTTCATCATGAGGGGAGAGAGTCTGCGCACTTAGGGAGAGAGATCGAACAGCAGCCGCACCCGCGCATGGCGAGGCGGCAGCGGGTAGTCTTTGATGACAGCGTAGGGCCGGTCGGCCAGGTTGTCCACATCGACGGCCAAGGTGAGCGTACCCCCACGGAACGGGGCCGCGATGAAGGCCCCGGCGTCGACCGTCACGAACGGATCGAGCGCCTGCCGACGGTCACCATCGGTGGTGACGTAGCGGCGCCCCACGTAGCGAGGCAGCAGGTCGGCGCCGAGTTGGGTTGGCCCCACGGTGCGGGTGAGCCCCAGGCGGACCGTGGCCTGCTCCAGGGGGACATACCGCAGCGGCTGGTTGTAGCTGCGCCGGGTGGGGTCGGAGCGGTCGCGGGCGTCGGTGAGGGTGTAGGTGAGCGCCAGGGCGGCCACGCCGAGGGGCGTGGGGCGTTCAGTGCGGAGGGAGGCCTCCAGCCCGCGGAGTTGCACGCGCTGGTTGTTGAAGGCGGCCCAGAACCCGGCGTCGGTA
Source organism: Bacteroidota bacterium (assembly GCA_038747425.1). Classification (GTDB taxonomy): domain Bacteria; phylum Bacteroidota; class Rhodothermia; order Rhodothermales; family JBCDJV01; genus JBCDJV01. The sequence continues at coordinate 64,901 of JBCDJV010000010.1, forward strand.
GGCTGCCAGACGATCTGATCGCGCACGCGGCCCGCATAGACGCCCAGCTCGGCCTGGAGCCGGGGCCATGCGCCGTGCACACCCGCATCGGCCATCCACCCGCGCTCAGGCTGGAGGGTGGGGTCGCCACCGGGCTGCCAGAAGCGATCGTTGAAGGTGGGCATCCGAAAGGCGCGGCCTAGGCTGGCCTTGAGCCGCAGCGGGCTGGCGCCCAGCCGCAGGTTGGCGCCCAGCCGGGGGCTGAGGGCCGTTCGCCGGACACCGTCCACCCAGTAGGCGTCGACGCGCAGGGCCGGGTAGAGCAGGAGGGGGCCGTACTGGCCGGTGCCGTGCACAAAGGCTCCCAGGCGAGCATCGCGTGCCTCGTCCTGAAGCGACGGATGGCGGGCGGTGCCCAGCCCGGCGGCGAGGCCCGTGCCTGCAAGCCAGCGGCGGCCTAGCACGCGCTGCGCCTCGGCGTCGAGGGCGGCCGTCCAGGTGCGGCCGGTGTCATCCACGCCGAGTCCCGGGTGGAGGTAGCGCAGGCTGCTGCGCTGCACGAGGGTCTTCACCGTGGCGGCCGTGGCGCCCGCCTGCACGCGGGTCTGCCCCCACAACCGCAGGCTGCGGTCCCACTGGCGCTCCCCGGTGGCGGGTGTGGTGGCCAGGCCGGGGAGGCCGCGCTCGGCGTCGCTGTACCAAGCCCCGAAGCGGACACTGTGAGCCGGGGCGGTGTAAGCCAGCGTCCCGAACAGCGTGCCCTGCTGCCGATCGGCGTTGGTACGGCGCTGCGACCGGGCCGGGACGGTCGTGGTGTTGAGGTACGAGAAGGCCCCGTCGGCCTGGCGCCACTCGGCGGCGGCGGCCCCCTGCCAGCGACCTACGCCGTGGGCCACGAGGGCGCTGGTGGCTCGGTCGCCAAAGGCCCCAGCCGCGAGCTGAGCCCGTACGGCGGGGGCTCCGGTGGGTCGGTAGCTGCGCAGGTGGAGGACGCCGCCCAGGGCATCGCTGCCGTAGACCGCCGAGGCGGGGCCATGCATGACCTCGGCCCGGTCCAGCAGCACGCTGGGCAGCAGCGCCAGGTCGAGCTGGCCCAGCTGAGGATCCGTGAGGCGGAGGCCGTCCAGCAAGACGGCGGTCTGCGAGGCGCCGGTCCCCCGGAGCGACATCGAGGCGAGGCCCCCGGCGCCGTAGCGACGGATGAAGACGCCGGTCTGCGCCTCCAGGGCATCGGCCACCGTGTCCGCGCCCAGGCGACGCAGCGTGGCCGCCTCCAGCACGGTGAGGCGGGCGGGCGCCGCGGCGGCCTGCACCGGGGTGCGGGTGGCCGTCACGGTGACGGGGGGCAGCAGGTAGGTGGTATCAGGGACCGGCTGAGCGACTGCGTTGAGGGTCAGCAGGCCCAGCAGCCCTGCCCACACGAAGCAGAAGCGCATAAAAAAGCCCTCACCTCAATGCAGAGGTCAGGGCCGTCACAGGCTTGCGCCAAGCGGCACAGGCACACGTCGGGGGCGGTGGACACAGGATTGGTCCGGTGCGAGACACCCCCACGGGAGACGACCACCGTCCTCAAGGTCCCGGAGGCGGGTGGCACCGCGGCGGCGGCAGGTCTCCTGGCTGACCGTGGCTGCGCAGCGAGGCTGAGCGGGCACAGACCACCGGCCAGACTCGGCCCGGCTCCTTCCCATGCCTAGCGGCACAGTGGAGGCGGGCGTCGGCGTCAGCCGGTATCACACGGATCACAGTTGCGGGTACAGCGCTGGACCAGGCCCATGGGGGGCGTTCCCAGCTTCCCTTTTAATCGACCCCACTCGCGCAGGGCCGAACCGTCGGCGGATGTAAAAGAACACCTTCAAGGTAGGCGCCCACAACGGAGAATGCGAAACGGTAAACGTGAAATATGCGGTGAGGGGGAAAGCCATTACCTGGTCTTGACGCGGGCATGGTGCTTCGATATCCTGAGCGCTTGCATCCGGGTTGGACCGGGACCCCGTCCATTTAGAGGCTGACTGTGCAACGACCCCATGACGCCGTTCATCCAAGCCGTTGAGGATCGTTCTGCCACGCTGCGGCCCCGCTCATCGAGCCTAGTGCCAGCGCTCCTTGTCGTGCTCGCGCTGGCTTCGGCCTGCATGGAAGCTCGTGCCCAGAGCAGCGACCCTGACGCCGCCCGCATCGTGACCGATGACATACGGCGGTTCTGGGAGGCCTACGATCGGCTGGGGCCCGACGCCACAGAGCAGGACAGCCTCCGCGTATTCTTTGAGGGCTACTACCTCCCGGCGAGTCCGGGGCTGCGGGACTTCATCCAATTCAGGATGGGGAGCGTCTACAACCTCATCGACCAAATCAACGCCCACCCTGCTTACTATGCCTCGATTCGGGAGTCGACGCTTCGGGCCGCCTCCTTTGATGACGAGATTCGAGCCGCGTACCACGCTCTCGACGCACTCTACGACGACGCCGTCTTCCCCCACACCTACATCCAGATCGGGATCCTGAACTCTGGTGGCACCTACACCGAAGACCGGTTGCTCATCGGCGCTGAGATGTACGGGCTGACGCCGGACACGCCGATGGACGAGCTGAGCGACTGGCACAAGGCGGTCTTGAAGCCGGTCGAGGAGATCCCCCACATCATCGCCCATGAGCTCGTCCATTACCAGCAGCAGCACCCGGACTCAGTCGACACGCTGCTCTCCCAGTCTATCCAGGAGGGCGCGGCCGACGTCATCGCTGAGCTGATCTCGGGGCAACATGTGAACGCACACGTCCACGCCTGGGCCGACCCACGCGAGGCGGCGTTGTGGGCGGAGTTCAGCGCGCGAATGGACGGGGACGATTTCTCCGGCTGGCTCTACGGTGGAGATCGCGAGGCCGACCGCCCGGCCGATCTCGGGTACTGGATGGGCTACAAGATCGTGCGGGCGTACTACGATCAGGCCGAGGACAAGCGGGCGGCGATCCGCGAGATTCTCACCATCGAAGACTTCGGGGCCTTCCTCGCCCAGAGCGGGTATGCCTCACGTTTCGACGATTGAGCCCCGCCGCACGCGCCCCTGCACGCTGGCACAGGCGCAAGGCCTTCTCGCTCGGATCCTGCCCGTCCCTGATTGACCTGGGTGGGTCGACGATGCGTCTGTTGAACGGCGGGCGCTACGGGCGGGCGGGCTCGGCCCCGTTGGCCTGGAGAACGTCGGCGGCGGGCTCGCTCTGAACGTAGTCGAGGAAGTGCTGCACGGCCGGCGAGGGCGTGGAGGTAGCCACGAGGTAGGCGTCGCGCCAGAGGGGGTAGGCGTCATCCGACGGGAGGAGACCGTCGATGGCCACCGTGCGGAGGGCGCCTTGGCTCTGCTCCACGCGGGTCTCGGTGGTCATGCCGATGCTACCGGGCGTCTCGGCGAGGTCGCGCGCCATGGGACCAGAGCGGGGGTGTAGGACCACCGTCTCGGCCAGGGTGAGCGTGAGGAGGCAGGGGGCGTACTCGGCCACCACCTCGCCGTCGACCTCCGTGAAAGGGCGGAGGCGAGGGGCCACGGGCAGGTCCGGGCCGCCCAACTCTTGCCACGAGGTCACCGTCCCCGCGTAGAGCGCGCACAGGTCAGCAGCGGTGAGGCTTTCGAGGGGGACGCTCTGGTGCACGGCCATCACCACGGCGGTGCGGGCAAACCGGTGCGGCGTCAGCGAGCGCGAGGTCAGCGCCTCGGCATCGAGGCCGTGGCTGGCCATGGCCAGGTCGATGTGGCCCGCCGCCAGGGCATCCAGGCGCTCCGTGGGCGTGAGGCCTTGCCGCACCTGCATGGGCCGACCTGGGTGAGCCCGCTCGTAGGCGGCGGCCAACTCGGTTACCAGGGCATGCACGCCTGTGGAGCCGTCGATGCGCAGCGGCTGCGGCGGCGACGACGGGGTGCAGCCTGCCAGCAGGAGGCACAGCACGAGCAGCAGGGGGGCAGTCACAAAGCGCATAGGGACAGGAAGGCGGACCATCAGCGACGCGAGCGGCGGCGATGCGTGAGGGCGCTCCGTACGGCGGCTCCGGCTCCGCCACTCAGGCCTGCCCCCAGCAGCCCGATTACGCCGGTCACAGCGGCTAGCACGGCCGGCGTCTCCACCCCGGCCATGGCCGCCACGCGGTCGGTCACCAGGGCCGCATCGCCCATCAGCAGGTACAACGCCATACCCAGCCAGAGGAGCCCGCCGCTGGCCGCCCCGATGGCCAGACCACGCCCCACGCGATGCTCACGGACCACCGTGTAGGCAAACGGCACGATCAGGATCCATCCCCAGAAGGAGGTCGTCAGGTGCAGTACGGCAAGGAGCAAAAGGCAAAGAAGAATCCCGATGAGCATGGCAGTGGGGCGTCAGGGGGTCTGGCGAAGCACGGTGCGGGCCATCACTTCGGCCGAGGCCTGGTCAGGGGCCCGCAGAAACAGAAGCGGATACATGGTCCCGGCCATCCAGTCGTCCACGGCGAGATCGTAGAAGGCTGAGCCCGGGTGACCAGACTGACCCCCTGGGTAGATCCCCCAGGCGCGCACCTCCTCCTCCAGAGACACCACCATACGCCAGGAGGCCCCGCTGGTGCGTCCCATGGCGTTGAGGGTGCCGCTACGGCCGCTGGTGCGCAGGTCTGTCCGGCCGAGACCGGGGATCTGGGCGAGGTGGTCGATGCGCGTACCGCGTGCCTGGCCCCAGGCCCAGGCCTCGCCGTAGGGGCCATGCCTGTCCTCCAGCTGCGAGAAAGCCGTCTCGAACGCTTGCTGAACCAGGTCATCCAGCGTCTCGGGGCCGTTGGTGGTTTGATCGTCGAACAGCGGGCTCGTGGGCTCCTCCAACACCAGGCGCAGCGTCACGTCGTACCAAGGGCGAGGGCCATCGGGGAACTCGTCCCAGGTGAGGCGCCAGAGGGTACTCCACCAGGCATCGAACAGAATGGGCGCCGTGGCTTGGGCCCGGTAGTGGGCATCCCACGCGGCGAGGTCGGCGCGAGCGGTGCGCTGATCGGCCGAGAGCCCGTCCTCGGGCAGGCGTGCCAGGAGCGCGGGCAGGGCGCGCTCGGCGTGGAGGTAGCGGTCATCGAGCTGGAGGGCCATCATGTCGCGCGGGGTGATGGCTTCCATCACCGCCAAGCGGTCGTTGAGGCGGGCGCCTCGCTCATAGGAGGCGTAGTCCCAGCCCAGGTAGTAGGGGTAGGTGTCGTCGGTGGGGGGCTGGTTGGCCGAGCTGACGAACCCGCGCTCGGGGTCGCGCACGTGCGGGTTGTGAGCGTGGGGGATGAACCCTTGCCACTCGTAGGCGGGGTCTGCGCCATCGCTGAGGTAGCGGCCCTGACCTTTCCATCGAAGCGGAAACGCCCCATTGTGCCAGAGGGCAATGGTGCCGGCTTGGTCGGCATAGACAAAGTTCTGGGCGGGGGCGGCATACGTGGTCAGCGCCTCCACGTAGTCGTCATAGTCGGTGGCGCGGTTGAGGCGCAGGAACGTGCGCAGCTCGTTGGTGGGGTCGTGGGCGGTCCATCGCAGGGCCGCCCCGGTGGGCATCCGGCCGTAGGGGGTCTCCGAGGGCAGGTAGGCCACCGGGCCGTGGTGCGTGTAGCGTACGGTGTCCACCACGGTGGCCTCGCCGCGCACCTGGATGGTTTCGATCCGGGTCTCCACGGGGCGTGTGGCTCCGTCGTAGTCGTAGGTGGTGCGGGCGGCGTCAGCAAACGTGATCTGGTACCAGTCGAACACGTCGCTCCCGCCGTTGGTGACGCCCCACGCTACGTGCTCGTTGAAGCCGATGATGATCCCGGGGGCTCCCGGCAGCGTGGCGCCGTAGGTGTTGGTGCCCGGGGCGTGGAGCTGCATCTCGTACCAGATGGACGGCAGGTTGAGCGTGAGGTGAGGGTCGTTGGCCAGGATGGGGCGGCCCGTGACCGCCTTGCTGCCTCCTACCGCCCAGTTGTTGCTCCCGATGTTCGGATCGGCAGGGGTACCACTCAACCCATTGAGCCCGATGAGTGGGTCCAGGAGCGCCTGCTGAGGCGCTACCGGCACGGGCTCGAAGGCCCACTCCGTGCCCGGCGGGATGATGGGGTCCACGAACGGCGCCTGGTAGGGGAAGAGGGCCTGCATGAGGGAGTCGCCGTGGAGGGACCGAGCCTCGGTCATGGCGGGCTCGTTGCTGCCCCCACTGAGCGTCTCGGCCATATACTTGAGCAGGAGCGTGGTCTTGAGTGGCGTCCACGGCTCAGGCTCATAGCCCAGGATCTTGTACTCCAGGGGGAGCGTGGTGGCATCAAGCTGGTCGACCCACGCGTTGACTCCTTCGGCGTAGGCCTCCATGGCTACCCGCGTGAGCGAGTCGGCCAGGACCGCCTCCAGCGAACGCTCGGCGGCCCAGACCATACCCATCCGACGCCGCGAGCGGTCGTAGGAGAGGGCGCCAGGCCCCACGATCTCCGAGATCCGGCCGGCGGCGGCATGCGTCTGAAACTCCATCTGCCACAGCCGGTGGCGGGCCGTCAGGTAGCCCTGGGCTAGGTACAGGTCGTGATCGTTCTCCGCGAAGATGTGCGGCACATGCCGTGTGTCCCAGGCCACCTGTACGGGCGCCTGCAAGCCGGGTACATCCAGCTGCTCGGGGAGGGCATCAACCTGGGCATTGCTCTGCCAGAAGCCCGCAAACGGGTTCAGGAACGGTCCCAAGGGCGGCGTTTGGCCCCAACGCCCGTTCAAGGCCACAAAGGCCACCACGAGCGCAGCGACGTAGACCGTGGGCACAACCCAGCGCATGGCAAGAAAAAGGGTGGGGGATGAGGACGCGCGAGGACGCTATGTAACCATTTTTGCGGGGATTGACAACGTATTTCGGCATTTTGGGCTGGCTCGTCACCCGGCCGTGCGTCCGAACATGGCCGCCCCGGCGCGCGTTCAGCAACCCTTCGCCTTCCACCACGCTTTCTCACGCTCGCCCATGCGCGCTGCCTGCCTGTCTGTTGTCCTCCTGCTAAGCCTTGCCGCCTGTGCCTCGCCCGAGGCGCCACCGTCGGATCCTGCCGCCCGCTTCCCGGTGTCTGAGAACGGGCGGTGGGGCTTCATCGACCGCACCGGCAGCGAGGTGATCCCGCTCACGTTTGACCGCGTCTGGCCGTTTGCCGGCAACCGGGCTCTAGTCCAGCAAGCGGGACGCTACGGGTACATCGACCGCGCAGGCACCGTGGTCATCGAGCCACAGTTTGACGATGCCTGGTACTTCTCTGATGGGCTCGCGCCGGTGCAGGTGGAGGGCCAGTGGGGGTACATCGACACCACCGGCCAGCTGGTGGTGGATCCGCAGTTCGACCTCGCGCCCAGCGTGGTGGTGGAAGACACCTACCAGCCGCGCGACCCGCTGCTGGTGCAACGCGAGGGCCGCTACGGCTACCTGGATCCCACCGACAGCACCCTCACCATCGACCCCCAGTTCGACCAGGCGTGGTACTTCTCCGGGGGCCTCGCGCGGGTCCGCCGAGATGGCCAGTGGGGCTATATCGACCGCACCGGCACCCTGGTCATCCCCACCCAGTTCGAGCTGGCCTGGGACTTCCGCGATGGCCTCGCCTTGGTCCGCACCCCCACCGGCAGTGGCTACATCAACCGCACCGGCGCCTTCGTGTGGGGGCCCCGCCCTTGATCCTGGGCTGATGGTCAATGATGCGAATCACGGGTTGAACAGAAACACCGCACACCGTGTCGGCCCACCGCCGTGCTAACCGGCCTCGTGGTGCCGTTGACAGATCCCTCGACTACGCCCTGCTGGCGCAGAGCTCCGCTCAGGAGGACAAGTAGAAACGGTGACGCCGCCGCCTTCATTCTCGGCCCGTGGCGCCCTAGCCAGGGGGCCGTGCAGGGGATCGGGCTTGGAACGGGGCCCTGTGACCCTTGATTCGCATCACGTGGGCGTGCCTCCTTGACCGTTGAACGTAGACCAGCGGCCCTTCCGAACCATCCTGGCCTCCGCACGTAAGGAGGGCGGCTCTTCTCATCTATTCACGGCGGCGCATCGGGCACGGTTACGGTCTTTCTTCTTCACCCACCTCCTGTACGCGTTCATGTCCGCTGATCCTCGCATTCTCTGGGCCGACGATGAGATCGACCTCCTCCGCCCCCATATCCTGTTTCTTGAATCCAAGGGCTATGTGGTAACCAGCGTCTCGAATGGTGCGGATGCCGTTGAGCAAGTGCGAGGAGGACGCTACGAGGTGGTGCTCCTCGACGAGCAGATGCCCGGCATGGGTGGCCTGGAGACGCTCGCCGAGATCAAGGCCATCGCCCCCGAGCTGCCGGTAGTCATGGTCACCAAGAGCGAGGAAGAGAACCTGATGGAGGAGGCGCTGGGCGGTCAGATCAGCGACTATCTCACCAAGCCCGTCAACCCCAGCCAGATCCTCCTCACCTGCAAACGTCTGCTGGAGCGCTCCCGGCTGCGCACCGAGAAAGCCTCGCAGACCTACCTGCAGCAATTTGGCCAGATCAGCATGGCGCTGATGAACCCGCTCTCGCACACCGAGTGGGTGGACCTGTACCTGAAGCTCGTAGGCTATGACCTGGAGCTGGCCGACGGCGATGAAGGCGTGCGGCAGGTGCTGGAGGACCAATACCGCGAGGCCAACCGCGCCTTTGGCCGGTTCATCGAGGACGTCTACCCCAGCTGGATGGCCGACGATGAGCGGCCCGGCGACGACCGGCCGGTGCTCTCCCACGAGGTGTTGCCCGAGTTTGTGCTCCCTCATGTGCGCGAGGGCAAGCGGCCGGTGGTCTTCCTCCTCATCGATTGTATGCGGTATGACCAGTGGCTGGAGTTTGAGAAGCTCCTCTATCCCCTCTTCCAGATGGAGAAGAGCTTCCACTACTCCATCCTACCTACGGCCACCCCGTACTCCCGCAACTCCATCTTCAGCGGCTTACTCCCTCGCGACATTGCCCGCCGGTTCCCGCGCATCTGGAGCGACGCCGAGGACGATGAGCACAGCCGCAACCGCAGCGAGGAGGAGTTCCTGAATGATCTGCTGCAGCGGAAGCACCTGGACGCCCGCACCCGGTATGACAAGCTCATCAGCACCCAGGACGGACGCACCTTCGCTCAGCAAGTCACGGACTACCTGCAGCATGACCTGAGCGCCATCGTTGTCAACTTCGTGGACATCCTGGCCCACAGCCGCTCCGACTCCGACGTCCTCAAGGAGCTGGCGCCTGACGAGCGCGCCTACCGAGCCCTGACGCGCACCTGGTTCGAGCACTCTTGGCTCTACGAGGCCCTACGCGATCTCTCGCAGCAAGACTGCACCGTGGTGCTGACCACGGACCATGGGGCCATTCGCAGCCTCCACGCCACCAAGGTGATCGGCGACCGGGAGACCTCCACGGGGCTGCGTTACAAGTACGGCCGCAACCTTAAGAGCGATGACCGGCACGCCATCTTCGTGCGCAACCCGCTCGACTATGGCCTGCCCCGCCCTCATAGCGGCACCAACTACATTATCGCGAAGGAAGACTACTACTTCGTCTACCCCACCAACTACAACCGCTACCTCAACCTCTACCGAGACACGATGCAGCATGGCGGCGCGTCCCTGGAAGAAATGGTGCTCCCCGTGGTCACCCTCCGTCCGAAACGGTAGGCCTGGCGGGTCGTACCCCCCCGCTGCAGGGCCTCACCCCCCGGAACGCGACGTATCGCGCCCCGCCGATGGCCCCGGGCCGAGGCCGCTGCGGTGGAGTCTGCGCCCCCTTCACACGTCATCACTCACCGTTCACCATCCACGACTGCGCCCCTGTGCTCACGCTGCCTCAAACCACGACCGGTCCTGCGGCGACGGAGACCCTGGGAGCCGCGTTGGCCCCTCAGCTAGCGCCTGGTGGGGTGGTGGCGCTCTACGGTGAATTGGGGGCGGGGAAGACGCAGTTCATCCGCGGCATCTGCACCGCGCTGGGGGTGGACGCTGGGGCGGTGAGCAGCCCCACCTTTGCGATCGTCCAGGTGTACGACGGCCAGTACAGAGGCGCACCGCTCCCGATCTACCACCTCGATGCCTACCGGCTGCGAGACCTGGAGGAGCTGGTCGCCCTGGGCCTCGACGAGTACCTCTATGGTGAGGGGGTCTGCCTTATCGAGTGGCCAGAGCGGTTCGGCGCGTTGCTGCCGGATCACACGCTCCGGCTGGACCTGGTACACCGAGGCGTCACGGAGCGCGAGGTCCGCTGGCGGACGGCCCCATGACTGCGGCGGTACAGTACCTGCTGGACTTACCTCGCTTTGCAGGACAAGCGGGATCCGGGTACCAGCCCGGCCTGGACCGCATCCGCACCCTGCTGGCCACCCTGGGCGACCCGCATCGGGTCCAGCCTATCATCCACGTGGCGGGGACCAACGGCAAGGGGTCCACCGCCTCCATGATCGCCGCCATGGGGCAGGCCCTGGGGCTCCGCGTGGGTCTGCACACGTCGCCGCATCTGCACCATCTGGCCGAGCGGATGCGGCTGAACGGAGTGCCCGCTCCGCTGTCCTGGCTGGATACAGCCGTTGAGCGGTACCGCCCAGCCTTGGAGGCGGCAGGCCTCAGCTTCTTCGAGGCTACCGTGGCGCTCAGCTTTCGCTATTTCGCAGACATGGAGGTGGACCTGGCGGTGGTGGAGGTCGGGCTGGGAGGGCGGCTCGATGCCACCAACGTCGTAGAGCCTGTGGCGGCGGTCCTCACCCATATCGGACTCGATCATACGGCGCTGTTGGGAGACACCCGGGCGGCCATCGCTCGTGAGAAGGCGGGCATCATCAAGGAGCGCGTGCCGGTGGTGAGCGCGGTAGACCATCCCGAGGCGGTCCCCGTCATCGCCGAGGTCGCGGCTGGACGGCGGGCTCCGCTACACCGCCTGGACGAGGAGGTAACCTGGACGACAGACCCCGCCGCCACACCGCATCCGGTGCTGCAGCACGTCCGCACGCCTCAGGCTACCTACACAGACCTTGCGCTCGACCTACCCGGACGCCATCAGGTGCGCAATGCGCTACTGGCCCTGCGGACGATGGAGATCGTCTACCGGGATCAGCCTGGCCTGGCGGACGCGGTGCGCAACGGCCTCGCGCACACCCGCCGATATGCGGGGCTACGCGGACGCGCCGAGGTGATCCGGCAACAGCCGTCGGTACTCCTTGATGTGGGGCATAACGTGGATGGCCTACGCGAGGCGCTGCGGGTAGCCCGGGGCTACGGGGGGGAGAGCCCCCCTGTGGTGGTGCTGGGCCTGCTGCGCGACAAGGACGCTGTGGGGATAGGGGCGCTCCTGGCCGACTCCAAGAGCCCCGTCGTGGTGGTGGGGCTCGACACGGAGCGGGGCTACGGGGCCGCGGCCTTGGCCGAGGCCCTGCGGGCGACCGGGGCCTCCGTGATCCATGAGGCGCCCACCGTGGCGCAAGGGCTGCGCTGGACGTTGGCCCAGGCCCATCCTGATGACGTGGTGCTGGCTACAGGGTCTCATCAGGTGGTAGCGGCCGTGGTGGCGGTCCTGCCTGGACGTGGCACGGAGCCAACGTTGCAGATAGATCCCAAGTAGAATCGCTTGTGGAACCCGCTCTGCGTTCTCTGGGTTGGCACTTGCGCTACTAGGCGTGTATCTTTCGTCTAGGCCAGCCACCCGGCTGGTTCTCCCCCGGTGCCCCCACGATTTTCCCTTCCAGGGCACCCGTCTCTTGGCCACCAATCCTCGGCCATACCACCGTCACCCTGTCTGTCCATCCCGCACACGTCAGGCTCCGCCTAGGCCCGTTTGTCCTGGTGCCTTCCGTGCGAGCCGTTTCCCGAGGTCGCTCCGCCCCCTCGCGGCTTGACGTGGCTCCCTTCGTGGTGGGAGGCACCCCACTCTCTGTACAACCACATGAAGATCTCGACGCTCCAGGAAAAGAAACTGGCTGAGTTGCGCGACCTCGCGCGCGGCATGAACCTGAGTGGCTACTCAGGCCTCCGCAAGCAAGACCTCATCTACCGAATCCTGGAGGCGCAGGCCGAGGCCGCCGCTGGCGGTGATGGCGCCCGCACTCCCAACCGGCGCGGTCGGCGCCCGGAAGCCTCTTCGTCGTCAGAGGCGCAGGACACCGCCAGCGCGCCCCCCCCTTCCGAGACCGACAGCCGCCGTTCCAGCCGGCCAACGTCTGAGGAGCGCACCAACAAGCGAACCCCCTCGGCCAAGCGCTCCTCCAACCGGCGCGGCCGCGGGTCCCAGGAGGCCGATGCCAACGCCGGCGAGGGCGGGAGCAGCCGGCGGGAACCGCGTAGCGACAGCCGCAGCGAGCGCCCCAAGCGCAGTGAGGCCTCCTCAGACTCCGACCGTCGCCGGAGCCGCAGCGAAGGAGGGCGAAGCCGCAACGACGGCGGGCGCCGAGAGGGCGGAAACCGCAACGAGGGAGGCAGCCGCAATGACGGCGGCCACCGGAACGACGGCGGGCGCCGAGAGAGCGGAAACCGCAGCGAAGGAGGTAACCGGAATGACGGCGGCAGCCGCAACGATGGCGGACGCCGGGAGAGCGGAAACCGCAACGACGGCGGCCATCGCCAGGACGACGGTGAGGGCGGACGTCGCGGACGCCGCGGACGCCGCGACAAGCGGTCCAACCGTGGCGACGACGGCGGACGGCGAGAGCCGCGCCGCGACGAGCGCCGCGAGAAGATGCTGGAAGGCCGCCCGGACTATATCCTCAACTACGACCCCGATGAGACAGACCTGGACGGTATGATCCGCAAGGTGGGGGTCCTCCAGATCCTCCCCGATGGGTATGGCTTCCTGCGGTCCGTAGAGTACAACTACCTGCCCAGCCCCGATGACATCTACGTCTCGCCCTCCCAGATCAAACGCTTCAGCCTGAAGCTCGGCGACACCGTCGACGGCGAGGTCCGGCCCCCCAAGGAGGGCGAACGCTACTTCGCTCTGATCAAGGTGAACAGCATCAACGGCCGGCCGCCCTCAGAGCTGCAGGACCGTGTCAGCTTTGACTTCCTCACCCCGCTCTATCCCAACGAAGCGCTCAAGCTGGAAACGGTGGCCGCCGAAACGAGCACCCGCGTGCTCGATCTGTTCTCGCCCATCGGCAAGGGCCAGCGCGGCCTGATCGTGGCCCAGCCGAAGACGGGCAAGACCATCCTGCTCCAGAAAATCGCCAACGCGGTTACCACCAACCATCCGGAGTGCTACCTCCTGATCCTGCTCGTGGACGAACGGCCAGAGGAGGTGACGGATATGATGAAGAACGTCAAGGGCGAGGTCATCGCATCGACGTTCGATCAAGACCCGGAGCGGCACGTGGAGGTGAGTGACATCGTGCTGGAGAAAGCCAAGCGGCTGGTCGAAGCGGGGCAGGACGTGGTCATCCTGCTGGACTCCATCACCCGCTTGGCGCGCGCCCACAACGCGGTGGCCCCCGCAGGCGGACGTACGATGTCCGGCGGGATCGAGGCCGGAGCCCTCCGTGGCCCCAAGCGCTTCTTCGGGGCGGCACGCAACGTCGAGGAGGGGGGCTCGCTGACCATCATCGGGACGGCACTCATCGAGACGGGCAGCCGCATGGATGAGGTTATCTTTGAGGAGTTCAAGGGCACGGGCAACATGGAGCTTGTGCTGGACCGCCAGTTGGCCGACCGCCGCATGTTCCCCGCGATCAACCTCATCAAGTCGGGCACGCGCCGCGAAGAGCTGCTCATCCCGGACGCCAAGCTGACGCGCGTGTGGATCTTGCGCAAGCTCCTGGCGGACATGGAGCCGATCCAAGCCATGGAGTTCCTCCGAGACAAGATGCGCGGCACCCGCGACAATGACGAGTTCCTCATCGTCATGAACTCGTAGGGCCCGCCGTCTCTGCGCCTCTACGTGCGCTGGTCTACCGCCGTCTGACGCCGTTCAGGCGGCGGTGTGTGCCATTGACGCATGTGCAGTGACTCCTTTGTATGATAGGGACCGGAGTCTAGGCGACTATCTTAGAAGCCGCCTGAAACGATGGATGAGGCTGCGAAGCCTGACCCACAAGAGACGTTGAAGCCATTCTGAAGAGGCTCTTCCCGGCCACCGGTCCATCTGCTTGGCAGGTGCTGGCTGCATCCTCTCTCGTGACGGATCTTCTTGTATGTGCAGGCCATTTAAAGACTTACGTTACAGAACGCGGCCTCCTCGCTTCTCCAGTTTTCTCCACCCTTCTCATCTCTAAGCGGCCCATTATGATGACCATCAAAGCCGTCCTTTTTGATATGGACGGCGTCCTTGTCGATGTATCTCGTTCCTACCGTCGTGCTATCGAAGAGACCGCCACTCACTTTACGGGGCGTGACATCTCGGCGGGCACCGTGCAGCGCTATAAAAACCTGGGAGGCTTCAACGATGATTGGAAGCTGACCCACGCGCTGATCCATGATACCGGCATTCAGGTCCCGATGAGCCGCGTGATCGCCGAATTCCAGCGGCGCTACCGGGGTGACAACTGGGATGGGTTCATTGCCGAAGAGCCCGCTCTGGTGGAATCCACCACCCTCGACCGTCTGGCCTCGGGCCGCATCTTTGGCGTGGTCACTGGGCGCCCGGAGGCGGAGGCCCGCTGGACGCTCCAGCGCTTCGGCTGGGATGCGCGCTTCCCGCTCGTGGTGGCCCGCGAGCAGCAAGATGGTCGCAGCAAGCCGGACCCCTTCCCCCTACAGCGGGCCCTGTCTCTGTTGAATGCCGCCGGGCTCAACGTGCAGCCCCACGAGGCCGTCTACGTGGGAGACACCGTGGACGACATGGAAGCCGCGCGCGCAGCCGGCCTGTGGGCCATCGGGCATGTGCCGCCCTACCTGGAGGCGGAAGCCCACATGGGTTTGCTCCGTGCCCGGGGCGCCCACGCCGTGGTGGCCACCATGGATGAGCTGCCTGGGGCGCTGGCCTCGCTGGCCGACCTGGCCGAGGCCGCCGTACCGGACACGGCGGGCTGACGCAGCGCCCCCGCCCCCCGCTGACACCGTGCATGGACCACCCTCTTCAGGTCGGCCCAGGACCGGGGGCGCCGACAGCCTGGCGCCGTTGCCCTTGTGGTAGCGTGGAGCGTTCTTCTAGCGCCTCCTCCCCCTTGCCTTTCCTTCGTACCATGCTTGCCCGCACGCCGTCCCGCCCTTATCTCATCCTCCTGCTGACCCTCTCCGTGATCGGGTGTGAGCCGGGGGCTACCCCCGCCACGAACCCAGAGCCCACGGCGGTGCAAGATCCGCCCGCTTGGCTGGACGGTACCGTCATCTACGAACTCTTCGTCCCGGACTTCACCGAAGAGGGTACGTTCCAGGCCATCATCCCGCGTCTGCCGGAGTTGCGTGCGCTGGGGGTGAACACGATCTGGCTGATGCCGATCCACCCCATCGGCGAGGTGGGGCGCAAAGGGGTGTTGGGATCGCCCTATGCCATCCGCGATTACTACGCGGTCAACCCCGAGTACGGCACGGAGGACGACTTCCGGGCCCTGGTGGAGGCCACCCACGCCGCCGACATGCGCCTCATCATTGACTTCGTGGCCAACCATACGGCGCCAGATAACGCCTGGGTAGCGGACCATCCCACCTGGTACACACAGGACGCCGAGGGCAACCCCATCGTACCGGCAGGCACCGATTGGACAGACACGCGCGAGCTCAACTACGACAACCCGGCCCTGCGCGCCGAGATGATCAACGTGCTGCGCCACTGGGTGGAGACCTACAACATTGATGGGTATCGGTGTGACGTGGCGGGCCTTGTTCCGTCCTCGTTCTGGGCCGAGGCTATCGATTCACTGCGGGCCGTCAAGCCGGTGTTGATGCTGGCGGAGCACGGGGAGGTAGACATCCATGAGGTGGGCTTCGACCTGACGTACGGCTGGCCCGAGTATTCTGCGCTCAAGGAGGTCTGGACGGGCGCACCAGTCTCGGCCTTCACCGAGGTGGTGCACGACGTGGACGCCGCGCTTCCAGCAGGCACCGGGCGCCTCCGGTTCACCACCAACCACGACGAGACGGCATGGGATGCGCCCCCGCCGGCTCTGTTTGGAGGACAGGAAGGGGCACGGGCCGCGTACGTGCTTATGGCCAGCCTGCCGGGTGTGCCCTTGGTCTACAATGGCCAGGAGGTCGGGATCGAGGCCACGGTCCCCTTCTTCGAGCAGACGCCCTACGACTGGTCGGTGCGCCCCGAGGTACAGGCGTTCTATGCCCAATACCTGGAGGTGCACGCCCAGAGCAATGCGCTTCGCCGCGGCGCCCTGACCCTGCTGCCAGGCTCGGAGGATGTGGTGCTCTTTGAGCGCACCGTAGACGCTGAACGGGTGGTGGTGGCGGTCAATGTGCGAGACGCCCCCTCCCGAGTCACCGTGCCGCAATCCCTCCAAGGGGCGCAGGGCCAAGCCTTGCTGGCCGGCGTCACAACCACCCTCGGCGAGACCCTCACGCTGCCGCCCTTTGGAACGCTCGTGCTGGACGTTACGCCAGCGAGCTAGCCGACGAGTCGGTGCTCTGGAGGCTGCGCTTGATGTAGGCCTCCGCCACCGCGCGGGCCAGATCTTCGTAGCGCAGGGGTTTGGTGAGGTAGGCGTCCATACCAGCGGACAGGCACTCGTCGCACCCCCAGTCATCCATGCTGGCCGTCACCCCCAGAATGCTGGGCTGCCGGTTTGGTGAGAGGGTGCTTCGGATCTGCTGAGTGGTTTCTAGGCCATCCATCCCCGGCATTTGTACGTCCATCAGCACCATGTCAAAATCCGAGATCTGGAGCAGCTCCAACGCTTCGTGTCCACTCCCCACCACATCCGCGCGGTACCCGAGACGCTGAATCAGCCGCAGCGCAATCTTCTGGTTGACCCGGTTGTCGTCCACGACCAAGATGCGCGGCGACCGAGCCACCTGATCCCCGTCCGAGTCCGGTCCAGCTCCAGGCGCGCCTTCTGTGGGGTGGGCGTCCACGATGCGGAGCAGCGTCTTGCGCAGGGTAGCGCGGCGGACGGGGTGATGCATCTGGGCATCGAGAAGCCCTTGCTCATCGCTGGACCGCTCGTTGGCGCAGGAGATCAGCACCAGGCGGGGCGGGGCACCATGACGCATCGCTAGGACGCGTCCCAGTGCTTGGCCATCCATGTCTGGCAGGCGGCGATCCGCCAGGAGCACGTTGAAGGACGCCTGATCCAGCTGGCTCAAGGCCTCCTCGCCGCTGGCAACGACCGTGACGGTCGCCCCATCGCGCTCCAGCGCCTCATGCAGCCAAGCGGCACGCTTCGCGTACGGATCGGCCAGCAGCAAGCGCTGCCCAGCCAGCGGGCGCTCCACAGGGGCCAAGGTATCGTCCACCTGGAGGCGCACGGAAAAACAGAAGGTGGAACCTACGCCCTCCTCGCTTTCCACCTCCAAGGAGCCCCCCATGCGCTCAGCGAGGCGCTGGGCGATGACCAAGCCCAGCCCCGTGCCCCCATACTGACGGGTGGTGGAGGCGTCCACCTGGCTGAAGGGTTTGAAGAGACGGTCCACACGGTCCGCAGGAATCCCGATGCCGGTGTCCGCTATGCAGAACGTCACCAACAGCGTTTCGTCTGGCTGTGGGTCACCCTGGACCTCTACGGTCACTTCGCCCTCGTGTGTGAACTTGACGGCGTTGCTCACCAGGTTAACCAGAACCTGGCGGACCCGCGTGCTGTCCCCGCGCACATGCTCTGGGACTTCGGGGCCGAACCGATACAGCAGACCGACCTCCTTGGCCTGCGCCTGGGGAGCCAGGAGTTCCAAGGCATCCTCCACACACTCCGTCAGGCTGAAGGGGTGATCCTCCAGCTCAATGCGGCCCGCCTCCACCTTGGAAAAGTCGAGGATGTCATTGATGATCGTGAGCAGAGCCTCGCCGCTGCGGCGGATGGTCTCGACGAAATCGGCCTGCTCCTCATCCAGGGGCGTATCCATCAAGAGGCTCGTCATGCCGATGACGCCGTTCATAGGCGTCCGGATCTCGTGGCTCATGGTGGCCAGAAACTCGCTCTTAGCCTGCGCCGCGGCCTCGGCCCGATCGCGCGCCAGAGCCAGGTCCTCGGCGTAGAGCCGCAGGGCCTGATCGGCCTCACGCTGATCCGTGATGTCACTGGTCAGCCCGCCCACATGGAGGGTACGGCCCGCGCCATCTTGCACCAGGCGCACCCGGTCCCGCAACCAGCGCACCTCTCCGTCCGGCCGCATGATGCGATATTCAGAGACGGTGGCGCCTTCGGCCATCAACTGCTGGAAGCCCGCTTCCACGATGGCCTCATCACCGGGGTACACCAAGGCCTGCCATTGATCCGGAGCCGCGATGATGTCCTCGGGCGTGAGGCCATAGACCGCTTGGGTGGCTTGGTTGAGGTACTCCACCTCAATCCCGTCGGCCAGGCGGCCAAACCAGGCCACATCGTCCAGGCTGTTGAACAAGGCGGTGAACCGCGCTTCGCTCTCGGCTAGAGCCTGCTCGGTGGTCACCCGGTCGGTGATGTCCTGCGAGATGCCTCGGATGAGAAGCAAGCGGCCTTTGCGATCACGGTCTTGCTCCCCGCGCACCCAGATGTGACGCACGGAGCCATCGGGATGGATCACCCGATAGGTGGTCTCGGTGATCGAGCCATCCTCAATGCCTTGGCCTACTTCCTGCACCACACGCTCGCGATCATCTTCATGCATGCGGGCCAACAACTGATCGAAGGAGATGATAGACTCCTCTGAGCCAAACCCGTAGAACCGTGCGCACTCTGCGGAAAAGGTGAAGGACATGGTGGCGGGGTCAAAGGTCCAGGTCCCTGTCTTGGCAATCCGCTGTGCCTGACGCAGGTCGAGCTCGATCAGCTTCTGCATGGTCACGTCTTGCGTGGTGCCCCGCGAGCCTATGTGCTGCCCGGCTTGATCATACAAGGAGGCGCTGCGGACCCACACGTAGCGGATGGTGCCGTCCGGCCACACCGTCCGAAACTCGAAACTGACGATGCCCGAGGCCGGAGCGACCTCTCCCATCTGGTGTAGGAGATGCTCCACATCCTCGGGATGGATGGTCTCTATGAGGTCCTCTAGCGAGACGGACTTGGCCGCCGGACCATAGCCATGGATCCGGGCCGTCTCTGCGGACAGATGGATCCGCATGGCGGTATTGTCCACCGTCCACGTGCCCAGCTTGGCGATGCGCTGTGAGTCGCGCAGGTCCTGCTCAACCAGCTTTTGGTCCGTCACGTCTTGGAGAACACCTCGGATACTGACGAGCTGGCCTTGAGCATCGCGGACGTTGTCGTAGCGCGCCTGCACATGACGGACCGTGCCGTCGGGCCATTGGACGCGGTAGAGGGCCTCGGAGCCATCTCCTGCCTGGATGTTGCGGGCAATCTCCTGGGCCACCCACTCTCGGTCGTCGGGATGGTAGGTCTGCACGAGCAGGGCCAGGTCGATAGGCGGAGGCGGCACCGGGATCCCGTGGATGCGGCAGGCCTCGTCCGACATCACGAAGCGATCCTCCTGGATGTGAAAGATCCAGGTGCCCAATTTGGCGGCACGCTGCACCTCGTCCATCTCCTGTTCCATCTCCCGGCGCTCGGTGATGTCCTGCACGGTGCCGATCATGCGCACGAGCAGGCCGTCGTCGTCCTCGTCGAGGCGGGTAAGGACCTGAACGATGCGCTCTTGGCCGTCGGGCCGCTGGATGCGGTACTCAAGGCGTGGTGGCACGCCCTGATCGATGGCGGCCTGGATGCTCTCCTCCACGAGCGAGCGATCCTCTGGGTGGATGTAGGCATCGATGATGGTCCGGACGGAGCCGTCATAGGTGGTGGGGTCCAGGCCATAGATGACGCCGAACTGCTCC
>JBCDJV010000011.1:0-79461 GCA_038747425.1 Bacteroidota bacterium
CGGACTGGCCACGCTCTCCGTGCAGCGACGCCGACGCGAGATCGGCATCCGCAAGGTGCTCGGCGCCTCCGTCGGCGGCGTGATGGCCACCGTGCTGCGGGACTTCGTGGTGCTGGTCGGCGTGGCGGCCGTGGTGGCGGCGCCGCTGGCCTACCTGGGCATGCGTCGGTGGCTGGACGACTTCGCCTTCCGCATCGATCTGACGGCGGTGCCGTTTGTGGGGGCGGCGGCCTTGGCGCTGGTGATCGCGGTGTGCACGGTGGGCTACCACGCCCTCCGCGCGGCTACGCTGAACCCGGTGCGGGCACTGCGTCAAGAGTGAGACGGGATCTCCAGCAGGTGCAAATAGGAGGGGACGGCTGGGCATGGAGAGGTGCGTTCGTGTAGAGGGGGTGTCCTCTCGTTGCTGAATGGTGGTCATAGGCGTGGGTAGCAACGTGCGTCTCCTGTCTCGGTTCATCACGCAGCACGGAGGTCTCTCCCTTCGCTCGTTCGCCAAGACGTTGCTGCCTCATGCCGAATTCCTGCTCTGTACGAGTCCATGGTGCCGTCATCCTCCTGGGGATGGTCAGCATGCTCCTCACGGGGTGTGCCACCACCACCAACACCGCCGCGCCCATCCCCGGCCGTGTGGTGCCTCCCAACCAGGATCGCAAATTGGCTGTCTACAACGTGGCCTTTGGGGCTGTGGTGGGCGGAGTCGGAGCGCTCCTGCACGGCGGGGAGGAGCCGGTGCTGCGGCGCGTGGCCAAGGGCCTGGGGTGGGGCGCTCTGGGCGGGACGGTCGCCTATGCAGGTAAGTGGACCGTGGGCGAGATCGGTGCACGTGAGCGTCTAGTCTACGGTCTCCCGGCTCGGTTTCTGCACGACACAGGCCTGTCGATGGTCGAAAACGTTGCCCAAGGACGTCGTCCACTGGAGCGTGTGGCGTCTCACCTGGCCTTTGTCCGGGTCGACGTGACACCACGCAGAGGGCAGGTCCAGGCGCGTCTACTACCCATGAGCGCGCTGGCCTTCGGCATCATGCTCGCGCGGTCCACCCATCGCTTTGACCTGGGCCGGTCACTGGCCTACGGGACACCGCTGTTTTTGGGTGAGGGGGCCCAATCGATTCCCAGGTACAGCCAAGTGTTCGCAGGGTATGCGTTCTTGAGCACCGTCTACATGGATCGCGACTTCGAGGCGTTTCATGAACTGGCGGCCCACGAGCTGATTCACACGCTGCAGCACCACGAGTTTGTGCGCGCCGGGGCTCTCTTTCGGGCTCCGCTGGATTCGCTGCTGCAGGGCTCGCGCCTCTACCAGACCCTCGGCCGATGGGTCTATCTTGATGCCCCGCTCTTGCAGTGGGGCGCCTACGAGATCATAGTAGGAGGCGCGCGGACGGGCGCTAACTTTCTATGCTACTTCGACAACTGGCTGGAGCGTGAGGCTGAGGCCTTCGGTACCCGCAAGGCGGTTGGGGTGTGCCCGTAAAGGGGGCCTTAGATGCACGCACTTACCCCAAGGCAAACAGGTCGTCGCCGATCTCCACACGGGTGTTGTTGACGATCGCCTCGTTGGCTTTGACGGCCACGACCACGGCCTCGTAGCCCTGCTGGAAGCCAGCGGCCGACGGGTAGGGCCCGAACTCATGGTTGGTCATGAAGTCCTTGAGGGCGTACCAGAGTGGGCTTTCCACATTGGGATCGTCATAGGTGGCGTCCTGCTCCAGCGCGTCGAGCTGCGTAGCATTGGCCACCAGCGCGATCCCCTTCTCTTTGTAGAAGTCATCCTTGCGGGCATAGACCTCCCAGCCCAGGACGGGCGCATCAACCTCCTTGAACATCCACGCCTTCTTGTCGCGCATCATGATGGTGCTATCGCTGCCGTAGAACATGTCGTACATGTCGTCAAACGAGCTGGCGATCGTGGCATTGTACGTGTGGTGGAGGCCTGAGGGATACTCGAAGATGGCCTGGATGGTATCGGGCACGGCACGTCCGTCGTCCCACAGCACGAGCTGGCCGGAGCCTGTGACGGCCTTCGGACGCTCGCCGAAATACCACATGGCGGTGTCGAACTGGTGGATCCCCCGCTCTCCGATGAGCCCCAGCGACACACCGGCATCCAGGCGCCAGTTGATGGCTTGCTCGCGCTCCCGGTTGGGCGAGGCGCGGCGCCAGCTCTCTTTGGTATTCCACTGGCTGCGGGCTGTGATGTAGCGGCCCACGGCTCCGCTGCGCACGAACTGGAAGACGTCTCGGTAGAGCGGGTTCAGCCGGTACTTTTGCCCCACCTGGAAGATCTGCTTGGGCCGGGCCTGGGCCGCCAGCGCCATGGTGCGGGCATCCTCGATGGTGGCGGCCATGGGAGCCTCCACGTAGACATGCTTCCCCGCATCGAGCGCATCCATCACGATGTCGCGATGTTGGTGGGTGGGCGTCGCCACGAGGACGGTGGTGATCCCCTGGTTGTCCAGCACTTCCCGATAGTCGCTGTGGCCGGTGGCATCCGGCACGGAGCGGGCCGCGCGCTTGAGCATCACGTCGTACGTGTCGCACACGGCCGCCACGTTGGCCTCAGGGATGCGAGCCAGCGTAGCGGCGAGCTCGCGACCTTGGGGGCCGAACCCGATGAGGCCACAGTTGACGGCCTCATCGGATAGGGAGGACGCGGGGCTGGCAGCCTGCGCGGTGGCTTCGCTGTGGGCCGTGAACCCGAGGACGGCCCCCATCGAGCCGCGCTTGAGAAAGTCGCGACGGCTGAGCGAGCGGGAAGAAGACTTGGACATGATGTTGAGAAGCTGGGTGAATCAGATGTACTCGTAAAATAAAGGATTAGCCAAGCTCTGTGGGGCCGGCATAGGTGGATTATAAGGTGTCTAGCCACACGGGTGGTGAGAGAGACGTGCCCACAGGTCCTTGTACGAAGACCCGCACCGGGAGGTCCAACGTTTCGACCCACGAGGCACTGGTTTCGCCGAGCACCAGGAGGGCGGTGGACACGGCGTCGGCGGCCGCGGCCTCAGGCAGGACCACCGCGCTCAGCGTGGCCCCCTTCACCGGATGCCCCGAGCGCGGGTCGAGCACGTGGCCGTAGGTCTCGCCGTCCACCTCCACCGTCTTGCCCCACCCGGCGGAGACGGACAAGGCTTCGTCGCGCAGGGCTACGGCGGCGGCCACGTCCTCGGGCGAGGAGACCACCGGTGTGCGTGGCACCGCCACCGTCCACGCCTCGGCGTCAGGCGGCGCCCCTAGGGCCACCACGGTGCTGGTACCGCCGTGCAACAGCGCGCACGTGACCCCCGCCTCGCGCAGCAGGCGCGCCGCCTCGTCCAAGGCATACCCTTTCCCGATACCGCCCAGGTCGAGTTGCACGCCAGGCCGTGCAAAGGCCACCGTGCGGCGGCCCGCATCCAGGACCACATGCTCCATGCCAGTCTGGGCCCGTGCCTCGGCGAGGACGATGGCCGACGGGCGCGGACCGCTCGTTTCGCTGAAGCCCCAAGCCCGCAGGAGGGGGCCTACTGTGGGGTCGAAGGCGCCGTCGGTCAGCGCCCAGAGCGCGTGAGCATGCTGAAGGAGCGCAAAGAGCCGGGGCTCCACGCGGACTGGGCCGGCGGCCGCTCGGGCGTTGAGCTGACTGACCTCACTGGATGGACGGTAGATGCTCAGCTGAGCCTCCAACCGGTCGATCTCGTCCAGGGCTTCTTCCCCCGCAGCCCGGAGGCGCACAGGTTCGTCGCCATGCAGCACCAGCTCAAACCGGCACGCCATGGCCCGGCGCGCTAGACGAACGGGAGATGGAAAACGGGAGACAGGAATCGAAGAACGGTTTCTACTTTCCCATGTCCCGTTTCCCATGGCTCATTCACGAGGCATCCATCGAGCCGTAGGTGATGGGCTCCACGACCCGGCCGCTGCCGGTGGTGAGGGCGCGAGTCTCGGGGTCGAAGAACAGCATCTCGCCCATACGTTCGGACATCTCGGCCATCGAGATGATGGTCTGCGTCTTGATGGCGATGTCGATGTTGCCGTTGGGCTCTTTGTCCTCCCGGATGGCGTCGAAGAAGTTCTGGATGTGCTTAGGAATGTCCGGCCCGGGCTCCACATTTTCGTGCAGCTCCTGGTCTACCAGGTCGGCGAAGGGTCGCTCGGGACGTAGCTCCACCGAGTTGCCGCCGAAGTAGAGGGTGGCCTCATGCCCGCGGATGACCTGGCCGAGCCCTTGCTCGTTCACCGTGCTACCCAGGACCACGAGGGAGAGCCCGCTCGGGAATTCGACCAGCACCTGGGTGTTGTCCGGTACGTCCCGGTCTGGCGTGACCTGACGGGTGCCCAGGCAGGCCACGCGGCGGGGCCACTCTGGGTTGCCGGTGGCGATAAGCAGGGGGTGGATGCGGTGAGCCAGCAGGTCACCCAGGATGCCTGCGCAGTAGGGATAGTACTTGCGCCAGCGATGGTACTGGTCGGCACTGAAGGGACGCTCTTCCACGGGGCCCAGCCACGTACCCCAGTCCACCGTATCCGGAGACAGCTCCGGGTCGATGTCGTAGTTCCACTCGCCATCCGGGTTGTTGCGCGTGTACGAGTCCTGTCCCAGTACGGGCGCCCCGATCTTGCCTGCCCGTATCATCTCAGCGGCCAGGTGCCACTTGCCTTCGGTGCAATACTGGGAGCCCACCTGAAACTTCTGACCGGTGCGCAGGACGGCGTCGTAGATGTCGAAGCCTTCGGTGAAGTAGCGCGTCATCGGCTTCTCGCAGTAGACGTGCTTGCCCGCGTCGAGGGCGTCCACGGCAATCTGCTTGTGCCACGTGTCGTGGGTGCCGATGAAGATCGCGTCGATGTCGTCTCGCTCCAGCATGCGGCGATAGTCGTCGTAGGCGCTGGCGCTGTCGAGTTCGAGGGCTTCGCGGGCACGCTCACGGCGGTTGACGAACAGGTCACACACGGCGGCGCCCACAGCGTTCATCTCATCGCCACCGCGCCGCACAGAGCCCAGGTGCGAGTTGTACCCCTGCCCTCCGACACCGATAAAGCCGACTACCAGCCGGTCGTTGGCGCCCAGCACCGAGCCCAAGGCCGGGGCCTGGCCGGTGGCCGTTTGGCCAAAGAGACGCGGCCCCGCCACCACCGCCGCCGCCGTGGCCGCGCTTTTCTTCAGGAAGCGGCGCCGGGAGGCCGCGTGATCAGGAGAGGTTGAGCTAGGTACGTTCATGGAGCGAAATGGGCTGAGGCTGGCGGGTCGGTCAGGTAGGGAAAAGGGCTTCCACGTGAAGGGCGGAGCACGTCCCCGAGACTTAACGATGACGGTACGGAGTTGTAAAGTAGGCCCCAGCCACTGTATTTTCCAGTCCATCCAGACCGCCTCGCAAGCAGCCTATTGTCATGCACTTCTACCGACGCATTCTCTGCCCCCTGCTCCTGGCTGGACTGCTGGGAGGGCTGGTCGGCGGTGTACAGGCGCAGGACCAGACGCACCAGCTCACCGAGGACAGCCGCCTCTGGATCGATGGCACCTCCAACCGTGACGACTGGACCGTCTATGCCACCTCAATGGACGGCGCCTTCACCCTCACCGTGGCCGAGGATCAGGTGACCGTCCAAGAGGCTCGGTTGGTGGTGGCGGCTCCACAGATCGTCAGCCAGAAGAGCACGATCATGGACCGCCTTATGCACGAGACGCTCCAGGTGGACACCCACACGGAGGTCATCTACGCCCTATCCGCCATCGAGCCCGCCCCCGCCAACGAGGGCAGCGACTTCGGCCTGGCCACCACCGGGCAGCTCACGCTGGCAGGCACCACGCAGGACATCGCTTTCGTGATGCAGGGCGAGCGCCTGGAAGACGGCCGCATCCGCTTCCAAGGCTCCTACCCGCTGCTCCTGACGGACTACGGCATGACCCCCCCCTCCGCCATGTTCGGAGCCCTCCGCACTGGCGACGAGGTGGTGGTTAACTTCGACGTGACCGTGGAGCCTATGGAGGCCGCGGGCTCTTAGCGGTCTCCAGAGCCGCCGCGCGGTCGACGGCGCGGCTTGCCCTGACGTCCACGGCGAGAGGGAGGCTTGACGCGCCCCGCCCGCCGGGCCGGAGCGCCTTCGTCGAGCCCCAGCAGCCGGCGTACCTCGCTGAGCGAGAGGTCCGTGTCTTCGTCGTGGCCGTTGGCGTAGACGACCTGCACCCGGTCCCGGAAGATGTCGATCTTGGTGATCCGTGCCTCCCCGTGGTCTGTGCGGAGTGTGGTGTCCACGCGCGGGAAGCGCCGGAGCAGACGCATGTACTGTTCGAGCTCGTAGTTGAGGCAGCACTTGAGGCGCCCGCACTGCCCACTCAGTCGAATCGGGTTGAGCGGCAGGTGCTGCACCTTGGCGGCCTGCGTGGTGACGGGCTTGAAAGACTGCAACCACGTGGAGCAACAGAGTTCGCGCCCACAGGTCCCCAGCCCGCCCAGCCGGGCGGCTTCGTCGCGCGCGCCGATCTGTCGTAGCTCCACCCGGGTGCGAAACCGACTGGCGAGGTCGCGCACCAGCTGCCGGAAGTCCACCCGGTGGTCGGCCGTGAAGTAGAACGTGACCTTGCGATGATCGAGCTGCCACTCCACGTCCACAAGCTTCATGGGTAGCTCCAGCTGATCAATGCACGCCCGCCCGATGTGAAACGTCTCGGCCTCTTTGAGGCGGTTCGCCTCCCAGCGCTCGATGTCCTGCAGCCTGGCGGTTCGGATAAGGTTGGGGAAGGGGCCGTCGGGGTCCACACCCTGGGACTTGGCGCGGAGGCGAACCAGCTCGCCCCGCAGGTGCACGGTGCCAAGGTCAGTGCCGCGGTCCGCCTCCACGATGATATAGTCGCCCGTCTGCACATCCAAGGCGCTGACATTGCGGTAGAGCGCCTTCCGCCCCCCTTTGAACATCACCTCCACGAGGTCGATACGGAGCGCTGGATGATCCATCCCCAGGTCGCTGAGCCAGTCATAGGCCTGCATAGCGGGGCACGCCGAGGTCCCCTGCCGCGACGAGCCACAGCCGCCGTTGCCGCCGCACCCAGCTCCTCCGCTGTGGCCACAGCCGCCGCCGTTGACACCGCATGAGCCGCATCCCATACCGTTCACTGTCTCGAGCCGATCCGCTGCGCCAGAGGCCGAGCCGGATCCGCTTCGCTGGAGAAAGGGGGCCTACCTATGGGTCCCCACCGCTCTGAAAGAGTACGCCGCTGGGTGGGGCAAGGTCAAGCCGTCGTGGGGGCTGGGTGCGCCAAGGGGACGTACAGCGAGTCCGTGGGGGCCCCCTCCATGGCACGTCGCAACTGATGAGCCAGCACGATAAAGAGAAGCGGGATCTGCACGTTGCGAGCGGCCAACTCCAGGGCTTCCTCTGTGCGTAGGATCAATGCATCGAGGTCCGCCTGCGGGAGGTTACCACAAAAGCGAACGAGGGTGACCTGCTGGTCGATGTTCACGATGGGCGCGTTGGGGCCGAGCGTTTGGATCAGCACCAGGTCTCGCATCCAGCGGAGCATGAGCTGAAAAACCCCTTTAACCTGCTCGCGGCTGAGGCGCCCGAACTGCTCCACCAACTCGGCCAGCTTGGCGGTGTGCTGCGTGTAGGCGTGGCGCATGAAGTCGATCACCAGCTGGCGATGTGCCAGGAGGTCCTCGTTCTCCAGAAAATCCAGCGCACGGGTGTACGACCCATCGGCCATGCGGGCGAAGAGGGCTGCGCGGTCTGGCGTCAGGCCGTCTCGGTCGATGAGCGTGGCTTCCAGCGTCTCGGCCGGAAGCACATCAAACCGCAGGCGTTGGCAGCGCGAGAGGATGGTGGGCAGCAAGCGATCTGGACGGCTGGTGGTCAGCACGAAGAGCGACTGCGCCGACGGTTCCTCCAGCAGCTTGAGCAGAGCATTGGCCGCCTCCACCCGGAGGGCGTCTGCGTCCGTCAGGATCGTAATCTTGTAGCGGCCTTCGAGGGGACGCAGGCTCATGGTGCGGCGTACCTCGTCGTTGATCTGCTCAACGCGATAGAGGGCCTGCTTGTTGGAGGCTTTGGTCGGGTCCTCCAGCGAAGGCCGTCGTACGTAATCGATGGCCGCGTACGGGTTGGCCGCTAGGCGCTGAAGCCGCGCCGCCACGTCCCGAGCGTCGGCGTCGCTGGGGGTGGGGAAGAGAAGGTGCACGTCTGGATGGATGAGGCGCTCTACCTTCGAAGCGCCCGCTGGGCCTTGCAGCCGCTGGGCCAGAGCCAGGGCGGCCGCGCGCTTGCCGGTGCCGTCAGGACCATGGAACAGGTACGCATGGGCCACGCGCCCGGTGGTCACCGCCCGCGTCAGGGCCTCACGCACACGGGCCTGGCCGATGAGGGCGCCCCACGCAGGGGCGGGAGAGGAAGACATGGGGAGACATACGCTGTGACAGGAGCCACCCGAAAGGTACGCGATGCGGAAAGGGATACAACGCCAAGCGTTGATTTCGTACGCTTTTGGTCCGAGCTCTGGTTGACAGCGCCTGCCCAGCGGCCCTGCTGAAATAACCGTGAAGCGTCCTCTCACCCGCCCCGTGGCCCTTGCCCAGGCTCGTCACGTGGCGTACTTTATCCGTCTATCACCGCACGGCGCGGTAGCTCAGCCGGTTAGAGCGTCGGATTCATAACCCGGAGGTCGAGAGTTCAAGTCTCTCCCGCGCCACGTTACAAAAGCCCCTTTCTGTTGCAGAGAGGGGCTTTTTCTAGGGGCCGTCCGGGCCCGTCTGTGGCATCCCCCCGAATCGATCACGTCACCTTTTCGGTTCGAAAAGCCCCTGGGGCCTGTCCCGTCCAGCGTTTGAAGGTGCGGCTGAAGGCCGCCTCGTTGGCGTAGCCGACGCGTGCTGCAACCTCGGCGAGGGTCAGCGGCTCGTGCCGCAGGAGCTGGGCAGCGCGGTAGATGCGCCAGCGAGTCACGTGGCGCATTGGGGGCTCCCCCACTACATCGCGGAAGCGGGCGGCAAACGCCGAACGGCTGAGGCCGGTCTGGGCGGCCATGGCGGGGACGGTCCAAGCGGTCTCAGGGTGGTGCGGGATAGCCTGGAGCACGGGGCCCAGGTGCCGGTCCCGCAGGCCCCGCAGCCAGCCGCTCAGCGTGGAGGCTTCAGCGTGGTGGTCGAAGTGCGCGCGCACGGCCTGGATGAACAGAATGCCAGCCAGATACCCCATCACGCTTTCAGCTCCAGGGCGCTGGCTCCAGGCCTCGCACGCCAAGAAGTCGAGCGTGGTTGTGAGCCAGGGGGTGCCCTGCTGCGCCGCGTCGCGCAGGTGGATCACAGGTGGGAGGGCCTGAATCAGGGGATGGGGGACCGCATCCTCGAAGGCAAAGCCGACGCAGATCATCTCCGTCACCGGTCCGGCTCCTGGCTTGTGGATGAGAGGCTGTGGGGTGTGGGCCGCCGGGGCGGCGCCGTCGCCCCCCAGGCCGGAGGTGCCGTAGCGCTGGAGGACATGCTCAAACGGTACAGCTGCGCTCGTGGGGGCATCGCGCAGCGTACACGCGCGGCCGTGTGGCAGTACCACAAAGTCCCCGGCTTCCAACCGCACAGGCTCAGCGAGGCCGTCTATCTCCACCCACAACCCGCCCTGTGCGATGTAGTGAAGCGAGGCGGGGCCGGGCGGCACCAAGGCGCCCCACGGGGCGGTCAGTACGCTGCGGAAATAGAACGCCCCGCGCGGCTGGAGTAGGCGCAGTGCCTGGTCCAACGCATCAGGATAGAACGGAGGCTGCATGGCCAACAGGTGAATGAAGGAGCACTTAGGCTGGAGGAACGGCCATAAAATACGGCGTATGGGATACAGATTGTCCAAAAGACTCGCCGCATCTTGGAGACATCTCTATGCTTCCCACCAACGCAGGACCGGGTCATGTCGATTGCCATCACCACCCCCACAGGCCACATCGGCCGTCAGCTCGTCGATCATCTGCTGGCTCACGATGAGCCCGTGATCGTGCTCTTGCGAGAGGCCGCCAAGCTGCCCGCCGCCGTGCGGGAGCGCGTCACCACGTACGAGGGCGTCCTCCAAGACCCGGCCTATGTCCAAGAGGCCACGCAAGGCGCCGATGCCCTCTTCTGGCTCTCCCCCAACCACATCACGGCTCCGTCCATGTACGGATGGTACGAGGAGATGGCGCAGGCGGCTACCTCGGCCATCGCGGCCAACGGCATCGGCCACGTGGTGCATCTGTCCAGCCAAGGGGCGCACCACCGAGACGGTATGGGGCCGGTGTCTGGGTTGGGACGCGTCGAGGAGGCCCTGGATGCTACTGAAGCCGCGGTGCGGCACCTGCGTCCTACCTTTTTCATGGAGAACTTCGAGGCCCAACTGGGCGCCATCCAGCAGGCCGGCGCCGTGTTTTTCCCCGCTCCACCGGAGACGACCACGGGTATGATCGCCACCCAGGATATCGCCCGCACCGCAGCGGACTGGCTGATTGATCGGTCCTGGCAAGGTACGGACATCGTTCCGCTCCACGGCCCGCGGGACTACAGCTATGCTGAGGCCGCCGCGGTCCTCACGGAAGCCCTCGGGCGCCCTGTTCGGGCGCAGCAGGTCCCCCCCGAGGCGGTCAGGGAGCAGGTTCTCGGGTACGGGGCCAGCCCTGATTATGCCGACGCCCTGGTGACGCTCTACACGCGCATCGGCCGCCCCGAGTACGTGGGTAGCCCTCGCTCAGCCGCCACCACCACGCCTACCACGTTGGAGACCTACGTCCGTACCACGCTGCGACCGATGCTGGGCTGAGCCCTGGGGGCTGAGAGGATCCCCGCGGTCCGTGGTCTGGCTAACGGGGCCGCCTCCTGCGAGGCTCGGCGCGGCCCCCCCTAGGCCTTCCCGTTCAGGGGGCGGTACTTGGTGAGGCGGACCTCGTTGATGGGGCCGTGCTTGAGGTACTCGACCTGGTCCATCAGGCGGCGCATGATGTGCACGCCAAAGCCGCCCTTCCGGCGCTGTTTGGCGATGGCCATCAGGTCGGGCTCGCGGTACTCAGAGGGGACAAAGGACACGCCTTCATCCTGGATGCGAATGGTGAAGCGGTCGGGTTCCACGACCACAGAGATGTCGATCTGGTGGGCGCTTTCGCCCTTGTAAGCATGCTTGATCACATTCGTACAGGCCTCGTCTACCGCGATTTTGAACTGCTCCACGGCGGCATCCGGGAAGCTGGCCTGCTGGGCATGGTGCGCCACAAACCGGCGCACATCCTCTAGGTAGCGCGTCGAGCTTGGAATGCTGAGGTAATGAGTGGAACGGGCCACGGCAGGAATGCTCACATCGGCAGATGGACAGGAGAGGGGGGCGTCAAGACGAGGGCTCCTCGGAGAACATGGATACAGCGTCCTCTTCGGACTCCACGATGTCAAACAGCATGGGGAAGCCCAGCAGGTCAAACACGTTGTAGACCTTAGGCTGCAGCGAGGCGATCTTGATATCGCCGCCTTGTTCACGGATCTCTTCGATGTAGGCCATGAAGACGCCGAGGCCTGCACTGGAGATGTACTTGAGCTGCTCGCCCGTGATGACGATCTGTGTCGTCTGGTCTTGTTTACATTTCTGGATGGCAGCCTCCAACTCGGAGGCTGTATGGGCGTCAAGCTCGCCCTTCAGGTCCAGCACCTGAACCGAACCAATTGCGCGGAACCCAACGGAGAAGTCGCTCATGACAGACGGTTGTCAAAAACCATGGTAGACGGAAGATGAAGGGCTCAAGTTACACGTTTTCTGGCAGGATTGGGGCGGCCTCTGGGGTCTTTTGTGCCGTGGCCTGTGGTTTCCGGTTCAGAAAGAGGTCCAGGCCATGCCACTTGAGGACCACCAGCGTGAGGTCATCGTCGTAGCCGGCGGTGCCCAGGAAGACGTTCAGATCTTCGAGCAGGGCGTCATGCAAAGCCTGTGCTTCCTCGTGCCGGTGAGCACACAGGGCATCCAGTAGCCGGTCGTATCCATACTCTTCGTCGTCGTGGTCGCGGCTTTCGACGACCCCATCGGTGTAGAACACGAACACGTCGCCCGGGCGTAGCGGCAGCGTCTCTTCTTCGAGGGTACGTTTGAACAGAGGGCCGCGGTCCAGGCCCAGGCCCAGGCCCCGAGAGCGCACGTAGCGCGGCCGCCCGTCGATCCCGATCACGGCGGCCGGTGCATGCCCAGCCCGCGCCACCTGCAACGTCTCGGTCTCCAGGTCCACGATGCCGTAGATCACGGTCACAAAGACGTTTTTGTCCAGGGATCGAGAGAGTGCCTCGTTGGCCTGAGCCAGGAAGTCCTTGGGCGTCTCAGTCAGGCGGCCGACCGAGTGGAAGATGCCCCGCAGTTCGGCCATGTAGAACGCCGCCGAGGTGCCCTTGCCCGAGACATCGGCCACGATAAAGGCAAACCGCTTCTCGCCCAGGGGCAAGAAGTCGAAATAGTCTCCACCTACCTCTTGTGCGGAGACGCTGGAGGCGGCGATAGACAATCCGGCCAACTGGGGTAACTCTTGGGGGAGCAGCTTCTGTTGCACCTCCCGCGCGATGTAGAGCTCGCGGGCGAGCCGCTCTTTCTCAAGCTGTTCCTCGAACAGGCGCGCGTTATCCAGCGCCAGCGCGGCCTGGGCCGCAAAGACACCCAGCGCCTCGACGTCGTCCTGCTCGAAACCGCGCGAGACCTCTTTGACCACGAACAGCACCCCCAGCATCTCGTCGCGTGCGATGAGGGGCAGGGCCAACAAGCTGCCGATGCCTTCGCCAGGCTGTGCCTCGATCCGGTGGTCCGTGGCGGCTTCTTCCAGGATCAGCACGTCGCGCCCGCTCTGCACGTCGCTGTACAGGGCCGGGACGTCCGTCAAGGCCGCCGCGTGTTCAGGGAGTAGGTTGTAGGAGGCCACCACCTTGGGTCGCAGGGTGCCACTCTGTGGATCGGGCATGGCCAGCCAGGTCTTCTGGGCTGATCCAGCCTCGATAGGCGAGGCCACGATGGTGGTCGTCAGTCGCTCAAAGTCGAACACCTGGTTGACCAGGTTCGTGAGCGACTGGAGCGCGGCCATCTCGCCTACCTTCTGCTGAAAGTCGCCGGTGGTGGGGAGATGGAAGAGGAGGGACAGGAAGGTAGTGGTGCAGTACAGGATGGCGAAGATCAAGCCCTGCATCACGAAGAGCTGCAGGGGGTAGCTGTAGTACAGCAGGTATTCGTCGGCGTCGGGCACCAGGGAGAGGCTGAAGCGCTGCACAGGTCCAAAGGCCAGCAAGGCCAGGAGCGCGGCCGTCAGCCCGATGCAGGCCACCTTCTCGCGCCAGGGCAGAAAGATCACCCACGACAACCGAAACGAGTTGATCGTCATGAGCACGACCGCCGGGATCAGCAGCAGGCCAGTTGGGACGAACAGGTCTTCCACCACGCCGGCTTGGGGAGGGGCCATGAACGCGGAGAGCGAGGCGATGACCATGAAGCTCAGCATCAGGTACCAGTTGCGCTCGCTCCGCCGGGTTCGCTTGAAGAGCACCAGCTCCCGGAACCGGATGAGGACCAAGAAGGCGAAGAACGTTTCCAGCAGGCTCAGGACGCTCATCTTGACGGTGGTGGCCAAGGAGAGCGGGACTCCGTTCAGGATGCCGATGGGCCCGTTCGCCGTCAGCGAGGCCGGTCGTCCCAGGAGAGAAACCCCCCAGCCTGTGGCCGCCAGCAAGAGGCCGATGACGAGAGTGCGCCACAACACACGCGCCGGCGTCGTCTGCCGGCGCTTGAGTACGTGGTTCATCAGGATCCACACCAACGCGAAGCACAGGACGATGCCCACGTGGTAGATGACGGCTAGCGTGGCCGGTGCCGGCGCCTGGATGCCGCGGACCAACTCATGAAACCCAAACCCCAGCAGGAACAACCCCACGCAGATGCCCAGTGCCAGCAGAAACCGGAACCGGGAGCCGACCAGCAAGGCGGCGGCGTCTTTGGACGAGCGAGAAAAGAAGGTCGCGCTCATAGGGTGAACGAGACAGCGCCTGGGTGGGCAAGCGCTGCCGAGTCAGGTCGGGGCAGGGTGAACGAGTAACGTTGGGTAGGCCGCCGGTGTGCGGGCCGATCAGCGCATAGTACCGAAATCCGCGGGGATTTGTTACACTCAGGTGGCTGAGCGGCCCATCTGTACGGCCCTTCCAGGCACGCGCCGAAATTAACGAAGTTCGTGTCAGATGAAGGGTAACTTCGGCGTCAACCTTGCGTACAGACTTTGTATGTAAGGCCACCAGCCCGCCTCTTTCTAACGCCTGCCTACCCGATCTCTGCTGTCTCTATGCGTAGTCGCCGCGTCGTCCGTCTCCAACTCGTCCTGCTGGCTGTGCTCGCGGTAGCACTCATCTGGCGGGTTTCGAGGGGGACGCCTCCGCCTGACGGGGACATCGTTTTCGTGGACCTCGACGGGCGGACGCTCGAGCATCGCACGCTGGTGGCGGCCACGCCCGTTACGCTGCGCATCGAGGCCGTCGGTGCGGCCAGCGCCGCTGGCCTGGAGGCCTACCCTTGGATCCTCAACCGAGACACGCGGGCCGTGTCGTGGCGCTTGGACCTGGACCAGGCGACGCGCACAGGGGCCCTCGTGGAAACACAGGACCTGGTGACGCTCAACCCAGGCACCTACGATGTCTACTACACCACGTACGGCAACGAGGTGCAGCATCGGTCCAGAGGTCGCGACTGGGACGATGAGCGCGAGGCCTGGAGGCTGGTGCTCGAGATCGTGGAAGGTGAGGCCGAGGTGCGCCGCGAAGAGGTGCCCAGTGCCGCCGACGCGAGCGCCCTCTGGACGTCATCCCCACTCTACGACGATGAACGCCACGAGTGGGTCTTCCGGGTGGAGCAGCCCACCACCCTGAGCGTGGAGGCCGTCGGCGAGATCAGCGACACCGAGCGGTTCGACTATGGATGGATTGAAGAAGCCGTGACCGGCCGCCACCTCTGGGACATGAGCCGTGCCAACACCACCCCCGCAGGTGGCCAGCCCTCCAATCGCCAGTACACCGGCACCATCGACCTGCAGCCCGGCTTCTACCGGGCCGTCTTTGCCACCGATGGTGGCCATGCCTACGACGCGTGGCTCGCCAATCCCCCGTGGGACCCCGCCACGTGGGGCATGGTCCTGCAGACCACCACCCCCGAGGCTGTACGCCCGTTTGACCCGTGGTCCATGGCCGACCCCCTGTTGAGCCTACGCCAGGTCCCCAACAACACGCTGCGGTCGGCCCAGTTTACGCTCACCCAGCCTACACCACTGGCCGTGTACGCCCTCGGTGAGATCAGCGACAGTGACAGCCGCTACGACTATGGCTGGATCCTCAACGAGGACACGCAGGAGCGGGTCTGGGAGATGCAACGTGATGAGACCAAGCCCGCGGGTGGCGACGAAAACAACCGCGAAGCGGTGGCTTTCATCAACCTGATGCCCGGCACCTACACGACGCAGTTCCGCACAGATGGCTCGCAAGCCTACGGCCAGTGGTCCAACGGGGCGCCCACACATCCCGAACGCTGGGGCATTACCCTCTTTGCCCTCGGAGACACCGCTGGCGTAGAGGTCACGTACACGGCCGACCAAACATCGACCGTTGAAGAAGAAGGGTCGAGTAGACGTCGGCGCGGGCTGGCCCAATCTGAGGACCCTCCTGCGCCTCCGGCTCCCCCCACGGTGGCCTGGTCCTCGCTGGAGGGCAAGCCGCGCCTGGTGAGTCTGGACCAGATCGAGAACGAGCAGCGCCGTGAGCAGACGTTCACGCTGGACACACCGACGCGCCTTCGCATCTATGCGCTCGGTGAGCTGTCCACCTCTAGCCGCTATGACTACGGGTGGATCGAGGAGATGGGCTCCCGGCGGCGTGTCTGGGAGATGCGGTGGGACAATACCCAAGCGGCCGGCGGCATCGACCGGAATCGGCTGTTCGATGGCATCATCATGCTTCCTCCCGGTCGGTACGAGGCCCACTTTCGCTCCGACTTCTCGCACGCCTACAACGATTTCAGCGATGGGGCGCCTGCTGACCCCGACGCCTGGGGGCTCACCATCGTCGTGGCCGAAGAGGACGGGTAACGGCCTCTGGGGGCTACCAAGGCTCCAAGGTGACTGACCACCATGCCCCTTCTGTGCGGGCTGCCACGGTGCGCAGCCCTGCCTCCGCGATAGGCGCAGCCATCGCCGGTTCGTCTGTTTGAAGCAGGCCAGCCAGCACCACCTGTCCCGTTGGTGCGCAGGCCGCCGCGAACGCAGGCAGCAAGTCGATCAATACCGCTCGATTGATGTTGGCCAGCACCAGGTCGTAGGGGCCTGGGGGAGCCACCTCCAGGCTACCCTGCCGAAATACAACGCGGTCCTCGACGCCGTTGCGGGTTACATTTTCGGGGACGTTCTCCGTGGCCCACGCGTCGATGTCGAAGGCGAAGACGGATGCGGCCCCCAGCTTGGCCGCCGCGATGCCCAGGATGCCGGTTCCCGTGCCGGCGTCTAGCACGCGCGCCCCAGGACGCACCAACGCGGGCAACGCGCGCAGCACAAGGCGCGTGCTCTCGTGGTAGCCCGTCCCAAAGCTCATCTTGGGGTCGATGGTCAGCGGGATACGGTCTGCGTGCTCTGGGGGGATGGGCTGCCACGAAGGGCGGATCAGGAAGGCGCCCACGGCCAGAGGCCGGATAGAGGCCTCCCAGCGGGCATTCCAGTTTTGATCGTCCAGGTGGTCCACCGCTACCAGGGTGCCGCGGTCCAGCCTATGTAGCTGGGCTCGAACCGCTTCGGCGTGCTGGATCCAGTGCTCGGCGGGCCCATAGGCGCGGAGCTCCACGGCACCCGGCTCGAAGGCGTCGAAGCCCAGCTCGTCCAACTCGGCGATCAGCACCTCTTGATCCATTGGCGTGGCGGTGATAGTCAGGCAGACGGTGGGCATAGGCAGCGGGGAGGCCGGCCGGTGGCTAGTGGCGCTTCTTGCTTTTCCAGGTACCGCCGTAGGTATAGTGCGGGTTGTCTGCAGACGCCGTCACCTGGCAGGGCTTACAGGCAAAAACCCATTTCTGGGTGGCGTCATGCCGGATGCGGTACAGGGTGTCAGCGGTGGTTCCACACAAGCCACAAGCCTTGGTGCGGACGCGCTTGGCCTTAGCCATGGGCCGGGGGTGATAGACAAAGGGGGTCAGGGCATCTCAAGATACGGTATCATCGCTTCTGCGAGGTGCTGCACGAACGGCTCGCGGATGAGGCTGTGGGTGCCCGGAACCGGGTGGACGTGCCACAAGCCCTGCGCAAGGGGCTGCCACCCGGCTTCGTGATGCGCCGCAGGCTTATCGGGTGGGGTGGCTGCGAAGAAGGTCACTGGGCCTGCGTAGGGGCGCGGTGTGTATCGGTCCATGGCGCGCCGGTGGGCGCGCCGCATCCATCGTTCGCGCAGGTCACGCGGCACCGTCTCACCACGGGCCACGAAGGCCTCGGCCTCTCGCCAGAGGCGCCGGTCATGCAGCGTTTGCCGGACGCGGCGTACGCCTAGCCGGGCCCGCCCGGTCTCGGCGAGAAGACCGGCGTGGCGGACCGCAGGGTTCACCGTATCGATCAACCCCAGGAACGCGACGGTACGTCCCGCAGCTGCCAGCTGCTGGGCCAACTCGTAGGCGATGAGGCCCCCCACGGAGAATCCACACAGGTAACAGGGCCCCGTTGGATACACAGCTTCCAGGGCTTCGTGGTAGGCCCGGGCCATCGCCGCGATGTCGTCCTGCGGGCGCTGCCGCCCGTCCAGGCCCCGGGCCTCCAGTCCGTAGACCGTCTGCTGGGGGCCGAGATACCGGGCCAGCTTGTAGAACTTGATAACGTTGCCTCCCGCTCCATGGATGCAAAACAGAGGAGGGCGGGGGCTGCCTGCTTGGATCAACACCGCGCCGTCCGAGGTGGTCGGGGCGTCGTCCCGCAAGACCGTCCGCAGCCGATCCGCCAGCGAGGCGGGCGTCGGATGGTCGAACAAGGTCGCCAGCGGCAGGGCGACGCCAAACGCGGCCTCAAGGCGGGCAAAGAGGGACACCGCCAGCAGCGAGTGCCCGCCTAGATCGAAAAAGGCGTCCGTCATGCTGATGGGGCGCACGTCCAGCACGTCTTCCCACACGGCCACGAGGCGCAGGGACAACGGGTCCAGGGGAGGGACAAAGGTGGCCTCGTCGGTCTGCCGCACCGCCGTCGGGGCGGGCAGGGCCGCTGTGTCCAGCTTCCCGTTGGCGGTCAGGGGTAGCGCCTCCAGAAACTCGACCTGGGTGGGCATCAGGTAGGCGGGCAGTCGATCGGCCAGGTGCGTGCGGAGGGCCCCCAGGCTCACGGACTCCGCGGGGCCACCCGGGCGAGTCCGGACGGTGGTCACGTAGGCGATGAGCCGGAGGGTGCCCTGGTGGGCATGCGGGACTACGGCGGCCGCCTCCACGGAGGGATGTGTGCAGAGGGCCGCCTCCACCTCGCCCGGCTCCACCCGAAAGCCGCGGATCTTAAGCTGTTGGTCGCGCCGACCGGCATACACAAACAGGCCATCTGGTCGTTGCCAGACCAGGTCGCCGGTGCGGTACTGCTGGGCGCCCGGGGGACCTTGGGGGTCTGGACGGAACCGCTCGGCGGTCAGCGTGGGGCGCTGCCAGTAGCCGAGCGCCACGCCGGCGCCGCCCACCACTAGCTCGCCGAGCCCCCCAGGCACCACGGGCTGACCATGATCATCCAGAACCTGAGCGCGGACGTGGCCCAGTGGGCGCCCAATCGGCAGCGAGGGCCCGTGGGCCACGAGGGGGATGGGGATGCGGTAGGCCGTGGCGAAGGTGGTCGTCTCGGTGGGACCATACATATTGTACAGCGCCCCGGGCGGATGGGTGCTCACGAGGGCCCGGACGGCCTCAGCATTGGCGGCTTCGCCTCCAAAGTAGACCTGCTCGATGGCGCCCAGGGCCTCGGGGGCCTGGTGGGCCAGCAGGTCAAACAAACGCGTGGTGAGGAACACCACCGTCGGCGGGGCTGCCTGGAACGAGGCGGCGAGGGCCTCCGGGTTCTGCACCACCTCAGTGTCGTAGATCACCAGCGTAGCCCCGTTGAGCAAGGCGCCCCAGATTTCGAAGGTAGCGGCATCGAAGGCGGTGTTGGAGAGGTGCGCCACGCGGTCGCCTGGGCGGAGGGTGACGTAGCTGGCGTCCAGCACCAGGGGGAGGATGGCCCGGTGGGGCACCAACGTCCCCTTGGGTGTGCCGGTCGACCCCGACGTGTACATCAGGTAGGCCGGCTGCTCCGGGTCATCGGGAGGAGGGGGCAGGGGGCCGTCCGGTACGTGATCCGGAAGGGCCTCTACATGGAGCACGGGCCCGCTCGGCCGGTAGCCGTCGTCCAGCGTGGCCGTGGTGACCAGCGCGGCCACGTCGGCATCGTCCATCACGAACCGGGTGCGGGCCGGGGGATTGGCCGGGTCCAAGGGGACGTACACCCCACCCAAACGCAGCACCGCCAGCAGGGCCGCCACCAACGCGGGGCCACGCTCCAGCAGAAGGCCCACATGCGCGCCAGGGTGGAGGCCAGTCGCCTGGAGGTGGGCCGCTATGCGGTCGGCCTCGGCGCGCACGTCAGCATAGGTCCAGGTGGTCTCGTGGTGGAGGAGGGCCACGGCGTTAGGACGGGCCTTGGCCTGAGCCGCAAAGCGCGTCCAGACCGTCGCCGTCGGCGTGGTCACCGGTGGGCCAGCGGAAGGCCATGAGGCCAGCGGGATCCGGTCAATGGGTGTGTCTGGGGCCTCGGCCACAGCCGTCAGAAGGCGCTGGTATGCGGTCACCAAGGGCTCGACACGGGCCGCCGTGAAGAGGTCGGCATCGTAGGTGAAGGTGCCGGTGAGGGCGCCGGTGGCGGGGTCGGTCCGCAACTCAGCGGTCAGGTCGGCCTTGGCGCTGCCAGGCTCTAGCGGCAGCCGATGCAGGTGCAGGTCGGGTAGGGCGAGGGCCTCGGCGTAGGCGTTCTGGAGGGCGAAGAAGACCTGGGCCAGCGGAGCCTCGCCCGCTGCCCGTCGAGACCGGAGGCCCTCCACCACGCGGTCAAACGGCGCCTCTTGGTGGGCGTACCCCGCCAGCGTGGTCTGGCGCACCTGCCGGAGAGCGCTGCGGAAGCTGGGGGCCTCGTGCCCATCCTCGGTTGGTAGCCAGGCGCCGGGCGTGCGGATAAGCAGTGTGTTGGCGAAGAAGCCAAACAGGGAGCGGAGGGCTGGATGGGGGCGCCCAGCCACCGGGACCGCCACCGCGAAGTCGTTTTGCCGCGTGTAGCGAGCGAGCACGACCTGGAAGGCTGTGAGCAGCACCATGAACAGGCTGGCGTCTTCCCGTGCCCCGAGGGCTTCCAAGACTCGGTGGACGGAAGCCGGCAGGGTGAAGGGCACCGTACCCCCCTGACCAGTCCGGGCCGGAGGGCGTGGCCGTTCGAGCGGCCAGTCGAGGGGAGGAAGGTCGCGAAGTTGATCTCGCCAGTAGGACAGATGGGGGTCGCCATCGGCCACTGGATGATCCTGTTGCCACTGCGCCCAGTCGGCGTACTGGGCGGAGAGCGGGGGCAGGGCCAAGGGGGCGCCTGTCCGGTGGAACGCATACAGAGCGCTCAGCTCGCGGTAGAGGACGCCCATCGACCATCCGTCCGAGATGATATGGTGCGTGCCCAGAAACAAGACGTGATCCTCAGGACCGCGCCGCAAGAGCACAAAACGATGGAGGGGGCCCTGGGTCAAGGCATAGGGCTCCTGGGTCAAGGCTGTCAAGCGCGCCTGGAGCCCCTCGTCGTCCAACGGCTCCGCCTCTTCGCGCGTGAAGGCACACGGCCTATGGGGGTGCACCCACTGCCGGGGAGGGCCATCGGCGGTGGGGCCTAGGGTCGTGCGCAAGGGTTCATGCCGGTCCACCAGGGCCCGGCAGGAGGCCTCCAAGGCCGCCTCATCTAGGGGGCCCCGCAGTTGCCAGGCCGCGCCGTTGT
Organism: Bacteroidota bacterium; assembly: GCA_038747425.1. GTDB lineage: Bacteria > Bacteroidota > Rhodothermia > Rhodothermales > JBCDJV01 > JBCDJV01. The sequence continues at coordinate 20,971 of JBCDJV010000011.1, forward strand.
GGTAAGCGGTGTCATCGGGGGCGAGCTGATGCAGAAACCAGAGCCGCTGCTGCGTGGTCGTGGTGGGGGCCTCGAAGGGCGTCTCGGGAGGGCGGGGCGCCACGGGCAGCGTCTGCACCTCGGCCGCCTGCGCCTGGGTGTCCAGAAACGCCGCCAGATCCGCCAGCACAGGGTGGTCGAACAGGGTGGCGGGTGGCAGGTGGATCCCCAGCTCTTCTTCTACCTGGGCGGCCACGTGGAGGGCGCGGATGGACTGCCCGCCTCGCTCGAAAAAGTGCGTACGTTGGCCTACCTGGTCGATCTCCAGGACCTCGGCCCAGATGGCAGCCAGGGCCACCTCCGTGGGCGTCTGGGGAGCCTCAATGGGTTCGCTAATGGCTGCCTGGTCCAGGAGGCGACCCAGGTCCTGGCGGTTGACCTTGCCGTTGGGGAGGCGTGGCAGCGCGTCCACGGCGACGATCTGGGACAGCACAAGGCCGCTTGGGAGACGGTCCCGCAGGGCCTGGCGCAGGCGGCCCCGGTCCAGGGGCTCGGACCCGCTGACCACCACCAGGGCCCGTAGCTGCTCGGGGTCCGGGTGGACCACCGCATCGGCCACCTGGGCATCGCCCAGCAGCGCGCGCTCTACCTCCACCGGGTTCACCCGGATGCCTCGCACCTTCACGATCGAGTCGGCCCGGCCCAGGAGCTCCAAGCCATGGTCGGTCCACCGTCCGAGGTCGCCCGAGCGGTAGGTCCGCGTCCCGTCCCCGTGGTCGATGAACGTTTTCGCCGTGAGGGCTGGGGCGCGCCAGTAGCCGAGGGCCACGTGCGGGCTCCGGACGGTGATGCGTCCGGTTTCGCCATAGGGGACGTCGTCACCCGCTTCGTCCACCAGCTTCACCGTGTTGAAGGGAGGGGGCTGGCCTACGGGGACGGGCCCTGGGGGGCGTGGGGCCGCTGGGTCGATGGCCTGCCGGCAGACGATACCGGCCTCGGTGGCGCCGAAGTTGTTGGTCAGGCGGCAGGACGGCTCAAAGTGCTGGGCGAAGAGGTCGACGTCCGTCCAGCGCCAGGGCTCGCCACCTAGGTGCACAAACCGGACCTCGGGAAAGCGGTCCTCGGCCGCCAGGGTCTGGCAGAGTGCGCGAAAAACGGTGGGGACGGAGTGGTAGACCGTGATGCCTTCGCGCCGAAGCCAGTCCTTGAGCCTGGCCAGCCCTTGCGCCTTGAGATCGTACAGGCACAGCGTGGCGCCTGCGTACAGGGCGCTGACCGCGTCCACCTTCACCCCGGCGGAGGACGTGTACGGGTAGAGCATCGTGACACGGTCCGCGGGTTTCAGCTGGGCGTACGCCGTGCGGTGAACCCCACTCTGCAGGAAGGCCTGATGGCTGTGAACCACCCCTTTGGGCGTGCCGGTCGATCCTGAGGTGTAGAGGATGAGAGCGGGGGACGTGGGGTCAAGGACAGGGCGCGCCGCGGCCACTTCGGCAGGGGCTAGCGGGCGTGTCAGCAGATCGTCCAGCACCACGTGGGTCGGGGGGACGGCCGCCTCGGCTTTGAGCTGAGCGATCAGGGGAGCCGAGGCGCGGTCGCTGAGTAGGGCCACGGGGGCTGCGCTGTGCAGCAGCTGGGCGAGGTAGGCCGGGGGGTGGTTGGGATCCAGAGGGAGGGCGATGAAACCCGCCTGCATCACGCCCATCAAGGCCCCGTAGTTGGCCACCCCGGGCGTCAGTAACAGCGCTACGGGTCCTGTGGGCCGCTGTCGGGCCTGCAGGCCTACCGCCACCCGGTCCATAGCTGCTTGCAGATCGGCGTAGGCCCAGGTGGTGGTGGCATCACGGAGGGCTGGGTGCTGAGGATGCGTGAGGGCGTGCTGGGCCACGACATCACAGAGGGTCCGCGCGGCATCAACAGGAACAGGCGAAGGGTCGGAAGCCATCGCAGGATGGGGAAGTCAACGAGGTGCTACGAGGGCACCGCCGCCGTCTGGAAGGCCGCCTCAACCTCGTCCTGGGAGCGATACGACCGGCGTGGGAGGGTCTCCAACAGCGCGCAGAGTGTGGCCGGGTACGCCTGGACGAGTGGGGCGATCCAGTCCTGGCTGATGTTCTTATGAGCGGACAGCACGTAGGGACGGCGCTGGCTGTCCGAGAGCGGGTGCAGCACCCGCGTGCCGACCTCGCGCAGGCGATCGGCTGAGGCGTCGTCGAGGGGGAGCAAGTCCTGCGTGACGGTATTGCCGCCCCCAAGCCCCAGGCCGTTCAGGGAGCCGTCGGCCAGCACGCAGCCGGCGCCCAGTGCCTCGACGGTGTGGGCCAAGGCCCAGCCGAGGTTGTCGTGCGCATGAAACCCGATGGGGCCGTCCCACACGCGCCGCAGGGCACGGACCAGGGGCGCGGCCTCGCCTGGACGAAGTGCTCCACGGGAGTCGGCCAGGTAGAGGACATCCATGAGGTCATGGCGTGCAAACTCGGCCGTAGCCGCCGCGAGCAGCTCTACAGGATAGGCACTGACGTTGGTCAGGTTGATGCTGCACAGGAGCCCCGCGCCACGGACGTGCTCGGCTACTGCCCGCGAGGGCCCCGTGGCGTTGGCATGGGTGGGAATGCGGATCAGGTCCAGGTAGGCGCTGCGCGACGCCAGGATAGCGGCGGGGTCAGCCACGGAGGGGCGCAGCATGGCGGCCAGCCATAGGTGCGGGGCCGCGTCGCGCAGCTGAGCGAGCAGGTCCGGCGGGCAGGCGGCTCCCAAGGGGAGGCCCGGCGTATCGTCGATGTAGCCGACCTCCGCGCCGTCGGCGCCGGCGGCCTCCAGCGCCGTGACCACAGCGTGCATGGCGTCGGCTGAAAAAGCCCAGTCGTTGAGGTAGCCGCCGTCACGGAGGGTGACGTCCAGCACGGCAAAGGGCGCACGGGTCAGCATGATGAGGTAGACCAATGGGTGGAGGGAGCGTTCGCTAGATACAACGCCCAGGCCAAGGTGGGATGCGCACTTTGGCGCATCCAGGCGCTATCTTCTGGCCGATATCCACTAGGCCGACCCGTTTCCAGGCCTTCGGCGAGCCCTGCCTCCTCCCTAACCCCCACGTACCCATGTACTATCGCATGCGAACCTACTATGCCGCCGACGCGGATCATGAGGTCGCCACCCGCATCTTCAAAGCCTACGTGCAGCCGGTGCATGAACGCCACGGCGCCCAACTTGTGGGCCGCTGGCTGACGGAGGATAGGCGCCTCGTCGTCATCTGGGCGTACCCGGATGAAGCCGCCTGTGCGCAGACCCTCGAGGCGGTACGCACAGACCCGGTGACGCGCTCGACACAGGCCGAGCGCGAAGCCACCGGGTTGGCGTCTTTCGAGCGCGAAGAAGTCTTCATGACCTCCACGCTCTGAACAGGTCGGGTGCTCAGCGCAGCACGCCGCGCCGGGTGAGCACTACGCTGTACACCATGAGCCCAACGATGAGGGCCCAGATGACGGCCGATATCGCGGCCTGGACACCGCCCATGAGCGCGAGCCCATCGGTCAGGATCATCGTGTACAGGCTGCAGCCTAGCAGACCAGCCAGCGAGACCACGAACGCTGTTGTGGCCCAGCGCTTCCGGAGCAGCAGCCCGATGGAGCCCGCCACACTGCCCCAGACACCAAACGTCCAGACTATGTCCACCCACACGGGAAAGCCGTAGAAGTAGGCGACCTGCTCTGGGGTGAACGCGCTCATGTAGGCCTCTACCTGGAACTGGGTCATCAGGTAGTCCAGAGCGCCGAACGCATTCCAGAGTAGCGAAAGGCCACCCACGATCCACAGGTGAAGCGGCGTGCGGGTGGTGGCAGGCGAGGTGACAGGAGAGGCCATCGTCGTGATCATGGTATCGGCAGCGTCTTGGGTGAGGGGATTGGAAAGCCAATGGCTCGCAGATACCACACATGGAGGCAGAAAGTCACTCCACGGGTCTGACCATCAGCGTACGCATACCCAAGATCGATCAGGGTAGTGACATCTTTGTGTCATACCCTGCCGAGCGTGCGCCACATTTTATCGCGACCCTTTTTTCGACGTGTTCAGGGCTGGGCGATGAAGCCACGGTCGCGCAGTAGGGCGTCGAGGTGCGCGTCTCGGCCCCGGAAGGCTCGGTAGGCCTCGGCGGGGTCGACGGCGTTGCGCGGCGCGAACAGGTGGCGCTCCAGGCGGGCGGCCAGGTCGGCGTCGTAGAAACCGCCGGGGGCTTCCGCGAAGGCCTCGACGGCGTCGGCCGTGAGCACGTCGGACCAGAGGTAGCTATAGTAGCCCGCTGCATACCCTTCCCCGGAGAACACGTGGCTGAAGTGCGGCGGCCGGTGGCGCATCGCCACCTCATCCGGCAGTCCAAGCTCCGCCAGGGTAGCCTGCTCGAAGGCAGCCGGGTCAAGGTCTTGGGGGTCCGCGGTATGGTAGGCCAAGTCAATGAGCGCCGAGGCCAGATACTCGGTCGTGGCAAAGCCCTGGTTGAAGGTGGCCGAGGTCCGAATTTTGCCGAGCAGCGCATCCGGCATCGGGGCTCCTGTTTCGTGATGCACGAGAAAACGTTCGATGACGGGCTGGGTGAGTAGCCAGCGTTCCAGGAGCTGTGAATGTACCTCCACGTAGTCCCGCACGACGGTGTCCAACGAAGGGTAGGCCGCCTGCGAGGTCAAGTAGTGCAAGGCATGACCGAACTCGTGGAACAGCGTCTCGGCATCGTCGAAAGACAGCAGGACGGGCGTGCCGGGCGGGCCTGCGATGAAGTTGGCGTTGTTCGAGGCCAGCACGGTCTGGACGCCATCGAAGCGCGTGTGGCGGCGGTACGTGGTGGCCCAGGCGCCGGATCGCTTGCCGGGGCGGGCGAACGGGTCGAGGTACCACAGGCCCACATGCTCGCCCGTGGCGGGGCGAGTCACCTCGTAGACCGTCACGTCGTCGTGGAAGACCGGCACCGTCCCAGCGGGGACGGGCGTGAAGGCGAGGCCGAAGAGGGACTCGGCCACAAAAAAGAGGGCGTCACACAGGCGATCAAGCTGGAGATACTGCTTGACGGCTTCGGAGTCGAAGGCGTAGCGGTCTTGCCGCACCTGCTCGGCATAGTAGCGGTAGTCCCAGGGAGCGATGGTGAAGTCCGCGCCTTGGGCCTCGGCCAGGGCTTGCATGGCCGCCACCTCGTCGTCCACACGGGCCACGGCAGGGGCCCAGACGGCCTGGAGCAGGGCCTCCACCTGATCGGCGGTATGTGCCATCCACGGCTCCACTTGCCAAGCGGCATAGTGTGGATACCCCAGCAGCTGCGCTCGCTCATGGCGCAACTGCACGATCTCGGCGATGCGGTCGTAGTTGTCCACGTCTCCACCGATGCCGCGTTGGGTGTAGGCGCGCCATACCCGCTCCCGCACGGTGCGGTCCCGGGCGTAGGTGAGCACCGGGGCCACTGAGGAGCGCGTGTTCAGGACGGCATATGCCTCGGGCCGTCCGCGCTCGGCCGCGGCTTGGGCGAGGCCATGTACCACAGAGGTAGGCACGCCCCCCAACTGCTCGGCCGTCAGGAAGAGCGCCTCCTCCTCGTCGGCCAGGATCCGGTCAGCAAAGGCGGCATAGAGGGTCGCCAGGCGCTGGTTGATGGCGGCGTAGCGAGCCTGGCTGGCGGCGTCTAGCGTGGCGCCCTGCCGGGCGAAGCGGTCGTAGACCCGCTCCACCAGGCGTTGCTGATCGGGGCGGAGGTCTAGCTCGTGCCGCTGCGCATGCACGGCCGCCACCCGCTCAAACAACGCCTGATGCTGGGTAAGCTGCGCGCGGTAGGCCGCCAGCCGAGGGGCCATGCGCTGCTGAATGGCGCGGAAGGCCGGCGTAGAGCGATTGCTGCTCCAGATGCCGTAGTACGTCGAGACGCGTTCCATGGTGGTCCCCGCCCGCTCCAGCGCCACGATGGTGTTCTCAAAGGTCGGCGTGCCCTTGGCGGCGGCGATGGCGTCCACCTCCGCTAGGTGCTCAGTCATAGCCGCCTCCAGCGCTGGCTCCAGGTCGTCCAGGTGCATCCGGTCAAAGGCGGGGACCCCGCCATAGGGCCCCGTCCAGGCAGCCAGGAGTGGGTTGGCGGCGGTGGCAGACGGCGTCGTAGAAGGAGGCATCAGCTGAGTCAGCAGGGTGGCGAGCAACACGAGAAGCAAGGCGGCGAGCGGGGCCAGGGTCAGCAGGTCGCGGCGCATGGCAAAGCAGGCTGGACGGGGCAGGGCGCGGACCGTCCATCTGACGAAGGGCCTGCTCTGAAGATACATCACCGGGACCGATCCTTCGCGGCCGCGATGCGGCGGTTCCCGAAGAGGTGGCCGCGTGGCTCCAGGCAGGCGGCGTTACTTGAGGAGCACCACCCGACCGGTGTGCTGGCCTGCAGGTGTGGCAACCCGGTACACATAGGTGCCACTCGGTAGGCCCTGGGCGTCCCACCGGATCAGATGCACCCCGGCCTCCAGCGGGCCGTCTACCAGGCGGGTCACCATCCGGCCCAGCAGGTCATACACGATGACCTGCACCGGCTGCGCCTCGGCCAGCTGTACCCGGAGCGTGGTGACCGGGTTGAACGGGTTGGGATAGGCCTCCACCGCAAAATCCCCAGGTAGGTCGAGGGCCGTCGGCGTGTAGGCCGCTTCGGGAGCGTGCTCCAGCCAATCGGCATACTGGCGCTGGAGGGAACGGTCCGTCTGGGCCCATCCGAACTGCTCGCCCACCGCGTCTGCCATAGACGGCCACGGGCGCGCAGGAGCGTCCATGTACAGCGGGTTAGCGTCGGCGGCTTCTGTGCCTTTGCCTGCACCGTCCCCGGGGGCCGTGTAGCCCGCGTAGACCACATACCGGCCCCATGGCGACATCGCGGGGTCGAAATCCCCGGCCCGCGCCTGGCCCGTTACGCGCGTCGGGGTACCGCCTTCCGCCGACACCACCCAAAGGTCTACGTCTCCATCCCGGTCTGCGGCCACGTACACCTCGTCACTCTTCGGCGACCACGACGGTTGGCTGTAAGCGATGCCCGCTTCGGTGAGGGCCACCGGCGTCCGGCGGCCGAGGGGCGTGCCGTTTTTCCGCACCCGAAGCGTCTTCAGGCGTCCCTCCTGGATAAAAGCCAGATACCGACCATTGGGCGACCAACTCGGCTGGGTCCCCGGTCCAATGAGGGCCTCGCGCCCGGTGAGGAGGTCCACCGACCACAGCGTCTGATCGGACGGCTGCACCACCACGAGGTAGCGGCCGAGGGGCGAGAACGCCGGATCGCTGGCGTCCGTGCGTATCAGCGAGGGGGTGCCGCCCCAAACGGGCACCGCGTACACGTTGCGGGTCCCCGCCTCGGAAAGACGGTCGTACGCCAGGAAGAACAGCAGCGGCGACCAGGCGGCATCGTTGCCCCCTTCGCTGCCCGGCACCAGGGTGGTGCCATGGCTCCGCGTGATGGCCAGCGCCTGCTCCACGAAGGTCTGTCCATCCACATCGAACGTCGCTACGTCGTGCACCACCGCCTGCCCCGTGGGCGACCACGCCGGGTTGAATTCACCGCGCCCCGGGACGGTGGTCACCCGGCTCGTCCTGCTCGTTTTCGTGTCATACAGGTACAGATCGTAGCTGTTGAGGCTGATGTTGTTGAACACATCCGGCGGGCTAGACGGGTCCGTGCTGAAGTCCGCATCGGACAGATCCTGGCTGGTGCGGAGTCCGTCGGAGGCCACCACCCGGAAGCGCGCGGTGGTACTGGGCGCTAGATCAGCCACGGTCACGGTCAGCTCGGTGGGTTGACCGGGCGGGACCAGCCCCAGGCTCTGCCAGGTCCCCGCTGGGGCCGTCAGGTACTCGACGTGGTAGGATACGGCGTCGCCGTCGGCGTCGCCGCCCGTCCAGCGGATGGTAACCGTTCCTTCGGTGAGGTGCTCGCCCCCGTTGGGAACCAGCAGCTGCACCGTGGGAGCGCTGGCCGAGACCGGTTGCTCGGCCAGCGGGACACCCTGCTCCAGGATCCGGAAGGCGGCCACCCCGTCCTGGTGCGGCAGGAAAACGGGCAGCATCGTTTGGGGCGTCTCTAGGCGGCCGTGGGCGGTCACCTCGTAGCCGGGCGTGGCCCCCTCGGCCAGCACCGCGCCCGCCGCATCCAGGGCCTGCACCGTGTAGGCGGCCCCACCAGACGGGGTCAGCTCCGCCCGGCGGGCCTGGCGGCGCATGGTGGCGAGGACCGAGGCGGTCCCTTCCTCCGGCTTGACGAGGGCGGCCACCACCAGCGCGTCGGTCAGCGGCTCCTGGGCGTTGGCTACGTGGGTCGGGGCCACCGAGGCATCCGGTTCCAGCGCAGCGACCATCGGCATGACCGACAGATCGGGGGGCCGGACCGCACCGTACATGGCGTTGTACGTATCCGTCGAGGTCCACCGCCCCCGGGTACCGGGCAGCTGCGGGACGGGGTTGTCCTCCCCGTCGCTGATCCCGTACGACATGAATTCATGCGGGACGGTGGGATGGCGCTCTTCGATGTCCATGAGGTCACAGGTGGGATACCGTTCCTCGAGATCCGCCGTGGGGCACGGATCGACGATGTGCACCTCCCAGGCGCCCTCATCACCGCGTGCCGGGCGGTCTTCATCGGGCAGCAAGATGGCCCCGAAGGTCTCATCCGGGCGGCCGATAGCGCCGTGGTAGTACGGCCAGTCTACGAAGCTGCCGCCGCCGCCTTCGCCGTGGAAGTTGCTGGCATGCTTCAGCCCGGTGGTGTGCCCGATCTCGTGGGCCACGGTGCTGCCCCAGGCGCGCGAGATGAAGTTCGGCCACCCGCGCCACGCCAGGCCGCCACAGTCGAGGCCGCTCCGGTCGATGGGCGCGATGGCTCCCTTCGTGGCAAAGTACCGGCCGTCCGTGGGCAAGCCCGTCGGGCCAAAGTCGTCACCCCGCAGGAACTGCCAGATCAGATAGGTCCCGCACAGACCGGTCCCCACCAGGGGCGGGCCGGGGAAAAAATCGCGGCGCTGAGACAAGATGCGCACCTCGCTGTAGGGCAGCGCCTGTTCCAGGTAAGGCCGCACCTCCTCGTCGAAGGCGGCTGGGGTCATGGCATTGAGGAGCGTCAGCTGGAGCGCCAGGATGGACCGGTTCTCGTCGAGGCCGTCAAACTGGGCCCGGCTCAACTCGGTGACGCCCTCCCAGAGGACCACCTCCATGGATCGGGCCTCGTTCAGCCACGTGCCGGGCACGACGAAGTTGAGCGTCCGCGACGAGTCCGCCCGCATCTGCACCAGCGTATCGCGGCGAGCCGTGCCTACATCCTCCGGAAGGGGCTGCACGAGGACGGTGTCTGGTGTCGTGTTGGGGCCAAACCGCCGGGTGAACACGCGGCCATCCGTGCGGGTGATGTCCACCTGCAGCTGTGCGGTAAACGCGGGCCGTTCCCCCCCCTCCGCATGCAGGAAATAGCGGAGGAGGAGGTTTTTGTTGGGGACGAGCAGGGTAGGATCAGACACCCGGATGTTGCGGTCGTACAGGCGGTTGGTCACGGCCTGGTTGAGCTCCACCTTGTGGACGAAGACGCGGGCGGGCGGCGGCGGTGGCTCATAGCGGATCCTCGCCCGTCGCTCGGTGACGTTCCCCACCAGGTCGCGGCCGGTGGCCACGAACGTGTAGCGCCCCGCCTCGGGCAGCGTAAAGCCAACCCGGGCGCTGAAGCCTCGGTTGCCACACCCGCCGCTGTCTGCATCGCCGCACTGGACGGTCGAGAAGCCCGGGGGGGGCCAGACGCGCGTGCTGTCGTCTTCGCGGACCACCTCGGCCGTCACCTGATCGAGCGTCAGGTCGTCAGAGACCCGGAGCCGGTAGCTGCCTTGGCCGGTGTCGGCCAGCTCGAGAAAGTCGATGGTGACCCGCGGTGGACCGGTATCTTCGGTCTGCGAGGACGTGCTGCTGGCGTACAGGTCATCGATCACGACCTGGTTGTCCAGGGTGCCGGTGCCCTCGAGGCCGGCTTCGAGTGAGACGCTATACAGAGGCGGATCATCGGGGCCAGCCTCTACGCGGAGCCGGGTGGACCAGCCTGCATGGCTCTCCACCTCGTATTCGTCGGTGACAAACGCGCCGGAGGCGTTCCAGTAGCGGTGCCCGGTGAGCGTGACCACGCGCCGCTCTCCGTTTTGCAGGAAGGCGCCGTTCACCGAGAGGGCCACCTCTGCCTGGGGCTCGGCGAAATTGATGACGATGCGCTCACGGCCGAACTCGGTGTCGGCCAGGGGGATCGCCACGTTGCGGGCCGAGCGAGCACGGGTACAGTCGTCGCGGCCCTCGGTGCAGCGGACCGTCAGGAGGCCGTTAGGGAAGAGGATGCCATACTGGGTAAAGAACTCGTTCGAGAGCAACGTGCCGGGTCCGAAGCCTTCGAAAGACACCGTGACGTCGGTATCGCCCGGGCGCGGGGCTTGGCCCACCAGGACGGTGATCGCGAGGGCCGCGTCGGTGAGGGCGCCGCTGCCGTCGTAGCAGGCGACCTCGGCTCGCAACCCGGTGTCCCGAGGGCCCCACCGAACGGTCTGGCAGAGGGCCAGGGCGGACTGCCGTGTGGAGACCTGCACGTGCACGCTCCCAGACGTGGGGTCCAGACCCGGAAATTGCACCGCGTACCGACCCGTACTGGCGCGCTGAACTGACGGGCGGAGGCTCGGGCTGTATCCTGAGGCTGGCTCGTAGGTGCTGATGGTGGGCCGGTCCGCCCAGGTATAGCCCAACTCGTTGAGGGCCAGACCCCGGTTGACCAGGAGCACGTTGAACGGCGCGTCCACGGCGAGGCCCGCCGGGTTGAGGCAGCGGACATCGACCTGAGCCGCTCCGGCTGCGCGGCCCCATCCGGTCATCTGGCAGCGCACCGGAAGCACCCCGTAGGCCGTGACCTGAGCATGGAGCCCCCCGCCCGGGATGGTGGGGTCGACCAGGTCTTGCAGGTTGGGAAAGGCCACGGTATACGCGCCGGGTGCGGTCCGGCGGACGGTCACGGTGCCGCCGTTGCTGGAGAACGCATAGCGGCCGTCGGCCACGTAGCTGGCCAAGCTCGGCTTGTCGGCCCAGGCGTAGCCCAGCGTGCCGCTGTAGGTGGCGGGCTCCAGGACCAGGGCGTTGAACGCGGCGTCTCGGGGGGCGCCCGTGCCGTCGAAGCAGCGCACGTAGACGCTCAGGGCCCCCGCTTCTGGCAACCACCGCTCTACAGTACAGGTCGCGCCGGGCGTGCTGTGCGTAGTCACCTGGACGTGCGCCCCCGCGCCATATTCGCTGTTGAGGACGGTGCTCCGGGACGCTAGCAGGGCGTCCAGGCCCTCGAAGCGCATGCGGTAGGCGCCGGTCCCGAGACGGTCCACGAAGACGCCCCCCGACGGGTTGAACGCAAGGCCTGCGGGCGCTGGGTAGGTGGGGGTGGTCGGCGAGGCCGCCAGCGCGTAGGCCACGTACGGGCCGCGGGCTTCGCTGTCGAGGGGCTGGACCCGCTGCGCGTGCGCGGTCGGGATAAGACTCAGGATAAGCAGGGCGATAAGCAGGGCAAGGCGGTGCATCGGTCCAAACGATCAGTGGAGAAGGACACGCGCCCTGGCGAGGCCTGCACGCAAGCCAGACCAGGGGGTTCTATCTCCTGTAGCGCAGGCTGCTCGCTCATTGCATCAGAGGCCACGCGATATCCGGCCTCCGATCGGCTTCAGGACTCGCTTGCTGCGGGGCTCCCCGGTGCTTGACCTTGCCCTGGAGTGCCCCTTATGATCTTGCGAGACCGTCGTTTGTGTCGCTCTAGTCCGATCTACCGTCCTATGGCCACTGTGACCTACCTGCTGGACGAGCTGCGCCAGGGGCGCGCCGAGGCCTTCGGGGAGCTGATGCCCCACGTGTATGGCGCCCTGCGTGGGATCGCGCACCGGCAGCTCCGGCACGAGCGCCGTGGGCACACGCTGAGCACCACCGCCCTGGTACACGAGGCCTACGAGAAGCTTGTCGACCATCAGCAGCAGGATTGGGAGAACCGGGTGCACTTCTACGCGGTGGCCGCCCAGGCCATGCGGCGCGTGCTCATCAGCTATGCTCGCAAGCGCAACGCGGAGAAGCGAGGCGGGGGAGTGGCTCCGCTAACCTTCGAAGAAGCCCTGGTGCCTATGCAACGCGCCGACGAGCTGGTGGCCCTGGACGAAGCCCTGAATCACCTCGAAACCCTTCAACCCCGCCACGCACGCGTCGTGGAGTGCCGGTACTTCGGCGGGCTGACCATCGAGGAGACCGCCGCCGCCCTGGGCGTCTCAACCATCACGGTCACGCGAGACTGGCGCATGGCCCGCGCCTGGCTGAAGGACTGGCTGAGCCAGGCCTGATGAGGTCCCCTACCCGGCATCCGGTCGCACATGATGCAACAGGCGCCCCCGTTGCGCTATAGATCGATGTGGACCTGAGGGGGCTCCCCCGGTCCGCTTCCCACCCTCCATCTCTCGACCCTCGCTTCCTGCTCATGGACGCCGACCGCTATGCCCGCATCCAGGCGCTGTTTGAAGCCGCCCTGGAGTATCCCCTCGCCGAGCGCCTCGGCTTTATCGTCCAGGCGAGTGGCGATGATGCGGATCTGCGCGCGGCCGTCGAGCGGCTCCTGGCCGCCGATGACGAGGCCTTTGATCTCCTGGACGTGCCCCTCGGCGACGTGCACCGTCTGGACGGGGCTGAGACGACCGTCCCGCCTCCTCTGCCGTCACAGGTGGGGGCCTATCAGATCGAAGGACTCCTGGGGGCAGGCGGTATGGGGACCGTCTACCGGGCCCGTCGCACCGACGTCGACAAGGTGGTGGCGCTGAAGCTGGTGCGCGGAGCCCTGGCTCGCCCGGAACGAATCCATCGCTTCCTGCAGGAGCGCGACGTACTCGCCCGGCTGACCCATCCCCACATCGCGGCCTTGCTGGACGCTGGGCAGACCGACGATGGCACGCCCTTTTTTGCGATGGAGTACGTGGATGGCTTGGCGCTGACGGCCTACGGCGAGCGCCATCAGCTCTCGGTGCAGGAACGACTGGACCTGTTCACCGCCGTCGGCGACGCCGTGCAACACGCCCACCGCCATTTCATCGTGCACCGCGACCTCAAGCCCTCGAACATCCTCGTCACCGAAGACGGGGGCGGGCGTCCTCTGGTCAAGCTCCTCGACTTCGGCATCGCCAAGCTGGTGGACGAGGCCGACGGGCAGGCGGGCCTCACCCAGACGGGACACCACCTGCTGACCCCGGCCTATGCGGCCCCGGAGCAACTCACCGGCGGTCCCATCACCACCACGACCGACGTCTACAGCCTGGGGGTGGTCTTGTACGAACTGCTGACCGGGCAACGCCCCTTTGCTGTCGAGACCCTGGCCGAGGCCCACCAGGTGCTCCAAACGGCCCCTACCCCCCCGTCGAAAGCGGTCTCCAGCGATACGGCCACTGGCACCTACGGCGGCGGCACGATGGAGCACGTGAGCCGCCGGCTCCGGGGCGACCTGGACCAGATCTGCTTGAAGGCCCTCGCCCATGAGCCCGCCCGCCGCTACCCCAGCGCCGAGGCCTTTGTGGCCGACATCCGGCGCCACCTGGCGGGGCTGCCCGTCGAGGCCCAGCCTGATACCCTGGGCTACCGCATCCGCAAGTTCGTGCAGCGCCACCGGGTGCCCGTAGCCGCCGGCGCCGCGGTGGTCCTGGTGCTGGTGGCTAGCCTCGCCTTATCGCTCTGGCAGGCACGCCAGGTGGCCCAAGAGCGGGACCTAGCCCAGCAGGAAACCGCCAAGGTGGAGGAGATCGCGTCCTTCCTGACCGACCTCTTCATGGCCTCCGACCCCTGGAGTGCTGTCCGCACCGACACGCTGCGGGCCCTCGACCTGCTGGCGCAAGGCGCGGAGCGGGTACGCACGGATCTGACGGGCCAGCCCGCTGTGCAGGCCGAGCTGCTTCGCCGCATCGGGGAGGTGTATCGGGTGCGGGATGAGCGCGAGACCGCGCGGACCCTGTTGAACGAGGCACTAGCCTTGGAACGGGGCCTGTCCGCCGAGACCGGGGCGCCCTCAGCGGGCCTGGCGTTGGCCCTGTTCGAGTTGGGGAAGCTGGATGAGAACGACGATTTCGCGGCGGCTGACTCGGCCTTCAGGGAGGCCTTGGCGATCCAAGAGCGTCTCTACGGACGGTCGCATCCAGACGTGGCCACGACCTTGAAGGGGATAGCCAGCACCCGGTATTATGCCGGCGACCTAGAGGCGGCCGTGACCTTGGCCCGGGAGGCCGCCGCGATCCATGAACAGAGCCTGGGGGCCACCCATCCCAGAACCCTAGCCAGCTTGAACGACCTGGGGGTCTTTTTGTCGCGCGCTGGGGAGGTAGAGGAAGCCGTCCGCGTGCTGCAGGCATCGCTCACGGGGGCGGAGGCCCATTGGGGGGCGGACCACCCAGAGGTTGCTACGACCCAGCAAGCGCTCAGCGTGGTGCTGGCTAGGCTCGGGCGACTGCGTGAGGCCGAATGGCTGGTCCGATCGTCGTTGCAGATCCGTCAGGCCCGGCTTCCGGAGGGACATCCGCTCATCACGACCTCTCTCAACACGCTGGGGAACGTACTGCGGCAACAGGGGCAGTACGAGGAGGCTGTCCGGACCCTGCGAGACGCTGTGCGCCTGGCAGAGCTCAACAACGAAGGACCCCTGGATGTGGCCACGAAGCTCAACAACCTGGGGCTGGCGCTCTCCATCCAGGGGGTCTATGACGAGGCCGTCGGGTTGTACGAGCGCTCGCTCGCCCTGCGCATCGACGCCCTGGGGCCTGATCATCCCCGCGTCACGATCCAGCGGTACAACCTCGCGGCGCTCTTGCACGAGCAGGGCGACTTCGAGGCGGCCGTGACCGGCTTTCGAGACGTCGTCGCCCGGGACTCCGCCGCGCTGGGCGCCGACCATCACGAGGTGGCTGTCGACCGCATGAAGCTGGGCGCCAGCCTGGTAGACCTGGGCCAATATGACGTCGCCGCCTGGCACCTCGAAGCAAGCCTAGCGATCCTCCGGGCCACGATGCCCGCTGAACACCCCCGCATCGCCGAGGCCCGGCTGGCGCAGGGGCGGCTGGCCCTCGCCCGGGGCGTTGCCTCGGAGGCCCAAGTGGCCTTGGAAGAAGCCGTGGCGATCCGGCGGGCTGTGTACGAACCCGCGCATCCCCGGATCGCGGAAGCCCGGGTGTATCTGGGGCTGGCGCTCCAGCAGCAAGGCGCCCTCGATGAAGCAAACGCCCACCTGTCTGAGGCCCTGCCGGTGCTGGATGGCACCCAGGGCGCACTGGCGCGAGCGGCCGCTGCGGGGCAACAAGGCTGGGCCTCGGCTGATCGGTGAGCGCTGTTCCGGAGTCGCAAGGCTCCTGAGTGCTCTGTCAAGCTCCTATTGATGGGCGCTGTACGCCTCGTCACACGCCAGGCGGCGTTGTCCGCGTCGCCCGGGGCGCGGCCCCGCGCTCCTTGGCCGCCTTGCCTGTCGCGCGCCGCGACGCCCATCGACCTATCACTACGAACTTGACAGAGCACTGAGGGCCCGGACACGGTCCATCGAGGCAAGGAGCCAGCCTGGAAACCAAGGGAAGCCCTGTGCCATTGATGGGAGGCGGATCATCTATCCCCCCCTGACATCTAAGGTCCGTGTTGTCACGACGGCATGTACACGGCATGAGTATAGAGACCTGGAGGTATCGATAGGTCTGCGACCTGCCCACATGGGCAAAAAACACCCTTGGAGAGGTGGCAGAGTGGTCGAATGCACTGGTCTTGAAAACCAGCGTACCGCGAGGTACCGTGGGTTCGAATCCCACCCTCTCCGCTAAGCTCGAAGCCCTCATGCGTCTATCCCTTCTCGTTCTTGGCCTCTGCCTGTGGACCCTCGCACCAGCTCAGGCGCAGGAGGCCGCCCCGGAGCCCCCCCCCGTGGCTGCGCCAGCCGATGTGGCCTCGCCAGATGCTATCATCGCGGCGGTCTACGAGAGCATCTCCGGGCCCCTCGGAGCGCCTCGTGACTGGGACCGGTTTCGGTCGCTGTTCATCCCGGAGGCACGGCTGATCCCCACGGCGCAGCCAGGGGACGGCGGGCCCATGCAGGCGATCGTGTTCTCGCCCGAAGGCTACGCCGAGCAGGCCACGCCGTACTTCGAGGCCAACGGCTTCTACGAGGTCGAGCTGCATCGCACCTCGGAGCAATACGGCCCGTTGCTGCATGCCTTCAGCACCTACGCCTCCTATGCGACGGCTGAAACAATGGCGGCCGACCAGCCCTTCGCGCGGGGCATCAACAGCTTCCAGCTGCTCGACGACGGGACCCGGTGGTGGATCGTCAGCATCTACTGGCACCAGGAGACGCCTGCCGCCCCCATTCCCGAGGTGTACCTGGGCGGATCGTAAGGCGCCGGATGCGCCCGGCTGGAGAGTCGAATCTCCTCCCGTCACGTAACAACTCAACTACGCCCTCGTACAGGCAGCGGCCGCGTCCCCGCCATGATCGTCTATCGACTCACCCCCTCCCATTCTATGTCTTTCTTGCGCTTGCCCCCGGCTCCTCGCTTGTTCCTCCTCACCCTTCTGGGGTTGATGCTGGCCGTCCCCGCGTCGGCCCAGCAACGCATCACGTTCAACGAAGCCGTCCGCGTGGCGCTGGAGCAGAACATCTTGCTCCAGCAGACGGAGCGGCAGGTGGCCCAGCAGGCGGTTCAGGTGGATCGGGCCCGCTCGGCCTACCTCCCCAGCCTGAGCCTTAACACGAACGGGGGGACGAACTTCGGCCGCCAGTTTAACACAGAACTGGACCCCCCGGCCATCGTCAACCAGACGACGACGGGTTTCCGCTCGTCGGTGTCGGCCAACTATACCGTGTTCGACGGATTTGGGCGGTCGGCGTCCTTGGAAGAGGCGCGGACACGCCTGGAGGCGCGGGACCTCGACTTCGACCGGCGCAAGCAAGACGTGGTCTTCGGGGTCATGTCAGACTACCTGCTGCTCATCCAGCGGGGCGAGCAGGTACGCATTCAGCAGGAGAACCTAGAGGCCCAGCGGCAGCTGCTCGCGCAGATTGAGGCCTTCGTGGAGGTCGGCTCGCGCCCGGTCTCCGACCTCTTCCAGCAGCAGGCCTTGGTGGCCAGTGCTGAACTGGAGGTGCTCAATGCCCAGCGTCAGGCCCAGTTCAGCGAAGCCGCGCTCATCCAAAGGCTCCAGCTTGATCCCTTCGACGAGTACGAGTTTGTGGCGCCCAACATTGAGGAGATGGACCTCCAGGGCGAAACCTACCAGGTCTCGACCATGCTGGAGCGGGCTTATGGGCAACGGGCCGATCTGGAGGCCCGCGAGCTGGACATTCGCGCGGCCGAGCAGGGCATCCGCGCGGCCCGCTCTGGATTCTGGCCGACCATCAGCGCCAGCGCGAGTTACAGCTCCCGCTACACCGATGCTTCCAGTCTCAGCTTTGCCGACCAGTTTGGGGACTTCAATCGCCAGGGGGACTTCGGTCTCAATCTGAACGTACCGATCTTCGACCGCTTCAACACGCGCAACAACATCCAGGCTGCCCGCGTCCAGTTCGAACAGGCTCGCCTGGAGTTGGACGGCGCTCGCCAAGACATCGCGGTGCAGGTGCGGCAGGCTTACCTGGACTACCTGACGGCCGAGAAGGAGGTTGAGGTGACCGAGGTACAGGTGCGCGCAGCGAATCAGGCGTTGGAAGCGGCCCAGGAGCGCTACAACGTGGGAGCCAACACGCTGGTGGAGCTTTCGGATGCGCAAGCGCAGGCCGTGAGTGCGGCCAGTAGCCGTGTGCAGGCGCGCTACAGCTTCCTCTTTCAAAAGCGCCTCATTGACTACTACCTTGGTAGCCTGGACCCCAACGCGCCCCTCTTCCGGTAGCGCAGGGCGCCAGTATCCTCTTTACTACGTACGCATCCTCTCATCATGGCCACATCACCCAACCCTACACGTCGCATCCTCTGGGTGCTCGGCGGCCTCGTCATCCTCGTTGCTATCCTAGGTATTGTGGGAAGCACCACGGGCCTCTTTGGCGGTGGTGAGGAAGGCATGGCCGTAGAGCACACCCCCGCCGAGCGCCGCGTCATCACCCAGGTGGTGACGGCCTCCGGCAAGGTACAGCCCGAGGTGGAGGTCAAGATCAGCCCCGATGTCTCGGGCGAGATCATCCAGCTCACCGTCAACGAAGGCGACCAGGTGGCGCAAGGCCAGCTTCTGGTTCGCATCCGCCCTGACTTTTACGAGGCCCAGGTTGAGCAGGCCGATGCCAACGTGCTGCAGTCACGCGCCTCGCTGGCACAGCGCCGTGCAGATCAGCTCCGCGCCGAGCTGGACTTCGAGCGGCAGCAGGACCTGTTCGAGAAAAATGTCATCTCCGAGGCCGACTTCCAGGCGGCACAGACCCAGCTAGAGGTGGCCAAGGCCTCCTATGAGGCCGCCGAGTATGCCGTCCAGAGCGCCTCTGCTCGTCTACGCGAAGCGCGTGAGCAGCTGGGGCAGACGGCGATCTATGCGCCCATGGATGGCACCGTCAGCAAGCTCGACGTGGAACTGGGTGAGCGCGTGGTGGGGACCAGCCAGATGAGCGGGACCGAGATGATGCGCATCGCCAAGCTGGACCAGATGGAGATCATGGTCGATGTCAACGAGAACGACGTGGTCAACGTGGCGCTAGGGGACTCGGCCCGGATCGAGATCGACGCCTACCCCGAACGCACCTTCCGCGGTGTGGTCACGGAGATCGCCAACTCGGCCCGGGCAGGCACCATGCAATCGACGGAGCAGGTGACGAGCTTCCCCGTCAAGGTACGCATCCTGGATCCCCACAACCTCCAGGAAGGGTCGGCCGTCGAAGCGGACCCTGGTGTTGTGGCCGGTCAAGAGGTCACGCTGCCCATGGCCAATTTCGCCAGTTTTCGCCCCGGGATGAGCGGCACCATCGATGTGTTCACGCACACCGTGTTTGACGTCGTTGCCGTGCCGATCCAGGCGGTCACCGTGCGCGACCTCAACAAGGTCCGTGCAGACTCGACCGAGGCCGAGGAAACCAACGCGGCGATCGCGGTGGAGGACCTCCGCAAGGTGGTCTTCATCACCGACGGCACGGAGGCTCGCATGCTGGAGGTCGAGACCGGCATCGCCGATGACACGCACATCGAGATCCGATCAGGCCTCGAAGGCACCGAGGAGGTCATCATCGGCCCCTTCCGCGCCGTCAGCCGCGAGCTCGAGCCCGGCTCCACCACCCGCCTCGACGACGAGGACGCCACCACCTCCCCCGAAGCCTAACCCCCACCAAGTAAAGACGCCCCGCTGGGGCGTCTCCACTCACCCCCCCCCCGCGCCGATACCTCCACGCCCATGTCCAACCCCATCATCGAGCTTCGCGACGTCTGGAAGACCTACCAAATGGGCACCCAGGAGGTGAACGCGCTCGCGGGCGCTTCCCTGAAGGTCTATCCCAACGACTACATCGCCATCATGGGCCCGTCGGGGTCGGGCAAGTCGACCATGATGAATATCCTGGGGTGCCTGGATACACCCTCGCAGGGGGAGTACATCCTGAATGAGCAGCAGGTGAGCCAGATGTCGGACGATGACCTGGCCGACATCCGCAACCGCGAGATTGGGTTCGTCTTCCAGACCTTCAACTTGCTCCCTCGCATCAACTGTCTGCAAAACGTGGAGCTGCCGCTCATCTATGCCGGCCTCAGCCGCCGCGTCCGCCGCGAGCGAGCGGCGGAGGCCCTCACGGCGGTCGGGCTGGGCGATCGCATGGATCACCGTCCCAACGAGCTTTCGGGTGGTCAGCGGCAGCGTGTGGCCGTGGCGCGGGCCTTGGCCAACAAGCCATCGATCATCCTGGCTGACGAGCCTACGGGGAACCTGGACACGAAGACCAGCCACGAGATCATGCAGCTCTTCGAGGCGCTCTACCGCCAGGGCAACACCCTGCTGGTGGTGACGCACGAAGACGACATCGCCCACCATGCCCGCCGCATCGTCCGCCTCCGCGATGGTCTCATCGAAAGCGACGTACAGGTCGAGCGCCCCGCCATGGCGCACGTCCCGCTGGAAGGCGAAGCGATGGCCTCGTAAAGCCCGCCGGCCTCACCCCTTTGCATCGCCCCCCACATGGCTGACCGCTCGATCGCCCTCGTCACCGGCGCCAACCGAGGCATCGGCCGCGAGGTAGCGCGCCAACTGGCCATACAAGGCTACCACGTCCTCCTGGGCGCTCGTAAGCCCAGCACCGGGGAGGCCGCCGCCCAGGCTCTCCGTGATGCCCACCTGGACGTCCACGTCGAAGCCGTTCGTCTAGACGTGACCTCCGCCACCGACCTCGACGCGCTCGTGGCCCGCCTCCAGCAAGCGCCCGGCCGCCTCGATGTGCTCGTTAACAACGCGGGCATGGACTACGACACCGATCAGGACGTGCTCACCGCCGACCTGGACCGGGTCCGCCGCGTCTGGGAGACCAACACCTTGGCCCCCTGGCGGCTGGCCCAGCTTCTAGCTCCGTTCCTGCGGAAGAGCACCCACGGGCGGTTGGTCAATGTGTCCAGCGGTGCAGGCGCTTTCGACGCTCTAGGCCGAGGCACGCCCGCCTACAGTCATTCCAAGGCGGCCCTGAACGCCGTCACCGTCATGCTGGCTGCGGCTCTCAGGAGCGATGGCGTCCTCGTCAACGCCGTGGGACCTGGTTGGGTGCGGACAGACATGGGCGGTGCCTCGGCGCCCCGCTCGGTGGAGCAAGGCGCCGCGGGCATCGTGTGGGCGGCCACCCTCCCGGACGACGGCCCCACCGGCGGCTTCTTCCGCGATGGCGAGCGCCAGCCATGGTGACGCGCTAGCGGCTACTCCACCCGCGTACCGCTGACCTGGTTGGCCACGAGCAAGTCGGTCACCGCCCCGTCTGTACGCGAGAACACGACCGACATGCCATCGAACCGGTTGAAGAAGGTGGTGTCTGACTGGGGCACCAGATGGATCTCCTCCAACAGAAAGTCGGCTTGGATGCGCAACGTATCGGCTGTGTAGACGACGCTGATGGGGCGGCCGTCTTCCAGCACGTAGCGGCCGGCCACCGCTTCGTAGGCCGCTGCATCCAAGGTGGTCGTCGTCTTCTCTTCAGCCTGGGGACCAGCCCAGCCATAGACGTGTGCCACCATTTGCGCGATCTCCTGGCCGAGCCGGCCGCCTTCGTCTGAGTTGGTCATCACCACCACGCCATGATCGCCCTCGATGGACGCCGTCATGAAGCAGCGGTAGCCCTCGTTGGCGCCCCCATGCTCGAAGCGCAAGGTATCCGCCGAGATGACCGGACCGAGGCCATGGTTGGCGAAGCCCGGTGTGAGCATGGCGCTCGTGGTAGCGGCGTCCAGGATGGATCCCTCAGTGCCACGGTGAGCCTGCTGGATGGCCAAGGCGTAACGCGCTAGGTCAGTGGGCGTGGTCCAGAGGCCGGCCGCGGCCATCTCGGGGTACGTGTGCCACCGGCCCTCCACGGCGGTCCCATCGGCACGGTAGCCCACGGCGGCTTGCTCATGGCGGTCGGCGGGAAGGGGCTGCTGGTAGGTGCTGGCGGTCATCCCGAGGGGGGTCAGGATGAGGCTGTCCATGAGCGCGGGGAACGGCTGAGTGGTGAGATCATGCAGGGCCAGCTGCATCACCGTGTACCCGCCGCCGGAGTAGCGCCAGCTCTCGCCGGGCGTCTTGTAGACCCGGACCGGATCGGTGTTGCCCGAGCCGTCGAGCACGTCGGCTGTTGAGGGCACGGGCTCGCCTGGGGCATAGCCCGGGAAGCCCCACACGGTGGTGCCCGCCGTATGGTTGACCAAGCGGCGAATGGTCACCGCCTCGGTGGCCGTGAAGGCGGTGTCCGGCACCTGCCAGCTGGTGAGGTACGCGTTGACGTCGGTGTCGAGGTCCAGTCGACCCTCTTGGGCCAAGCGTAGCGCCGCCGTGGCGGCGACCGGCTTGCTGATCGAGGCAGCTTGGAAGAGCGTCTGCGGCGTGACGGGCCGTTCCGCTTCCACGTCCGCGAATCCGTAGCCCCGAGCCCAGGCCACCTCTCCACCCTCAATGACGGCGATGCTCACGCCCGGCACCCCCAAGGTTTCCATGCGCTCGGCCAGCGAAGTCGTAGCTGGGGGTTCGCCTTGGATGGTAAAGAGCGGCCGCAGAGCCGTCTCGATCTGCGCCATGCGGGCTTCATGATCGATGGGGGGATCCTCCGGCGTCTGGCAGGCCATGAGCAAGACGAGTGGAAGGAGCAGGACGAGCAAGCGGGGTAGCGTGGGCATCATGGGGCGGCGTGCTGGATTAGAAGGTGCCCAAGTGGTAGGGCGGTCGGGCTCGTAGGCAGCGTGGAACCATGGCGTCCGCTGTGCCGAGGTGCCGTGTGTGAC
This sequence comes from Bacteroidota bacterium, assembly GCA_038747425.1. Taxonomy (GTDB): domain Bacteria; phylum Bacteroidota; class Rhodothermia; order Rhodothermales; family JBCDJV01; genus JBCDJV01. Next base: position 43,398 of record JBCDJV010000011.1, read on the forward strand.
GGTCTTGGACCATCACCGACAACGGGGTCCACCCCACCAGTGCATGAGGTCAGTAGAGGAGCATGAAACGTGAGCCGGGCCTACAGTTTTGGCAAGATGAGCCGCAGCCCCACAAGGTGCAAGCACATCGCGCGGGCCTGGCGCAGATAGGCCCATGGCCGGGCAGAGGTCGCCTAGATGCATCCCTGGGAGGCTTCTCGCGTACAGGCGGGCACCTGCTTGTTTCGTTCTTATCCCACCTGCCCGCTATGTACGTACGTCGGCGCTCGTTCACACGACTTTGCTTGCTTGCTGTGCTTCTCCTACTGCCTCAATCGAGCCTCGCCCAGGCCACGTTGGCGTTGCCTGAGGCCGTTGAGGCCAACGTGCAAGCTAGGCTGGCCACCGGGGACTATCCAGGTCTTGTGGTGGGCCTCATCGACCCCAGTGGCACCCAAGTGTATGGGTACGGCTCGCTGAGTGCCCAGCAGCCCCAAACGCCCGATGCCGCCACAGTGTACGAGATCGGCTCCGTGACCAAGGTCTTCACCGCCCTGCTGCTCGCTGACGCCGCCGAGCGCGGGGTGGTGCGCTTGGACGATCCCGTGGCCCAGTACCTTCCCGGCGACGTGCAGATGCCCGGCGGCGAGGCCATCACCCTGGCGCACCTGGCCGACCACACATCAGGCCTGCCGCGCCTGCCCGCCAACCTCCAGCCGGCTGATATGGCCAATCCGTACGCCGACTACACCACCGATCAGCTCTACGCCTTCCTCTCCAGCTACACGTTGCCACGGGAGCCTGGGGCCTCCTACGAATACTCTAACCTGGGGATGGGGCTGCTGGGGCATGTCCTGGCCCAGCAGGCGGGGATGAGCTACGAGGCCTTGGTGGCTGAGCGCATCGGGGTGCCACTGGGGTTGGAGGCCACCGCCATCACGCTGTCCGATGAGGCGCAGTCCCGCCTGGCTCCGGGCCACAACGGCGGACGGATGGTGCCTAACTGGGACCTCCCCACACTGGCTGGGGCGGGGGCCATCCGGTCCACTGCCGCCGACATGCTTCGCTTCCTGGGCCTCTACATGGCCCTCCAAGAGACCCCCCTCGCCTCGGCGATGGACCAAACCACGGTGCCCCGTGCAGAGGCCTCGCTCATGGACGGAGATAGCCTGACGATAGCCCTGGGGTGGCACAGCCGGGCGACGGAGAGCCGGCGCCTCGTCTGGCACAACGGCGGCACTGGGGGCTACCGCAGCTTCATCGGTTTCGACCCGGTGGCACAGCGCGGCGTGGTGGTGCTCACCAACACCACCGAGGGCGCCGACGATATCGGCTTCCACCTGCTGGACCCCGCTATCCCCCTCGAAACGCCCCGCCCCACCGTGGCGGTCGAGGCCGAAACGCTGGCGTCGTACGTGGGCACCTATCAGATCGCTCCGGCCTTCGCCATCGTCATCACCGAGGAGAACGGTCGGCTCTACGGGCAGGCCACAAACCAGCCGGTCTTCGCCCTCTACCCCTCCAGTCCTACGCGTTTCTTCCTTAAGGCGGCCAATGCCGAGGTCGAGTTCACGACCGACGAGGCCGGGGCCGTGACCGGCCTGACGCTGTTCCAAGGCGGTCAGGAGATTCCAGGGGAGAAGACCGAGTGAGGCGGTCGCCTCGGTGTCATGCAGCGCAGCCCACGTCAGGGTGGTCACGTTTCCTGCGAAGCCCCACACCGCGCCCGCCGTGGAGGCACGAGCCCCAACACACCGCAGCGCGTCCTTCAGCTATGCAGCAGGGGAGCCGCTGTAGGGGCGGCTGGAGCCTGGGGGGGCCGCCACTACCTCGAACCCGTCAACGAAGTAGCTTAAGAGCACATACAGCAGCCCCGTCTCCGTGTCCAGCCCCATAGTCGGTATAGTTCTCCTTCGGCGCGTCGGCCACGAGTGATCGGCCGGGCATTTGGAGGCCGAACGGGTAGAAGTTTGCGGCTCCCCAGGCTTTTTCCGATGAAGGATAAAGAGAGTGTCGAGCACTCAACGCGCAAGGGTTGGCCAGCTACGATTCGCCCACCTGCTGCAGTAGATCAGCTTCCAGGGCCGGTGCGATCCAAAAACCAGCCTCCACACGTAACCTGTGCATGGCTTGTTGCAAAGATCCCAGCGTGCCCTCTCGTCGCGCCCGCAGTAAGATGCCTAGCGCCCCCGTAACGGGTACCTTCAACGTTCGTGCTACGCACCGAGCTTCACGTTCATCCAACAACACCAGCGAAGCATGCCGCTCTACAGCCAGAGTAAGGGCTTCTGCTTCACCTTGATCCAACTCACGACGCAGCACATGCACCATGGCCCGGTTTGAAATCGCTATCACCTCTACCCAGCCCTCATCCAGCGCCTGTTGTAGCGCCGCTGTGCCGGGTCGGTTCGTCGAGAGCAGCCATTCATCGACCACCGCCTCAGGCACCAACACGGTGCCTACCTGCTCTCGCACTCGGTCTAGCTCACCGATGATCGCCAAATTGAGCAGGGGCGACGTATTGCTGACGACAGGCATCAGCGCTCCGCCGAGGCGGCGCGAGCATAACTCAGGTCCTCGGCTGCTTCCTCCGCTCCGTAGTGACGCTCGATACCGCGCGTGCCCAACAGTTGGCTGAAGGCGGCTTTGTCAAGCTCTGCGAGTTCACGCGCCTTCCCTAAGGAGAGCAGCCCCTGCTGGTACAAAGCTAGCGCTAGTTCCCGATGCATGGTTTGCGCAGCCTCTTGCTCCGGGACCCGCAGCGCTTCGACGACCGAGGGTGGGATGTGCAGGTCAATGCCAGCGGGGAGACTCATGGGTCAGCGGACGCAGCGTGGAACGTGTATCAGTGTTCGGTAATACGTTTCGTCGCTATGGCGGATCCAGCTAATGCGTGGCCCCGTCTCCCTGCGAAGCCTCAGAAACCGCCCGCCGTGGGGGTATGAGCCCCGGCAGACCCACAGCGCATCCGACAGCACTGCGGCGAAGCCGCTGTGGTGGCGGCTGGAGCCTGGAGGGACCGCTTGTCTAACTGAGGCTACCAAAGGTGTACCTGATACCCTGATCCATTTTGACCGCTAGGTCCTGCCTTTTCGTGTAGACAATTAGGCCTGGACGGTCCTCAAAGGTTCCCCCGTTGACGATAACTCCGTCCTCAGTATCTAGCAGCGCAACCGGCGAATCCGAGTTGTAAGACAACCCCGAGGGATATGACGATGATGCCTTTACGGCGTTATGCAGTGTTTTGGAGCTGATCAAACACCCCTCGGGTATCACGGCAACGCCGTGGCCGTTACTCCATCTCTCCACACACAGATCAATCGTGTCGGCAGTGACTGGAATCAAGCCGACCATCACGTAACTGCTGCCAAACAGGATATCATCCTGTACCCATTCCTCGCTGCCGCTGATGCCATAATACAGCCCTTTATGCGATCTCGACTTGCTTTGCACTTTGGATCGGAGGCCGGAGACTAGCAACGCAGTGCATCCAACGCTCAGCTCCAGAACCTTCCTCAGAAGAAGCCTTAAGTCTCGATCTACGGCTTCTTCAAGGCCATGTATACCACCAGTCCCAGGAAGCCACGTTGTGACCTTATAGACTGGTCCACTGGGGCCCTCCTCGAGATCGCTACTGACGTTTACGACTGCTGGCATACCGGAAACTACTCGTAGAAGGAGTGACCTCTCAGTCTGTTGGGGTTTCCCACACCGTGGAGTTACCCCACTTCAGTGGACACGTTTGGGGTTGAGAGTTGATGGGTTTGGTGATACTGTTTCTCGAAGTTGACCGGTGAGGCGTAGGACAGAGCCGAGTGCCTGCGCCGTGGGTTGTACCACCCTTCGATGAACGTGAAGATGCCCATCCGCGCCTCCGCTTTTGTGGCAAACCGTCGCCGGTCAAGCAGTTCGCATTCCAGAGTGGCGAAGAAGCTCTCGCACATCGCGTTAACTACCCCTCGAAGATCGCAGTCGTAGCAGTCACCGCGTGAACCAGTCGATGGGCGTACACCTGCCTCCCGACACCGGAGGCCGAAGACAACCGATGTGTACTGGCAGCCCTGATCCGAATGATGGATCACTTCATCGGGTTTACGTTGACTGACGGCCATGTCGAGGGCTCCGAGTACCAACTCGGTACGAAGAAGGGTGGCCATTGACCAGCCCACAATGCGGCGGCTGAAGGCGTCGAGTGTCACAGCCAGATATAGGAAGCCTGAACTGGTCGGCACGTACGTGATGTCGGCCACCCAGAGCTCGTTTGGAGCCTTGGCTCCGCCCCGTCGAGACGGGCGGGGAAGTCTCGCTTCACGAGGTCAGGTCGCCGCGCGGCTGTCGGCTTACGGGTCGTTGTCCGAGGCCGTTTGCGACGGCTGACGCCTTGCAGACCGGCCAAGCGCATCAGCCTTGCCACTCGGTTGAGCCCCACGTAGTGCCCCGTATCCTGCAACTCGGCGTGGATGCGAGGAGCACCGTACGTCTGGTCCGACTTGGCGTGGACTGCCTGAATCCGCTTGGTCAGCGTGGTGTTTGCCTGGTCGCGAGCTGAGGGCTCGCGGATCAGCCATGCATAGTAGCCGCTGGTGGAGACCTTCATGATGCGACACAGCATGGCAACAGAGTAGTCGGCTTGGTTGGCCTTCACGAACGCGAAGACTTCGGTGGTACTGCGTCGGTCTCCCGTGCAAACCAAGCCGCGGCCTTTGCCAAGATATCTCGCTCCTGCTGCAGTTGGCGGTTCTCCTTGCGCAGTCGCCGGAGCTCATCGCGCTCGGCAATGGTGAGCCCGTCGCTGCGACGCCCCTCATCCACGTCGTCCTGCTTGATCCAGGCGTGGATGGTTGCTTCGCTGGGTTCAAACTCACGGGCTAGTTGCCGCACGGAACGACCGGCGCGAGCCAGTTCGATGATCTGCTGCTTGAACGCAGCGGGGTAAGGAGGTCGAGTTCTGGGCATGACGATCTGTAGGTTGAATGCTCAAGTGTAAGATCGTCCACCAAACCGGGGCAACTCCAGAGCGTTGTAACGGCTGATTCTAATCCAGTGTTGGGAATCAAGCAGCACGGTGCCCTGCCATCAGGGTCTACAAGTCTAATGGGATTATTGAGGGTGTAGTTGTAGGAGCTGAACGCTGGGAACTGGTCAGCCAACGGATCCACAGCCAGCCACCGCCCAATCGTTGGATCGAGGTAGCGCGCTCCCGCGTACAGCAGCTTGGTCTCCTCATCGAGCTCGTGCCCGGTGTAGTTCTCTCTCGTTTCTGCCCCGGCGGTCATGCTGCGCCCTGGCATTTGGAGGCCGAACGGGTAGAAGTCGTCGTCGTGCACCACCTCGCCGTCGTCGTTCATCGTAGCTCGGACGGAGCCCAGGTAGTTCGCCCAGTGGCCGCCCCCCGTGCTCACCCACAGTACAGGCGTGCGGTCTCCACCAGGATCGCTGTCAGGTGGGCCACGGAGGCCAGGTCTACCCACTCCTCCGTCGTGTGCAGGCCGGCGCCGGTGGGGCCCAGCAGGACGGTGTCGATATCGGCCTTGGCCAGGAGGGCGGCGTCGGTCCAGAAGGAGGCGCCGGCGTCTGGGGACGGGGTGCCTAGGACGGCCTGAGTGGCGGTGCGTACGGTCTGGGCAAGGGGGGACGTCGGCGGGGTCTCTAGGGGCGCCCGGGCGAAGGCCAGGTGGGCGTCGGCGCGGAAGGTGGGGTCGGCGGTGTGGAGGGCGCGGAGGAGGGTCTCAATCTCGGCGAGGGCGTCGGCGGGGTGCTCGCCGGGGATGAGGCGGCGCTCTATGCGGAGGCGGCAGGTGGCGGCGTAGACGCTCGGCGCCGTGCCGCCCTGGAGCTGGGCGGCGTGCAGCGAGGCAGTGCCTACCAGCGGGTGTGGCGGCCGGGTGGCCAGCTCGGCGCGTAGGGTATCCAGGCCGGCCAGGATGCGGCCCATGTGGAGGTTGGCGTCTACGCCCTCCTCAGGGCGTGAGCCGTGGGCCGCGCGTCCATGCGTGGTCACGTCGATCCACGCGAAGCCTTTGTGGGCCAGCGTCAGGCGTAGGTCCGTGGGCTCGGTCACCATGGCGCCGTCGGTGCGGTAGCGTGTCAGCAGGGCCTCGGTGCCCAGGCTGCGGTCCTCCTCGTCGGCCACGGCGGCGATCACGAGGTCGCCCGCTAGGGGGAGGCCCGAGGCCTGCAGGACGCGGGCGGCTTCGAGCTGGGCGGCCAGGCTGGCCTTCATGTCCTGCGCCCCGCGTCCGTAGAGGCGGCCGTCTCGGATCTCGGCGGCGAACGGCGCGGCCATCCCCTCCACCCCTACGGTGTCCAGGTGGGCGTTCAGCATCAGCGAGCGCCCGCCGCCGGTGCCGCGCAGCACGCCCACCACGTTGGGGCGCCCCGGCGCGGCGTCCCATCGCTCTACGTCGAGCCCAATCTCGGTCATCATCGCAGCTACTACCTCGGCTACGGCGGCCTCGCCCGCGCCGCCCGCGGCGAGCGTGGGGTTGGTCGAGTCGATGCGGACCAGGGTGGCGGTGGTCTCGGCGAGGCGGTGGGGGTCTACCATGTGGGGCGCAGGCTACTCTTGCTGGAGGCACTCGGCCGGGTTGACGAGCGCCGTGCGGATCGACTGGTAGCTGATGGTGGCCCACGCCAGCACCAGCATGACCAGGCCGCTCACCGCAAACACCCCGAGGCCGATGTCGATCCGGTACGAGAAGGCCTCCAACCACTGGGTCCCGAGAATGTACACGGTGGGGATGGCCAGGGCCAGGCCCAGCAGCAGCAGGACGGTGAACTCCCGGTACAGCAGCACGAGCAGGCTGGGCAGCGAGGCGCCGAGCACCTTGCGCACGCCGATCTCGCGCCGCCGCTGACGCGTGCTGATCAGCACCAGCCCGTAGGCGCCCAGGCACGACACCACCACGCTGAGCCCCGCAAAGAGGCGCAGCATGGCCCCCAGCCGCCCCTGGCTTTCGTACTGCTCCTCCAGCGCTTCGTCCAGGAAGACGTATTCGAAGGCCTGGTCCGGGAAGAACGAGGCCCAGAGCGTGCCCAGGCGGTCTAGGGTGCCGGAGAGGTCGGCCGTGGAGACGCGCACGGAGACGGTGCGGAAGGCGGGGACGTTGATCTCCAGGAGCAGCGCATTGATGGGCACCCGGAGCGAGGCGAAGTTAAAGTCGCGCACGACGCCCACCACGGTTCCCTCCTTCCCCTCCAGGTTGATGGTCTGGCCAAGGGCCTCGGCGGGCGTGCCCCAGCCGAAGCGGCGCACCGCCGTCTCGTTGACCAGAAACGCATCGAGATGGTCGGTGCCCCGCTCACGCTCGAAGCTGCGACCGGCCACCATCTCCAGCCCGTAGAACGACGGGAAGTCGTAGTCCACGGCCATGGCGGGCACGAAGATGGGGTCTTCGCCTTCCTGCCCTTCGGGCTGCGTCATGCGGGAGACGGCCCCCAGGCCAGGGGCAAACCGCGACAGGGTGGAGCCGCGCACCCCCGGGTCCTGAGCCAGCTGCTCCTCGAAGGCGTTCAGCGTGCTGCGTAGCGTCCCATCCACACCCTCGAAGAGGTTGTTCATATTCTGGCTGAACAACGGGACCGCCACCACCCCCTCGGAGGCGTAGCCCAGCGGGCGGTCCGTGAGGTAGTTGAGCTGGTTGAAGATGAGCACCGTGCCAGCCAGCAGGACCGTGGAGATGGCAAACTGGAGCGTCACCAGCACCTTGCGCAACGTGAAGCGGCGGCCGGGCGCGACCGTGGCCATACGGCGCAGCGCCGGAATGACGCGCGTCCGCGCGATTAGGACCGCCGGGTAGGTGCCTGCTAGGAGGCCGGTGGCCACGAAGAGCAGTAGCACCCCGCCCAGCACGACTGGATCCAGCAGCACCGAGAGCGGCAGGGTCTTCTGGGTCAGGTCGTTCAGCAGCGGCAGCCCCAACGCGGCCAGCGCCACCGCCGCCACAAACGCCAGCGCGCACACCAGCAGCGACTCACCCAGGAACTGCCCAAACAGTTGCCCTCGCTGAGCCCCCATGGCCCGCCGCATGCCGATCTCCAGCGTCCGCCGCATCGACTGGGCCGTGGCTAGGTTGATGAAGTTGAAGCAGGGCAACAGCAGAGTCAGCAGGGCCACCGCGGCGAAGAGGTAAATGGTCTGTATGTCGCCGGGGGCCTGCGGCTCCAAGAAGGCTTCGGAGCGAAGGTGGATGTCGCGCACCGGCATCAGCGAGAAGGATTGTCCGACCTGAAGCTGCGGGGGCGCCTCGGCGGCCACGAGGTCGGCCAGGCGGCGGTTGACGGTCTCCACCTGGGCCCCGGGCTGGAGGCGAGCGTAGGTGAAGGAGTGCGAGATCACCCAGTTTTGGCTTAGGTTGGCGCGCATGACCTCGGCCGTGCCCTCGCTCTGGAGCCCGTACATGTCGTCGTAGGGCAGGAGCATCCCGAACCGGAGGTGGGTGTTGGGTGGGAAGTCGGCCACGACGGCGGCCACGCGGTAGGCTCGGTTGCCCTCCAGGAAGAGCGTCTGGCCCACGGGGTCGCGGTCGCCGAAGTAGCGGGCGGCCGTCTCCTCGGTGAGCACGACCATGCCGGGGGCAGTCAGGCGGATGTCCGCGGGGCCGCGTACCGTCTGTACGTCGAACAGATCGGTGAAGGTGGAGTCCACAAAGAGGGCGCCGTCTTCTTCGAAGCTGGCCTCTGGTTGACCCGTGTTCGTGGCGGGGACCCGGACGCTGACGCTGCCCAAGAAGGCGCGGGCGGCCGTTTCGACCTCGCTGAAGAAGGTCGGCAGACGAGGGCCCACGGGGGGCGGCACGCGGGCGTAGTCGTTGCCACTGGTGGCGTGGTACGTCACGCGGTAGAGGCGGTCCACCTCGGGGTGGTGCGTGTCGTAGCTGAGCTCGTCCCGGATAAACAGGAAGATGAGAAGACAACAGGCCATGCCGAGCCCGAGGCCGGCTACGTTGATGGAGGTGAACAGGGCATTCCGGCGCAGGCCGCGCAGCGCGACCTTCAGGTAGTTGGTGAGCATGGGCACGGGAGAGTGGGTGAAGCCACGCAGCAGAGGGCCGCCTGAGCGAGGGGGTAACGCCAGACCCTCGGCTTTCGTGCGCGCGAAGCCCCCTGGGCAGACCGAATGGCCCTGCCAATCGCGGCCCGGGGAAGGGCCTGCTATGCGAGGGCGCTTTCGTCGCCGGAGTCGAGAACGAAGAGGCAGCTGGCGCGGGTCTCGTCGACCAGCTGGCGGACGCGGGTGAAGTCGGGTTGGTGCGTGAGGCCGAAGATCTGCAGGTCGGCGGGCGGGGCTTCGGCCAGGTAGGCGTTGAAGGCGCCGTGGGCCACTACCACCTCCGTCTGCGGCAGGCGGGCCAGGTCCATGAGGCGGCGCATGAACTGCCGGGCGTGCTCCAACTCGGCCTCGTCCTCCACCACCGTCAGCAGGCGAAGGTGGGCCTGCCAGTTGCGCTTCAGCTTGTAGGCGATGAGGATCGACAGGTCCAGGTTGCCGATGTCCCACTGGAGGCGCCAGTCCGGACTGCGGTCCCGGATCCAGACGTTGACGGTGCGCTGCTGGCCGAGGCGGGCCACGGGATGGGGCGCATGGAGCAGCACGCCCACGTGCGAGGCCTGCGCCTGGCGGATGATGCGGGCGTAGGCGGCCTCGCGGTCCTCGCGGGGCGGGAGTGGCAGAAACACGATGTTGGGCCGGAAGAAGGCGCCCTTCAGCACCTGGATGCCGGTCCGCAGGCCTTGCTCCACATCGTCCGCCTCCACCACGGCGGCCGACGCAAAGACGCCGCGGTTCCGGAAGGCCGCCACGTGGCCGTCCAGCGTGTGGGGGAGCGTGGCCTGGTCCGGCGAGGCCGTCAGGCCCAGCAGCTTGACCGAGCCTTTGGGGTAGGTGATGTCGCGGATCAGCGAGAAGGCGCCTTGGAGGGGCGTCGGGTCATTCACCGGCACCAGCAGGTTGGGCTTCCAGGCGCGGGCTTGGTCGCTGGGCATGGAGGCCACCCGCTTGGCGGCCCATTCGGCGAAGGCCACGAACAGGCCGCTCCGCACGTCCTCGAACGGGGCGTGCAGGTGGCGCCGGGTCAGCACCCCGTAGAAGACGATCACCACCCCCACGGACAAGAGGCTCACAAGGGGGTTGATGATGAACATGACCGAGACCGACCCCACCAGGCCCACCCACGGCACCACCGACGGTACCCGCAGCAGCGGGCGAAAGCTCACCAGCCCGAGTCCTTGCTCGATGAGCACCACCACGTTCAGCATGGCGTACGTGATGAGGAAGAACATGGTGATGAGGGGCGCGATGGCGTTCAGGTCACGCAGCAGGAGCGAGGCAAACACGAGGCTGCCGGTGACCAGCATGGCGTTGCGCGGCTCGCCCTTGGGCGTCAGCGCCCCCAGCCAGGGGCTGCCCGGCAGGATGCGGTGGGCGCCCATGGCCTGCAGGATGCGCCCGGCCCCCACCATCGAGGCCAGGGCCGACGAAAACGTGGCGCCAAACAGGCCGGCTAGCACGGCGGGGCCCCAGAGCGCCTTGTCCACCATCACATAGTAGTTGCTCACCAGCTCCTCGGGCGTGGCCGAACGGGCCAGCCAGAAGGCCAGCAGCACGTAGACCACCAGGCTCACCCCGATGGCCGCCATCGTGCCCCGTGGGATGCTGCGCCGCGGGTCCTTGAGGTCGCCGGACATGTTGGCGCCTGCCATGATGCCGGTGGCCGCCGGGAAGAAGACGGCGAAGACGGTCCAGAAGGTGGTCCCGGTGAACTCGTTCTCCGGCGAGCCGGGAAACGAGCCCCACAGCCCGACCCCGTCCATGGAGTACTGCATGGACCCCTGCACGGCCGCCCCCAGCACGGACACCAGCGACCCCACGATGACGACCATGATCAAGAACTGCGTCTTGATGGCCAGGTCCGCACTCTTGTAGGCGATACCCCAGATGGCCAGAAAGATCACCAGGTCCACCACGAAGGCGGGGTGCTCTGGGAAGACCCACAGCCACCCCTCCCGAAAGCCGAAGATGTAGAGCGTGATGGCCAGCGCTTGGGACAGGTAGCGGGGGATGCCCAGGCTGCCGCCCACCTCCAGCCCCAGCGACTGCGACACGATGGCGTATGCCCCGCCTGACCCAATCCGGATGTTCGTCGTGATGGACGACATCGACAGGCCCGTGCAGATCGTGATCAGGAACGCCAGCCCGATGATGAGCAGCCCGCCCAAGATCCCCGCGTTGCCCATCACCCACCCCTGCCGCAGGTACATGATGACGCCCAGGATGGTCAGCAGCGTCGGCGTGAAGACGCCGCCGAACGTGCCAAACTGAGGCCGTTCAGGAACAGGCGGCACCTCGGGCGAAGCCACGGAGCGTGTAGCAGCAGGGACCATGGGACATCAGGATAGCAGAGAGGAGGCCCCAAGGTACGGCACCCGGGCACGCCTCCGCCGACCCCATCCCCAGAACCCGGCACGAATGGGAAAGGGGCAACGAAAGAGTAGAACTGGGAGCTGAGCCGACTCCTCCTCCACCCTTCCAATCCAGGCAGCCGCTGGGGGCCCGATCCATCGTGTCCCGGATCAATAGGATCCCGCCTCAACGGTCACGCATCCGTTGATCGCGCGCCAAAGACCAGGTCGATGATCCGGTAGAGCCGATCTGGGGTGAAATCCGTCGGCTGTTCGGTGTCGACGCGGTGCACGAAGACCAGGTCGGATCCAGGGTAGACGCCCAGCATGTGGATGCCCGTGCCGGTGTGGTAGAAGGACTTCGTGGCACGCTCTTCGTTGGCTCGGAGGACGTACCACAGCATCCCATATCCGCTGTCGATCCGGGGGTTCGTCGTGGAGTAGGCCGTGGTGCTGGCCTCGATCCACGACTCGGGCACCACCTCCTGTCCGTCCCAGGTGCCGCCGTTTAGGTAGAGCTGCCCGTAGAGCGCCAGGTCATAGGCCGAGAGGCGGAAATGATAGGCGGGGTACGGCGACCGCTCGGGCTCGAGCTGGTAGAACCCGTCGGCATCGGGGACGGCGAGCGCGGTGTCCGTGGGGGTCACCACCAGGGTATCGAAGCGTCCGGCGTAGGTTTGCATGCCGATCGGTTGGGCAATCTCACGGTGGAAGAGGGTGTAGAGAGACTGGCCGGTGGCCTGCTCGAGCACGGTGCCCAACACGTTGAAGTCCCAGTTGTTGTAGTAGAAGGCCTCGCCGGGGCTATGGCGGCCCCGGGCTGGACGAGCGGCCTCCATCCCGGCCGACTCGGCGGCGGCCGGCAGGTAGACGCCGGAGCGCGACTTGAGGAGGTCGGCGAGGCGGGCTTGGCGCTCCGTTGGGGTGAGTCCGGGCGGTTGGTCGTCGATCCCCAACTCGGCCAGCGTGGCGCTCGTGTCGAGGACCCCGGCGGTCACGTAGCGTCCATACAGGCTGTTGAGGAGGGCCTTGCGGATCGAGTGGACGGTGTGCGGCCGGTGGACATCGCCCCACGAGAACACCACCCGATCGCCTTGCCTCAGCACTAAGGCCGACGATCCCGCTTCTTCCAGGTACGCGGCCAAGCTATCCAGGCCCGCTGACGAAAAGCCGGTGGCCTCGGCGATCTGGGAAGGCGTTTCCGTAGGGGGCGAGGCCGTCTCTGCAGTACAGCCGGTGAGGAGGAAGGCGCCGAGCAGGGCACAAACGAGAACACGCATAGCGGAACAGGAAGGTGGAGAGCGCGCCAGCATACTGGGGGACACGCCGCGGGGTTACAGCCCCGACTCGGCCAGCGGCACCATCAGGATATCCTCGCCGTCGGTGAAGACGAGGAGGCTGAGGGTGGGCACCGGCTGGAGCCCCCACACGTAGGGCAGCCGGTCCAGGCGGCGGACGGCGCGGGGCACCAGCGGGGCCGCTGGATCGGGGTCAACCACGAAGACACCGTTCTCGGGGCCGGGTGTGCAGGTGTCGTCCACGCAGCGGGTGACCAGGAGGGAAGACGGCGTGGTGGCCGCGAACGCATCGAAGGCCGTGCCCTGAGGGAGGAGGTACAGGGCTTCGGCGGGGCCAAACCCGTCCCCCTCGCGGGGGGCTCGGTAGATGCCTGCGCCCTCGGTTCCTGCAAACTGGTAGAGCAAGAGGTCGCCTTCAGCCGTCAGGCACGGGTAGGCCCCCACGAGGCCGTATCGCGCGGTGAGGTTTTCTGGGGTGGACCAGCCGGTGTCCGTGCGGTGCAGCCGGAAGACGGTGCGCACGCGCTCCTCGGCCACCACATACACGATCTCCTGGCCATCGGGCGCAATCGCCAGGTTGTACACCGGTCCCGTGTCCGCTAGCGGCTCAACCAGCCACGTCGTCTCCGTGCGGTACGCGATGAAGGCTTGTTTCTGCGTCCAATCGTCGCTGTAGCGGGCGAAGACCATCGTACGTCCATCGGCCGTGAAGGACGGGGAGGTCTCGGAGGCGTCGGTGCTCACGGCGCCGGGGGCAAAGGGCGTGGGCTTGAGGAGGCTATCTGAAGCGCTGACCAGCAGGGCCCCGGCGAACAAGAGTGGGATCATCATCGGGGTCTTCTCGGAGGGTGTTCAGCGCGGCGAGGTCAGACGGAAGAAGAGCGTCCCCGCTTCGCCGTCGTCGGTGGTGTGGGTGTGGACCATCCCGAGCCGGTTCAGCACGTGGACCGATGCCACGTTGGGACGGTCCACGGCGGCCAGGATCTCCACGAAGCCGAGGTGCGCGAAGGCATGGGTGCAGACGCAGGCGGCGGCCTCGGTGGCCAGCCCGCCGCCCCAGTGATCGGGGTGCAGGCCGTAGAGGAGCTGAAGCTGCGGCGGCTCGAAGAACGGCCGGAAGCCCGCAAAGCCGAGGAGCGCGTCTGTGGCTCGGTCGCGCACGGACCAGAGGCCTGCGCCGGTATCGCCAAAGCGGGCGGTGCTGGTGTGTATCTCTTGACGCATCCAGTCCAGGGTCACCACCGTGTCGTCCAGCAGGTATCGCCGCACCTCGGGGGTCTGGAAGAGGGCGAGGAGGGCCTCGGCTTCACCCAGGGCAAAGGGGCGAAGCGTGGTCCGAGCGGTAGACAGGACGGGCGGGAGCATAGGCGGCAGGAGGGGAGATCGGATGGGGGCGGTTACGAGAGCGTTGGCAGGGCAGCCCGGTAGACACGCAGCCGCCGGCGTAGTTGACGGTGATGCAGGCGAAGGTGCACCTCGAGCATCCACAGGGCTTGCCGGGGACTGAGGGGGCCGGCCACAGGATGAGCGAAGATCGGGCGGCGGAGGTCGTGGGGACGGGCGTGTTCCACGAAGGTGCGCAGGCGGCGGTGATGGGCGTCCCAGCGGGTCTCCAGGGGGCCGAGCGTCCAGGCGCCCGTTGGCTGCATGCCGGGGCTGGGGATCCGCACCCGGATGGGCGAGGCCAGCACGCCCAGGACCAAGGCGAAGCCGACCCAGTGGCGAGCGGTGCGGGTCTGAGCGGGCTGGCTCGCCGGATCCTGAAGGTCGCCCAGCACCTCTTCTTCGGCGAGCACCAGGTGTTCCACGATCTCCAGGGCCGACCACGTGCCGGGGGCCGGCCGCCAGGTGCGGGCGGACGGCGGCACCGCCTGTACCTCGGCGAGGAGGCTGGCACGCAGGCGATCGAGGCGGTCGAGTTGAGTGGTCACCGGGGGGCGTAGCAGGCGAAGAGGGATCGCGAGGGGGCGGGTGAGGAGGCCCGATAGGGTGCAGGCGGTCTGGTCCGTATGGGACTATGACTGCGCTCCTCAACCACAGGCTTCCAACTCATGCCTCCTGCTTCTGCTCCGGCCAATCCGCTGGTGATGGACCACCGACCGCTAGACCGTTCCCGGGCGGCCCACCTGCTCCGCCGCGTCACCTTCGGCCCCACCCCGGCTCTGCTGCGGACCTTGACCGGGCTCCCGCCCGCCGAGGCGGTGGACCGCTTGATGGAGGAGGCCTTGGCCCGTCCGCTCCCGCGTGACCCCGCCTGGATACAGGAACGCGAACCCGGCGATGACGACAGCGACGAAGAGACTATCGAGGCCTTCTTTGAGCGGAACTTCGACGAGTGGATCCCGGAGGTACTCGCCACGCTGCTGGACGAGATGACCCGTGGCGGCCTCCGGGCGCGCCTGGTCCTGTTCTGGCACAACCACTTTGTGACGGGCCTGGAGGCGTACGAGTTGGCTCACTTCGCACACCGCTATTTGCAGACGCTCCGCACGCATGCGCTGGGCCACCTGCCTACGTTCGTACACGCCATGGGGCGCGATCCGTCCATGCTGATCTACCTCGATGGCGTAGTCAACCGCCGTGAGGCGCCCAACGAAAACTATGCGCGCGAGCTGCTGGAGCTGTTCACCATGGGCCCCCACGATGCCGACGGCCGGCCCAACTACACCGAATACGACATCCCCGAGCTGGCCCGGGCCCTCACCGGCTGGGACATCGACGATGACTACGAGCCGTTCCTGGACGAGGACGGCTTCGATCCTGGCCCTAAGACCATCTTCGGCCAGACCGGCGCCTTCACGTACGACGACGTGGTGCCGCTCATCTTCAGCGCACGGGGGCCTCAAGTGGCCCACTTCATCGCTGAGAAGCTCTACCGGGCCTTGGTCTACGATACCCCCGATGCCGCGGTGGTTCAGGCCCTCGCCCAGATGCTAGAGGCGCATGACTTTGAGATCCGGCCGGCCCTCCGTGCCCTGCTGACGAGTGTTCACTTCTACGAGCCTCGCTACCACGGTGCGCAGATCAAGAGCCCGATGGAGCTACTGGTGGGCCTAGCGCGGACCTTCGGCGTGAGCTTCCGGCCGGCCTACCAGTTCGAGGTCTTCGAGATGGCCGGCGAAGAGCTGGAACAGGAGATCCTGAATCCTCCCAACGTGGCGGGCTGGCCAGGGCATCGCCAGTGGCTCAGTGCGAGTACCCTGCCGGCGCGCTGGGCCGCCGCCAATCATCTGTTCTGGCTGATGAGTGCGGACGAGGACGACGAGGAACCCCGCGATCCGGTCCTTAGCCTGAAAGGCCTCTTTGCCCGCTACGGCGGTGCCGACTCCCATGCCATCCTGCGGTTTCCAGTGGCCCTGGCACGCGACCTGCTGGCCGTGTCCCTGGCCGACACCAGCATCGACCCCATCACGGCGGGCTTCGCTGGGGATCTCCGCACCCACCCCCTCCCGGACTTTATCACCGCGGCCCCGGCCTACGAGCAGAACCTGACCAAGCGCTTCTTGCAAGGGGTGCCCTGGTACGAGGTAGGCCCCGATGCAGAAGCCCTGGACGGTCTCATCTGGGAGTACCTGGACTACCTGGTCCAGCGCCCCGAATTCCAGCTCACCTGACCCGGCGTGCTCGTCGGTCAGCTCTGCCAACCAGCCCTGAACTCGTTTCCATGTGCCATTCTACCTCGCCCAGTCCCGCCCCCCGAGTAGGTCGTAGCCTCGAAGAGGGAGCGGCGCATACCGAAGACCACGCCCGGTGGTCCCGGCGACGTTTTCTGACGACGCTGGGCCTGGCCGGGCTCGGTGGCGCCTGGGCCTTGGGCGCCGCCCCCGGAGTCTTGGCAGGGCGCACCCCCGCCGGGCTTGTCCTTCCTGACACAGACCGGGTGCTGGTGCTCATTCAGCTGGAGGGGGGCAACGACGGTCTCAACACCGTGGTGCCGTTCCGCAACGATATCTACCATCGGTACCGGCCCAGCTTGGGGCTACGGTCCTCGCAGACCCTGGGCCTCTCGGACGAACTGGGTCTCCACCCAAGCTTCGGCCCGCTCCATCGTCGATTCCAGGACGGCCACGTGGCGATTGTGCAGAACGTAGGCTACGCTGAGCCCAACCTGTCTCATTTCCGCTCGACCGACATCTGGGTGTCCGGCAGCGATGCCAACGAGACGCTAGCCACGGGCTGGGCGGGGCGCGCCCTGGAGGTGACTCACGGGACCGGAGCCGACAACGATCAGCCGCCGGGCGTACAGGTGGGCGGCAGCCGCCAGTTGTTCAAAGGCGATACCAACCGGATGGGGGTCTCGTTTGAGAGTGCTGAGGTGCTGGAGCGCCTGGCCGATGGGGGCGCTCGGTATGACACCGTCAATGTCCCCCAGGCCACGTATGGCCAGGAGGTGGCCTACGTACGGACCATGGCCAATCGCACCTTTCGCTACGGGAAGGCGCTCCAGGCCGCCATCGACGGGTCCCGCAACCGGGTGGAGTACCCAGACAACGACCTAGGCCCGCAACTGGCGTCGGTGGCGCGTCTGATTCGTGGAGGGCTGACCTCGCGGATCTACGTGGTCTCCCTCGATGGCTTCGACACCCATGCTGCTCAAGAAGAAGAACACGCGTACCTACTGGACATCCTGGCCACCTCCATCGAGGCTTTTTTGACCGATCTGGAGGCCGATGGACTGGACGAGCGGGTGCTGCTCATGACCTTCTCCGAGTTCGGCCGAACGCTGGCTGAGAACGAGGCCCAAGGTACCGACCATGCCAGTGCTGCGCCGCAGTTCCTCATCGGGCGGGGGGTGCAGGGAGGACTGGTAGGAGGCGTGCCTGACTTGGTCAACCTCAACCCCCTCGGCGACCTACGCCACGAGTACGACTTCCGCCAGGTCTACGCCAGCGTTCTGAGTGGCTGGTTCGGCCTGGCCGAGGCCGACACCGCCACGGCGCTGGGCCGTTCCTTCGAGCCGCTGCCCCTCTTTGGCCGCACCCCTACGTCGCGCCCGCCCAGCCCGGCCTCCTTTCGCACCTCGTTGCAGCCGGTGTACCCGAACCCTGCCCGTGGCCAGGCCCGCGTCCCCTTCACACTGGCTCAGGCCCAGCGGGTACGACTCTCGCTGGTGGACCTCACAGGCCGACGCGTGCGCTGGGTCTTCGATGAGGTGCGGAGCGCGGGCCGGCACGATGTATCCGTCGATCTCAGCGGGTTGGCGGCGGGGACCTACTTCGTGCGCCTCGCCACCGAAAAAGAGCGCCTCACCACGCGCCTCGCAGTGGTCCGGTAGCTGACCAATGCTCAGGGTTCGAGTCGGTAGCCATCCTCGCCAGCCGTGACCGAGTAGCCGAGGGTGGCCGCCAGCGTGTTGACGATGTCGGGCAAGGCTTCGTCCTGGAAACGCAGCGTCAGCGTCAGCGTCGAGTCCGCGGCAGGGGCCAGGCGCACCGGGGTGCCATACCGGCGGCTCAGGGTACGCGTCACCTCGGCGAGGGGGGTCTGCGCGAAGGCCAGCGTGCCGCTGATCCAGCTCAAGGCCGCCGCATACTGGGCGTTGGTCAGCACCTCAACATCCTGTCCGGTTCGCGCCAAGCGTCCCTCACCGGCCTCGACCTCCACAGCTGGGCTGGCGCTGGCCGAGGCCTGAAGGCGTACCCGTCCTTCTTGGACCACCAGGTAGGTGCCGGTGGGCTGGGTCTGCACCGCAAAGGTGGTCCCCAGCACCGTGACGGTGGCTGCTCGCGTGGTGACCACAAAGGGCATCGCCTGGGGCTCCACCTCAAAGAACGCCTCCCCCTCAAGCTCCACCGTGCGCTCCGCCTGGCCGTAGGCATCGGGGTAGCGCAGCGTCGAGCCCGAGGCCAGGCGCACCGTAGAGCCATCGGGGAGGGGCACCAGCGGCTGGGTGCCGATGGCAGCGGTGACCACCACCGGCGGGTCAGGCTGCACCGTGTCCCACAGGATGACGCTGAAGGCCAGGACGGCTGCCGCCGCCGCTGTGCTCCAGATCCAGCGGGGCAAGCGGCGGCGCCTGACGGCCGGGGTCCGTAGCCGAGGCTGGAGCCGGGCCCATTCGGCGTCAAGGTCGACGGGCGATGGGGTTGGGGCTGGTCCAGCCTTGGTCCAGAGGGCGGCCAGCTGTTGGTAGTGGTGCTGGTGCGCCGGATCGGCCGCCCGCCAGGCGGCGAGCTCAGCCTCCTCGTCGGTGGAGGCCTCTCCGGCCAGGTGGCGCAGGATCAGCAGATCGGCGTTGGTTGGTTCCATCGGATCGGTGGGGTGATGCTCAGGCGTCAGGGCGCTGCACGGTGGTGGGCATGCAGGTCCCATGGAGGGCCGCCACGACGCCGAATCCGCCCTCTACGTTGGACGGAGCCAGGTAGAGGCGCCGGGCGGGTCGCGCACGGTCAAAGGTGATGAGGTCAAACGTGGACCGGTAGAGGCATACGTGATAGAGGCCGCTGGCGGGAAAGGCTTCGTGCAGCACCTCGCCGGGTCCGTCCCAGAGGATGGACGAAACAAACGTCAGCGTGTCGGTCTCGGCGTGCGAGACCTGGATGAGGTAGGGGACGTCCGGGGGGCCGCCCCACGACACGGTGAGCGCGTCCTCGTCCAGGATATCCGGCGTCAGCCGCGGGAGCGTCAACGTAGGCACGGCCGGTTCGGTGGCGATGGCCTCGGGGGCGGGCGGGACGGTCGTGGTGGCCTCCACCCGTTGTTCGCCGTCGTCGACCTCCAGTTGGTAGAGGCCCCCCTCCACGAGGGTCACCGTACCCGGCGCGGATTGGTACAGGCCGGGTACCGTGGGGTGGGGCTGGAAGAGTACACGGGGCTCGTGCACGTCTTCGTCTTCCTCGGCGGGCAGGCGGCGGAGGAGCACACGGGCATCCGTCACCGGGCGCCCCTGGCCGGAGGTGTTGAGCGGGGCGGGGCGGACGACCTCGACGGTCTGGGACGCGGCCCCGTAGTACAGGTAGGCCTGCACGACCAAGGCATCCGGCTCGGAGGGGTCCACCGTGGTGCCACAGCTCACCACCAGGCTGGCGGCGCTCAGGCACAGCAACGGGAAGAGGAGGCTACGCATCGGCGTTCAGGGGAGGTCCAGGCGTAGGCTGAGCGAAGGGAGGAAGCCGAGCATGCGCACGGTCCGCTGACGCACGATCCCGTCCTCGATCTCGACCTCTCGGTACCACGCGTTGGCTCGGTCGAAGACGTTGAACAGGGCGAGCGAGGTTGTCCAACGGGTGCGGGCTCGTTGGGTCCGGTGGTGGAGCGTCAGGTCCACCCGGTGGTAGGTGGGCAGGCGATCCTGGTTGCGGCGGCCAGGCTGGACACCCAGCACCGGAGCGCCGTCCGGGCCTTCGAGGAGGAAAGCCCCCTCAACGGGCGTCACGGGGCGTCCCGTGTGGATCAGGCCAAAGGCGGTCAGCATCCACGGGCCACGCCCCCACTCGAGCACCCCCTTGACGGTATGGGGGCGGTCGTGCAAGGCGGGGAACGAACGGCCGTCGTTGAGGGCATCGAAGCGGTAGTGTACGCGGGCATAGGTATAAGCCCAGCGCGTGCGTACGGGGCCTACGCGGCGCTGGACGGATGTCTCCACGCCATAGGCGGCGCCCGTCCCAAAGAAGTCAAACAAGGTGGGATCATCGGTGAAGCGTTCGGAGAAGACCGCCACACCTCGCAGGCGTTGGCGGTAGGCCTCCAGCGTGGCCCGGCCGAGGCGCCCGTCGTAGCGCACGCCGAGGCTCTGGTGCCGACTCTCGCTCACATTGGGCAGGATTACCCAGAGGTCGCGCGGACCGTCCAGCACGTTTTCGTTCACCACCCGTCCGGTCCACTGGCGGTAGTGGCCCCAGGCGCCATGGAGCGTCCAGGTGCGGGTGGGCTGCCACTGGAAGGCGGCTCGAGGGGCCAGGAACAGCTGTTCTGATTCCCGGGCTTGGGTGGCGCGCAGCCCCGTGGTGACGGTCAGCGAGGGGGCCAGCCTCCATCGGTCCTCTACGTAGAGCGCGGTCAGGGCTTCCCGGTCATCGTCACGGATGCGGCGTTCTTCCTGGATCTCACGTAACCCCACCCGGAGATCGGTGTACGAGGCGCCCAGGCGAAGCGTGTGGGCGGTCCCCAACGCGGCCTCGCCATCGAGGCGGACCGCCCACTCGTCTACCGTGTTGCGGAGGCTCAGCGCATAGAACGGGTCCAGGTCTAGCGTGCTGGTCAGGTCGTAGCGTGTCTGATAGGAAGAGCGCGTCCAGGTGGCGGTGGTCTTCACGCGAGGGTGCCACTGCCGTTGCCAGCGGAGGCTTCCCGCGCCGGTGGTCCACCGCGACGTCAAGGTCTCCAGGATGTCGGGGGCTTCCTCAGGGGTTGAGGGTGCATCGCGCTGCTCGAACCGGTCGCGGCTGGCAAACCCGTGCAGGGACCACTGGTCGGTGGGGGTCCGGCGCCATCGCAGGGTCGCGTGGAGGTCTGAGAAGCCGAAGCGGCGCTCCTCGGCCTCCTCGTCGATTGCTTCGCCGGTGGAGACGTCCACGACGGTGGCGGCCAGCGGGCTCGTCCACAGGTCGGTGAGGGCGCGGCGGACAGCCACGGCGCCGTCGAGGCGCGGCCGCAGGGGCCCTCGCACGGCCACGCTGGTACTCAGCAGGCCAGCGCGGACCCGAAGTCGAGGCGGCGTGGGGCCGGGGCGGTCGAGGGCCGGATGGCTCTCCAGGTTGATGACGCTCCCCGTGCGGGCGCCGTACGACGCTGGGAAGCCACCTTTGAAGACGTGGACAGCGTGAAGGGCGTCTGGGTTGAAGGGACTGAAGACCCCGAACAGGTGATCAACCTGGTAGAGGGTCATCCCATCCAGCCGGATCAGGTGCTGGTCCGGCGTGCCCCCGCGGATGAAGAGTCCGATGCTGGCATCGTGGCCCACATGCACGCCGGGGGTGGTGAGCAGCGCGCGTAGCACATCGGGTTCGCCGATGGCTGGGAGGCGCTCCAGAGCCTCCGGCACGAGGCGCAGGAGGCCTGCGGTGTCTGGGCGCTGTACGGCGGGCAGTACATCGGCGGCTACCACCAGTTCGCCCACGGCCAGCGGCGTGGGGGCGAGCCGGAGTGTGCGCACCTCGGGGGGCGTCAGCGTCCATCGCTGGGTGGTGTAGCCGAGGTAGCGGGCCTCGATCTCGTAGGCCCCAGGGGCCAAGCCCGTGAAGGAGAATCGGCCCTGGCCGTCGGTCACGGTGGCCTGGCCGGTGGCCACGAGGCGAACATGAGCCAGCGGCAGCACCAACCCCGTGGCAGCGTCCACCACACGTCCCTGCATCGTGAGGGTCGGCGGGGTGGGCGCCTGGCCTCGCAGGATCACCTGCTGACCCCGCTGCGTCCAGCCGATGCCCAGCGGGTGCAGCAGCCGGTCCAACACGTCGGGGAGCAGGTCGTCCTCGGCGGTGATGGACACGGTATGGGGGGTGACGAGCGTATCCACGTAGGCGAAGCGGAGTGGGGTGACGCGTTCAAGGTGCAGCAGCGCCTCGCGGAGCGGCTCGTTGGTGAGGCTGATCGACACGCGGGGCGTGGGTTGCGCCTGGGCCGGGGCCCCCGGCAGGACGCCGAGTAGTGGCAACAGGCTCAGGCCCAGGCGCCAGGCCCACCGCTCAAGAGTATGTACGGCCGTACCGTCCATCTCCCTATCGACCTCCCATCAAGGTCCAGACCCACGCGGCCGTGAGCGCGCCGACCATCAGCGACAGATACGGCTGGAGGGCCGTCCGGAGCAGCCGCAGGGCCTTCGACATTCGGGCTTCGATCGTCTTGGGCGACAGGCCGAGCAGCGTGGCCATCTCTCGGTAGGTGAGGCCATCGAAGCGGCTCAGGATAAAGACCGTCCGTACGGGCTCGGGCAGGGCGTTGATCGCCTCCCAGACGGCGGGTTCTACGTCCACGTACTCTACCGGTGCCACGGTAGGCGAGGGCTTCCGCTGCTCGGCCTCCTGAAAGGCTTGCCGCACCGCACGGTGCCGGTACCGATCGATGACAAGCCGACTGGCCGCTTGGAAGAGGTAGGCGCGCACAGACTGGTCGGGATCGAGGCGCGCCCGCTGCTGCCACAGGCGAAGAAACAGGTCTTGCACCACATCGGCCGGCGTGTCTGCGTGATCAGCGGGCAGACGACGGGCTACGAAGCCGTAGAGGGCGTCGTAGTGACGGCGGAACAACACCTCGAAGGCCGCCTCGTCCGATGCCCGCAGCCGCTGCGTCAGGGCGGCGTCCGAGTCGTCCAGAGGGAAAGGGCCAGGCATCACGTGGGGTAAAGGGAGGCTGTACAGCCGGTACGCCCCGTGGCGCGGTGAGTTCGTAGGGCCTCAGGCGGGCTCTGCCGGCCCGAGCGCCACGGTGTGGAACCGAGCCCCGACCTGGGAGGCAGGACCTACCTGAACCGGCACCGGGTGGATCCACGAGGGGGCGTGTGTGCAGAACGTATGGAAGGCCCCCCGCTCTCCGCAAGGGTCGACGGTCTTGGGCAGGTCGGCCAGGAAGGCCGCGTCATAGGGCCGGCCGGCCAAGGCGGGGTCGAGCCGGTCTGTGTCAACGCAGGCCACGACCGCTTGGAGCCCTTCGGCCAGCATCTGACGGGCTAAAGCCGCCGTGGCCGTGGGCGTTGTCCAGAGTGGGAAGAGGGGGGTGAGGCCGGTGCCGTCGACGAGCTGCTCACGGTAGGTGCGGATGTCGGCCAGGAAGAGGTCTCCGAAGGCCACGTGGGTCACCCCTTGGGCGGCGGCCTCGCACAGAGCAGAGCGGACGCGGGCCTCGTAGATCGTGTTGGGGCAGGGCGTGGGGAGGGGCACGGTGTAGAGCGGTAGCGCCACCGCAGCGGCCTGAGCCTCGACCAACGTCTGACGTATGCCGTGGATGGGTACAAGGCCGGTGCTCTCATCGACCGTCGTGAACAGCCCGGCTACCTCCACGCCGGGTTGGTGCTGCAGGATGTGCAAGGCCCACGCGCTGTCCTTGCCGGAGCTCCACGCCAGCAACACCCGCGGTGTGCTCATGCCATCGCCTCGGCGAGATCCTTGACGCAGACGGGGGCCTTCAGCTCGGCCGGCAAGGGATGGACGTCAGGGTGCAGGACGTGGGCTAGCAGCTCCAAGCTGTCCACGAGCCGCGGACCAGGGCGGCTGAAATACTGGTTGCCGTCGATCACATAGACGCGCCCGTCGCGCACGGCCGGCACGTCGGCCCAGCCGGGTACGGCCTCCAGGAGGGGCAGGTCCTCCAGGGTGCGCGCGGTGTCGAAGCCACAGCAGGCGATGAGCACGAGCTCAGGGGCCCAGGCGGTCACGGCGTCCCACGAGAGCGTGCGCGATTTTTGGCCGGGCGCCCCAAGGCCCTCTCGGCCGCCGGCCATCGTGACCAGCTCGGGGGTCCAGTGGCCTGCGGAGAAGGGCGGGTCCAGCCATTCCAGCACGGCCACGCGGGGCCGGTGCAACCGTGTGGCGGTCCGGGCCTCGACGGCCCGCACCCGCGCCCGCAGCGCCTCGACGACCTCCACGGCTTGCGCCTGCGTGTCTGTGAGGGCGGCTACCTCGTGCAGCGAGTCCAGGACCTCCTCGAGCGAGGCGGGCTCCAGGTTGATCACGCGCGGTGCGCCCGGGAGCGCACAGGCGGCCTGCTGGACCTCCGCCTCGGCCACGGCACAGACGTCGCACAGCGCCTGTGTCACGATGAGGTCCGGGGCGAGCGCCTCCAGTACGGGCCGGTTGAGGGTGTACAGGGCGAGGTCGTCGTCCAGTCGCTCGCGAACCAGCGCGTCGATCTCCCCACTGGTGGCGTCCGTGGGGATGCGGGTGTGCGTGACCTTGGGCAGGGCCTGCACGGCCGGCGGGTAATCGCACTCGTGGGTGACGCCTACGAGCTGATCCGTCAGGCCGAGGGCACAGATGATCTCGGTGGCACTGGGAAGAAGCGAGACGATACGCATGGCAGCAGGGTGGGCAGGAGTGGAAGCCGGACAGCCGGTACCCGCACGAGGGCACGAAGGTTCAACGGCCAAGGTCCAGACCCGTCCCTGAGGCCCGTCAGGGCACCTCCACGAGCAGGGCGCCGCGCTGCATGTCCATGCCACAGATGAACGTGAAATCGCCCGCCTCGGTCGGGGTGAACTCGATGGCGACGGGCTCATGCAGCGGCAGGTCCGTCACCGGCACTCCAAAGGCCGGGATCTGGATCTGGGCCGAGCAGGCGGCGTCCACGGTGCGCGTGAAGACGAGGCGCGCGGGGATGCCCGGCTGCAGCGTCACCCGCTGCGGACTGTACCCGAGCGGCCCCGCCTCGATCTCGGCCACCTGCACGCCGTCCACCAGGCGCGCGGCGGCGCCCTGGTCCGGCTCGCTTCCGCACGCCGCCCACGTCAACAGGCTGGCGAGAAACGCCCATCCGATGCCCGGCCGGCGGCTCCACCAGGTCGGGACACGCCCCAGCGGGGCGTCTCTGCCATCCATGTATCGTCGTATACCCATGTCAAACCTCCATCAATCGAAAAAAACAAACCCGTAAAGACGCCCCGCCGGAGCGTCTCCGTCACCGCCAGGGCCTCTCCGTCACCGCCGAGGCGTCTCTAGGGCCCCGCTCTCGCCTCCACCTCCCGGCTCTGCACCACCGCATACAAGGCGGGGATCATGATCAGCGTGTGGACGGCGCTCGTGACGAGCCCCCCCACCATCGGGGCGGCGATGCGCTGCATCACCTCGGCCCCGGGGCCGGTGCCTACCATGATGGGTAGCAGGCCCAGCAGCGTGGTGAACACCGTCATGAGCTTCGGCCGTACGCGGTCCACGGCGCCCTCCTCCAGGGCGGCCCGGAGCTGATCGCCCGAGGTTAGGCGTCCTGTCGCTCGGTAGCGGCGCAGGGCCTCGTCCAGATAGACGTGCATCACCACGCCCGTCTCGGCGGCCAGACCCGCCACCGCGATCAGGCCTACGCCCGCGGCTACGGACAGCGGGTAGCCCAGCGCCAGCATCAGCCAGACGGCCCCCACCACCGCAAAGGGCAGCGGGATCATGAGCAGCAGCGCGGCCTGGACGCGGCGAAAATGCAGGAGCAGCAGCACGAAGATGAGCACCAGCGTACAGGGGATGAGCACGGCCAGCCGCCGGTTGGCCCGGTCCAGGTATTCGTACTGGCCCGACCAACGGAGCGAGTAGCCGGGCGGCAGTGTGACCTGCGCCTCCACCGCCTGGCGGGCCCGCTGCACGTACGCGCCCACGTCAGTCTCGTCTGTCAGGTCCACGTAGACCCAGGCGTTGGGCCGGGCGTTCTCGCTCTTGATCATCGGTGGCCCGGTGGTGAACTGGAACGAGGCCACCTGGCCGAGCGGCACCTGGGCGCCAGCCGGCGTAGGCACCAGCACCTGCCGGAGGGCCGGTAGGTCGTCCCGTAGCCCTTGGGGGTAGCGCACGTTGACGCTGTAGCGCTCCAGTCCTTCTACCATCGTGGTGACCTCCAGCCCCCCGATGGCCGCCTGCACCACCTCTTGGACGGCGCCTGACGTGAGGCCGTAGCGGGCCGCTGCGGCGCGGTCTACCTCGATGTCCACGAAATGACCGCCCATCACCCGGTCCGCGTAGGCGCTGCGGGTGCCCTCGAGGGGACGCACAGCGGCTTCCACCGCGCGTCCCAGGCGCGCCAGCACGGCCAGGTCCGGCCCTGCGATCTTGATCCCCACGGGCGTCCGGATCCCCGTCGCCAGCATGTCAATGCGGGTCTTGATCGGCATCGTCCAGGCGTTGGTAAGCCCTGGAAGCTGCACGGTCTGGTCCAGCTCTGCGATGAGCGCCTCGCGTGTGAGCCCCGCGCGCCACTGGGCCTCGGGCTTGAGGCGAAGGGTGGTCTCGATCATCGAGAGGGGGGCGGGGTCGGTGGCGGTCTCGGCCCGTCCGATCTTGCCGAAGACGCGCTCTACCTCCGGCACCTGGGCGAGGAGGCGGTCCGTGCGTTGCAGTAGCTCCTTGGCCTCCTGCGGGCCGATGCTGGGCAGGGTAGTGGGCATGTAGAGCAGATCGCCCTCCCAGAGCGGCGGCATGAACTCGCTGCCGAGCTGCGGGAAGGGCACGTAGGCCTGCCCCAGCAGGGCCCGCTGGAGGGGCAGCACCGTGAGGATCAGTCCCCCAAAGCCTACCGTCAGCACCAGGCCTGGACGCCGCAGCGCCCCTCGCAGCAGCGGCCGGTAGGCGGCGATGAAGAAGCGGGCGAGGGGGTTCTCTCGCTCCGGCCGGATGCGGCCCCGGACGAAGGTGGTCATCAAGGCGGGGACCAGCGTCACCGCCAAGAGCGCGGCCGCGGCCATGGCGAAGGTCTTGGTCAGCGCCAGGGGCCGGAACAGGCGCCCCTCCACCTGCTCCAGCGTGAAGACCGGCAAGAAGCTGACTGTCACGATGAGGAGCGAGAAGAAGAGGCTGGGGCCTACCTCCTTGGCGGCCTCGATCACCGCCTGGATGCGCTCCCGCTCAGGCAGCGTGCCTGGGGCGTCGCCCGAGGCCGTGCCCTGGGCCGCGAGGCGGCGCTCGATGTGTTTATGCGCGTTCTCCACCATCACCAGGCTGGCATCCACCATCACGCCGATGGCGATGGCCAAGCCGCCCAGCGACATGATGTTGGCGTTGAGGCCCAGCAGGTACATGACGCCGAGCGCCGCCAGGAGGCCGACGGGCACCGTGACCAGTGCCACCGCCGCACTCCGCACGTGCATCAGGAAGAGCAGCACGATGAGGGCCACCACCGCCAGCTCCTCGGCCAGGCGACGGGTGAGCGTATGCACCGCGCCGTCGATGAGGGTGCTGCGGTCGTACTCGGTGACCACCTCCACCCCTGGAGGGAGCCCCCCCTCCAACTCAGCCAGCCGTGCCTTGACCCGCTCGATGGTGCGTCGGGCGTTCTCACCGTGGCGCATGACCACGATGCCGGCCACCACCTCGCCCTCGCCGTTGACCTCGGCCAGGCCCCGCCGGAGGTCGGGGCCGAGCTGCACGGTGGCCACGTCGCCCACGGTGATGGGCGTGCCGCCCTCGGCGCGGAGCACCACGGCGCGGAGGTCGTCGAGGCCGCGCAGGTAGCCGCGCCCGCGCACGACGTATTGGCGCTCGCCCAGTTCCAGGAGGCGGCCGCCTACGTCGCGGTTGGAACGGCGCAAGGCCTCGCCTACCCGTTCCAGAGACAGGCCGTAGCCCGCCAGCCGCTGGGGGTCCACGATCACCTGGTACTGTTGCTCGAAGCCGCCCACCGAGGCTACCTCGCTGACGCCGTCCACCGCTTGGAGCTCGACCTTCAGGTAGAAATCCTGCAGGGCCCGCAGCTGAGCGAGGTCGTAGGTGCCGGTCGCATCGCGGAGGCTGTATTGGTAGACCCAGCCGACCCCAGTGGCATCGGGGCCGAGGGCGGGGCGGGCGCCCGCCGGCAGTGTGGGAGCCACCTGGCTCAGCGATTCCAGCACGCGGCTGCGGGCCCAGTACAGATCGGTGCCGTCTTCGAAGAGGACATGCACGAAGCTGGTCCCGAACATGGAGTAGCCGCGCACGGTCTGCGCATAGGGCACGGACAAGAGGGCCGAGGTCAGCGGGTACGTCACCTGCTCCTCCACCAACTGGGGGCTCTGGCCGGGGTACTCGGTCTTGACGATTACCTGGACGTCAGACAAGTCCGGGATGGCGTCGACTGGCGTGTGGAGCGTGGCCCAGGCGCCGAGGACCGCCACGAGGGCCGTGACCAGCCCTACCAGCAGCCGGTTCTGGGCGCTCCAGCCGATCAGCCGGGCCACCGGGCCTTCGTGTGCGTGATGGGGAGAGGGGGAGGTCATGGTTGCCGCTCCATCTCCATCAGGGGGCTCTCGTCGTCCATCGATGCCGGTGCCGGGGGGCTAGCCAGGGCGCTCAGGGCATCGGCCAGGCGGGCCTCGGAGTCGATCAGGAACTGAGCGCTGGTCACCACCACTTCGTCTCCGGTGAGGCCCGCCAAGACCTGGACTAGGCCGTCGCCCTCGGGGCCGAGCGTGACCGTCTGCGGCCGGAAGCGGCCGTCCCCCTCGGCGAGGAGGACCACGGCCTCGTCGCCGGTTCGGATGACGGCTTCGGTGGGGACGGTGGGGTGCACGGGGCTCGGTGCGCTTTGGAGCGTGGCGGTGGCGTACATGCCGGGCTTGAGCCGTCGTCCTCGGTTGGCCACCACCACGCGGGCGGTGCCGGTACGCGTGGCCGGGTCGATGGTGTCGTACACGTAGTCGACTCGGCCGGTGAGCGAGGGGCCGGGCTGGTGATCGAGCTGGACGGTCACGGCCAGGCCGGGGCGGACCCAGCCCAGCTCCTGCTCGGGCACATCCACCTGGAGCCACAGCTGGCTCAGGTCCGCCAGCTCGAAGAGGGTCTGGCCGGCGCTGATGCGGGCCCCCTCCACCGCGTGCAGAGCCAGGACGGTCCCACGGCTGGGGCTGTGGAGCGTGAGCGTGCGCTGTACGAGGCCCGTGGCTTCGAGCCGGTCAAGCTGCTCGTCGCTGATGTCGAAGAGGGCCAGGCGGCGGCGGGCGGCCTCGACAAGGCGGAGACCGTCTTCCTCGCCGAGGAGGGCCCGGTTGCGGAGCGCCAGCAGGTATTCCTCTTGCGAGGCCACCAGCTCGGGGCTGTAGAGGGCCAGCAGCGGGGTTCCCGCCTCTACGCGGTCCCCTACGGCGTCCACGTCCAGCCGCTCGACCCAGCCGCTCACTTTGGGGCTGACCGCGCGCCGGGTGCGGGCATTGTCCGCA
Source organism: Bacteroidota bacterium (assembly GCA_038747425.1). Lineage (GTDB taxonomy): Bacteria > Bacteroidota > Rhodothermia > Rhodothermales > JBCDJV01 > JBCDJV01. Next base: position 72,831 of record JBCDJV010000011.1, read on the forward strand.
AAGGTGCCCGTGGTACGGAGCGTACGCTGTATCGCGCGCCGCTCCACCGGGGCGGTGCGGACCCCCATGTTCTGCTGCACCACCGGGTCGATCTGAACGGTTCCGGCCTCGCCGCCGTCCACGGCCACCGGCTGCAGGTCCATGCCACAGACGGGGCACGAGCCGGGGGCGTCCTGAACGATCCACGGGTGCATGCCGCTTTGGTAGACGAGGCCATCGCCGTTGAGGTCGTAGGCAGCCAGGCTCCCGGCCTCGCCGGTGACGGGGGCTGTGGGCGCTACCGCTGGGGCGCTGGGCTGGGCGGCTTGAAACGTGAGCCATCCAAAGGTGCCGCCTGCCGCCAGGAGGAGCAGGGCCGCACCCGCGAGCCCCAGCAGCGAGCGACGGGGCGGAAGAGCGGTGGAAGAAGCCGTCATCGGGACGTCGGGGTTGAAGGGAGATGGGTGCCGAGGGCGCGGTCCAGGAGGGCATGGGCGTGCAGGTAGCGTCCGTGGGCCTCTTCAAGGGCCAGCTGGAGCTGGAAGCGCGTGCGCTCGGCGTCGAGGAAGGCGGTGTAGCTGACTTGGCCGGTTGTGTAGGCGGCCCGTACGCTCTCGGCGGTGGCGGTGGCCTGGGGGAGGAGCTGGCTGCGGTAGAGTGCCACGGTCTCGGCCTCGCGGCGGAGGGTCTCGGTGAGCACGGCCACCTCGGTCTCGATGGCTGTGCGAAGGGCGGCCTGCCGGGCCTCGACCTGTTGCTGCCGCAGCCGCGTCTCCGCGACCCGGGCTCGGAGTCGGCCCCGTTGAAGGGGCACGCGCGCAGACACCGTAATGCCCAGCGCATCGGTGCCATCGGCGGTAGCCGGGCGATCGCGCGGTGCCACGTCGACGTAGGTGAGGCCGAGGCCCAGATCGGGGTAGAAGGCCTGGTGGGCCAGGACGGTCTCGGTGGCGGCTCGCTCGGCGTCGGCGCGGAGGCCTTGGACCTCGGGCCGACGCTGCAGGAGGTCTGGGACGGCTGGGGACGAAGGGGCTGGCGAGGGTGGGGCGTCTAGCGTCAAGGCTGCGGGGCGGTGGGCCAGGGCGGGGCGATCCGTGAGGCGAGCCAGTTGCTGAAGGGCCGCGGCACGGCGCACGCCCAATGCCTGCCGCTGGGCCGTGAGGCGATCCCGTTCCAGGCTGAGCTGGAGGGCCGCACCCTGGGTGCCTTGCCCCACCTCGTAGCGAACCAGGGTGGCCTCGGTGAAGACGGCCAGGCGTTCCTGGTAAGCCTGGAAGACGACCTCGGTGCGGTCGAGCTGGATCAGCGCGTAATACGCCTGCTGGACGCCGAGGGCTAGGTCGAGCGCCAGCGCCTCAGCGTCGTGCTGGGCCGCGGCCGCCGCATGGTTGGCGGCTTCGGCGCGCAGGCGACGGGTGCCTGGCCAGGGCGTTCGCTGCTCTACGCGCCACTGTGTGCGTTGGGCGCCGAAGGCCGTCAGGATGGGAAACGGGAACGCCGTCACGGACACCACGGGGTCGGGCAAGGCCGCCACCTGGGCGCCCACCTGGGCGCGTGCAGCGGCCTCCAGGCGTGCGGCCTGGAGCGACGGGTTGGCTCGGCGTACCTCGGCCAGGAGCGTGTCCAGGCGCAGGACGAGGGGGGCGGGCTGGGCGGTGGACGGGTGGAGCCCGCCCAGGCTGCACAGCCCGAGGAACAGGAGAAGACGCGGCCCCACACGGGCCACGGAAGAAGCGGGAAGCATGCGGATCGATCCGAGACGAAGAGCAACATCGCGAACAGGCCGCACGCACACGCGCGGCCGCACGAGGCGTCCGGATCAGATCAGCAAGACCGAGAAGAGCAGGTGAGGGCGCTGTGCAGAGGGTGGCGGCCCCGTATCCATCACCGCGCCCCTGGCCCCTGGCACCACCGCAGCCCGCTGGACCGCCGACACCACCCCCATGACTTCCGCCGTAGGCACGGGATTCACCACCGTGACCACCGCCTCTGCAGAGACCGGTGGGGCGGGGAGGCAGCAGACGCCCTCGGCCCTGGGCTCTGGAGGCAAGCCATGGCCCGGGCAGGAAGGGCCGCAGCAGCAGTCCTCGGCGTCGTGCGGCGCTGTCATGTCCGCCATCGCCTCCGAACCATGCATCATGCCGTGCGCCGCCGATGCGTCGTGGGCACACAGGTGGCCCATGATGGGTCCGCCTACGGTGACCCCGAAGGCCAGCAGCAAGACGAACGAGGCGAGACGATATGTGCGAGACGGCGGCCGCATGAATAGAAGCCAAACTCAGGGGCACGCTGGTTTGATCCGAAGCGAGCCGTCGTGCGCGAAGCAGAGGTCGGGAGCCTGGTCGGCAGGGTTCATAGCATTTTTATCGCTGCAAACATGACGAAGTCGCAACGGCATGGTATCTTAGTGCAGCCTCGGGCGGCACGGGTTTTGTGCCGGCCGGGAGCCGTTCGGTCACCCAAGGACCGGCGCCATGCTCCGTTTTTTCAGAAGGTTCGCCTTATATGATCCACCTACGCCGTTTTTATGCGTCATGGCTGCTAGTGTTGGCTATGGTCGCAACGCCCGCCCTGGCTCAAAAGCCTCCCATCAAGTGGAATGATATTCCCGATGAGCACCTCGCCATGCGCGAGTTCCCCGCTGACACCAATGCCTCCGCCGTGATCCTGGCCGATTTTGGCGAGGCCGAAGTCCTCCGTGACTGGTCGATGCGCTACACCCGTCATCGCCGTGTCAAGCTGCTCGACGAAGGCGGCTATGACTGGGGGACGGTGCGGATTGCCTACTACGCCAAGAACGGCCAGCAGCGCGTGCGGCGCATCAAGGCCCACACGGTCATCCAGGATGAGTACGGCCGGGTGACGCGCTCCAAGGTGGACAAAGGGTCGATCTTCGAGGAAGACATCGACCAGGATGGGGATTGGAAGCGCGTCCGGTTCACGTTGCCCAACCTACAGCCGGGTGCTGTGATCGAATACACCTACGTCATTGAGTCGAAGTCGGCGCGGTACCTGCCCAACTGGTCGTTTCAGCGCGATGAGCCCACCCTCCTCAGCGAGTACCGGATGACCTCGCCAGATGCCTTGTATTACGTAACGTCGACCCGGGGGATGGCCGCGCTGGCCGAGCACACGTCCGAGGCCTTCATCGACACGAACAATCTGCCGGCCACGAGCCATCGCTACATCATGCGCGATGTGCCGGCGCTGCGTGAGGAGCCGTTCATGACCACGCCGGACGACTACCGCTCGCGCATCGAATTCCAGCTGGCCAGCCTGCGCTTTCCGGATGGGCGCTACGAGAAGATCCTGGACTCGTGGGAGACCCTGGCCGAGGGCTTGCATGAGACGAGCCGCTTCAAGCAGCAGCTGCGCCCCTCGCGCAGCATCCGTCGCCTGACGGAGCAGGTGATCGCGGGCGTCGAGACGTCTCAGGCAAAGATGGAGGCCCTCTACGACCACATTCGGACCGCCTACACCTGGGACGAAACCCTCGGCATCTTCCCAGGCCAGGACCTGGACGATGTGGTGCGTACGCAGTCCGGCTCGTCTGGGGACCTGGTGGGGTTGCTGATTGCCATGGCGCGGGCGGCGGAGCTTGATGCCTTCCCGGTGCTCATCAGTACGCGCCAGCATGGTCAGGTGGTAGAGGTGTATCCGCTCCTCAGTCAGTTCAACGACGTGCTGGCCTACGTGGGCGTCAGTGACGAAGAAGGGTTTCTGCTGTCTCCCACGGACCCGCATCGGCCCTACACCTTGCCGCCGACGCGTGCACTGGGCACCCGAGGCTGGGCCGTGCTCAACGATCAGGAGTTCACGTGGCTCGATGTTAGCACGATGGCTCCGTACGCTCAGCGCGCCACCGTCACCGCTACGTTGTCCGAGGACGGCACGTTGTCCGGGACGGTCATGACCCGGTCCGATCTGTACAAAGCCCTCGCCAGCCGCGCGGCGCTGGCCGAGGCCGAGGACGAGCAGGCCTTCGTGCGCAGCGACGTGTTCGGCGGGGCCGAGGGGCTGCTGATTGACGAGGTCACACTCACCGGCGCCGACGAAGACACGGCGCCGCTCACCACCTCGACCGCCTTCTCTCAGCCTGGCTATGCCTTGGCCGCGGGTGACATGCTGTACGTCAACCTCAAGGTGATCGAGCGCCTCACCGAAAACCCGCTCAAGGCGGCTGAGCGCGCCTTCCCCGTGGATCTCACCTATCCCCGCGACTTCACCTACACCATCAGCTTGACGGTGCCAGAGGGGTACGAGGTGGTGGAACAGCCGGAAGACCTGCGGTTGGGGCTATCGGAGGGCGGCTTGTTCTTGCGGCAGACGCAGCAGATGAACAACACGCTGATGGTGCAATCACGCTTTGTGCTCGGACGCGCTGTGTTTGGCCCCGAGCAATACAACGAACTACGAGAGCTGTACGCCCGTGTGGTCGCCGCCGACGCTGAGCAGGTGGTGCTTCGGCGCACGGGAGCCAGCCTCGGCACGCTGGAGGACTAGCCATGGACCGTTGCACCCTACACCGACCGGCCTGGCTAGGGCGCCTGGTGCTGATGCTGGGGCTGATGGGGGCCTCTGGGCTCCAGGCCCAGCCGGTGGACCTCGACCTCACCTTCCCTGTGGAGGCCCATCACCGGGCGCTGGACGTCTCCGCGCTGGTACGGCTCAATAGCCAGACGTTCGAGGTGCGGGATGATCGCCGTGCCGTCCAGCGCGTGCACTACGCCGTCACCATCTTCGACGCCGATGGCCGGGAAGAGGGCGTCCAGGCGGTGGGGTATGACAACACGCTGTACCACCTGAAAGCCTTCCGCGGCCAGGTGCGCGATGCAACTGGGCGTGTGGTGCGCAAGCTCAAGAAGGGCGATATCCGGGACGTCAGCGCCATCTCCGGCTACTCGCTCTATGAAGAGAACCGTGTGCGGTACGCCGAGCTGTACCACAGCGTGTACCCGTATACGGTGGAGTTCACGTACGAGCTCGCGCTCGATGGCCTAGTGGGCTGGCCAGCATGGTCTCCGCAACAGGGCGACCTGGGGGTGGAGTATGCGTCCTTCACGTTGATCACGCCTGAGGAGCTGGCGTTTTCGCACGCCATGCGCAACCTGACGGTGGCGCCCACGGTGGCGCGGAAGCGCGGGCGGGTGCACACGGACTGGGTGCTCCGGGATCTCGCGCCGGTGGACCGCGAGCCGATGAGCCCGCACTGGACCGAGACGGCCCCGGTGGTGTTGGTCTCCCCAGACCACTTCGAGGTCGAGGGCACGCGTGGCAGCATGACCTCGTGGGCGACGTTCGGCGCATGGTACCACCTACTGAGCGAGGGGCGCGATGTCCTGCCGGCCGCCACCGTGTCCGATATACAAGCGCTGACCGCACGCTTGCCGACCACCACCGCCAAGGCCGAGGCCGTTTATCGCTACCTCCAAGACCGCACGCGGTACGTGAGCGTACAGCTTGGCCTCGGGGGGTGGCAGACGTACGACGCCGCCTACGTGGACGAGCGAGGCTACGGCGATTGCAAGGCGCTGACCAACTACCTCATGGCCCTGTTGGACGCTGCCGACGTGACGGCCTACCCGGCCCTCATCCACAACGGACGCTATCGCGAGACCGTGGTGGACTCCTTCGTGACCAACCGCTTCAACCACGCCATCCTCCACGTACCCGGCGAGGGGGACGAGGAGGACTTGTGGTTGGAGGCCACGAGCCAGACCATGCCGTTTGGCCACATTGGAGCCTCCAACGAAGGGCGGTTGGCGCTGGTGGTGACGCCGCAGGGCGGGGTGTTGCGGCGCACGCCTCAATCCACGGCGACCGAGAACCGGCAGGCGCGCCGGGCTGAGATCCGACTGGACGGAGAAGGAAACGCACGCGCTGATCTGGTGCTGACGTACAGCGGCAATCAGCAGGACCCCGTGCGCGGTGCCACGGCCTTGGCGTCCGGGGCCGACCGCATGGAGTGGCTGCAAGAGGCCCTCAGCGTGCCCACGTTTGATGTGGTGGAGGCCGACTTCTCGGCGGTGGAGCAGCGGGCGCCTGTGTTGGAGCTTCCGGTTACGATCCAGGTGCCTCGGTACGCCGGCAAGACTGGGCAGCGCCTCTTCCTGCCGGTCAACATGCTGGAGCGATGGTCCTATGTGCCCCCAGCGGTTTCAGAGCGGATCCAGCCTGTTCGGCACGCGCTCTACGCTTTTGAGGACACAGATACCCTCGTGTACACGTTGCCGCTGGGCTACCGCGTGGAGGCCATGCCCAAGGCCGTGGACCTGAAGACCGACTTTGGCACGTACGTCTCGCGGGTGGAGGTGGTGGACGAGGGCCAGCTGGTCTATCACCGGACCGTCGCATTCCACACCACCCACGTCCCCGCCGACCGCTACGAAGACTACCGGGCCTTCCGACGCCAGATTGCCCAGGCAGACCAGGCCCAGGTGGTGCTCGTCCTGGATGCTACCGATCGGCCTCATGCCGTGGACGGGCAGGACAACTAGTGCTGTGTCAGGTAATAGTCGATAGATCGATGCGTGCGTCTGGGGGTGGCTGAGCCAGGCGGCTGAGGAGCGCGATGCCTGTGCATCGGGCGACGAGGCCAACGCTGCGCAGCCGCCTCCAGGCCACGCAGAGGCTATCAGATATGGCCTGACAC
>JBCDJV010000012.1:0-78526 GCA_038747425.1 Bacteroidota bacterium
GGCGTGGTGGCGGAGACGCTCAACCTGAGCCAGCTCAGCGGCTACAAGGTCGGCGGGACGGTGCACGTGGTGATCAACAACCAGATCGGTTTCACCACCCCGCCCAGCGACGCCCGGTCCTCGACGTATGCCACGGACATCGCCCGCATGATCCAGGCCCCGATCTTCCACGTCAATGGCGACGACCCGGAGGCGTGCGTCCGCGTGGCGCGCCTCGCCCTGGACTACCGCCAGGTCTTCAACAAAGACGTGGTGATCGACCTGCTGTGCTACCGCGTCCACGGCCACAACGAGGGCGATGAGCCCACGTACACGCAGCCGCTCCTGTACCAGAAGATCGAGGCCAAGCGCTCGCCACGGAAGATCTACACGGAAAGCCTCCTGCGCCGCGGCGTGATGACGCCGGACGAAGCGGAGAAGATGATGGACGACTACCGGGCCCAACTCCAGGAGGCGTTCGAGGAAACCAAGGACCTCAAGGAGCGCTCCCCGGACCCCGCCCACCTGAATCTGAATGTCGACAAAGAGGGCCCGCTGCCCCGCGTGGATACCCGGGCTGCTGAGGACGACCTCGAGGCTGTGGTGCAGGCGCTGGTCAACCTACCGGAGGACTTCAACGTCCATCCCAAGCTGCTCCGCCAGTTCAAGCGGCGGGACAAGGTCTACCATGAGGACCGTAAGATCGACTGGTCGTTTGCGGAAGCCTTGGCCATGGGTACGCTGCTCACCGAGGGTACGTCGGTCCGCATCAGCGGTCAGGATAGCCGGCGTGCTACCTTCAGCCAACGCCACGCGGTCCTCTACGACCAGGAGACGGGCGAGGAGTACTTCCCGCTCAACAACATCCGCGACGATCAGCAAGGCCGGCTCCTCATCTTTGATAGCCTGCTTTCTGAGTATGCCGTGTGCGGCTTCGAGTATGGGTACTCGGTGTCGGCACCGGATATGTTGGTCATGTGGGAAGCGCAATTCGGTGACTTCGCCAATGGGGCCCAGATCGTCTTCGACCAGTTCCTCTCGGCAGCCGAGGAGAAGTGGGGGCAAACGTCGAGCCTGGTGTTGCTGCTGCCGCACGGCTACGAGGGGCAGGGCCCCGAGCACTCGTCGGCTCGTCTGGAGCGCTTCCTGCAATTGTGCGCCCAGAACAACATGATCGTGGGCAACTTCACCACACCGGCCAACTACTTCCACGCCCTCCGGCGGCAGGTCAAGCGCGAGGTCCGCAAGCCGCTCGTCCTGATGACACCGAAGAGTCTACTGCGGAATCCCCTGGCGGTGTCGAGACCCGAGGATCTACACGAGGGCCAGTTCCAGGCGCTCATCCCCTCGGAGGCCACGCCGGGCCAGGCTGATCGGCTGGTCTTCTGCAGTGGCAAGGTCTACTACGACCTCGTGAACACCCTGAAGGGTCATGACCGAGCAGAGCGGGTGGCCATTGCCCGGCTGGAGCAGTTCTATCCGTTCCCCGAGGCGGAGGTACAGGCCGAGTTGGCCCGCTTCCGGGATGTGCAGAGTGTGGCCTGGCTGCAAGAGGAGCCGGCCAACATGGGAGGCTGGAGCTTTGTGCAGCCTCGCTTCAATGCACTCATCGAGGCACTTCACGGCGACTGTACCCACCGCATCGAATACGCGGGGCGCCCAGCCAGTGCCAGCCCCTCCACCGGTAGCGCCAAAATTCACCAGGTCCAGCAAGAGCAGCTACTGGCTCAAGCCATCGGGTAGCGGCGCACATCGGCCTCGGGTAGAGACGTCCTGCGGCAGCGTCTCTACCCGAACCCGCCATATACTTGACGCCGTCAAGTATATGGCGTACGATGGGGTCGTCCGTTGAACGATTCCTCATGCTCTCGTGCCTACCCCTTCGCTGGACACGATCGAGGCGGTGCGGCGCTTCAACCGGTTCTACACGGGCCAAATCGGCGTAGTGAACGACCGGCTCCTGGAGAGCCCGTACTCCCTCACCGAGGCGCGTGTGCTGTATGAATTGGCCCAACGTGGCGAAGCGGCAGCACAAGAGATTGGTGTCGCGCTTCGCCTCGACGCGGGTTATTTGAGCCGGATTGTACAGCGGTTCGAAGACGGGGGCCTACTCGTCAGACGCCGGTCCACAACCGACGGGCGCCAACGCCTGCTCAGTCTCACCCCGGCCGGGCGAGACCAGGTGGACACGCTGCACCACCGCGCACGCATGTCCGTTAGCGAGTGGCTGGCTCCACTCACAGAAACCGCACAGACCCGCCTGCTGGGCGCTATGGAGACCATTGAACGGGCGGTGACGCCTGGGCCTACGACCGATGCGCCCAGGTATCGGCTCCGCACGCATCGTGCGGGCGATCTAGCTTGGATGGTGGAGCGTCACCTGGCCTACTACGATGCGGCCTACGGCTGGGGACTCCCATTCGAGCGGTTGATGCTCGACATCGCGCATCGGTTTCTGAAGCAGTATGATCCGCGGTGGGAGCGGTGCTGGATTGCGGAGCTCACGACTGCACAGCACGGCGAGGCGCGTATCGGCTCCGTGTTTGCTGCACGGGAATCAGCCTCGGTGGCCCGGCTGCGTATGCTTCTGGTGGAACCTGAGGCCCGGGGCTGGGGGCTGGGCCAGCACCTAGTGGATACCTGCGTGGCCTTCGCCCGCGAGGCCGGATACAAGCGCATGGTGCTTTCGACGGTGAGCCTCTTGCGGCCTGCCCGTCGCCTCTACACGCGGGCAGGCTTCAAGATCGTGGAGACCGAGCCTGAACAAGCGTTTGGTGAAGGCCTCACTGAAGAAACCTGGGCCGTGACGTTCCGCTAGGCCCAGGTTTGCCCACATAGCGAAAGGCAACCCCGCTGTACAAGGTTGCCTTTGCACACCACACTGTGGTGGCCAAGAAAAACGTGCGATCCAGAGGATCGGACGGGATGCCGAGGGCTCTAGCGGCGACGACGGCGCGCGTTACGGGCAGCCTTCTCGCGGGCCAAGCGCCGCTCTTCGGACGGCTTGGTAAAGGACATGTTCGAGCGGTAGATGCGCAGCACGCGACTGCGGTTCACGGCGCGCTTGAAGCGCCGTAGCGCACGATCAATAGACTCTCGATCTCGAACTTTGATGCCAACGCCAATATTCTGCGACAATGGGTGTACCCCTCTGGGATCTAGAATTTAATGTAGTGCCGGACAGATAAAATACGTCGATATCCTGGATGTTTCAAGAGCTCCTGATGAAGATTCCGGCCAGGCTGGTGGTCTCTGTGTAGCCACAAACGCGCGACGGGGTGGAGGCGAAAACGCCTCCACCCCGTCAGTAAGGTCTACGATCAGGTCGTAGGGTCAGCTAGCTCCGCCACCGTTGAAGTGGTTGTTGAGCATGGCTACCATCATGCGCTGTACCTTCTCGGAGCGCTCGGTCTCGACCTGCTGGGCCAGGTACTCCATGGCCGAGTTGGAGCCGATGGCGTCGATGGCGGCCAGCGCCAGCACACGGTGCTTCTCGTCGGCGCTACCATCGTACATGCGAAGCAGGACCGGCACCGTGCCGTCGAGGTTCACTTTGTCCGAGTGGTTAGCGGAGAAGAAGATGATGTGCCGGATGGTCTGCACCTTGACCTGCTCGACCGGCGAGTTGATGCTTTCGGTCAGCTGGTCGCCCAGTTGGGCCCACCAAGCGTCAGACTTTTCAGCGTACGGGCCTTGAGCGGCTGCGGTGTTGACGCCGATGGTCAGCATCAGAGCAAAAGCCGAAAGGTAGGCGACGAAGCGTTTCATAAGGGTTCCCTCCCTGTTGCGTACTTTGGTGTATGTCATGGTGTGTGATGTTAGCCTTCCCCCCGAAAGGCGTGTGTAGAGGTACGGCGCCTCTGCTCGGAGGTTACATTGGCCTTGATTTTTATTTGTGACACACTGGTTATCGGACCATGAAGGCTCTGGTTTTAGCGACGCGTAACCCCGGAAAGGTGAAAGAATTTAGAAGTTTGCTTGCCGAGGTCCCCCTCGTCGTGCAATCGGCGGCTGACCTTCGGGGCGCACCAGACGTTGAGGAAGACGCCCCTACGCTGGAAGGCAATGCCGAGAAGAAGGCCTGGGCCCTCCATCGATTCAGTGGCCAACCGTCGCTTGCTGATGACACGGGCCTGGAGGTCGACGCCTTGGAGGGTCGGCCTGGCGTCCACTCTGCCCGCTTCGCAGGGCCGCAGGCTTCCGATGCTGAAAACAGGGCTCACTTGCTCCAGGCGCTGACCGGCGTGGCCCACCGGCGCGCGCGCTTCCGCACGGTCCTCGCTTTGGCCACGGACACCGGCCTCCGTCTATTCGAAGGGGTGTGCACGGGCACGATTCTCACCACTGAGCGCGGCACGGGCGGCTTCGGCTACGATCCACTCTTCGTCCCCGATGGATCCACCCGGACGTTCGCCGAGATGACATCGGTCGAGAAAAACCAGGTCAGCCATCGTGCTCGGGCCCTGGCCGCCTTCTTGGCCCACGTGCGGCACGCCGGGGTCCCCTCGTGATCGCGCTCATCCAACGGGTCCGTGAAGCCGCAGTGCGCGTGGACGGTCAGGTCACCGGCTCCATCGGGCCTGGCCTGCTCATCTTGTTGGGGATTCATCGCCACGATACGGCGCGCGAGCTCGACTGGCTCGTGGGCAAATGCGCTCGGCTCCGGATCTTCCGCGACGAGGAGGGGCGCATGAACCGATCCGTACAAGACGTGGGCGGGGGGGTGCTGGTGGTCTCCCAGTTCACGCTCTACGGCGATGCATCCCGAGGCAACCGGCCGTCGTACATAGAGGCGGCGCCTCCCGAGGTGGCCGAGCCCCTGTATGAGCGCTTTGTGGCCACCCTGGGTGATACTCTGGGGCACGCCGTAGCTACGGGGGTCTTTGGGGCGATGATGGACGTACACCTCATCAATGATGGTCCCGTCACGCTCTGGCTAGAGCGCCGCCCCTGACCCCAAGCTCCAGGTGCGCCACCGGACCATTGCCGTTTGCCGCGGGTCCATCTATTTTCCGAGATAGGAACTCCGACCGTCTTATTGCACCACCTCCTGCGACTATGGGAGCCTCACCCATCCTGCCCCCTCCAGATTCTCAAGGCCGTGCTCAGCTGGACGACCTCAGTGCCCAGTCCAACACGGTGCGGACGGCTGTGGCCGTGGGCCGGGTCCGGCTGGGTGCTGCAGCCTTTGACCAGGTCCGAGCCCAGACTGTCCAAAAGGGCGATGTCCTTTCAGTGGCCCAGGTAGCGGGTATCCTGGGCGCCAAACAGACCAGCAAGCTGATTCCGCTCTGCCACGATGTCCAACTCAAGGGGGTCGACCTCAGCTTTGAGCTGGACGAAGACACGCACAGCATTGAGATCCGGGCCTACGTCAAGACGTTCGGCCCCACCGGTGTTGAGATGGAGGCCATGACGGCGGTCTCCATCGCCGCGCTGGTCATCTACGACATGTGTAAGTCGATTTCCAAGGAGCTCTCTATCTCCGACGTTCACCTCCGCGCCAAAACAGGTGGCCAAAGTGGCGACTATCGGCGCGGCGCCTCATAGACGGAGGCCACTGGGCTCTTTCTCTCCACACACTCAATCTCTACCATCATGGACCTCTTAGGCGGCGCGAGCCTTTTGCTCATCCTGTCCATCGTTTTCGGGCTGATCATCTTCCTGTACTTCGTGCCGGTGGGTTTGTGGGTGACGGCGTTTTTCTCCGGCGTCCGCCTCAAGCTGATGCGCGACCTCGTGGGCATGCGCCTCCGCAAGGTGCCCCCTGTTCGCATCGTGAAGCCCCTCATTACGGCGTACAAGGCCGGGATCTACGTGGATACGCCTCAGCTGGAGGCCCATTATCTGGCCGGGGGAAACGTGAACTCTGTCGTGAACTCGCTCATCTCGGCGGACAAGGCCAACATCGACCTCACGTTCGAGCGCGCCACCGCGATTGACCTGGCCGGGCGGGACGTGTTCGAGGCCGTTCAGGTGTCGGTCAACCCGAAGGTCATCGAGACGCCCATGGTAGCGGCCATGGCCAAGGACGGCATCCAGGTACGCGCCATGGCCCGCGTGACGGTTCGGGCCAACATCGAGCGCTTGGTGGGGGGAGCCGGGGAAGAAACGATCATCGCCCGCGTGGGCGAGGGCATCGTGTCTACCATCGGCTCGTCGTCCTCGCACAAAGAGGTGCTGGAAAATCCGGACTCCATCTCGAAGGTGGTACTGGCCAAAGGCCTCGACTCCGGCACGGCCTACGAGATCCTGTCCATCGACATCGCCGATGTGGACGTCGGAGAAAACATCGGGGCGAAACTACAGACCGACCAAGCGGAGGCGGACCTTCAGGTGGCCCGCGCCAAGGCCGAGGAGCGCCGTGCGGCCGCCGTGGCGCGCGAGCAGGAGATGCGCTCCTCCGTGGAGGAGATGCGCGCCAAGCTCGTCGAAGCGGAGGCCGAGGTCCCGCTCGCCATCTCGGACGCCTTCCGCTCCGGCAACCTGGGCGTCATGGACTACTACAACCTCCGCAACATCCAGGCGGACACCAAGATGCGTGAGATGATCGGCACCCCCGAACGCGACGGCGAAGAGGAGAAGTAAAGACGCCCTGCCAGGGCGTCTCCACCAAGGTCCAGCCCGACCTCCATCCCTAGCGCCAGACCTCTCCCGCCGGCGAGTCTCCCCCAAGGGGCCCAACCTCCACTCTAGCCTCAGGCCGCCCCGGCCAGGGCGTCTCCACCAAGGTCCAGCCCGACCTCCATCCCTAGCGCTAGGCCTCTCCCGCCGGCGAGTCTCCCCGCTGTGAGAGGGTGCGCCAAGGCGCCCGGTCGTTCCAACGGGTCTCATGGGCGGCCGGGATCTGCGGGGCGTCTGCGGGGTCTACTGGCGCGCTACCGTTGGCGGTCTCTTGTGTTTGTCCGCAGTGCTGTGCCGCGGGAAGGCCCGGCGGGCCTTCTCTACCGGGGCGCGTTGAGGGGCCGTGCTTTCGTTATCATCTTTGTGCCATGTCGTCTGCTGATCGCATTGCTCGGTTCACCGCGTTTGCCACACTGGGGGCTATGAACACCACCCAGGAACTGGCGCGCGAACTCCTATCGTCGGTCGATGGCGCAGACCCAGAGGTCGTGGCTGAAGAATCGCTTTGCCTGGTGGCCACCGCCACGGCACGGGCGGCCGAGGTGGGGCTCCAGGATGCGCCCTCCGTGGGGCAGGCGGCGGCCGAGGCCCTGCTGGCGCTGCCCTTCACCTATCGCGACTACCTGGTGGGGGGCGCCATGATCGCCTCGCAAAACGCGGCCTACATGGATGCCAACGAGGAGGTGTATCAGCGCCTGCAGCGCAAGCAGGCTTTCTACGGAGCGCACCTACCCAGCGGACGGTTTCCAGGGCCTCGCGCGCTGACCGACAAGATGGAGCTGTGGATGGGCCGCGTGAGCCCACCAGGGCTCCCTGTCATGCCGGCCGAGCGCCTCGCCGACTTGGGCCTGGTAGACACCGTGGTGACCCATCTCAAGCTGGTCCTGGCGTTCGGCCGCCGAGGCGGAACAGACGGTCGGTAGCCGAGGGGACGAGGCTATTGGCCTTTGAAGGCTGGCTTGCGGCGCTCCAGGAACGCGGTGGCCCCTTCCTTGAAATCTTCTGTGGCACAGGCCTGACCAAACAGCGCGGCCTCGTAACGCAGGCCCTGCTTGAGGGGCAGGTCGCTGGCGCGCAAGGCGTCGAGAGACATACTGACGGCCAGCGGCGCCTTGCTGGCGATCGTCTGGATCAAGGCCTTGGCAGCCTCGACCACCGCCTCGTCGGGCACCACCTCGTTGACCAGTCCGATCTGATAGGCCCGCTCCGCGTCGATACGGTGGCCCGTCAGGATCAGCTCCGTGGCCACGCCCCGGCCTACGAGACGCGGGAGGCGCTGCGTGCCTCCGTATCCCGGCAAGATGCCCAGGTTGACCTCGGGCTGTGCGAACGAGGCCGTCTCGGCGGCTACGCGCAAGTGGCACGCGATGGCCAGCTCGCAGCCACCGCCCAGCGCGTATCCGTTCACGGCGGCCACCACGGGCTTCGGCATCTCCTCGATTCGGTTGAAGACCGCCTGCCCACGCACCGCAAAGCGATGCCCTTGCAAGGCATCCAACGCCGTAAACTGGCTGATGTCCGCCCCCGCCACAAAGGCCTTCTCGCCAGCCCCCGTCAGCACAACGCCCACCACCTCTGTGTCGGCCCGGGCCTGGCGGAATGCGCGGTCCAGGTCGGCCAGCACCTCCGCGTTGAGGGCGTTCAGTTTGTCGGGGCGATTGATCGTGATCGTGGCGATACCGGCCGCGTCCACGTCGTAGAGCAGGGTGTCGTAAGCCATGGGGATGGAGGATGGAGGCAAGATTGAAAGATGGAGCCGTCTCGTCTGTACGGCCGTGGCGCAGCGTGGACGCGCTGCAGGGCTCAGCCGTCTCGCAAGCCTTTGTAGAGGGACGCAATGCCAAAGGTGAGCGGCTGGGCCAGGGTATCTGTGTAGCCGGCCTCGTGCAGCTCGGCTCGAAAGGCATCGCCGGCGGGGAAGGCGCGGATCGAAGAGGGCAGGTACTCATAGGCACCGCTATCGCGCGAGACAGCCTGTCCAATGCGGGGCAACACGTGCGCCGAGTAGAGGTCGTACGCCTGCTTGATGGGAAACGCCGTGGGCTGGCTGAACTCCAGCACCACCAGTGCGCCGCCCGGGGTCAGCACCCGGCGGATCTCGCGGAGGCCGCCCTGCAGGTCTTCGAAGTTGCGGACGCCGAAGGCCACCAGCACCGCATCGAAGGAGCCGTCGTCGAAGGGGAGGTGGGCAACGTCGCCCTGCTGAAGCGTGATGCGGTCGTCGAGGCCTCGTTCGGCCAGTTTCTCATCGCCGAAGCGGAGCATCTCGGCCGAGATGTCGATCCCCACCACGCGGTCGGGATGGAGAGAGAGGGACTCAATGGCCAGATCGGCGGTGCCGGTGGCCACGTCCAGGATACGGCGCGGCGCCCGGTCTCGGAGCAGGCCTACCGCCCGTTTGCGCCAATACTGATCGATACCCAGGCTCAGGACGCGGTTCAGCAGGTCGTACTTCGGCGCGATGGCGTTGAACATCGACTCAACGTCTTGCCGCTTACCCTCAGCCTGCCCGCTCGCCGGCCGATTGTGACTTGTACTCATGAACAAGGAAGGGGTCAGTGATGCATAAAACAGGGTGAGGGGCGGCGTCCTCTAACGCACGACCGACAAAAAGACCCGTCCCCACGCATATTTCATGCAGCGGGCCTGCACCGCTCCCTGGCTCCTACGGCCGCCTAGCTCAGGATCTGGGTGAGCTTCAGGAGCTCGTAGTTGATGTTCTTCTTACGGCTCCACACGTTGCGCATGGGCGTCAGCTTGATCTCGTTGTTGACCAGGCCCACCATCACGTTGGTGTGCCCCTCCAGCAGCGCCTCCACCGAGGCCGATCCCAGGCGGCTGGCCAGCACCCGGTCTCGCGCGGTGGGCGTGCCGCCACGCTGGGTGTGGCCCAGGATGCAGACGCGCAGGTCGATCTCATCGAACGCCTGATCGTCCTTGAGCGCCTGGGCTACGTTGGTGGCACCGCCTAGCTCCTCCCCCTCGGCTACAATCACAATCGAGGAGCGGGTCTGCGAGGACATCAGGGACAGGATGCGGTCTTTGATCTCGCCCATCTCCACCAGCGTCTCAGGGATCAGCACCATCTCCGCCCCCCCGCCGATGGCACAGTTCAGGGCGATGAAGCCGGCATCGCGCCCCATGACCTCGACCAAGAAGAGACGGTTGTGGGCGTCGGCGGTGTCGCGGATACGGTCGATGTTCTCCAGGGCCGTGTTGAGGGCCGTGTCGTACCCGATGGTCTCGTCGGTCCCGAACAGGTCATTGTCGATGGTGCCTGGGCAGCCCAGCATGGGGATGTGGTACTCCTCGTTGAACACGGTGGCCCCCCGGAAGGTACCGTCACCGCCGATCCCCACGAGTCCGTCGATGCGCGCCTCTTTCAGCTTTTCGTAGGCCTGGGCTCGCCCCTCTGGGGTCTTGAAGCGCGAGGAACGGGCGCTCTTGAGGATGGTCCCGCCTTGTTGCACGATGTTGGAGACGGACCGTGCGTCCATGTAGACCATGTCACCATCGATCATGCCGGCATAGCCACGGCGGATACCGATCACATCGAGGTCATGGGCGCAGGCCGCACGGACCACCGCGCGGACGCACGCATTCATGCCGGGGGCGTCACCGCCGCTGGTGTAGATGCCTAACCGCTTCATGAGAAGCTACCAAGGAGGTGAGAGGGAGCGGCCCTGGGCGACCAGGTCAGAGCGAGGGTGGCACGGGGCGGGCCACGATTATGCCCACCTGAATTCGGTTGTTCTGCACGTAGGCTTGAAGATCCGGCGAAACCAGAACCTCCCCCGTGGTGGAGGCATGCAGCAACCCACGCTGCCCATCTGGACCGGCATACACGAGCCCCGTGTGGGTCACGTCGAGCCCGTCCAGGTTGGTCACCAGGGCCACCAGGTCACCCGCCTCTAAAGCCGGGTAGGCCTCGCGGATCTGATCTTGGGGAATATAGTGATGCTCCAGGTTGGCGAGGCGCTGTTCCATGGACTGGATGCCGGCGAACAGCGAGTCGTTGGTGGCAAAGCGTGGGTACTTATCGCGGTTGCGGCTCATGAAGTCGAGCTCTTTCTCGAGCGGCACCCCACCGATCTGAGCGGTCACGTTCTGCACCAGGCCACGCTGCTCGTTGTCGTGGATCCACTCGGTGAAGTAGTGGAGGCGGCTGCAGTAGCCGTCCAGCACCCCATCCCGGTACCGCTGTTCACGGATGCGGTCCACAAAGGAGGCGTGGGCGTAGTCCTCCACCGCGATACCGCGGGCCAGCGCCAGGGCCGTCTCCACAAAGAGGACACAGTCGAACCCATCGAGCCGGGTGATCAGGGTCTCCTCGGTGGGCTCGTCCAGCAGGCCTGCCACGTAAGGGGTCCCGAGAAACGCCAGCCCGGCAGCCTGCACGATCTCGCCTATGGGCTGCGTGTGCAACGCCTGGGCCCGAGCGTCGGCCATGACGGTGTCGAAGTGGGGATCGGAGGGGGTCAGGGCCGCGATGGCCACCGCCTGGGCCGGAGGGGCCTGAGGAGGAGCGGCCGACTGTGCATGGCAGCCCAGCAGGGCAAGCAGGAGGGCACACGAGGTGAGAGGCGCAAGGCGCATGAGCAGGCGCACGGAGAGGGTGGGGGAGGATCTAGCTCTTAACGGCGAAGCCCAGGTCCAGATCCTGGCCAACCCTCCCCTCGCCTATCCCAGCAGCCCGGTGACGACCAGCACATCGTAGAGGGCATGCGTCCACGCCGCCACGCCGAAGCCGCGCACCAGGAAGATGACGTTCAGCACCAGCCCGAAGAGGAAGCGAAACGTGAAGGAGGGCAGCTGAAACGGATCTCCGAAGGCCCCGATGTAGTGGACGGCGCTGAACAAGAGGGCCCCCACCACGGCCGCTACCACGTAGGCGGCGGTGCGCCCCTTCATCGCCCGCTCCAGGACCCAGAACAGCCCCCCCACCAGCAGCACCCGGAACACCAGTTCTTCGTATAGCCCAGCCCCAATCGAGAGCGCCAGCTGGGTCCAAAGGTCAAGACCTCGCAGACCGCCACCGTCCGGGGCTATGGCAAAGAGCAGACCCACGGCCGTGGAGACCAGCAAGGCCACGAAGACGGCGTAGAAGGCACTCTCGGCCACGATGCCGGCCAGATAGACGCCGCGCAACGGGATGGACCGACGGCGCTCGTAGATCAGGATCGCGAGGCCAATCAGCACCACCACGCCCGAGAGCAGCCAAAGCCCTTGGACGCCCACCGCAGCCAGGGCCTGCTTGAGCCATACGTCGGCCCCGACCCGTACCTGCTCGACTCGGCCCTCGTTGGCCCACAGGATGCTGCTTTCGTAGAGCACCAGCAAGGGGAGCGCACTCAAGAAACCGTACGTGGCGGTACGCGAGGCCGCGAGATAGCCCCGCACCGGCTTCGGAGCGGAGGTGGACGGCGTGGGGACGGAAAGGTCAGGAGTCGTGTTCATCTACGGACGGCGTACGAGGGTGACCACTACCGGTTGCAGACGGCCAGGCGTCAGGCCCAAGGCATCGGCCACACCCGCCGAGACGCCCAGCTGGCCCGCTCGGCGCTCGATCAGCCGATCGGCGACCACCGCCTCCACCTGGCGCCCGGTTGCTCGGTTCTGCAGCCGTACCCGGGTCCCCAGCGGTAGCTGAGCATGCCCAACGACGGCGGCCTCGGGGTCGTAGCGGTCGCCACTGGCCAGCCGCTGGCCCACCTGCGCCGACGGATACACCCAGGCCAGCACCCGCTCTTCCGGGGGCGTGTCTCGGGACGCTTCCGGGGACGTGTCTCGGGGCGGGGAACGGTCGAGACCTCGGGGGCGGGTGCGGTCCACCACCCGGACGGACACCCGAGGCGCGGGACGCACCAGCAGCTCTTGCCCAACGCGGAGCGTGGTCCCGTCCAGGTCATTGAGGTCCTGGAGCTGAGCCACGGTCAAATCATAGAGCCGGGCCAGGCGGTACAGGGTGTCGCCTGGCTCTACGGTGTGGTACGCCTGCGCCACCACAGCCCCCACGGGGAGCCACAGACAGGCGACCCACACCGCCGCCCATCGTCTCCACGGCGGGGTCCTCCTTTGTTCTCTGTCAGGCTCCACAGGGGCCATGCCTACGCCTCACGTTGCGTTGTTCAGTCGTCGTCGTCGTCAAATCCAATGCCTTGGGCCTGGAGGAGCGCATCCTGAAGCTCAGACAGGTTTTTCAGGTCTCGTTGTCGCTGAGCCACCTGGATGCCCTGCCGATAGACGTCGATCGCGGTACCCGGCTCGGCCAGATCCTCCAGCAGTTTGCCCAGGTGGTAGTAGGTACCCACGTAGTCAGGCTGATCGTGGACGAGCCCCTCATAGAAAGCCCGGGCGGCGGCCAGATCGCCCCGCTTGACGTACTCCTGGGCCAAGGCAAAGCAGGTGAACGCATCGGTGGGATCTTCGGCGTGAAACTCAAGGAGGGCCTGCAGGCGGTCCATGGGGTTGTGAGCGTCGGGTGGAACGGGGGAGGGGTACGCGAAGCCGCCCGGCGAGGATTCACCCTCGTGCCCTCCGGATAAAACGGAACCGAGAGCCCGTATCGTGTGTGCATTCGGCACCTTCCCTCCTACAGACGCCCTCAGCCATGCCTCGCCTTGCCCTCCTGCTCCTTCTCGGTATTCTGGCCGGCTGCTCCACGCCCGAGCCGCCGCCCAGGCCAGATACCGCGGCCCTGGCGAGGCCGGCCGCAGAGGCTGTGGACGCGCGCGTGGCCGAGGCCGAAGCCCGGCTGGGCCAAACTGAGGCGGGACAGCGTGTCTGGGCGGCCATCGAGGCGCACGGGGGCCTCACCCGCTGGTATGCGAACGGTCCTATGCGTTTTCGCTATGCCTACCAGCGCCTGCCTGGTGGAGGCGCCATCGACACGGAGCAGCTCATCGACCCGTGGTCGTCGCGGGCTCGGCATGCCACCATGCCAGACTCAGCCGCCCAGTTTGGGTGGACTGGCACCGAAGCGTGGATGATGCCAGCCGACGCCGAGCTCCCCACCAACGCCCGGTTCTGGTCGCTGACGCCCTACTACTTTGTGGCGATGCCCTTCGTGCTGGCGGACCCGGGGGTCAACCACGAGTTGGCCGGGCAGATGACGTTTGAAGGCCGGACCTATGACCTGGTCTACATCACCTTCGACGATGGCACCGGCGACGCGCCGGACGACTACTACTACCTCCTGCTTGACCCCGAAACGAATCAGGTGGGCGGCGTCCGGTACGTGGTCTCCTACCCCGGCTTCTATGCCGATGGAGAGACCTCGGCGGAGCGCCTCATGATCTACGATGGCGCCCAGACGGTGGATGGCATCACGCTGCAGGAAGGCTTCCGCTCGTGGCCGTGGACCGATGAGGGCGCCGGGGATCCATCCGCTGAAGGCACCCTCACCGAGCTGGCCTTCCTGGCCGACACGCCGGACAGCGCCTTCGACCTGCCGGATGGTGCCATCGTCCAAGAACAACTCTGAACGACTCAACGGCTGCCCCGATGGCTGACTCACAGATCGAATGCCCGTCCTGCGCACTCGACATCGATGCCAACACCGACATCTGTCCCTTCTGCGGCTATGACCTGCCCCAGCAGAAGCGGAGCTACATGCCTGTGGTCATCCTGTTTGTCCTGTTGATGCTTTCCTTCGCTCTCTACGAACTCCTCGTCGCCTTCCTCTAGCTCCGATGCCTGACGCTCCCTCGCTCTTCGGCGACCTCTCGGTGACTGACTTCCTACAGACCTACTGGCAGAAGCAACCCCTGCTGGTGCGCCAAGCGTTCCCCGGCTGGACCTCCCCCGTCACCCCAGACGATCTGCTGGACCTGGCGTGCGATGAAGAGGCCTCCTCGCGGCTCATCCTCGAAGAAGGGGGCGAGTATCCGTGGCAAGCCTTCTACGGCCCCTTTGAGCCTGAGGAGCTGGCCAGCCTACCGGCCACGCACTGGACCGTCTTGGTGCAAGAGGTGGACCGCTTCGTGCCTGAGGTGGCAGCCCTACTGGAGCGGTTTCGGTTCATCCCCAACTGGCGGATCGATGATGTGATGATCAGCTATGCC
This sequence comes from Bacteroidota bacterium, assembly GCA_038747425.1. Lineage (GTDB taxonomy): Bacteria > Bacteroidota > Rhodothermia > Rhodothermales > JBCDJV01 > JBCDJV01. The sequence continues at coordinate 14,667 of JBCDJV010000012.1, forward strand.
CCTACCCAAGGGGGCGTGGGCGCGCACATCGACCAGTACGACGTGTTCTTGATCCAAGGCCAAGGCCACCGTCGCTGGCAGATCGACACCACGCCTGTGGAGGAGGAGCAGCTGATCCCTGACCTCGACGTGCGCATCCTGGCCGACTTCGAGCCCGACGCCGAGTGGGTACTGGGCCCTGGCGATATGCTGTACCTCCCGCCACGCATCGCCCATTACGGCGTGGCCGAGGACCCCTGCCTCACCTATTCGGTGGGCTTCCGAGCTCCCAGCGCGCTGGAGCTGGCGGACGGTTTCGTGGGGCACCTCACGCAGACCCTCGCCCATGACCCCCGGTACGGCGATCCCGACCTGACGCCCCCCCCAGCGCCCGGCCTGATCTCCGCCGAGACGCTGGCTACCGTCCGCACGATGCTCCAGGACCTCGTAGCCGATGAAGAGCGGCTGGCCACCTGGTTCGGAGGCTTTGTCACGGAGCCCAAGCGGCTCCTCCCCACCGCCGCCGACGCACCCGCCGAGGCGGTCCACCTACGCGCCGCCCTCCGCGATGGAGCGCGGCTACACCGGACGGCCGTGGCCTACCTGGCGTACCAGACCCACCCCGACGGCTCGGCCACCCTCTTCGCCCTCGGTGAGGCCTACGCGCTCTCGGCGGCCCTGGCCTTTGCGGCGCCGCTCCTGACCGGCACCACGCCGCTAGACCACGCGCATCTGGCCGCCCACCTGGACCGAGAAGACGTGGTAGACCTGTTGCTGACACTGACAGAGGCCGGCGCGCTGACCCTGCTCGCATAGGCGTCCGGACGCATGCGTCAATGGCGCATTCGGCCCACGCCATCCCTCTGTAGCACCCTGTCCAGCGCGATGCTACCTTAAGCGCCTATCCAGACCCAAGGCGTTCCTTGCGCGGCGCATGCTGTTTAACTCGTTCGAGTTTCTTGTCTTTTTCCCGCTGGTGGTCATGGCCTACTTCGCCATGCCCGCTCGCTACCGCTGGACCCTGCTGCTGGCGGCCTCCTACCTTTTCTACGCCGCGTGGAAGGTCGAGTACCTGGCCCTCATCATCGCCTCCACGCTCGTCGACTTCTGGGCCGGGCGCCAGATGGCCCGGCGGGACGGCCCCTCCGCACGGCGCCCGTTCCTACTGGTGAGTTTGGGGCTCAACCTGGGCCTGCTGGGCACGTTCAAGTACTTCAACTTCTTCAGCGAGTCCTTCCGCGCCGCCTCGGCCTACCTCAACGAGGCCGTGGGGCTGCCCGACCTGTTTGCGGACTCGCTCGTGTTGGAGGTGCTCTTGCCGGTGGGCATCTCCTTCTACACCTTCCAGACGCTCTCCTACACGATCGACGTGTACCGCGGCAAGAAGGAGGCAGAGACGCATCTGGGGCTCTTTGCGCTCTACGTGAGCTTCTTCCCCCAGCTGGTGGCCGGACCGATCGAGCGGTCGACGCAGCTGATGCCGCAATTTCGGGCCGAACAGCAAGGGGTGGGACATGGCTTCGACTACGCCCGGGTGCGCAGCGGGCTGACGCTGATGCTATGGGGCTTCTTCAAGAAGCTGGTCATCGCCGACCGTCTCGCCATCTACGTGCAAGAGGTGTACGGCGCCCCTGGGGCCTACGAGGGACTGCCCGTCCTACTGGCCACGTACTTCTTCACGATCCAGATCTACTGTGATTTTTCGGGCTACTCGGACATCGCGATCGGGGCCGCCCGGGTGATGGGCTACGACCTGATGGAGAACTTCCGGCGGCCGTATTTCTCGAAATCCATCGGGGAGTTCTGGCGGCGGTGGCACATCAGTTTGTCGACGTGGTTCAAGGACTACGTGTACATCCCGTTGGGCGGCAACCGGGTCGCCCGGTGGCGTTGGTACGTGAATCTGCTGATCGTTTTCACGGTGAGCGGGCTGTGGCACGGGGCGAACTGGACCTTTGTGCTGTGGGGCGCCTTGCACGGCGTCTACCTGGTGGTGAGCCTGGTGACGCAGCCGATGCGTGATGGGCTGTGGAACGGCCTGGCCCGCGCCTGGCCCGCGGGGTCATCGGCGGCGGCACCGCGTACGGCTGGCTGGGGGCTGCCGAGCGTGCGGCGGTTGCGTGACTTCGTGGGCATCGTGGTCACCTTCAACCTGATCGCGGCAGCGTTCATCATGTTTCGGTCGGCCAGCCTGGGCGATGCGGCGGTGATGGCAGAGTCGCTGCTTCAAGGCGGCGGTGGGCTCCTGGTGGCCGGCTTCGGGAGCGGCGACTTCCTGCTGGCGGTGGGCAGCATCGTGTTCATGGAGCTCGTCCACCTCTGGGAGCGCTCGGCACGCCTGGAGGACCAGCTGGCCCGCCTCGCCTGGCCCCTTCGGTGGGCGTTTTACTACGTCCTGCTGGGCGGCATTGCCCTGTTTGGGGTCTTCGAGGCCCAGGCGTTTATCTATTTTCAGTTCTGATGAGGGGGGACTCTATGGACGTGTTGAGCGGGTTCGTGGGCTCTGAGGGTCGGTGGACGTCGAGCATGGTGAATGTATCTCCCAGGACCGAGTGTGGGCGCCGGACAAGCACCCGCTCACCATTCACCACGCTGCCCCCGTTTTGTTGAGGCGCTAAACACATACCGTTCAAGTGACCCTCCTCACAAGGGGTGATGGGGCGGAGCCATTTTGCATGTTGCACTCTTCACTTTTCATTTTTCAGCTATGTGGTCGTTGATCTGGCGTGGGGGCCTGCTGGTGCTGCTCCCCCTCTTGGCGCTTGAGCTGGGCGCTCGGACTCTGCTGGCCCCGGCCTTCCGGGGCACGACGGAGCTCATCGATTTCTATGCGCAGCTGCGGCGCACGGTGGACGCCGCACCGCCGGATTACCTCTTCCTGGGCACCTCGCGGGTAGCCGCTGCGGTGCACCAAGCTCATTTCGACTCGCTGGCCCAGGCCGCCACGGGCCAGCCTAGCTACGCCGCCAACCTGGGCAAGGGCAGCGCAACGGAGGCCATCCATTACCACGGGCTGCGAGACCTGCTGGCGCGCCACCCCCACGCCTTGCGTGGAACCACCGTCTTCCTCGGCGCCCCGCACGGCATCCCCGACCAAAACTGGCAGGAGCGCTGGACCAATGACGCGTGGCCGCTCCTGCTCAGCCCCTACCTCCCGGCCTCAGAGATCCCCCGCTTTGTGCGTATCGCCGAGGAACCCGCCACCGAAAAGGTACACATCGCGCTGGCCCGGTACAGCCTGGCGTTGCGCCTGTGGCCTTCCATCAAGCAACGGCTGTTCTCGGCGGTGCGCGCCGTGGGCGACCGCCTGGGCCTTCCAGGGGCCCGGCCTGACCCCGAGGCGGTACGTCGCGCCGCCCTCGCGGCCCGCGAAGCGGCGGGGCTGGACACCCCGGCGGACACCCTGGCAACCGTAGACACACCACCGGCCGCTGACTCAGCCGGCGTCGATCTGGCCACGCAAGGGGGGATCCGCACCGACCGGCAAGGCCTGGAGGCCAACCGGCGCTTCGCCCAGCAGCTCATGGAGCAGTACCTGACCAACACCTTGCCCCGCCGCGAGGCGCCGGTGGACTGGGACCAATCCGTCTTGGCCGACCTCGTGCGGTTGATCCGAGATCATGGCGGCGAGGTGGCCCTCTTCAACGTGCCGCTCACCAGCACGGACTCCCTCTACTATAGCTTCGTCCAGGGCGACCGTGCGGCCGTCCACCTGGATCGCTGGGCGGCACGCCAGCAGGTACCCCGCTTGGACATCCCGCTCCCCACCACCGATGCGGACTTTCCCGACCTGCGCCACCTCCGGTTCTCGCTGGCCTCCACGTATACCGAGATGCTCTTCGACGCCTACCAGCAGACCCACCTGGGCGAGGCAACCTCAGCACCGAGTGGGCCGTAGGTAGGCCGCTGCCCGTCTCACCGACCCCCATCCCGTGTGCCTGCCTCCCCTGACGAACCCCGCCTTACATCGTGGCCGCTTCTGGAGAGCACGCCACGGGGTCATTTCAAAGTGTTCGACGTGCGCGAGGACCTGCGGCAGTCGCCCACCACGGGCCGGGCCCACACGTTCTATGTCATCGAGTCCAGCGACTGGGTCAACATCGTCCCCCTTACCCCCGATGGGCGCATCGTGTTTGTGAAGCAGGTCCGGCATGCCACGGACGAGGTCACGCTTGAGATCCCGGGGGGCATGGTGGACGCTGGCGAGGATCCAGCGAAGGCCGCTCGCCGGGAGATGCAGGAAGAAACGGGTTATGACAGCGCCCAGATCATCCCGCTGGGCGCGGTGGCCCCCAATCCGGCCATCCTCAACAACCGGTGCCACACCTACCTGGCTTTGGAGGCCCGCCCCGTGGGCCCGCCCCAACTCGACGGCGCCGAGGAGATCCAGCTCACGCACGTCGACCCCGCCGAGGTGCCCGGCCTGATCCTGAGTGGCGGCATCACGCACTCGCTGGTGGTGGCGGCCTTCTACCTGTTCGACCAATGGCACCGAGCACAGGGTAGGCCTCCCTCCTCGTAGATCGTAGACGGCTGCGCCCTGAATCCGTATGTTGGGGCCTTCCGTCCCCTGGCACCTCGTCCTGGACCCCATGCGCTGGCGCAAACGGCTCCACCAAATCATCTTCGAGGCCGACACCCCGGTTGGAAAGGGATTTGACCTGCTGCTGATTGCGGCGATCCTCCTGAGTGTGCTGGCCGTCATGCTGGAGAGCGTAGCCTCCATCCGGATGAGCCATGGGGCGTTTCTGCGGGCCGCTGAGTGGGGCTTCACCATTTTGTTCACGATCGAGTATGTGCTCCGCCTCATCAGCGTGGAGCGCCCGCTTCGTTACGCGACCAGCTTCTTCGGGATCGTGGACCTGCTGGCCGTGATCCCCACCTACCTGAGCTTCTTCCTGCCCGGCGCCCAGTTCCTACTGGTGGTGCGGCTGCTGCGTGTGCTCCGTGTGTTTCGAGTGCTCAAGCTGGCCATCTACCTGGACGAAGCCAGCATTCTCACCGAGGCCCTCCGCGCCAGCCGCCGCAAGATCATCATCTTCGTCTTCACCGTGGCCACGCTGGTCGTCATCCTCGGATCCTTGATGTACCTCATCGAAGGCGCCGAAAACGGCTTCACCAGCATCCCGCGGAGCATCTACTGGGCCGTGGTCACCCTCACCACCGTTGGCTACGGCGACATCTCGCCACAGACCAACCTGGGGCAGACGTTGGCGGCCCTGATCATGATCATCGGCTACGGCATCATTGCGGTGCCTACCGGCATCGTGTCTGCCGAGATCGCGCGGGCGGGGGCGCCGACGCGTGTCACCACGCTGGCCTGCCGTGTCTGCATGGCCGAGGGCCACGCGCCAGGCTCCCGCTACTGTAACCAATGCGGCGAGGAGCTATGAGCACGAGCACGCCGGGGACCCCCGTGGCCGATTTGCTGTGGCCCCGCTTGGAGCAAGCGCTCTTTGCGGTACCGTCTGCGGACGATCTGTTCAACCCCTACCGGGATCACCACCCCGCCTTGGATGGGCCCGACGCCCCGGCACGCCGACAGGCCAACCTGCGAGCCTACCTGTCTGCGTACCCAACGGTGCCTCCGGTACTCCTGGTGGCCGAGGCCCCCGGGCCATGGGGGTGTCGGTTCTCGGGCGTGCCCCTCACCAGCGAGGCCCAGCTGGTCGACCCCGCCTTCCCACTTGCTGGCACACCGACCAGCCAACGCGCGGAGCCCCACACCGAATACAGTGCCCGCATCTTCTGGCGCACGGTGAGACCGTACTGGCCTCGGTTCTTCATCTGGAACTGCGTGCCGTTCCATCCCCACAAGCCAGGGGCTCCGCTCACCATCCGGACGCCTCGGACCCGCGAGGTGCGCTCCTGGGAGCCGCTGCTGACGGCCATAGCCGATGCCTTGACGCCTACCCTGATCCTGGCCATCGGGCGCAAAGCCGAGGGCAGCCTTCGCCGGGCCGGCCTCGCGTGCCACTACGTTCGGCACCCGTCCCAAGGCGGAGCAAAGCAGTTCGCCAGCGGTATCACGCGGCACTTCGAGGCATTGAGCGCTTCGATCTGAACGAGCTGCTGCGCCCAAGCCCCTCTGCATGACCGTTCCTGCCCAGCCGCTTGGCTACCTGGACCTGCTCCGCACCCGGACTGACTTCCGGCGGCTGTGGCTGGGCACCCTGATCTCCCTCCTGGGCGACTGGTTCAACACCATCGCCCTGTACACGCTGGTGGCCCAGCTGACGGGGTCGCCGTTTGCGCTCGGAGCGGTGTTCATCTTCAAGATGCTGCCGGCGGCCTTGGCGTCGCCCATTGCGGGCCTGATCGTAGACCAGTTTGACCGGCGGCGTCTCATGATCTGGTCCGACCTGCTGCGGGCCGTGGTGGTGCTCGGCTTCTTGTTGATCGATGAGCCTCAGGAGGTGCCGCTCCTCTACCTGCTGATCGTTCTTCAGGTGGTGCTGGGGGCCGTCTTCCAGCCTGCGAAGAGTGCCTCGGTGCCCAACCTGGTGGCCGATCGTGATCTCATCACGGCCAACGCCATCTCGTCGGCCACGTGGTCCGTGATGTTGGCCGTCGGGGCCGCTCTGGGAGGCTTTGCCGCGGAGTGGCTGGGGCTCCAAATGGTCTTCCTGCTGGACAGCCTCACCTACGTGCTCTCCGCGTGGTTCATCTACCGCACCCGCATCCCGCAGGACAAACTCCCCCCCCCTGAGAACGGCTGGGTCCGCACGGCCTACCGCGAGATCAAAGAAGGCTGGCAGCATATGCGCAGCCATCCCCAGATCGAACGAATGGCGCTGTCCAAGGCCACCTGGGCCTTGGGAGGCGGCTCGCTGGTGTACACGCTGACCCTCTTGGGCGAAGAAATCTTCCCGGCGATGCAGGCAGCAGGCATTGGGCTGCTCTTCTCGGCACGGGGCATCGGCACGGGCATCGGGCCTATCGTAGCGCGCGCGGTGTTCCGGGATCAGCGGCACTGGCCGGCGGTCCTGGGGCTCTGCATTGCCTGCAGCGGGGTCTTCTATGGCGTGGTGGGCTGGATGCCCTGGACCTACCTGGTGCTGCTTTTCGTGGTGCTGGCTCACGCCACCAGCGGGGCCAACTGGGTGCTGACCACGGTGCTCCTTCAGCAGCGCACAGCGGACCGCTTCCGGGGGCGCGTCTTTGCTACCGAGTGGCTGTTTGTGATGATGGCCGATGTGATCTCCATCTTCACAGCCAGCCTGTTCTTGGAGCAGGGCCTGCTGGACCTACGCGGGACCATCCAGGTCTTTGCGTTGCTCCAGGTGATATGCGGGGTGGGATGGCTGGTGCTGGTGGTGCCCCGCGAGCGAGCGGCCACCTCCTTTCCACGTACCTGATTCGTATCTTGCCCGCGCATCGTCCTTGGGTGGCTCCTCCACCGCCGCGTTCGTACCGTTGATGCTGTGCCTGCCCCTGCCTCCACCCTGCGCCCGCCGTCGCCGCTGACGGCGGGCAGCGTTTCCTCCGTCCAGCTGCCCGCATGGCGCCCTGTGGCCGACTTCATGGCTGCGGCCCGCGCTGAGTATGCCGCTCCCCGTGCTGTGCGCCGGGTGCTTGAAGCGCTGCCCACCCCCGCCGGCCTCTTCTTCCCCGATGGACGGGTGGCCTACCTCAACCCCGCGCTGCAGCGACGGTTGGGGCAAGTGGGCCACGCATGGCACGGGCGTCCGCTGGCCACGCTCACCCCGCTGCTCCCCGACCAAGCGTGGCCGCCCCCGCCCGGCGCAGGCACCACCGTCCGCCTTCGGCCGGTCGGCAACGAGCCAGCCGACCTCTTGCGCCTCGACCCACCCGACGCGCAAGCGGAGACCGAGACGCTGCTGGGATTCCTACACACGGACCCGGCTCCTACCCCAGCTCCCGGTCCATCCAGCCCCCCCTCCACACGAGCCACGCTGCGCATCCTCCTGCGCGACGTACAGCGCGTGGCCGAGCAGTTGACGGTGGACCTGGCACGCATGGCCCGGCAACCCCAGGCGGAGGCCGCGCTGCGTCACCTAGAGACGCTCCACCTGCGAACCTGCACGCTGCTTCAGATCATTGAGACGCTCTACCGAAGCCCCTCCGTGTCCTCGGGCGGTGGCTCGTAGGTATCCAGCGCCAGCCGCACGTTGCGCAGAAACCCTTCGTACTTGGTGCGCTTGACCGGGTTTTTCCGAAACCGTGCCCGCCACGCCTCGATGTCCAGCTCGGCCCACTCGCGCAGGGTGGTATCGGTGACGCCTGCACGCGGAAAGAAGCGTGGCTCCTGGGTGGCATGCTTGAATTTATTCCACGGGCACACGTCCTGGCAGATGTCGCACCCGAAGATCCAGCCCTCGAAATCGGCCCAGAGATCGGTGGGGACGTCGTCGCCGCGATGCTCGATGGTCCAGTACGAGATGCAGCGGTTGGCGTCGACCACGTAGGGCTGCGGGATGGCATCGGTGGGGCAGGCGTCCAGGCACCTTGTGCAGGTGCCGCAGTAGTCCGGCATGGGGCCATCGGGCACGAGCGGCACGTCGATGATCATCTCGCCGATGAAGAAGAACGAGCCGAGCTGCCGGTTGAGTAGGTTGCTGTGCTTGCCTATCCAGCCGAGGCCGCTGCGCTGGGCCCAGGCCTTGTCCAACACAGGCGCCGAGTCCACGAAGACCCGCCCTCCAAGGCCACCCACCTCGGCGTCGAGCCAGTTGAAGAGGGCAAACAGCTTCTCCTTGAGGACGTCGTGGTAGTCGTCCCCCCAGGCGTAGCGGCTGATCTTGCCCACCTGGTCTCCGGCCGCTGGCCCCTGCGCGGGTCCGTGCTCAGTCGGCTGATAGTAGTTGTACAGCACCGACACCACGGACTGGGCACCGGGCACTAGCTCGCGCGGATCCACGCGCTTGTCGAAGTTACGGGCCATCCACGCCATGGAGGCCTGGTAGCCGCGGTTGAGCCACGCCTCGAGGCGCCGCGCCTCCTCATCGAGCCGCGTGGCCTCAGACACGCCGCACGCGTCAAAGCCCAGGCGCGCAGCCTCGGCCTTGAGCGCGTCCGTCAGGCGAGCGCGGGCCTGTTTGTCAAAGCCTGGCATGGCCACGAAGAGAGAGGGAGAGCGGAGGGACGTTCCGTTGAACGTCCCTGCGAGCAGTCGGGGCCCGTGCACGAGAGCCGGGGTGTCCGCTGGCGGACGGGGCTGTCCCGTGCCGCACAGCCGCCCCGTGCAGAACCGCCCCGAGCGCCCCAAACAGCCGATTTACGGGTTTGGCACGGCATTCGACTAAGAACAGGTGTCTTCTGATCCTAGTCTCGTCCTGCCATGCTGAAGAACTATCTCAAGATTGCCGTTCGCAACCTGTCTCGCCGGCGTGGCTATGCGGCGATCAACATCGCGGGGCTGGCGCTGGGGCTGGCCTGCTGCCTGCTGATCGGGCTGTACGTGCAGCACGAGCTGAACTACGACCAATTCCACACGGAGGCCGATGAGATCTACCGCTTGATCGTCGACACCGAGACCCAGACTGTGGCGACCACGGGGGCCAGCTTCCGGCCGTTCATGGAGGAGGACTTCCCAGAGATCGAGTCCATGGTCCGCATCACGACCGAGACCGGCCTGCTGAGCCACACCGACCCCGTGACCCAGACGACGCGGCGCTTCGAAGAGGAGGCCTACTGCGCCGACGCCAACTTCTTCGAGTTCTTTGACTTTCCGCTCCTGCGTGGCGACCCCGCCACGGTCCTGCAGGAACGCAACAGCATCGTGTTGTCCGAGACCCTGGCTCGCAAGTACTTCGGGGACGCCGATCCGATTGGGAAGCTGATGATGGTGGACAACGATCCAGATCAGATGGTGACGGTGACGGGCATCATGGAGCAGATACCCACCACCTCCCACCTGCAGTTCGACGTCGTGGTGCCGTACAACCTGTATCTGGCGCGCTACGGAGCCCCTCCGGACGTGTACTCCTTCTACTGGCCAGTCTCTTGGACCTATCTGCGTGTAGGCGACGAAGCCGAGGCCCAGCGCATCGAGGCCGCGTTGCCTGATTTCTCGTCGCGGCACCGGGAAGCCTCCGCCGCCGAGGGCAATCGCCCCCGTCTGGAATCGGTCACCGACGTGCACCTCTACTCGGAGGCCAACTATGGACCGGAGGCCACGGGGGCCATCGCCACGGTCTACCTCTTCTCGACCATCGCCCTGTTCATCCTGCTCCTGGCGTGCATCAACTTCATGAACCTGTCCACGGCCCGCTCGGCCGAGCGAGCCCGCGAGGTAGGCGTGCGCAAGAGTATCGGGGCGCAGCGGGGCCAACTGATGGGCCAGTTTCTGAGCGAGTCGATCCTGCTGAGCCTGGCGGGCCTCACCGTGGCGGTGGTGCTGGCCGAGGTCATGCTTCCGTTCTTCAACCAACTGTCCGGCAAGGAGCTGACGCTGCGCTACACCGGCAACGGCGTGTTCTGGGTGAGCGTGTTGGGCGCGGTGCTGCTGACGGGGCTGCTGGCGGGCAGCTATCCAGCGTTTGTGCTCTCTCGGTTCCGCCCCGCCATCGTGCTGAAAGGCGCGGTGAGAGGCCGGGCCGGTGGGCTCAGCCTCCGCCGCGCTCTGGTGGTCACCCAGTTCACCATCTCAATCGCCCTGGTAACGTGTGCCCTGCTGGTCTACCAGCAGCTTCAATACATGCAGAACGCCCGCCTCGGCTTTGACGACACGCAGATCGTGGCCCTCCCCTTTCCTGGCAACGACTACGGCAACAGCGGGGAAGCCTACGAGGTCCTGAAGCAAGAGCTGGTGGCCCTGTCCAACGTGATCGAGGTCACGTCCGGCGTGTCTCGGCCGGGCCTGGGCTATGGCGTTGGCTACAACGTAGAGGTGGACGGGGCGGCCAGCGATGAACAGGGACTCAATCAGGCCTTTGTACAGGGGGTGGACTACGGGTTCTTCGACCTGCTGGGGCTGGAGCCTCTAGCCGGGCGGGTGCTGGACGAGGCGTACGGCACCGATGAAGGGACCGTCAGGCAGATTTCCATCCGAGGCGGCGCCAGCGTAACGAACCGGCACGAGGACCGCGGCTTTGTCATCAACGAGACCCTGGCCCGTCAGGCGGGCTGGTCGCCCCAAGAGGCCCTGGGCAAGTCCCTCCGGTTCTATATCTCCGAAAACGGCATCTTTTATCAGGACTACTGGGGCGAGGTCGTGGGCGTGGTGCCAGACATCCACCAGACGTCCCTGCGGAATACGATTGAACCGCTCGCCTACATGGCCTCGCGGTCTCCAGCCAACTACTACCTGGCCCAGAACTACACCCTGGTGAAGGTCCGCCCCGGGCAGGCCATGGCTACGATGGACGCCCTGGAGAACGTATGGGACCAGGTGGTGCTGGACGAACCCTTTCAGGCGACCTTCCTGGACGAGGCCCTGGACGCCCAGTACCGTGAGGAGCGGCGCCTCGGACAGATTCTGGGCTCCTTCACTGTGCTGGCCATCCTGATTGCCTGCCTCGGGCTGCTGGGCCTGGCGGCCTTTACCGCCGAGCAGCGCACCAAAGAGATCGGTGTGCGCAAGGTGCTGGGGGCCACCTCGGGTAGCATCGTGGCTCTGCTCTCGCGCGAGCTGGTGCTGCTGGTGGCCCTGGCCGGCCTGGTGGCGGCCCCCATCGCTTATCTGAGCATGGAGCGGTGGCTCACCGCCTTCGCCTATCGCATTGACCCGAACCCGCTGATCTTCCTCGGCGCAGCGGCCGTAGCCCTGCTGGTGGCCCTGGCCACCGTCAGCTCCCAAACCTTCCGGGCGGCCACCACGGACCCCGCCAAAGCCTTACGGTATGAGTGAGCGGGAGGCGCACGGCGCCACCCAACCGGCCGCCCAATCGGGACAACAAGGGGGGCCTGGCGCGATGGTCCTCAGGCGCCAGGCCCCCGTCCTACCCCAAGCTGGGCGTATCGATCAGGTCATTCTGGGCTAGCCTTATCGATCAGGTCACTCCACGCCGGGCGTATCGATCAGGGCTACGGCGGCCTCCACTTCGTCTTTGGTCAGCACGTGGCGCTCCAGCTCGCCGCTGAAGTAGGCATCGTAGGCAGAGAGGTCGAAGTGACCGTGGCCGCACATGTTGAACAAGATGGTGCGCGCTTCGCCGGCTTCCTTGGCCTTGTTGGCCTCGCGGATCGCCGTGGCGATGCCGTGGTTGGCCTCTGGCGCCGGGATGATGCCTTCGGTCTGTGCGAACAGGAGGCCGGCCTCGAAGCTTTCGAGCTGATCCACAGCCTCCGCCTCGATGAGGCCGTCGTGCAGGAGCTGGCTCACCAGCACGCCCGCCCCGTGGTAGCGTAGGCCCCCCGCATGGATCTTGGCGGGGACGAACGTGTGGCCGAGCGTATACATCGGGAGGAGGGGCGTCATGCCCACGGTGTCCCCGAAGTCGTAGGTGAACACGCCCCGGGTGAGCTTCGGGCACGAGGTCGGCTCGCTGGCGATGCAGCGAATCTGCTGCCCCTGCGTCAGGTTGAGGTGCAGGAACGGGAAGGCGATCCCCGCGAAGTTGGAGCCGCCCCCAAAAGGCGCAATGACCACGTCCGGCAAGTCGCCGGCCATCTCCATCTGCTTGACAGCTTCCTGCCCGATGACGGTCTGATGCAGAAGCACGTGGTTGAGCACGCTTCCCAAGGCATACTTCGTGTGCTCGTCCGTGGCGGCCAGCTCCACCGCCTCCGAGATGGCGATGCCGAGGCTGCCGGGCGAGTCCGGATGCTCGGCCAGCACCTTGCGGCCAGCGGCCGTCCGGTCCGAGGGCGAGGCGTACACATCAGCGCCCCACGTGTTCATCATCAGCTTGCGGTACGGCTTCTGGGCATAGCTGATCTTGACCATGTACACTTCGCAGTCGATCCCGAAGTGCTGGCAGGCAAAGCTGAGGGCGCTGCCCCACTGCCCGGCGCCGGTCTCCGTGGTGATGCGCTTGACACCGGCCTGCTTGTTGTAGTAGGCCTGGGCCACCGCCGTGTTGGGCTTGTGCGAGCCGGCGGGACTGACACCTTCGTACTTGTAGTAGATCTTGGCTGGGGTGTCCAAGCGCTTCTCCAGGCCATAGGCCCGGTACAGGGGGGTGGAGCGCCAGAGACGGTAGATGTCTCGCACCTCGTCGGGGATGGGAATCCAGCGCTCCTGACTCACCTCCTGCTCGATGAGGGCCATCGGGAAGAGCGGGGCCAGGGCCTCGGGGCCGATCGGCTCGTGGGTGCCGGGGTGTAGGGGCGGACGTGGCTTGGTGGGCATGTCGGCCTGGATGTTGTACCAGGCCTCGGGGATCTCGTGCTCGGGCAGCAGTATTTTGCGCTGGGCCATGACGGGTGCTCGGACAGAATGGGTTGGGCGTACGTGACAGAGGGGCTGGAAGGTATTAGGCCTGGAAGATCCATGCCAGCCCCTTTTTCGTCACCATCGCGCCGTATTATCGTCGTTGCCCCCTCGTAACAAACTGCGGGGGCTGCGCTACCTACCCTCATCCTCGGGCTTCTCCAGACGAATCTTGCCTCTCGATTCAGCGTAGGGCCCGCACCGCGTGCTCTGCCTGACGGCTCTGCCGATGCTCATCGCCCTGCTTTACGCCCTCTCCATCGCTGTCATGCTGGTCTATGGCAGCTATGCGCTGTGGATGGCGCTCGGGCAGGCCCGCCACCAGCACATCCGCCTCGGCCCCGTCCCCCCTCCACACACGCCGCCCCCGCCCGTTGAGCCCTGGCCTCACGTACTGGTACAGCTGCCGCTGTACAACGAAGCGGCCGTTGCGGAGCGTTTGATCGACACCTGCGCCGCCTTCGACTACCCCCCGGACCGCCTCCACATCCAGGTGCTGGATGACTCGACCGATGAGACCACCGGGCTCGTGGCGGCACGCTGCCGGCACTGGCAGGCACGCGGCCTCGACGTGCAGCACCTCCGGCGCGACCATCGGGAGGGCTTCAAGGCCGGCGCTCTGCAGTACGGCCTCGCCCGCCATGAGGCCCCGTTCGTAGCCATCTTCGACGCCGACTTCCTGCCGCCGCCTGACTTCTTCCGGCAGACGATCCCGCTCTTTGACGCCCCCGAGGTGGGGATCGTGCAGACGCGCTGGGGCCACCTCAACGCCGACGATTCGCTCCTCACCCGTCTTCAAGCCCTCTCGCTGGACGCCCACTTTGCCGTGGAGCAGTTTGCCCGCACACGCATGGGCCTCTTTGCCACCTTCAATGGTACCGCCGGCGTGTGGCGACGCGCCTGCATCGACGACGCCGGCGGCTGGGCCGGCGACACCCTGGCCGAGGACCTAGACCTCAGCTTCCGGGCCCAGATGCGCGGCTGGCGGGTTCGCTTTGAGCCGGACCTGGAGGTGCCCGCCGAGCTGCCCACCACCCTCGCGGCCCTCCGCGCCCAGCAGTTTCGGTGGACCAAAGGTGCCGCGGAGACGGCCCGCAAGCTCCTCCGGCTGCTCTGGCAGACCCCGGACCTCCCCACCCGGCTGCGCGTGGCCGGTACCTTCCACCTGACGGCCTCTGGGGTGTACCCGTTCATCCTGCTGGCCGCGCTCCTCCATGCCCCGCTGCTCCTGGCGCGGCATCCGGACTTCTTGGACACCTGGGGCCTCCCGCTCCCCGCCTATGACCCCGGCGAGGCCTACTTTGGCCTGCTGGCGCTGGGCTTGGTCGGCTTTGTGGGCGTGGTGTTGGCCCAGCTGCTGGCCCAGCGCACCCTCTACGCCAACTGGCCCACGCGCTTGTGGCACATCCCGCTGGTGCTGGCCGGCACCATGGGCCTGGCCGTGAGCAACACGCGGGCGCTAGGGCTGGCCCTCCTGGGCCGCCGCTCGCCCTTCGTGCGGACGCCCAAGGTCGGGACCACCGCCGCCGTCGCTTCAGGCGATGGGGCACTGCCCCTACGCCCCTCGTACCGCCTCCAGGCTGAGCGGGTCGTCCCGTTTGTGGAAGGGCTTTTCTTCGTCTACAGCACCCTGGCCCTGTTCCTGCTGGCAGGGGCCGGGGAATGGGCGGCGGTGCCTTTCCAAGCACTGTTTGCCCTGGGCTTTGGCCTCATCACGTGGTTTACCCTCCGCCCCCCCACCCCGGCCCCGATGGAAATGCAGCTGCACGTAGAGGCGCCCCAGAACATCGCCGTCCCGTAGAAACGCCCGGCCGGGGCTACAGGGCCACCTCCACTCCTCTTCCTTATGCCTGCCCTCACCTTCGAACAAACGGTCCATACCTTCCAGGTCGACTTCGCGGGCGTGCTCAGCAACATCATCTACATCCAGTGGATGGAGATCGGGCGCACCAAGCTGTTGGAGGCCGCCGAGATGCCCGTCGAGGCGCTCTTCGACGAGGGCATCGTGCCTGTGCTGGTCCATACCGAGATCGACTACAAGCGACCCTACAGGCTCGGTGACACCGCGTCCATCGTCTTCTGGGTCTCGGCGCTCCGCAACGCATCGGCCCAGCTGGACTTTCGCTTCTACGGCCCTGGCGGCACGCTGCATGCAAGCGGGCGCCAGGTTGGCTTGTTTGTGACGCTCGCCAACATGCGCCCCCACCGACTCGGAGAAGCCGAGCGGGCCCGTCTGGCCCCCTACGTGTTGGACGAGGACCCGCCGGCCCCCGGCCCCAACTAGGACACGCCCAGGGCTTGACTCCCTGCCACGGCAACGGCTAGTATGGAGTCCCCACACTTCTTGTGCCTTCTCGTGCCATGGCTGAAACAGATGATGTCCTCGTCCGCTACGCCTTCCACTGTGCCCAGCTAGCAGACGACACCTTCGTGGTCGATGCGCTCCACGCCGTGGAAGAAATCTCGCGCCTTTTCACGCTGACTGTCGACCTGCGCACGCTGGACCCCGACCTCAGTTTCGGAGACATCGTGGGGCATCCAGCCAGCCTGGAGATGCGCCAGCTGGACCAGCCGGTCTTTCTGAGTGGGCTGGTCACGCACCTGGAGCAGACCAGCGCGGAAGACGGCCAGTACCTGTACCGAGCCTCCGTCCGGCCCCGTTTGTGGCGGCTCACGCTCTCGGCCCACACGCGCGTCTTTCAACACCTGACCGCCCGGAGCATCGTCCAGCAGGTCCTGGAGGAGAACGGCGTACCGGCCTCAGACATTCGCTTTGAGGTCGCGGGGACCCTCCCGGAACGGGAGTTCTGCGTGCAGTACCAGGAAACTGACCTCCAGTTCGTCAGTCGGCTGCTCGAGTACGAAGGGCTGTGCTACTTCTTCGAGCACGAAGCCGACAAAGAGATCCTGGTGATCACGGACGACCCTCAGGCCCACCCAGCTATCGTAGGAGACGGCCTGGCCTATCACCCCCGCACCGGGCAGGTACCGGACCAAGAGACCATCTTCGAACTCGTCTACCAAGAGCGCCTGGTCACGGAGCGCGTGCTCCTGGCCGACTACAACGCGGAGACCCCAGACGTCCAGGTCTCGGCCCTCTCCAGCCCCGTGCCCGATCAAACAGGACTCCGCTACGAATATGGGCCGCACGTCAAGGACAACGACCAGGCGGGCCGGCTGGCCGAAATCCGCAAGGAGGAGATCGCCTGCCAGCGGGTGGTGCTGGACGGCCGGAGCGACGCCACCGTCCTTCGCGTGGGCCACACGTTTGACCTCGGCGACTACTTCCGCAGCGACCTCAATCAGCGCTACCTGATCACGCGCGTGGAGCACCGTCGGGTCCGTGCAGACGAGGCCTCGCTGCACCTCACCGTGGCCTCAGATGACACGCCCGAGCGCATGGCCTACGAGAACCGCTTCACCTGCATCCCTTGGTCGGTTCCGTATCGCCCCCCGCGGCGTACCCCGGTCCCCCGCGTGCCTGGGCTGCTGACGGCCAAGCTGGAGACGGCCGGCGGCCCCTACGCCTACCTGGACGATCAGGGGCGGTATCGTTTCCGGGCCTTGTTTGACCAATCGAGCACCGGGGCGGCCACCGCCTCGCTGGCCGCCCGCAAGGCCGAACCCCATGCGGGGACCAACTACGGCATCCACTTCCCCGATCACGCCGGAAACGAGGTGGTGCTCGCCTTCGAAAACGGCGACCCCGATCGGCCCGTGATCATGGCCACCATGGCCAACCCGTCCAACCCGTCGCCTGCGGTGAATGAAAACCGGTCTCAGAACGTGATCCGCACGTGGAGTCAGCACGAGCTCACGTTCGACGACCTGCAGGGCGAGGAGAACATCTATCTGCACAGCACCAAGAACTGGACGATCGACATCACCCACGACAAGAACCAAGTGGTGGGTCACAACGAGACCCTCGAGGTGGCGGTCAACCGAGACAAAGTGGTGGGAGCCAACCAGTCCGAACAGATTGGCCAGAACAAGTCCATCATGGTGGGCGCGAACCACGACGAGTCCATCGGGGCCAACATGACGCAGAATGTGGGCCTGGCGAAGATGGAGTCCATCACCATGGCCAAGACCCTCACGATTGGGGCCGCCTACCAAGTGACTGTGGGGGCGGCGATGAGCGTAGCCGTGGCCGCCTTCCGAAGCGAGTCCGTGGGCCTCCACAGCAACGAGACCGTAGGGCGTGATAAGACCCTGAGCATAGGGAAGAACTACACCCTGTCCGTGGGGGACACCCAGACGCTCACCGTGGTCAAGGACGTCAAGGAGCGGGTCGGCGGTGATCACCACGAGGAGGTGGCCAAGGAGTGGGCCGTCAATGCGAAAAAGATCCAGCTCGTGGCCAAGGATCAGCTTGTGCTCAAGGTGGGCAAAGCGGAGATCACCCTGAAGAAAAACGGGGATATCACCATCAAGGGGAAGAAGATCAACGTCAAGGGTAGCGGCGATGTCGTCATCAAGGGCAGCAAAATCAAAGAGAACTGAGAGGCCCCACGCCTCGCCGGTCTCCTCGCCTCCACCTCTGGACGCCTTGACGACGGCCGTGCCGCCGGGCGGTGTGTGCGTGGGCACCCTCGTGGACCTCCACGCTGAGCAGGGCCCCCGCGTGGTTCACCCAGCCGATGCCTCCTGGACGCCCCTGGCGGCCCGCAGCATCGTGCCCCTGACGGTGGACCAGGCAGGCGCCAGTGTGGTCCTGGCTTTTGATCAGGGCGACCCCGCCCGGCCCATCATCTTGGGCGTGCTCCAGCCCACGGCGGCCGTCCAGGCCACCCTGCCCCCCCGCCAACCCCGCCACGTCCAAGCAGATGAGCGCACCCTGGTCCTCGAAGCCGAACGCACGCTGGAGCTGCGGTGCGGCCGCAGCAGCATCACGCTGCACGCCGACGGACGCGTTTACATCAAGGGCATCGACGTGGTGAGCCGGGCGCGGCAGACCAACAAGATCAAGGGCGGCAACGTCCGCATCAACTGATGTCATGCCCGATGGCCTCGTCAACGAATCCCCCTTTGCGGCGCAGGAGCTCTTCCTGACCGATGAGGATGGCCGCGACCTGCTGGTGGTCGTCGTCAAGGCTACCTACAGCATCGGGGCCGCCGGGCTCCACTTGGCCAGCGAGCCGGTGCCCGTCGATGTGGCCGGCACGTACCATGGCGACCCCGAGACCGCCAGCCTACGCTTCGAGCCAGAGATCGCCCCCCAGAAGGTAGGCACGGACGTCGTGCTGGTGGGCCATGCCTTCCCCAACGCTCCGGGCGCCCGCTGGGTGGACGTGGGCTTGCGGGTAGGTCCACTCAACAAGGTGATCCGGGCCTTTGGCGACCGGCATTGGTACCGCACCCTCGGCTTCTCGCGAATCTCAGAGCCCGCGCTGTTCGACCGCATCCCGCTGCGCTGGGAGCTGGCCTTCGGAGGCTGGGACCGCTCCGACGAGAACCCGGAGCAGCACCGCGTGGAGGCCCGCAACCCCGTGGGGGTAGGCTTTCAGGCGAGCTTGCTGGCGGGGGCTGAAGAGGGGACACCGCTGCCCAACCTGGAGCATCCCCAACACCTGATTGATAGCCCCACCGATGTGCCCCCACCGGCTGGATTCGGCTTTATCGGCCCGCACTGGGCGCCTCGCCTTCAGTATGCCGGCACGTATGATGCCGCGTGGGAACGAGATCGCCTGCCACTACTGCCACTCGACTTCGACCGGCGTTTCTACAACGCGGCCCCGCCTGACCAGGTCTTGGCCGAGCCACTCCGTGGCGACGAACCCGTGGTGGTGGCCCACGCCACGCCGGGCCCTTGGCTCCACTTCCACCTACCGGGCGAGCCCCCGCCCACGTCGACGGTGGTGATACGGCGGCAGGCGGATCAGGCGCTCAACCTGCGCCTGGACACCGTCATCATCGACACCGACTACCTGCAGGTCCACCTCCTGTGGCGCGCCGCCCTGACCGTGCCTCAAGGCCCCTATGCCGTCCAGGCTATTCGCGTGAGGCCCCATCCGGCCTCGACGCATGCGGCGCCAGCACAGCCCCTTGTTTCACTCTCCTGACCTCTTGCTACTCCCATGGGCGTAACCGTCGGCGTCAACCAGCTCTCTGTGGTTCATAAGGGCAGCAACGGAATCACCGTGGCGTTCCCCGACGTGTGCAAGACCCCGGCTCCTCCAAGCCCACCGGTGCCCATCCCGTATCCCAACATCGCCAAGTCCGGCGATACAGCCAAGGGCACGAAAAAGGTGACGTGTGATGGGCATCCGATCTGCGTGAAAGACTCGAACTTCAAGACGAGCACCGGCGACGAGCCCGGGACCCTCAAAGGGATCATCTCGAACAAAGTGAAGGGCAAGGCGGAGTTCGTCAACTTCAGCTTCAATGTGTTCGCCGAAGGCAAGAATGTGGCGCGCGCCCTGGATCTGATGCTGCACAACGACAAAAATACGCCCCCCTTCCCGCTCATCCAGCCGCCCATCGTCAGCTTGCCGAGCACAGAGAAGTCCGTGTGCCTCATCTGCGACGAGCCCTTCTGAACCAACCGCCCCATGCCGTCTTTCTCCCCGCTCTCCATCACAGCGCTTGGCTTGGCCTGCAGCCTTGGCACCGATGCCGTGTTGGCCTGCGCAGCAGCGCGCGCCGGGCTGACCCGCGTGCGTGACCTTCCCTTCACGGTGAAGGACGAAGAAACGAACGAGGATGAGCCTGTGAGCGGCCATCCGGTTCCAGGGCTGACGGCGGGCTTCGAAGGCCAAGGGCGGCTGTTACGACTGATGCAGCTAGGCCTCGCTGACCTGGCCACCCGGATGCCGGATGACCCATTGGCAGACGCCCCCTACGGCTGCGTCTTGGTCCTACCGGATCCCCCGCTTGCCGAAGACCCCGCGTACGAGATCTATGCCGACGACCGCGCCCAGACCTGGCCGGCTGAGCCACTCACCCAGCTGGTGCGCGCCTGCCTGTCGAGCCCAGGACCAGACGGCCTCGCCCCCCAAGTTCAGACGGTGCACCGTGTGGGCGAGGCCGAGGGTGGAGTGGCGGCGGCCTTCCAGCGCGCGGCCGCTTGGATCGAGGCCGGACCGTGCGCTCGGTGCATCGTGGGTGCGGTGGATAGCCTGGTGCACCCCCGTGCCCTGCGGTCACTTCAGGCCGACGACCGTCTCAAAACACCTGATCAACCGGCAGGCTTGATGCCCGGCGAAGCGAGCGCCTTCGTTCTGCTAGAACGCCAGGTCTCCACCCCCCCAACCGGGCCGCTCGGAATCCTCACGCAGGTACACATCGGTGATGAACCCAACCACCGCGAGACCGGCGAGCCGCCGCTGGGTCGGGGGCTGGCAGAGGTGCTACAGGCCGCCTTCGAGGACGCGGCCCCATCCACCGGGCCAGACGCCGACGTTCCGTGGCTCCTGTCTGACCACAACGGCGAACCGTACCGGGCCGCCGAGCTCGGACATGCTCTCATGCGGCTCTGTGCGAGCGCGCCCCGCTACCAACAGACCGAGATCTGGTACCCCGCGCTCCACGTGGGCGACACCGGCCTGGCGAGTGGGCTGGTGGGGCTCAGCCTCGTGCTCCGCGCCTTCGCGCGCGGCTACAAACCGGCTCGCCACGCGGTCATCGCCACGAGCGGCGACGGCCGCGCCCGGACGACCTTCTGCGTACAGGACGCCTCCTGACCCCAGCCCCGTTGCTTCTCCACCAACCACCGCCTTGTCATGGCCACCGGCACCCAAGCGAAACCTAGCGACCACATCGGAAAGACGCGGAAACGAGAAAGCGAGCTCACCCGCAAAGGCAGCACACACATCGACAATTGCAATACGGGGTTTTGCGAAAAGAAAATCGCGGGCGTGGTCAATGTGGTGGGGGGTGGAGGACGGGTGTGGGAGGCCCACCACATCATCTGCATTGCGGCTATGGAAGGTCGAAAAACAGACGACTATGTGGAAAACTGTCTCTGGATCACCGAATGGAATATCAACGACGCCCACAACATGATGGGCCTCCCTGTATCCACCGAGTTCAAAAAGCACGGCACCTCGAGGGCTGACAAGTGGGTCAACCACAAGATCGATCACAATACCTCCGTGGTCGGTTATCTACCTGAGGTCAGGGGACACCTGCAGAGGGAAGTGTTCGACACGCTCAAGCAGGCCGGGGACGACAAGGACCACAGCTTCGATGCTGACGACATCCGCGAGGAGCTCAAAGCGGTCTCAGACCACTTCAGAGCAGAGCTCATGGCGCGCGCCACGCGCCATCCCGGTGTAGTGGAGGGGTGGAAGAATCGCTTCGACGCCGCCTACGAGAACACCTGGTACACCCCGTTCTCGATGTCGCTCACCCCGAAGAAGCGTCACCCCGGTGTCTCGGCGGCGAATTTGACGTATCTGTTCAAGTCCATCCAATAAATCGCGCGCGCCCAGCTGCCCGGTCTACCCCTCCCTGCTTTTCCTCCTCTTCTACACCCCATGACGGCCACCTACTTTGCCTGGAGCGTGCTTGTGCACGACGAGCAAGCGCAGATTTCGTACGCCTCCCTGGACCACATCGGCAACTACGACAAGGCCTACCGGCTGTACAAGGGGGATCCGCTACGCGGCGAACTCCCGCCCGACGCGTTCTTCCCCATGGATCCAGCCCATCCCAAAGAGATTCGCCTGGCCGACAACGTGGCCAATCTGCACAACAGCCTGGTCGTTTCCGATCGCCTCAAGGCCTTCATGGAAGCCCAAGAGCCACCGGACGTCGAGTATCTCCCGATCACCATCCGTGATCACAAAGGGCGCGCGGTCGAGGACGGCTATCACCTGATCAACCCGCTGCGTGTGGTGGACGCCATTGACCAAGAGGCCTCAGAGATCGTCTGGAATCGGATCAATAAAAACCGGATCTCCGTCTGCAAACGCCTTGTTCTGAACTACGACGCGATCGACGAGCACCTCCTGCTGTTTCGCCTACGCCATCGGCCAGACGCCGTGCTGGTACGTGGCGACCTCGTAGAGCAATTGACGACCGAGGGCTTTACGGGCTTGCTGTTTGTCCCGGTCCAGGAGCTCAAGCTGTAATGGATATGCTCAGCGTGCCCGCTGCTCAAGCGAAGGCGCTCGACGCCCTCCAAGACCACCTGGCGGTCCTCGCCGCCGGGCGCCCGATGGCGGACATCGGGTACGTCTGCGAAGAAGTGATCGACCTGTTCCAAGCGCTCGGGGCCTCCTACCTCCTCCTCGACTACGACCTGGACCGCTTCCGGAGGCACCTCGTGCACAGCGGGTACGGGCGGCGCTACCAGCTGGACCGCTGCAGGCAGGAGGGCGAGACCACGCTTGACATTCTGGCCGTGGGCCGTACAGAGGCCTTCTTTAGCACGCTCGTGGCGGGTCATGACGAGCTGGTGGCCGAACTCGTGCAGGCCTCGCCCGAGGCCTGGATGCCTGGCGCGGAGTACGAGGATGACTACTGCTACCGCGCCGTCCTGCATCGCATGGCCACGGCCCACCGCGAAACTGACATCCCGGTGCTGCTCGACCGGTTCGAGGAGTCACTCCAAGGCGCCAGCACGTCTCGGTTCGACCTGTGCCGTGCCCTCGTTGGCCAGCAACCCGTAGCTTTCCGGGAGGCGTTCGGGGCGCTGCTGGCCGACCACGAAGCCTGGACAGAGACCGATGGACGTCGGCAAGGCCTGGACCCGGTTGCTTCGATGCGCAGCCGCCTCTTCGTTGAAGGCATGGCCTTGCTCCGACTGGGCGATCAGCGGGGTCTGCGGCCCGACGTCGCGTATCATTGGTGCCCCCGCCTGCCCGATGACTGGTTCAAGAGGTCAGGTCCTTGGCCTGAAGACCCCTTCGCGGAGGTTGAACGCTTGGCCTCGTCGTACCGCACCGGCCGCGCCACGCTCAGCTGAGCACGTGGACCTTCCCTCACCCCCCTTCTCTTCCCCCAACAGCCCCCTGCTTTATGCTCTTCGAAGAGGAAGCCTCTGATCACGCGTTCGCGGTCGGGCTCTACCGCGAGCACCTCGAAGAAGCCGCCTTCCTCTACGAACAGCGACGCGACGACCTCTTGCACGACCCCGAGCTGGCCTGGACGGACCTGGCCGACTTCGAGGAGCGTCTGGAGGCCCACCTGGACGCGCTGGTGCTGGGCGACGACCTCGCGCTGGCTGTCGGCCAGCAGCAACGAGAAGAGGGCGACGTCGGGGCGTTGTATGCACTGGTCTGTGTCCTCTGCCGACACCGGCGCCGCCCCTTGTTTGAGGAGCTGCTCGACACGCTGGATGGGGACGAGGCGGAGCACGTGGAGGCCGTCTGCGATGCGCTCGTTCATGAACTACCCCCCGCTTGGGGCAGGCTCGTAGCCGCCGAGCTAGCCCACGAGATGCCCTGGCGGCAGCACGTGGCCCTCCACGTGGCCGGGCACCGGCGTCTCGATGTGGGCGAGGCCCTGCAGGCCCGCCTCCACACCGTGCCTCCTGCCGTCCGCGTCCCCCTGGTCTGGGCCCTGGGACGCCTGGGCCGGGAGGCGGTGCGGCGCGACCTGTACCACACGAGCCTGCGTCACGAGGATCCCGCTGTGCGGACGGCCACCGCCCTGACGCTGCTCCGCCTGGGGGAGCCAGCGGCGCTGCAGCACGTTCTCACGCAGGACCGGACGCTCCCCGAGGCGCTCCCGCTGGTGGGCCTGGCCGGCACCCCCCGAGAGCAGCCGGCGCTGCTCGATGCGGCCGCGCGAGGCCCGGTGCCCGAGGCGGCCCTGCTGGCGCTGGGGCTGCTGGGGGACCCCGGAGCCATCGAGCCCTTGCTCCACCACCTGGCGCAGGCGGACCATGCCGAGGCGGCAGCCCTGGCGCTCCATGTGCTCACCGGCGCGCCGCTGTTCGAGGAGGTGTTTGTGGAAGATGAGGTCGACGAGGACGAGCTGTTTGAGGATGAGATCGCCCAGTTGGCACGCGGCGAGCCCCTCTTGCGCTCGGATGGCACGCCCTACGGCACCACCGTGACCCGCCTGGCCCAGGACCCCGACGCCTGGCGCACCTGGTGGACCGATCACGCCGGAACGTTTCAGCGTGGCATGCGCTACCGCCTCGGGCAGCCCTGCACGCCGACCACACTCGTAGCCTCACTTCGAGCGCCCACCCTGCCGGGCCCTGTGCGCCAGCTCATCTACGAAGAGGTCGTCATCCGCTACAACGTGGACGCGCCCTTCGACACCACCTACCGCGTGGCCCAGCAGCACCGCGCCCTGACCACCCTCCACCAAAAGGCCGACGCAGCAGAGAGCCAGCACCGCCCGGGACGCTGGTACTTCGCCGGGCATCTGCAGGCGGGTTGAGGCTGCGGCCTCCTGAGCGGGGACCTCGGGGACCGACGAGCCGTTTCATCCAGCCTTTTGGCCCTTTCCTCTGCAGCTCTGACGGACCCCCATGGCTGACACGTCCTCGTCGTCCCTGCCCGTTGCCTTTCGAATTAGCGCCGCGCTGCTGGCGGCCAGTCAGATCATCCTGATGGCCCTGCGCAACAGCACTGCACTCTCCCCATCGGTGCTCGAGGTAGCACAAGGGGTGTTGATCTTCGCCTTCTTCGCCCTGATGATCAGCGGCGTCGTGTACCTACGCCGTCAACCCGACTGACGGCTCAGGCGCGCGTCTCAGCGTGAGCCACTGCGGCCTCGGGCGTAGCGGCCACGTGGAATCCGGCACGCGCGTGGGGACGCACCATCCCTTGCTCCTGCAAGCCCTCAAAGAAGGCCAACAGTGGATCGTAGACCCCGTCCGTGTTGAGCACAACGATCGGCTTCTGGTGATAGCCCAGGTTGCGCAGGGTGAGCACCTCCATGAACTCTTCCAGCGTGCCGAATCCGCCGGGTAGTACCAGGAAGGCATCAGCGAGGTTGTACATGAGCGCCTTGCGCTCCTGCATGGTCTGGGTCACCACCAGATCATCGGCCACCTCGTAGGCTACGCCTTCGATGTCTCGCAGAGCCGCTGGGATGACCCCAAACACGGTCCCTCCGGCCTCGTGGGCCGCTCGCGCGACCACGCCCATCAGGCCGACGTCGCCACCGCCATACACCAGGGTGTGCCCCCGCTGCCCAATCAGCGTGCCCACGTGCTGCGTGGCGTGTACGTACAAAGGGGAAGGCGGAGTGCTGGAGGCGCAGTAAACACAAAGACGCATGATACGAAGCGTTAAGAGAGACTGACTATCAATGGATGAAGACGGCGAAAACGAGCGCGGGGGGGCCAGGCTAGGCGCCTGAGGAGCGCGGGGCCGCGCCCCGGGCGGCGAAGGCAACGCCGCCTGGCGGCTCCAGAGCCGTTTGCAGCCCTTCACCGGTCATTCATAGTCGGCCTTTAAATGAGACGGGCAAGATGCAACACACGGCGCACAAAGGGAATGCCTGTGCTGCTCTTGGGCTTCAACCCTTCGGACCTGGCGACTGAACGTGAGAGGTCGCGTCTCCTTTTGCCCTTTTCATTGCTTACGGCGCCCTGTTGATTGGTACCTGCGCCCAGGCGTGCTTCGTCAGCTCAGGATCAACCCGTCGTCTGCTCTCCTCTCTGCTCATGTCCACCCTCTTCACCCTCACGACCGATACGATCCGGCTAACGTGGTCAGGGCCTCCGGCCCCCGTGGGCACAACCGGGACCGTGCGCGCCTGGACCCCAGACCGGCGCGGCCGCGTGCAGGTAGAGGCTGAGGCACCTGTGGTGTTGCAGGAGATGACCTCGTACACCGTGTATGCCGAGCACCGCGCACGAACCGGGCCCCTGACCCTCCACCACCGAGACCCCGTACTCACGCAGCGCTTGCAGACCTCGCCAGACGGGCACGTGGTGCATGGCACCGTCGCTCTGGGCAGCCGGGCCGGGCATACGCGCTTCGAGGTACGCGTCGGCTCAAGCCTCCTCCTCACATTCGAGGTCGAGGTGGTGCCCACCAAGCTCGACTACCGCACCGACTACCGGGCCCTCAAGCGCGACGTAGAGGCCCTGGCGCATACCTTGACGCTGGCCTATCTGCAGAGTACCGACGAAGGGGCGGCCCCCGCCGACGCCCGCCCCACGGCGCTGAGCCGCCTCTTGGTGCTCAGGCAGACGATTGAGGCTCTGGAACGGGGACTCCGCCAGGTCGCCCGGCAGCCCCGCTTGGCGACGGTGCAGGGCCGGGCGCCCAGGCGTCTCGACGCCGTCCGGCGGGCCCGGCCGGAGGTCCACCGGCAGCTGGCCCGCCGTGCGCTGCAGGCCCCCCCAGGCCGCGTATGGACCGAACAGCTACACTACACGCTCGACGCCCCGGCGCACCGGTGGCTGCGGCATGAGCTTCTCACCCTCCACCGTGTGCTGATGCGCCTGGAGCGGACGGCGAAGACAGAGCCCCTCACGGCGCGTCAGGCGGCCACAGCGGCCGAGCTGGCGGAGTTGGCCACACGCGTGGAACGCCTGTTGGAGGTGGACCCGCTGCGCGTGGCCACAGGCCCGCCTCCGCCCGAGGCGCCGGCTTCGCTGCGGCTGGCGCCGGGGTACCGCCAGGCCTATGCCGCCTGCCTGCTCCTCCGGCAGGGGCTCCGTCCAGAGGGCGCAGCGCTATCGGCCACACTCAAAGACCTGCATGTGCTGTACGAATACTGGTGCTTCCTGACCGTGGTGCGTGAGGTGGTGGCCTGGACCGGGACCACAGCGCCGCTTCGGGCTCTGATCCGGGTTCACCGCCGGGGCGTGCACGTGCGGCTTCAGCGCGGGAGGCCGCAGACGCTGACTTTCCCGCTCCCCGAGGGGGGACGCGTGACGTGTGCCTACAACCCACGCTTCGGGGGGACCGGCTACGTGGTGGCCCAGCGGCCCGACCTCGTGCTCACCGTTGAGCGTCCGGGCCATGGCCCTCGGCGCTACGTGCTCGATGCGAAATATCGGTTGGAGGCCTCGGCGGCGGCCCGGCGGCAGTATGGCCTGCCGGCTCCTCCTGCGGAAGCCCTGAACGTCCTGCATCGCTACCGGGATGCGATCCTTGATCCGGCCACGGGACACCGAGGGACGGTGCAGCAGGCGGTGGCGCTCTACCCGTGCCACGAAGACGAGGGCGTGGGCTACACCGAGAGCGCCCTCAAGGCCGCACTGGACCGGGTGGGCATCGGGGCTATCCCAGCGCTGCCAGGTGCCACGGAGGCGCTGCGGAGCTGGCTGGGCCGTGTGCTCAGCGGCGAGCGGCCGTAGCCTGGGCCGCCACCCACGGGGCGTCTGTAGCCAACATGCCGACGCCAGCATCGAGGTAGCGATCGTACACCTCGGGGCCCGCTCGTACGGCCCGCTCGTCCGTCTCGCCGAAGGTGCCCACGATGGGCCGGATGCCTTGCTCGTTCAGGTAGGCCCACAACGCCGGGTCCATGGTCCCGACCCCGGTGAAGGCCAGCAGCCGGTCCGGCGCAATGCCCGTGGCCACGAGGGCACGTGCCTCATCCAGTGTTCGGGCCGATGCCGAGATCAACAGGTCGGGAGACAGCGCGGCGTAGCGCTCTGCATCGGATAAGGTGTAGACGATCACCATCGCTTGGTCAGCCGCCTGGGCGCGCTCCAGCGCGGCCACCACGCGCCCAGGGGGAATGCCCCGCTTGATGTCCAGGGTGAGCACGGTCCGCCCCTCGGCCCAGGCCAGGGCCTCGTCCAGCGTAGGGACTCGGAAGGGCGTGATGGCCCCCGTGTCGTCACGCAGCAAGAGGGGACGCACAGCGTCGAAGGGCTGATCGGCCAGGAGCCCAGTGCCGGTGGTCGTACGATCCAGCGTATCGTCGTGGAGCAGCACCAACACGCTATCCTGAGTCATGCGGACATCGCACTCGATGACCAGCGGGCCGAAGCGCATGGAGCGCTCGAACGTCGCGACGGCGTTTTCGGGATAGCCCGGAGACGGCCCCCCTCGGTGGGCACTCACCAGGGGCCCAGCCTCGCTGTCCGGCCGCAGGTACGCGGCCAGGGCCTCCACGTCGGCGAAGTCGCGGTAGTAGGTCCCGGCCTGCACGTAGGAAGGCACCGCCCCACCCCCTGGTGCCCAGGACGACGCGCACCCCCCAATAACCAAGCACACGGCCAGGAGCACCGCCGGGGCAGGTCCACCCATCCGTGCCGATCCACCGTTGTGTACCCCCGTCATGGCAGCCTCACGATATAGGCGGCCCCGACCTCTTGCTCGGAGGCCTGTCCGATGATCCCGAAGGTGCCATCATGATCGATGGCGGTCCCGAAGGCGACCTGTCCGATGTCAAAGATGCGGCGATAGCGCCACGTGCCGGTCTCGGGGTCGAGGGCATAGGCGTAGACCACGCGGTCGATGTTGAAATCGAGGCGAAGCTGCTCATCGTACCCCGCCACCAGCGCCACCGGTCCATCCAGCGCCACCAGCGAGCCGAAAGCCCCGAAGGCGTAGGGCGTGGGCGGCTCCAGCGTGGCATCGCGCTCCCAGCGGCCGCTCGGGGTGCGCTCGTAGACCACGGCCTCGCCCGACTTCCGGCGGCCGGCTCGGCTCTGGCCAATCATCACGCGGTCTCCGGAGAGCGCCACATCGATGAAGAAGTCCTCGATACCCCGGAGATGAGCCGCCTCGTCCCACGTTCCCTCCCCGTTTCGCTCGAAAACATACACGGACCCCGGCTGTTCGGCGAAGTAGGTGGAGGCGGCCACAGCCACGCGATCTCCTTCGAGAACGCCGGCGCTCCCGAAGACCCCGTACTTGAGGTCGCGGCCGCTGGTCAGGCGAGCGGACTGGCGCCAGCGGCCCGTCTCGGAGTCGCGCTCGAACACATAGGCCGCCCCATGAAACTGGCCGTCGGTGGCGTCGCCCGAGGTGGTGACGAGGGCGCGGCCCCCGTCCAGCGCGATGGAGGTCGCAAAGGTACCTTCCTGGCGCGCGGGGTCTGCCTGGAGCTTGGCGACTTCCTCCCAGGTGCCCGTGGCGGGGTTGCGCTCGAATACGTAGGCCGCATTGGTGCGCGCGGTGCTGAAGAACTCGCGGGTGGACGCTACGAGGGCTACGTCGCCACTGAGGTCGAGGGCACGGCCGAAGTACATGCCGGGGGCACAGTCACTGGCCTCCAGGCGGGCCTCCAGGGCCCAGGACTGGGTGTCCTCCTTGTACTCGTAGAGGTAGGCGGCTCCGCTGCCGGCCCCACAGGCGTCCTCACTGCTGGCGCCCACCAGGGCCCGCGTGCCGTCGATGGCCACCGCCACCCCGAAAAAGGTCCCCCGAGAGGTATCAGGAACCGGCAGTTTGAGAATCTGGGCGGCGGCCGTAGGCACCAGCAGGCCCATCAGAAGCGACCACAGAAGCAGACAGCGATGTAGGGAGATCGGAGCAGCAGACACGAGGCAAAGAGGTAAAGAGCGCAAAGGGGCGACGTGACCCAGAAGGCCATTCGTTCGGTGCACGGCACGCGCAGGCCCGGCCTTAGGATCCGGGCACGCTCACGAACAGCGCTGCGTGCATGCCGTACCGCCCTATAAGGCAAGCCATGTGCCAGGCCAGCACGCGGTGGCCTCCTCTGTCAGCCTGGGAGACGGCGCACGGGCGTGGTCAGGTCGTCGCTCCAGCGGACGGGGTCACCGCGCCGGATCACGCCGTCGGTAAGCAGCCGGGCGCGTAGACCGCCACGGCCGGTGAGGGCGCGGACGAGGTCCGGCCGGTCCGTGAGCCGGGCCAGGTACTTGCTGGGGGCACACGGCCGCATCCCCTCCACCCAGACCTCCCCCCCCTGAAACCGACGGTGGCGCAGGGCTGGCAACGGCACCCCCACGGTCAGGATGTTACGTCGGC
Source organism: Bacteroidota bacterium (assembly GCA_038747425.1). Taxonomy (GTDB): domain Bacteria; phylum Bacteroidota; class Rhodothermia; order Rhodothermales; family JBCDJV01; genus JBCDJV01. Next base: position 44,790 of record JBCDJV010000012.1, read on the forward strand.
TCTCGGCCGGGGTCAGCGCGGTTCCTGTCTCAGCCGCCAAGGTGTCCAGCGCCTCCTTCGCAATGAGCGTCACCTCCCGGTGGGGGGCCGGCCACCGCGAGAACGAGCCGATGCCCAGGAAATACCGATCGCCCTCCAGGCCGCGGCCCGTCACGGCCCGCACGGCGTCCACCGCCTGCATGGGCACCCCAGCCTCCGGGGCGATGAACAAGCCAGCCACGTGGGGTTTCAGAGCAGGTTCACGCATGCACGCTGAAGAAACGGGAAGAAGCCAGACGCTGCAGTATACAAAACGGGCGGCGACCCCAGCGAGGTCGCCGCCCGTTCGACGGTGGCGGGCAGGCCACCGTCGAGACCTGGGAAATCTGTAACAGCCTCTGCCTCTAGTCTAGCGTGGCCCGGACCGTTTGATTGCCGAGCTCCAGGATGGTTGCATCCTGCGTGCGCGTGAAGGGGGAGTCGCCCGTGACCAGGACGATCTCCAAGTCGCCGTTGGGTCCATCGATGCCAATGGTGACCGTCTCTACCGTGGGGACGCCGGCCTCATCCACCTCCTGGTCTTCAACCGCTCGGAAGGTGAACTCCGTGATGCCTGGGCCCCGCACGATGTTCTCGTAAGCCAAGCCCCCATCGAACACCGTATCGTCGATCGTCACGCCGGTGTTGCCGACGGCCTTCACTTTGGTGCCTTCGACGACCGCCCGGAAGACGTTACCGGGCGCCAGCGGGTTGCCGTTGCGGTCCGTCACCGTCACCTGGTAGGTCTGGTTGAGGCGAGCTACCGCCGGACTCACGGTGATGACCGGACCGCCGGAGAACACAACGGCCGTGGTGCTGGTCACCTCGTCCTTGTTCTTGTCGGCGGTGAAGGCCCGCACCAAGGCTATGCCTTGCTCCGGAAGAGGGTTGGCAGAGATCAAGCTGACTACGCCGCCGCCCTCGGGACCGGTGAGCGTAGAGCCTTCGATGATGCCCCCGGTGGTGTTGAAGTAGACCGCGGTACCGGGCTTAACCGGGTTGGAAAACTCATCGCCCACAATCACCGAGATCTCATTCTCCAGCCCGTAGCGGGTCAGGCCTGGGAAGTTGGTCTGCGCCGGCCCGAGGCTGAAGTGGGACTGCGCCGGTAGCCCTCCGTGGATCGTGACAGAGACCGGCAGCGAGCGGATGGGGCGGCCAGCGACGACGGTTTCGGCCACGAGCTGCACCACGCCAGCGATATTGCCGCTGGACAGGTTGACCGTTACCGTCCCGTTGTTATCGGTCTGGGCGCTCTCGGGGAAGATGAACTCGCCTCCACCCGGTGCTTGGCCGAAGCTGAAATTGACCTGCGCGTCGTTGCCCAAGATGACGGGGCGACCCAGCGAGTCGCGTACCTGGAACGAGATGTTGGCTACCTCGGTGGAGCCGCTCTCGCGCACGCCGATGCTCTGGGACGACTGCTCCAGCAGGATGATGTTGGAGGCCAAGCCCGACTCTGGCTCGGGCTCAGCGGTCTGCGTCAGGCGGAAGGTAGGCACCTCGATCACGCGCTCGGCGATGGCTAACACCCGCGTGGTGGACTCTGTGAAGCCGTCCTTGGTGGCCACGAGGGTCAGCTCCATCGTGCTGTCCACCTCTACATCGATCGTGTAGAACCCATCCTGATCGGTCTCGAAGAGTAGATCGTAGGGGAGCGTGCGGACGAAGGCGTTCGGGACTGGATTGTTGGTCTGGCTGTTGAGCACCTGGCCGGTGAGCGTCACCGGACCACTGGTGTCATCTTCGGTGCTGTCGCAGCCGGCGAGGACCAGGCCGATGGTCAGAAACAACGGAAAGACGAGAAGACGGGCGGTGTTCATAGCTGCGCGATAGAGAAACCCAGAGGATGAAGACAACCATGCGGACATGGCTACTCATGCGCTGGGTATCGACCGCCTGTCGCGAAGGTTAAGGGAATCCTCCTATGTTTTTTTGACGCCCCGTTGCACGTGTCCTGATCATGCGATGTCTGGCGTCGCTACCTGTCCGCGGATGGGTTCAGACGGCGGGACCATGTCTTTGCCCGCTTTCCGAATGATCAGCACAGGACAGGGCGCTCGGGCGAGGACGCGTTTCGCTACGCTCCCCATCAGCATGCGCTCAAACCGAGACAGGCCTTGGGCGCCCATCACGATGAGGTCCACGTCGTGCTCGGCTGCGTAGTCTGTGATCTCGTTCGCGGCTTGTCCTTGCCGCACATGGTAGCTGACTCCGCGCTTCAGGTCGCCCCAGTGCACATCACGCATGAGATGCTGCAAGGCCACCTGTACGCGCTGTTCTACGTCAGGCACGTGGCCATAGGCTTCAGCGTAGGCCACACCATAGATGGAGGGCATCGATGGCGCCTCAATGACGTGGAGCAAGATGAGCTCGGCGCTGTAGGTGGCGGCCAGCTCCCGAGCGTGCCGAAGCGCCCGCTCTGAGGTCGGCGAGAAGTCAATAGGAACTAGGATACGTTTGAGCGCCAGCATGATCGCCTCGCAGGTTGAGGAGCCGGGTCGCCGCGTGCTACATCGAGGTCAGGTGGGTCTGTTCGTCCTCGGTAGTAGGCACCAAGCTGCGGCCGAAGCTCTTGATGGTGAAGACCGGGCACGGGACGCGGCGTAGGACTTTCTCCGCGACACTGCCCATGAAAAAGCGCTCCATCCCCGTAAGGCCGTGTGTGCCCATCACCACCAGCCCATAACGGCCTTCTTCCGCCACCTGGATGATGTCACGGGCAGGATGACCATATCGTACCAGGTAGCTGGTAGTCCCAAAAGCGGGTCCAGTCTGCTCGTCGAGTGTCTGCAATGCCTCCAGGATGCGTTGATCCATCTCTGGGCCTTGCGCATCCAGCGTCTTGAGCGCCGGCCCGTAGAAGGCGGGATGGAGCGTTTCTTCGACCACGTGCAAAAGTTCGATGGGCCGCTTCAGCAACCGACTCAGCCCCTTGGCATGTTGCAGGGCCAACTGCGCATGGTCTGAGAAGTCTACCGGCACGAGCAACGACTCGGCGTCAGACTCAGCATCCTCATCCGAGGCCGCCTCGTGGGGCTGGCGGACCGTCAGCACTGGGCAGGGAGCGCAGCGCACCACCTCTTCCGCCACACTCCCCATCAAGAAGCGCCGGAGGCCACGGCGGCCGTGCGTGCCCATCACAATCAGATCTACGTCGTGCTCCTGAGCGTACTCCAACAGGGCCGGCGCTGCGGCCACTCCCCGCACCACCACGTGCTCAACGGGTATGCTGCCGGGGTCGTAGGACATGGTGGCCTTCGCCTCGGTGAAGCGCAAGGTCATGCGCTCGCGCAAGAGATCAACCGGCTGAGCAGGACGCTCCGGCGGGGCGAAGGGGTCGCTGTTGAGAACGGCCGCGAACAGAACGTGGAGCCGTGCCCCGGACGCCTCAGCGAGACGCAGCGCAAATTTCAGGGCTTCGTCCGATGAGGGTGAGAAGTCACGGGCGAACAGGATGTTGCGAAGCTTCAGCATAATCGTAGGCGTTGAGGGAGGCGGCCCATGGCCGCGTTGTGGTGGTGGCGGTGCGGCGGTGAATGTGAGGGCAGCAGCAGGGGGGTAGATGGGACGGAGGGCCATGGGTAGGCTACGGCAGCCTGGACCCGTCAACCGCCGTGCAGACCCTGGCATGGAGGCCGGGATTCAGCACCGGGGGCTACCGGGGATTCTGTGCAGGGGCTACCGGGGATTCTGTGCAGGGGCTACCGGGGATTCTGTGCAGGGGCTACCGGGGATTCCCTGCCTTAAGCACACACCACGCACCGGGTTTGGGGGGCCTGTTCATGAATGGATGAACAGGCTCCGATAGGTGCTCTTAATCACCGCGCCAACCGGCCGATACTTTGCCCGACAGGCTCCTCGTGCCTGTCCCACGGTCTGCCGGCTCTGCCACTGTGTTCCCCACCGTATGCCTCACACGCCCCTCTCCACACCCAGCGGTGATGCTCACGTTCGCTTGTTGCTGTCCATCAGCTCCAAGCTGAACTCGACGTTGGACCTGGACCGGCTACTTACCTTCATCATCGAATCTGCGGCACGGGCCTTGGACTGTGAGGCGGCCTCGGTCCTCCTGTTCGACCCCGCCACCGAGCAGTTGCGCTTTGCGGCCGCCACGGGCAGCAACCCGCAGCAGATCGCCCAGATACCGGTGCCGCTGGAAGGCAGCATTGCGGGGCGCATCTTCACGGAGGAGACGACCGTGATCGTCCAGGACGTGCGCCACGCTCCCGACCACTTCGAGGACGTTGACGAGGAGGTCGAATTTGTGACGCGCTCCTTGCTGGGCGTGCCCCTAGGCATTGAGGGCACCGTCACGGGGGTCCTCGAGGTACTTAACAAGCGGCACGGCCCCTTCACCAAGGTCGACGAAGAGCTGCTCACGATGATTGCCTCTCAGGCGGCCTTGGCTCTCCGCAACGCCCGCCAGATGCAGCTCGTCCAGGACGCCTACCGGCGGCTCTCCGAGTTTGAAGCTTTTCGGTCCGACTTCATGGCGCTGGCCTCGCATGAGCTGCGCACGCCACTCACCACCATCCTGCAAACGCTGGACATTCTAAACGGTGAGCAGGCGCCACCGCTGGACGCCTTCGCTCGTGAGGGCCTGGAAGCCGCCCACCGGCTCCACGACATTATCGATGCGATGACCCAGATGGAGCAGTTGCGGTGCGAGACGACGCAGATCGTCCGGCGCCGGTACGATGCCCGCAGTCTGGTGCAAGAGATGTGGTCTGCGGTGGTCCGGGGCGACGTAGCGAAGGCCTACCAGACCAGGCTCGTCCTCCCGGATGCCCCGCTCCCAGTCTGGGCCGACCCCGAGTCCCTGCAGGCCGCGTTGGCCAACGTCTTGCGCAATGCGTTTCAGTTCTCGCCGCCCGGCAGTCGGGTCCAGGCGACCCTAGAGCAGGCGCCGCAGGCCGCCGTACTGCGCATCGAGGACAACGGACGGGGCCTGAGACCTGATCACCTGGAGATGATCTTTGACGAGTTTTTTCAGGTCGAGAACCACCTGACGCGGTCCCACGGAGGACTGGGCCTAGGTCTGTGCATTGCCCGCCACCTGGTTGAACTGCACGAAGGCCGAATCTGGGCCACGAGCGACGGGTTGGGCCACGGGACTACCTTGCACGTGGAGTTGCCGCTGTGTCGTACCGAGTTTGCGGCGCCCCCACCCGGCCTTCGGGCTCCGGCCCGGCTGGACGACCTGGGGTAGACGCCTCGCTGCGTCGACCAGCTGGGTACGAAGGCGCGGATCCCTCGCCCGCCGTGCGGAGGCGCTGCTTCAGCGCTTTGGCGGCCATGGCATAGCCCCCTCGCGCGCCGTCCACAAAGTGCACCTGGCGCCCCAGGCGCTCGTAGACCAGGCATGTCATCACGGCGCTGTCGGCCACATGCAGCCCGTAGGCCAGGCGTCCAGCCTGGTACTCGGCGTGCAGGTAGGCTTCCAGGCGCTCACGTTGGGCCGCCGTCCCAGCCAACACCATGCGTAGCATCTCGTCGAACTTCTTGACATCGGTGGTTTGCTGGAGCGTGGGCAGGTACCGGCGCCACACCGTGTCTCCGGTGCGCACGTTGAAGCGGATGAACACGAGGAGCAGCACCTGCTGCATCCAAATCTTGGCCACATACCACCAGCGGCGCCACCCGGCGGGGCGGCGGACGCGGGGCTCGTGGGCGGCCAGCTCAGCCGGATCGAAGGACGGGCGTAGCTGCGCGATCCGAACGGGATGGCGCACCCGCTCACTGCCGTAGATGTGCTCGATGGTCTCGATGGCCGCCCGGTACGTGCGGGCCGCCTCTTCGGGGTTGGGGTTCGTGGCTGCCACCAGCAGGGACACGGTCTCCCCGTGCGCACTCGCGATGTGCGTCCATCGGCACTCGACGCCCGTGTAGTCGGGAGCGGTCTGGGCTGGACCCTCCACACGGTAGGCGCGGCCTGCGGCGGGGTGCTTGATCGCGGCCTCCGCGTAGGCCAGTCCACCACCGGTGAACATGGCCTGGGCGTAGTGGGGAGAGATGCCCACCTTGCCAACCAACACCTGATGCCCGGCCGCATAGACATCGCGCAACGGCATCAGCCCCACGCGTAGCTTCAACGCGAACTCGTGCTGAGCGGTGGCTTGGACCCCCAGCAAGGCTTCTTTCACCGCCTCTTGGCATGATGGAGGAACCAGCAGGGTCGCACCATCGCCACCAAAGACGAACGGGATCTCGACACGCCCCACCGCATTCAGCGCCGCCGCGATGGTGATGGCGCCCACAACGTTGACCTGTCGATAGCGGCCGGCCTCAATGGCTTGGGTGGAGCCTTGTACGTCTGAGATCACGACCCACCAATCTGCTGGAGCCGGCGCGTAGCGGTCCAGATCGGCTACGTCGCTGAAGCGGGGGGCCAAGGGAAGCTGGGCGTAGAAGTCAGTCATGAGGCCGGCGGAGACCTGTCCGTAGAGGCGGCTGCACGGGTAGTATCGTCCAAATGAGACGATCCTGTAGGCTCTCCCCAGAGGCCCGCCCTCGTGGAACGCGGGACCATGCCCACCTCTTCAATACGTAGGGCTAGGCCTAGCCGCCCAGCCCACCGAGGCCTCTTCATCATCTTCATGCCCACATGGGTCCTGATCACGGACAACCGGTTTCCACCTTCTCCACCGAACACCTCCACGACGCCCTCGACCACTCCCAGAGCGGGGCTCCGGCCGCCGGCGAGGCCGTCCGCGACCTGTTCTCGACCGACGAGATCTTTCAGCGTGTCGTGGCCACCGCCAACGAAGAGTTCAGCCGCTCCTCGCGCCTGCTGTTCCTCTCAGGCATCGCGGCCGGTCTCTCCATCGGCCTCTCGCTGGTAGCCAGAGCGATCGTCTTGACGTTCACCGGCACGGAGGGCGCCTCGGAGCTCGTGGGCAACCTGGTGTACCCGGTCGGCTTTGTCCTGATCGTGCTGGGCCGTTATCAACTGTATACCGAGAATACGCTGACGCCCGTGACGCTGGTGCTGACGCGCCTAGCCAGCGTCCCCAAGCTGCTCAAGGTCTGGGGGGTGGTGCTGACCGCCAACGTCCTGGGGGCCGCTCTCATGGCGCTGGTGCTGATCCAAACGGGCATCTTCGATGAGGCCGCCGCCGCGATGGCGCGTTCGTTCGGCGAGCACGCCCTGGAGACTTCGTGGCGAGACTTGTTCTGGAAGGGTGTGTTTGCCGGCTGGATTGTGGCGTCCATGGTGTGGCTCACCCATGCAACGCGCAACGCCACGGCCCGTCTGCTGTTGGTCTTCTTCCTGATGTACCTGATCCCGACGCTCGACCTGTTCCACTGCATCATCGGGGCCGGCGAGATCTTCTACTTGGTCTTCCAAGGCCTGGCCACGTGGGTGGACTTCGGTCGGTTCTTCTCGGCGGTGGTGCTGGGCAACACGCTGGGGGGGGTCGTGCTGGTAGCACTGCTCAACTTCTCCCAGACGGAAGAGGCCCGTTTTCCCGATCGCGATTTCGAGCAAAGCCGCCTTTCATGGCGCGAGTGGGTCCTGACCACAGGGCACGAAAACGGCCCCCAGCAATAACGCGCAGCGCAGGGCCGTTGGATGGTCACCTTGAAGGATCACCCATCTCATCATTCACCCTGTTATGGCCCGTTTGTTACCACGCTTCTGCGCCCTTGCTCTCACCGTGTCCCTCTTCCTCAGCCCGGCGCAGGCCCAGGAAGGCACCGTCACCTACGACATCACCGTCCAGATCGAGATCGAGCTTCCGCCCGAGCTGGAAGCCATGCGGGACCAGATCCCGTCCTCACGCACCTCTACGCGCATGCTCCACTTCCGGGGCGAGGAGGGCTTGCTCGTGGGCGTCCCCAGCGAAGAGTCGGTCTCTGAAGTGCCCCGCGAGGGCATCCAGTTCCGCCTAGCCGGCAGTAACCCTGACGAGGCCCGCTACACCAACCTGGCCACGGGCACCGTGGTAGATAAGAAGGACTTCCTGGGCCGGACCTTTCGCATCATGGGCGAGGTCTCCACCTACGACTGGCGCCTGACCGGCGAGCAGAGCACCTACATGGGCTATGCCTGCCAGAAAGCCATAGCCACCAAGGACAGCACCACCATCGAGGCCTGGTTCACCCCTGAGATCCCAGTACCCTTGGGCCCCGGCGCCTACGGGGGACTGCCAGGCCTCATCCTGGTTGTCTCCGTCGATGATGGGCAGCAGACCTACACCGCCACGGAGATCAGCACCGAGCCCTTGGCAGAGGGCGTCCTCACCCCTCCGGAGGGGGGGCGCGCAGTCACCGGCGAGGAGTTCCAGGCGATCGTCGAGGAGAAAATGGAGGAGATGGGCGCCACGCGCGGCCGTGGCGGCGCCCGGTTCATCATCCGCAACTGACGGGCCTCCACGCTGAGTCCCGACGAACCGCCTCTCTCCACCCCGGACCTCAACACCCATGCGACTGGCCACTACCCAGTACGCACGAGGCCTGCTCGTGCTTGTGCTGCTCCTCCCCTGCACCCACCTCGCCCACGCCCAAACGGTGCGTGCCACCATCAACGGAACCGTGACGGACACCACCGGCCTGGGCCTGCAAGGGGCCACCGTGGTCCTGCTCTCGCAGCCTGATTCCGTGCTGGCCCACTTTGCCATCAGCGGACGCGACGGCCGCTTCACGCTCCGGCGCATCCCCGCTGACACGTACATCCTTCAGGTGACGTTCGTAGGATTTGCCCCCTTGACGCAAGCCCTAACGGTGCAAGACTCCGAGGTGGATGTGGGGACGCTCGTGCTCCAGGAAGCCACCGGCCGCCTGGGCGAGTTGGTGGTCAATGCCGAGCGCGTGCCCATCGTGGTGAAGCGGGATACCCTGGAGTACAATGCTGCCGCCTTCGCGCCACGGCCAGGATCCAACGTGGAGGACCTACTGCGCCGCCTGCCTGGCGTAGAGGTGGACGACAACGGCACCATCCGGGCCCAGGGCGAGACGGTGCAGAACGTGCTGGTCGATGGCAAGGAGTTCTTCGGGGACAACCCGCAGATGGCCACGCGCAACCTACCCGCCGAGGCCATCGAGAAGGTGCAGGTCTACGACAAACAGTCGGACATGGCCGAGTTCACCGGGGTGGACGATGGCCAGGAGGAGAAAACCATCAACCTGGAGCTCACCGAAGACGCCAAACGCGGCTACTTCGGACAGATCAGCGGCGGCTTCGGGGCGGACGAGCGGTACGACGGGCAGGTCTCGGTCAACCGGTTCTCGCCACGTACCCAGCTCTCGCTCATCGGCAACGCCAACAACGTGAACCGACAGGGCTTCGGGGCCGCCGACTACATCCAGTTCATGGGCGGCTTGCAGGCGCTGATGGCCGACGGCGGCGGATCCCTGCGCCTCGGCGGCCCGGGCATCCCCCTCGGGACCGACCTCAGCGACGGCTTCTCGCAGACGTTCTCGGTAGGCCTGAACGCCAACTATGACTTCAGCGAATCGCTCTCCATCTGGAGTAGCTACTTCCTCAACAGCCTAGACAACCGGCAGGACCGCACGGTCTTCCAGGAGCAACCGCTGGGGCGCCTCCAGGCGGCTACCCTCACGGAGGAGAGCCTACAGCAGAGTGACCGCCTGGGCCATCAGTTCAACCTGACGGCCCGCCAGGCCTTCTCTGACGGGCACGACCTGCGCCTGCGGAGCACCTTCAGCCTCAGCAACACCGCCCTCACCAACCGAGGAGACCGGGCCACCCGCGATGCCAGCGGCTCGCTGGCCAGCACCAGCCTGACGGACTACGGCACCGAAGGCGATGACGTGGGCGGCAACGCCACCCTCACCTGGCGCAAGCGCCTCACCGAGCGTGGGCATAGCCTGGTGGCCGAGGCCCGGGCCGCCCTCAACGCGTCCGACCTCAAGGCCGACCTCACCAACGCCACCACCTTCTTCGAGGCTGGCGACGTCCTCAGCTACACCGAGCTGGTCCAGGCGCAGGCCCGCACCGGAAACACGTTCCAGCAACGGCAGCGCCTCGCCTTCATCTACCCGGTGCGCGGCGTAGGCTCCTTCGAACTAGGAGCCGAGCGGCGTCAGACGCAAGAAGACCAGGACAAACGGATCGAAGACCTGGTGGACGGCGTGCCTGTGCTCAACCCGCTGCTGAGCGAGGGCTTCGACCGCACCTACACCTACTACGAAGGCGGGATCCGCTTCAACCGACGGCGCAAGGCGTTCTCCTTTGGCGTTGGCGTGGAGGTCCAGACGGCCGACTTGGACGGCCGCATCATCGGGCGCGATGAAGCGGTGGAAGGGCGCTTTACCAACGTGTTGCCCTCGGCCAACCTGAGCTGGGCGCCGCGGGTCGGCATGAACCTGGATGCGCGCTACACCACCCGCACCCGCGAGCCCTCCATGAACGAGCTCCAGCCCTTCGTGGACAACCGGGACCCGCTCAACGTCTATGTAGGCAACCCCGATCTCATCCCCGAATACCGGCATGACCTGAGCCTGCGCTACCTCTACTTTGATCAGTTCAGCTTCCTCAACGTGATGGCCTTTGCGCGAGTGAGCCGCACGCAGGATGCCATCGTGCGCGCTCGGACCGTGGATGACCAGCTTCGGCAAGAGGTCACCTCCATCAACGGTGGTGATGCCTGGAGCGTCAACGCCACGACCGACGTAGGCACGCCGATCCGCCCCTTGGGCGTACAGGTCAACCTGGGCACGCGGAGCCTCTGGGATCGCAGCTTCGAGCGCGTCAACAACGTCGAGAATGACACCCGCACGCTGCGCACCACCGTGGAGGCCCGTCTGGGGAATCGGCGGAAGGACGATGTGGACCTCTCCGGCGGCACCCGGTTTACCTTCAACCGCGTGGCGTATTCGCTGAGCGACGAGCTGGACCAGCAATACGTGAACCGCACGTTCTTTGGCGATGTCACGTGGTACCTGGGCGAGACGTGGGAGGTACAGGCCGGCCTGCGCTACCGGCAGTTCACGCAGGACGTGTTCGGAGGCCAGGACGATGTGGCCCTGCTGGAGGCCACGGTCACGAAGCGCCTGTTCAACGACCGCATAGAGGTGGTGCTCACCGGGCAAGACCTGCTCGACCAGAACGTGGGCGTCAACTTCGCCAACACCGCCACGTTCGTGCAGGAAGAGCGCATCGCTTCGCTGGGGCGGTACTTCATGCTCAAGCTGGTCTACCGCCTCTCCGACTTTGGCGGCCGCAGCGGCGGTCGTGGTGGTGGCATCGAGGTCCGCCGCTTTGGCGATTGAGCCAATGTCAGGTGGGATTGCGGCTGTATGGGTGACGTTTCATTCACCCGCCTTCGGGCGCAGCCTTCCCACTCCCATGACTGGCAACCCTTTGCTCAAGGCCAAGCGTTTCGCCGTAGCCGCCCCCACCGAGCAGACCGCAACCATCCACGGCGTCGTCGCCAAGACCTCGCTCTTTCTCCTCCTCTTTGCCCTCCCCTTCACCTACCTGTCCGCCACGGAGGCCTCCGTGTCTCTCGGCGTGATCGGTGGAGCCTTGGGCGTGGCCCTCTTAAGTGGCCTCGCCACCGTATACCGTCCGCAGTGGGCGGCCTTCACTGGCAGCCTCTACGCCTTGTGTCAGGGCTTGGCGGTGGCCGCCGTCTGTCAGTTCGTCGATCAGATCATCGTCACCCAGGCCGTCCTGATAACGGCGGGCATCTTCGCCTTGATGCTGGGCTTGTACGTGACGCGCCTCATTCGAGTCACCGAGACGCTCCGCTCGATGATCGTGACGTCCACCCTGGCCGTGATCGGCTGGTACCTGATCGGCTTTGTGGGTACGATGATGGGGCTAGACGTGGCGCTCTTCCACGACGGCGGGCTCTGGGGGATGGGCATCAACCTCGTGATCCTGGGGATCGCCTCGGTCAATCTGCTGCTCGACTTCGAGCACATCGAGGCCATCCAGGGGCAGGCCCCGGCCCGCGCCGAATGGTACGCCGCCTTCGGCCTGACGGTCACCCTGATCTGGGTCTTCCTGGAGGTCCTAGAGGTCCTGACTACGTCGGAGGAATAGCCTCAGCCCCTCCATCCCTGACCCACGGCGGAGCGCCGCCGTCAGCCTGAGGCCCGGTGGCGCTCTACCACATGGGTGAGCTGACGACCCGTGAACGGCTTGGCCACGTAGCCGTCGAATCCTTCCTGGAGCAGACGCGCGTCGTCGCCGGGGAGCGCGCGGGGGGCCACGGCCACCACCGGCACATCACGCCGAGCGGATCGGTCCCGCAGACCGCGTACCAGGGCCACTCGGTCCACCGCCTCGGTGGCTGCGGTGTCTACGCTGAGTAGGACGAGGCTGTATGCCGTGGCCTCGACCGCTGCCATCGCCTCGTCGGGCCGCTCCACTGTATCCACAGGGGCCACGGCGGCCAGCAAGACGGGCACCACCAGCCGTGCCTCCGCCTCGCCATCCACGTACAGGATGGCGGGTTCGTCCAGGTGCGCCACCGCTTTATCTTGGGACGGCTCAGGCGCGTCCAACGGGGTCCGTTCCAGTGCGACCGTGAAGGTGCTCCCCACCCCTTTCTCACTCTCGACCCGCAGGGTACCCTGCATGAGAGTCACCAGCTTCTTGGTGATAGACAGGCCCAGGCCTACGCCGCCGAACCGCCGAGCCTGCCCTTCTGATTCCTGCGCAAACTCGTCGAAGAGCCTCGGCAGAAACGCTGAGCCGATCCCGATGCCGGTGTCTTTCACATGGAGGACCACGTGCTGGTCTTCGTCCTCCAGGACGACCTCAATCTGGCCGTCCTCCGTAAACTTCAGGGCGTTAGTCACCAGATTGGTCAACACGCGAAAGAGGGCATGCTCATTGGCGGTGGCCACGAGCGGATGATCGGGTACCGTCGTACGCAGGAGCAAGCCACGCTGCACAGCCTCGGGCTCCATCATGCGAACCACCTCCTGGACCACCTGCCGGATGTCCATCTGAGCCAGGTTCATCTCGTAGGTGCCACTCTCTAACTGAGCCAAGTCCATCACGGAGGCCAGGGTCTCCATCAGCCGCTTGCTGCCGTGGTACACGAGGTCGGCAAACTCTTGAGGTTCGCCGTCCACCTCCTCACGCAGGATCTCAGAGAAGCCGATGACAGCGGTGAGTGGCGTGCGGATCTCGTGGCTCATGATGGCCAAGAAGTTGGAGCGGAGCCGGCTCATGGCCTCGGCCTCCTCTTTGGCCTGGATCAGCCCCACTTCGTAGGCCTTGCGGACGGTCACATCGCGATGGATGACGATGAGGTGGGCCTGGCTCTCGGCCTCGGCTGGCACCAAGGCCACCTGGACCTCGGCCCAGTAGGCGGCCCCATCGGCGTGATAGAGCACCACCTCTTCTACGATGGGCTGCCCCACCTTCACGTCTCGGCGGGCCTGCTCCAGGCGAAGGGTATCTGTGCGGGCTCCACAGAGCACCCTCAACGTGTGCCCGATGGCTTTGTCCGACGCGTAGCCTGTGGTTCGGCTGAACGCTTCGTTGACGTACACGACGGGGGCCGTCAGGAGCAGCGCCTCTGTAGCGGCCACGATGGCCACCGCGTCTCCCGTGTGCTGCATGCTCGTCTCCAGCAAGCGCTGGTGGCCACGCGCGGAGAGGTCCACGGATGGGCTCTCTGCGGCCGGCTTGGCGGTGAGCTCGATCACCCAGGCCGGCGCACCGGGATGGCCCGGCCCGTCGAGGTGAACCGGACGCCCCTCAATCCACCGGTGGGTGCCGTCGGGCTGCACGACACCGAGCGTGATAGGCGCCTGTGGATTGGCTCGGTCTACCACGGGACGCATGGGATGCATAGCATCCGGCCAGGCCGTCAAATCTTCCGCCACCAACGGCACGGTGCAGCACAGGCGTGAGCCCTCTGGCGCAGGGCACAAGGCGAAAACGATCCGCGCGAAGCGGTCTGCCGTCACGATGTGGCCCTCAGCGTCGCACACGAGGAAGGCACGTGACCGTGCGTCCTGGAGCGTAGCAGAGTCGTCGAGGATCACGGGGGTCCGTTGAGCAAACGGTGGGAAACGAAGCTCAAGGGGGCGGGCGGGGGTGGCTGGCCGCACGCCCGCAGAGGACGGTGGACAACGACGGGCCATACGAACACGCCCAGAATCTGCGCCCGCAGCCAAAGCTTGGTGGATGTTGATGGTACGCCATCAGCAGCAACAACAGCAACCCCGTTCAGACATCCCCTACGGGTCAGCCACCTGCCCTGTCTAGGCCGCGTCACGTCCGGCTGGCGTCTTCGATACAATATCGTTACCTTTGTAGGTGAGGTGTAGTGCCTGTTGTGGATCCGCTTTGTGCGGGCCGCCTGGTCACCGTGGACATGCACGTACACCTCGCCTACCGGGCTCGCTCATGATGCCTCCTCCTCTCCACGAAGACACCGGCCCTCGGTCTCGGCTCCACGAGGCCGCGCGGCTGGCGGCGCTGTACCAGAGTCATCTGCTGGATACAGAGCCGGAGGAGCCGTTTGACCGGGTGACACGCCTCGTCTCTCGCGTCCTGCAGGTGCCGGTCAGCCTCGTGACGTTGGTCGACCGCGATCGGCAGTTCTTCAAGAGTATCCACGGCCCGGCTGAACCGTGGCAGAGTCAGCGGGAGACGCCGCTGTCTCACTCGATCTGTCAGTATGTGGTGGAGGATGCGCGGCCTCTCGTCATCAACGACACCACCCAGCACGAACGCCTCCGGGACCACCTGGCGGTCCGTGACCTCGACGTGCAGGCCTATCTCGGTGTCCCCCTCCGTACCCCCGATGGTCACGTCTTAGGGTCGCTGTGCGCCATTGATCTTCAAGCACATGCGTGGACCGAGGAAGACCAGCACGCGCTGCAAGACCTGGCCCAAGTGGTCGAGACCGAGCTGTCCTTACGGGCACAGATGGCGTACCGCGATGAGAGGCATACCCAGCTCGTCGAGGCGTCGGGAGCCCGCGAGCGGTTCTTCGTGGCGATGGGCCGCGAGATCTTGACGCCGCTCGACGGACTGATGGGCGCCACCGCCATTCTGCAGGGGATGCGGCTCAATAACGAGCAGCGTGACCTGGTGGGCATCGTCGAGATCAGTGCGGAGACCATGCACACGCTGGCCCAGGATATGATGCACGCAGGGGATCTCGAAGCGGGCGCCGTGTCCATCCGGCACGATCCTTTTCGGCCAGCCCGCCTGGTGGCTGACGTGGTCAGCCTGTTCCAGCCCATGGTGGCGGGATGCCCCATCAGCCTGGAGGCCGAGGTAGACCCGGTGGTTCCGCCTGTACTGTACGGAGACGAGGCGCGCATCCGCCAGATCCTGACCACGCTGGTGGGCCGCGCCGCCAAGTCCGTCCGGCGTGGGTCGATTATCGTCCGGGTCACCGTCGAGGGCTTGGCCACAGAGGCGCCCTGTCTCCGCATGGCCGTGCAGGATACCGGGCCGGGCCTGACGGAGCAGCAGCAGCAGCAGTTACTGCAACCTTTCGAGACGGCCACCCTCCCCAGGCCCTCTGGCCTGGGCTTGTCCGTCAGCAGACGCCTCGCTGAGCGCATGGGAGGACGCCTGCTGCTGGAAAGCACGATCGGTGAAGGCACCACGCTCTCCTGCACAGTGCAGATTGCCCTGGCCCCGCCAGAGCCCGCCTCCTGAACAGGTAGCGCCCACGGTGACCCTGCGGGAGAACGTTCGTCATGCGGTCGACGCCCTCGGGGTCGGCCAGGGCACCTGGCCGGGAGGCGTTGGTGCCAGACCGAGGAGGCCGGCCAGGATGGGCGCGTGGGCGCTGGCCCCTGTATCTTGCGGGATGCGTGTGTACATCGATGAGCGTCTGTGTACAGGCTCAAGGCGCACCGTGGGCACACGGCGGTGCAGCTCATCCCTTCCGTAGCGCTGCCCATGATGCACTCGGCCGCACCTCCTCCGCACTCTATCCTTCTCGTGGAAGATGATCCTGCGTTGTGCAAGATGATCCGCTACATGCTGCGCCATCGCTGCCAGACCACCATCGCTCACACGTATGCGGAGGCGCTGGTCGCTCTGGAGCGTGAGGCCTTTGCGGCCGGCCTCGTTGATATCAACCTGGGCGCTGACAGGACGGGGTTAGATGTCCTACGGACCGTTCGCGCACAGTCCGGCTGGGCCGAGATGCGCCTGCTGGCTATCACAGCCTATGCCCTGCCGGGGGATGCGAGCCGCTTCCTGGAGCTCGGCTTTGACGGCTACCTAGCCAAGCCCTTCACCCGCCAGGCTCTCCTGGACCACGTCGAGCGGCTGCTCTCACGCCCACGGCCCACGCCGTGAGGCGGTGCATGGACTATTCGGGCGGCTCAGGCCGCGTGGGGGCGGGGGTACAACTGATGTACGCGGACACCGTGGTCTATCACGATCCAGGCCATCAGTTGGCTCATGCTGACCTGCCACTGGCGAGCCTCTTGCTTGACGAGGTGGACCACTTCCTCGGCGGTCTGGGCCGAGGTGTCATAGCCGAGTGTGCGCAACCAACGGCGCATGGGAAGGATGAGGGCGGGGTATCGGTGGGGGGCCATTTTCACGGGATGGGACCGTTCAGGGGGGAGGTCGATACCTTACCAAGATGAGGCTCACGAGTGCGTCCTCAGCATCGGCTGAGTGGACGCGGACGTGTCGGCCGGGCCCCCCTGTCCGTGTAGGCGCCGTCCTACGTGATGAATCGGGCCTTTGCCCTAGCAGCCCCTAGATCAACCTCACTCAGGCGATGGGCCCCATCCTACGGGTGTCAGGGGGCCGTGCGATAGACACGGACGTAGTCCACCTGCATCTCCTGAGGAAAGGCCTCGGCGTCGACGCCCTGCTGCCCGCCCCACGTTCCGCCGACAGCGATGTTCATGATCAGGTGGAAGCGCTGATCGAAAGGCCACACGGCCGAGCCGCCGTCTTCCTTGCCAAAGGTGAAGTACCGCTGGCCATCCATGTAGAAGTCGATGCGGTCTTCGTCCCACTCGATCGCATAGAGGTGATAGTCGGTGAGGGCATCGGGCACATCGATCTTGTTCCCCCGCTGCGTGCCCTGCATGTGGTTGTACGCCTCGGTGTGCACGGTAGCATGGACCACCGTCGGGTCGAAGCCCACGTGCTCCATGATGTCGATTTCCCCACTGCGGGGCCATCCGCCATAGGCGTTATCGGTGGGCAGCATCCAGATGGCGGGCCAGGTGCCTCGGCCACCGGGTAGGATGGCCCGCGCCTCGATGCGGCCATACAGCCAGTCCGCCTTGCCTCGGGTGACGAGTCGCGCCGAACGGTAGGCGTTCCCATCTCCGGGCTGGCCCTGGCTGGCGGTGATGATCAGATTCCCGTCTTGCACGCGGGCCGTGCTGAAGTCCCGGGCCTTGTAGGTCTGCAGTTCCTGGTTGCCCCAGCCGTGGCCTCCTACGTCGTAATCCCACCGGGCGGGGTCGGGGTAGCCATCTTCCTCAAACTCGTCATGCCAGACGAGCTCCCAGGATTGGCCGTTGATCTCGGCTATGTCCCCGATGGCCAGGCCAGGCGCCTCATCGACGCCGGCGCCGTCGTCGCTGCTACAGCCCGCTCCTGAGAGCAAGACCAGACACAGCAGAGGAAGGCCCAGCAGTTGGCCGGCATGCAGGACAGTAGCAAGGCGTAGGCGAGAGGACCACATCGGGGCGAGGAAACTTGGTGGCGAGGATAATTTCATCGTCGGCGGCCATGGGGATGTCCCAGTGCCACGTAACGATCTGATCCAGAAACAGGAAGCCCGGCTGGAGGATCCCCCCGACGGGGCGTATGTACCCTGATAATCCGACGGCCCTCAGCGACGTGCGGCGGCTATTTGGCGAGCAGCACCGTTTGCGTCTGGACAAACGAGCCGGCCTGCATGCGCACGAAGTACGTGCCGCTGGCTAGGCCGCTGCCATCGAACCGGACCTGGTAGAGGCCCGGCGCCTGGCGCGCCTCGTTGGCCAGCACAGCCACCTGGCGGCCCAGGACATCCACCACCTGGATGCGCACAGGGCTTGTCTCGGCCAACTCGTAGCGGATCGTGGTCACCGGGTTGAACGGGTTCGGGTAGGCCGCCTCCAGCTGGGTCGTGTAGGGCAAGGTGCCCTCCTCGGTGGAGGTGCCCGTCTCGCCCCCTTCATTTTCCTCAATCTCGATCGGGGCGCCCTCGCCGGTGCCGGTGAAGACGGTGTAGAGCGGGTCACTGACGACCACCGCAAACGCATCCGCCGTGACCACCTCTTGCTTCACGACTACGGAGTCCGCTTGGGCCAGCCGGGGGGCCAGCGCGGCGGCCAGCTCGGCGGCCGGCACTTCGATGCGCGTGCCCTCGACCTCGGAGCGCCACACGAGCAGCTCGCCCGTGGCCTGGTCCGTAAGCTGCCATGCGTAGGTGAGCGGCTGCTCGTCCTCTGAGGCGGTCCACGAGAACGTCACCGCGCCCTCGCCGGAGGTGTTGAAGGTGCCTGTTTGCAGCACGGGCGTCGTGGGCGCGGCGTCGGGCTGCGTGTTGAAGTACTGCCGGAGGATCTTCAGCCCTTCGGTGCGGATCTGCTGGCCGTCTGCCGGGGTGAACTCCTGGCTGAAGCGGCGCCAGTCCTCCTCGTGGTTCGGGTCGTTGATGTACCGATCGGCGAAGGCGAAGAAGTCCGCGACTTCGCCGCGGGTGCGGGGGGCGGCGTGGAGGTAGGTGAGGATGCGGGCGTCGGCGCCTTCGCAGGCGGGGAAGGCGGCCAGCTGCGTAGCGGCCTCGGGCGAGGGGTGGATGCCCCAGAAGTGGAAGAGCGAGGCCAGGTTGCAGCCGAGCCCACGCGAGCCGGTGAGCAGGTACTCGTCCCGCTCGATGTTGGGATGACCCGCTGTGGTGGTGGGGATGCCCGAAGCACGGGCGTCCTCGTAGAACTGACGGTAGAGACGACCCATGGCCTCCCAGCCGCCCCCGATCTCCGCCAGGTCCACGTACTTGGCGTGGCCACGCGTCTGGTAGCGCTGCTCCATCACGCTGATGATCTCCTCGCCGCCCTCCAGCACCTCCGTGCCGATGGGGCGGCCATTGCGGAAGTTCTCCTGCACCATCCAGTCGATGGCGGCCTGGGTGCGCGTGAAGTCCTGGAAGCCGGAGATGCGCGTGGCGGTGTCATAGTCGATGCCATAGAGCTCCATCGCCACAGCCGCGGCCGGGACGTTGACCACCACTTCCTGCTCCATGGGCATCACGTGGGGCACATGCCAGTGCCCCTTCTCATGGAGGAGGATGCTGAACTCGCTGTGCCGCTGCAGCCACATCCCATCCGTGAGGGCAAACGGCGTGTACCGGCCGCTGGCTCTTCCTGGGGGGCTCCAGGCCCAACGGCCCGGCGTCATGGGATAGCCCGTCGGGTACGAGGCGCCGCTCGTGGAGCGGGTGTCCAGCAAAAACGCCTCGGCGCGGTCCCGCTCCAGCGGACGGCCGAAGATCTTCTGGAACACGTCCTGCACCCGGTCCCACTCGGCCATCAGCGCGGCCGGGTCCTCGAAGGAGCGGATGAGCGAGGACGGCACGGTGAACTTGTACTTGTCCGATTCAAAGTCGGCAAACGGCCCGGGGGCGTTGCGGAGCTGGGCCCACTCCGCCTGCGAGGTCTCGCGCCCGGCGCGGTAGGAGAAGTACGGCGCACGCACGGCCCCGTCGATGCCGATGGAGGTCCAGCCGAGGTCCACCGTCAGCGGCACCATCACGTAGATGCCGCCGCCGAGGGGGTTGACGACCTCCATGGTCTCGGATTCGATACGGTAGTCGATGCTGAGCACCGGCATGCGGTCGCTCTCGGTGAACACCATATGGTCCATGGTGTGGGCGCCCACGCGGATGTGGAGGCCGGAGTTGACGAGGAGCGGGTCCACGGTGATGCGCACCAGCTCGCCGGCCGGGGCGTAGAAGCCAGTGGGGCGGTAGACGGAGGCGGCCAGCTCGTTGTTGGGGTCCACCAGCATGCCGCCCAGGTTGTACCACGGGTAGCGCAGGTAGGTGGCGTTGACCTCCACGGAGCCGTTCTGCACGCGCTCCGCCTCGGCGGGCACGGCGCCCGGGAAGAACTCATGCTCAGGGAAGATGAGGCCTTCGGCGAGGCCCACGTTGGCTGCGGTGAGCCCGTCCCGGACGAGCCAGGCGCCGAGCTCCACGTAGGCGCGGGAGGCCGGGTTGAGGTCGGCGTAGGTGCGGAACTGCTCATCGGCTATAAAAAACGGCTCATGGACCGCGTTGTGGGCGTCGATGAAGCGGCGAACGGCGGGGCCGACCTGGTCCAGCGTGGCGCCCGTCAGGTTGAGGCGTAGCTGGTTGGTCAGCGCCTCGGCGGCCTCGGGGGTGAGCTCGGTGCGGCCTTCGAGGTCATCGCTGAGCTGGTCCAGGATGGCGGCGGCCGCGGAGACATCGCCGGCGGGGCGGGGCGACGAGATGCGGAGGTTGTCCAGGTACACCTCGCCCGTCGTCTCCGCCGTGTTGTTCTCGCCCCAATACGGCTCCGCCCCAATGCGGTAGTCGTCCCCGCGGAAGGCCGCGCCGATGCGGATCGGGCGCGTGGTGAGCGACTCGATGAGCGGCTCTGGGTTGAACGGCACGCCGTCGATGGCCTCCCGCAGCGGACGCGTATCGTCGATGCCGCCCCAGGAAAACGTGAGCGTCTCGGCCTCAAAGTCGAGCGTCAGCCCGCCGGTGTGCCAGGTATCGGCTTCGACCCGAAACGTGACCGCCTGCTCATAAAACAGCGCCCCGCCGATGTTGAGGCGGAAGTTCACGTACCCCTCTTCCCCTGTGGGCCAGACCATGACGTGAAAGCCGGGCGTGGGGTAGCCATCGTCCTTATTCCCGATGACGAAACGCAGGTCGTCCTCGCCCATCGTGGAGGGCGCCATGAAGTCGAACGCGATCCGGAACGACTTATCGGTCTGGATGGCCTGGCTGAGGGCCATCGGCAGGTCGAAGTGCGTGGCGCCGGTCAGCGCCAGGGCCTGGCCCTCAGCGCGGTCGAAGTAGGTGGCGCCATCGCCCCCGATGGGCGTGTAGGCGGCGCCCTCGTCATTGAGCGTGCCATCAAAGGGGTAGATGGCATCCAGGACGGACTGGGCGTGGGCGGGGACCGTAAGAAGCGAGGCCGCGCAGAGCGCGAAGAGGTGCACGAGGCGCATGGAACGAATGGGCTGAACCAACAAAAGCGCGAGGGCGCCCGCCGAGCGCGAGCTCTGTCCGGTATCGGTCTTCGCGCGGCAGTCTTTAGCGCACCTAGCCCTTCATGGCTTGTTGTGTAACCGCGCCGAACAGGCATTTCACAAGATCGGTATGAGTCGGCGGGAATGAGCGGCTGTTCATTGACGTATGTCTATGAAAATGGCGGCTGTATTTACCTCTATACCTCTGCGGCCCATGTCAACACCTCTTACGATTCTATTGATTGAGGACAGTCCGGACGATCGTTACTTCTTTCGCCGCCTGCTGGAGATGCGCCCTGGCGTGACGTACCAGGTGGTGGAAGCCGAGACGTGTGAGACCGGTATCGAGCTGGCGCACGCCCACGCGCCCGCCTGCATCCTGTTGGACTACATCCTCCCCGACGCCGAGGGGTTTCGGGTCCTGGAGGCACTCCAATCGCCCCTAGGACGCCCTGCGTACCCGGCCGTGGTCTTGACGGGGCTCGAGGAGCTCCCGCTTGCAACCACGCTGCCCGCCCTGGGCGCCACCGCATTGCTCTCCAAGCAACGCGCCAAACTACCCACGACGGTCTATCGGGCCATCGACGGGAGCCAGCGGTCCTTCCGCCACCTCGCCTCGGGCTCCGCCGACTCGTCAGCCTTGCTGCAGCACTGGCAAGAGGTCCACCTGTTCGGCTACCGGCTAGGGGCCCTGTCTGCCAACGGCCTACTGCCCCGCGACGCACACCCCTATCTAGCTACGCTGGAACACCGCCGCAGACGTCTCGAGCAAGAAGCCATCGGCCTGCTTCACGAAGACGTCCTTTCTGACCACCAACGAGGCGTCCTGGCACACAATCAGGCGTTGGTCGAGACCCTGATAGGCGCCGTCCGTGGTCTCGCCGGTGAGGCGTGGTGGCCAGCGACGGTGCCGGGGTCCTTGGTCTAGGGCCTGGACGTTCCAGCACAGCGCCTTCCCAGGGCGGGGCCTTGTTCTGCCGGGACACGACGTGTCGTGCCCCTACCGTTTCCGTGGGGTCTGTAACCTAGCTGGGGGGGCTACCGTCTTGGAGCCCTGATTCCTTGTCCGGATTTACCCACCGCCACGTGCTCCCATGAAGCCGCTCCCCCTCGTTCTTGGCTGCCTGCTCTTCCTAAGCCCTCTGGGCCTCCCTGCCGCTGCGGCCATGCAGAGCGACTCGCTCTCAGCCCAGGTGGACGCCCTATTCGCCGAGATGGACCGGCCGGACCGACCAGGCGCGTCGGTGCTCGTCATCCAGGATGGCACGGTGCTTTACCGAAAAGGATACGGGAGCGCCAACCTCGAACACCAGGTCCCGATCACGCCCACGTCGGTGTTCGACGTCGCGTCGGTGTCGAAGCAGTTCGCCGGCATGGCCATCAGCATGCTGGTCGAAGACGGGACCGTGCGGCTCGACGATGACGTCCGGACCTACATCCCCGAGCTTCCAGACCTGGGTACGACCGTCACGATCCGTCATCTGGTCCACCACACCAGCGGCTTCCGTGACTGGCCGAGCACCCTGGCGGTAGCGGGGTGGCACATGGACGACGTGATCTCCTTCGATCAGATCTTGACCATGGCGTACCACCAACAAGGGCTGAACTTCGAGCCGGGTGATCGCTACCTCTATTCGAACACGGGCTACAACCTGCTGGCCGAGGTGGTGGCGCGGGCTACGGGCATGACCTTCCGCGCGTGGACCCACGAGCACCTCTTCGAACCCCTCGGCATGGAGGACACCCATTTCCAGGACGATCACACGGAGCTCGTTCCGCGCCGGGTGTACGGGTACCAAGGCCAAGAGGGGACCTATGCCCCCGTGGCGAACGGGCTCACGGCCCTCGGATCGAGCTCGTTGTTCACCACCCTGGACGATCTCGGCGCGTGGGTGACGAACTTCGACGATCACGCGGTCGGTGGGACGGCCGTGATCGAGCGGATGCGGACCCGGGGTGAGCTGAACAGCGGCCGCACGATCAACTACGGGTATGGCCTCTCCATCAACCAGTACCGCGGGCAGCCGGTGGCTTCCCACACCGGGTCCTGGGCCGGGTTTCGCACGGTCCTGATGCATTTCCCGGACCAGCGGCTCGGCATCGTCATCCTGTCCAACGCCAGCCGCTTCAATCCCGGACGCACGGCCTATCAGATCGCGAACCTCTACCTCGCCGATGTGCTCACCACGGCCGATCCGTCAGGCGCCGAGACGCCCGGACCAGAGGACGCGGTGCCGGTCGACGCCGCCACCCTCGAGGCCTACGTGGGCACCTACAAGCTCGGGCCCGCCTGGTTCGTGGAGATCACGCGCGCGGGCGATCAGCTGATGACCCAGGCCACGGACGAATCCCAGTTTCCAATGATCGCGCTCTCGAACGACGAGTTCTACGTACCAGCGTATAGCTCAGGAATGACGTTCCGCCGAGACGGCCAGGGGCCAGCCACGCACGTCGAGTACCGGGGGATCAAGGCGGAGCGGGTGGAGGCATGGAGCCCATCCGTCGAGGAGCTACGCGCCTTCCAAGGGCACTACTACAGCGCGGAGTTGGGGACCAGCTACTTGGTCGAGCTGCGGGACGGAGCGCTCGTGGCCCAGCACCGCCGCCACCCAACCATTGAGCTGCGTCCCTTGGCGCGCAACGAGTTTGGCGGCAGTCAGTGGTTTGCCTCGGGCGTAGCGTTCGTGCCCGATGCCTCGGGAGCCATCGCCACGATGCTCATCAGCACCAGCCGTTCGCTGGACAACGCGTTCGTCCGGGCCGACCGCTGACCCGGCACTTAGAGCCGGACGCCTGCCGTCAGGTAAACGCTGCGGCCCTCGGACGGGATGATGCCGGGACCGGGGTAGCCGGTGGCGCGGCGGGTGAAATAGGCCTCGTCCGTGAGGTTGTTGACCCCCGTTTCGAGGCGGTACCGGCCGATACGGACCTGCACGGACAGGTCCATGACGCGGTAGGCGGGGATGACGCCTTCGATGGCGGTGGGGGTGCGGATCGCGTTGGAAGCGTCCGAGAACTGCTCGCTCACCCAGGAAAACTGATAGGTGGCCTCCACCGCGCCCAGCCCCGCCGTGATGCCCGTGCGCAGGTTGGTCTCCGGCACGAGCTCTACGCGGTTGCCGGTGATGCCGGGCTCGTCGGACTGCGCGTATTCGGCGGTGATGAGCGCCAGGTTAAGAAACGTGGAGAGGCGGGCCCCCGTGGTGCGCCGGGTGAGGAGGCGGTAGAGATCGGCCTCGGCAAACGACTCCAGCCCCCAGATCCGGGCGTCGGCGATGTTGGTGCGGAAGCGGACGACGCGGTCCACCAGGTTGTTGAACTGCGGGTTGGGCTCCCGCCGCAGCACGGACCCGATCCGGTCTGCATACGAGAGGTGGAAGAGGCTCACGTCGTAGTTGAGCACACCCGAGACCAAGCCCCGCGCGCCGAGATCGGCGTTGAAGCCGCGTTCATCCTGAATGTCTGGGTCTACCCGCAGGCTGCCCACGTTCACGCGGATGTCGTTGAAGTTGATGGCGCGGTAGTTCTGCGAGATGTTGGCGTAGACCTCCAGCGCCGGGCTTTGCTTGTAGCTGGCGCCGATCCCGAAGAAGGCAAACGAGCGGTTCCGCGTCCGCGCCTCGGGGATGCGCTCGTCCAGGAGCACGTTGCCCGCCAGGTCTCGGAAGATGTTGCGGTAGTAGCCCTCGGCCTCGGTCCGGATGTACTCGAAGCGCACGCCCGGCGTGAGGCTGAGCCGCGGCGTGAGGTTGAAGATGTTCTCGACGAAGACCGACACGTTCTGGCTGGGCAGGTCGAAGTCCGAGCCCTCCAGGTTGTCCGGGTTGAGGTACCGGAAGTCGGCATCGTCGGCCTCGGTGCCATCGCCCTGGCGGCGATCGGTGAAGCCGTCGTAGTAGCGGGCGCCGAGGAGGAGCACCGAGAGCTGGCCCCGCAGCGGGTAGCGATGGATGAGGCGGGTCTCGTTGCCCCAGTTGCGGAAGTCATCCCGCAGCAGATCGCGGTTGCCCCCAAAGTCGATGCGGTCGATGCGGCCGAGGTTGCCCAGCGCATCGCGGCCGGCCACAAGGCCGAAGAAGCGGGTGTTGAGGGCGGTGCGTGGCGAGAGGGTGTAGTCCGCCGAGAGGGCCAGCAGGTTCCAGTCCACCCGGAACCAGTTGCGCTCGCGGTTGGACTGGCGGGGGTCTGTGTCGAACTGGAGGTCGGTCAGGCCACCGGGCTGCTGCGCCAGGTAGCGCATCAGCGTGAACTCGGCCCGCAGCGACAGCCGTTCGGAGGCCGCATGCTGGATGGCGGCGTAGCCCGTGTGCTGGTACAGGCCGGCGTTGGGGCGCCAGCCGTCGGTGCGTTTGTACTGGTAGAAGCCGTAGTAGCGCGTGCGCCTGAGGGTGCCGCCCACGCTGTTGAACGAGTTGAAGAGCCCAAACGAGCCGGCCGACTGCACGACGTTGACTTCCAGGGGCCGGTCCTCGGCGCCCTCCTGGAAGACGAAGTTGAGCAGCCCGCCAAACTGAGTGCCGTACTGCAAGGAGGCGGCCCCACGCACCACCTCGATGCGCTGCAGCGCCTGGACGGGCGGCGTGTAGTAGCTCTCCGGGTAGCCCAGCGCGTCGGCCGCGATGTCGTAGCCGTTCTGCCGGGTGTTGAAGTTGGAGCTGCGGTTCGGGCTCAGGCCGCGCCCCCCGATGCCCAGTTGCACCCCGGCCCCATCGCTCTCCCAGATGTTGAGCCCGGGCACCTTGGCGTAGACCTGGCGGCTGTTGTTCGTGGCCAGGTTGGCGGTGAGTTCATCGATGACCACCACCTCCGTCTTCTTGGCGTCATAGAGCGCGGTGCCCTCCACAGACGACAGCCGCGCCATCCCGAAGGTCTGCTGCTGCACATCGCCCACCACCACCTCGCCCAGCTCCCCCTCCAGGGGCGGCAGCGTGAGGTCGAGGCGCGTGTCGGCGGCGGCGAGGGTCACCCGCTGCGTGACGAGGCGTCGGCCGGCCACGAAGGCCGTCACGGCGTAGGTCTCCGGCACGAGCCCCACGAGGCGGTAGCGGCCGTTGGTGTCGGTGAGCCCTGTGACGGCGTTCTCCGTGACCACCACCTGACCGTCGGCGGCGTCGAACTCGGCAGCGAAGACCGCGAAGAGGGTGACGCCGGGCACGGGCGCGCCTGTTTCGTCGAACACGCGGCCGGACAGGACATAGGAGGCCTGCGCCTGTACGGCGGGCGCGCTGCTGACGAGGAGGAGTACCGGGAGCAGGAGCCCCACCCAGCGGCTGGGTTTGCTCATGGCAGGCTGACGAGGGCAGAGGTGGCCTCGTCCTTGGTGTCGGTCTGGGCGGACGGCTCGGCCTCGAAGGGCAAGATCCACGTCTTGGGGGCCAGGCTGGGGCGGACCTCCGTGAGGTCGACGGTGGGGTCGATGTAGGGGCGGCTGCGGCGGCCGTTGAGGGTCACGTAGGACTCGGCGGTGATGACCACGTCGTCCAGGCCTTGGGTGCGGTAGTAGTCTTCGAGGTAGTGGGCGAACTGCAGGATGAGGTCCGGCTGCTGCGCCATCATCTTCTCCTGCATCGGCGTGAGATGCTCGTAGTTGGCCACCTCCCAGGTGCGTCCGGAGGCGGGATCCTGCACACGGAAGGCGGCATAGCCGGCCTTCTCCATGAGCATGACGCGCCACGAGAAGCGGTAGCCTTCCTCGGTCCAGAAGAGGGGGCCGGGGTAGAGAGCAAAGCGCAGGGGCAGGAGCAGCTGTAGTGCGAAGTGGACGGCCAAGAGGCCAGCCAGCAGGCTCCCGGCGCGGCGCGAGGGGCGCCACATGCGACCGTCCCGCACCAGCGTGGGCCGCCGCCCCAGGCTCCGCATCGCGTCCAACAGGCGCTGGTGGAAGGCCGGGGAGAAGAAGATCAGCGTGCACCCGATCATGATGTAGGGAAACATCCCAATCGGGAAGAGGAGCGCGGTGCACACATGGAACGCGATCACGGCCAGGTAGGCCAGCACCCGCGTGCGCCGCCAGAGGAGGAAGAACGGGATGGTGAGGTCGTAGAGCGCCCCGCCCCAGCTGAACAGGTAGGCGGTGACGGGCTCCGTCATCAGCGGTCCCACCAGCGGGAGGTGCTCCTGGGCGGGGAGCCAGAGCCGGAGCGGCATGGCCTCCAGCAGCCAATCCGGGTGCAGCTTGGCGAGGCCGGCGAAGACGTAGACCAGGCCCAGCTGCAGCTTGAAGATGTCCACGGCCCAGGTGGGCACGCGCCCGGCATGCAGGCCAGGCTTCCGCAGGACATCCAGCGAGAAGGCCCGGTGGGCGGGCACCCAGATCAGCAGAAAGCTGACGATGCTGACGAAGTAGTAGTGGTTGAGGTAGTTGGTGACGTCGATCAGCTCGACGTACGTGAACGTCAGGAAGAAAACGACGGCCGCGACCCGGTAGCACAGCCCCAGCATGACGGCCAGGGCGGCCAAGCCCATCACCGCAAAGAGGGCGTGCATGCCTACATGGCCGAGCGGCTGCACCCACCCGAAGCCCAAGTACGTGAAGTGGAAGGTCGGCTCCACGTACAGGCTGGTGATCCAGCCGTGAGCGGCAAAGCGAATGATACTGGCCACCATGAGCGCCCCAAAGAGCACCCGGAACACCGCGAGCGGTGCGATAGACGTAGGGGCCGTCAGGTAGCTACGAAGGCGATGCATGGGGCACGGCCGGGCAGGGAGGGCGGGATCAGTCGCCGTCCGTGTCCTGGAAGGTGATGGAGACGCCGAGGATGGAGGTCATGTCGGTTTTGATCAGCACAACCAGCTCCTGCATGGTGGTGAAGACCTCCAAGACGGCGTCGTTGTTCTGCTCGATCTGCTCCTCCAGGGGATCGCTGAGGGCGTCGAGCTGGCCGCGAATGTCCGCGAGGGTGGCCACGATGTCATCGGCGAGCTCGTCCGCATCCAGCGCCCGCAGATTATCATCGAGGCCGAGGCCGTCCACGCCGTTGAACCCTACGCCCAGGTAGAGGCGCTCCAGGGCCTCCATGTTGGCCTGGGCCAGTTCCAGGGAGTAGCCGCCATACGGGACCTCAACGGTGCCGGGCCGCGGGATGCCCGCGCTGCGGACCCCCGCCGGGATGCCAATCTTACCGTCGCGCAGGAAGCGCTCGTAGTGCAGGACCATCGCGTTGATGAGCATGCCCAGGGAGCTGCCCACATCGATGCCCGCATTGTCTTCGCTGAGAAAGGTGCCGGTGTAGTTGCCACCCTCAGCCTGCCACTGGGTCACCACGGCGTCTACGTTGGACTTGATGAAGGCGGCGTTGTCCTGCACGTAGGCCAGGCGGGCGGCCGCGTTGGCGTCGGCGGTGAAGAGCATCATCGTCTCCTCCTCGTCCGTGCCGTGGAGGAGGTAGTCTAGGGCGGGGAAGCCGCCAGCGGGGCGGTCGGCGATGCTACCCAGGGTGTAGGTGCCGGTGGCTACGTTGGCCTCGACCCGGTCCACGTTGGTGGGGTAGGTGTTGAGCGCCGAGCGGAGCACGACCGACTCCGCCGGGCCGAACTGGAACAGGTTGGTGAATTGCCAGGCCAGGCGGGAAGCCTTCAAGGCTTCGCGGGCCGCGCGGAGGCTCTCCTCACTGGGGTCGGCTGCGAACGCATCCACCGTGCTGGCAAGCCCATCCACGGTTGTTTGGAGCAGGCCATACGCCGGCACGATGAGGTTTCCTCCGACGTTGGCCAGCAGATCGGGGCGCTGGAAGCTTTCCTCTTCAGGCGGCGGCGGTTCGTCTGGGGTATCGTTGGCCCCGCCGCTGTCGCACGAGGTGAGCATAAAGGTGGTGCCGGCGAGCACCAGGAGCAGGAGGGTCCGCGAGAGGACAGGCATGGCATCCACGTGGTCTGAGGATGGGGGTACGGATGGCGGAGGCGCCCAGCCAGAGGGTCTGGCTGGGCGCCCGGGCCATTTGGAAGGAAGGGGTCAGCCTAGAGGTCGTCCTGCACCGGAGCGAGCTCCGGGTAGGCCGCCACCAGCTTCGCCTTGGCCGCATTCAGGCCGGCAGGCGTGACGTTCCAGAAATTGCCATCGGCGCCGTAGTCCGACTCCATGATGGTCTCGATCTCCTGGACGGAGAGCACCCGGTTGGGGTTGTACTTGAGCGCGTTGGTGAAGGCCCACGCCTCGGACAGCACGTGGAAGGCTTCGCCGATCTCGTTCTGGTCCAGCGCCTCCAGCGTGTCGTTGATGTAGTGCACGGCGGTACCCGCGGTGACGAGGTCATGGAGCTGGTAGAGCGCGTCGCGCTGCGTGTCCTTCGTGGCCAGGTCGTTGTTGACAATGGCGGCACGGCCTTCGAGGTAGGCCGTCATGAGCCGGGCGTTGGTGCCCAGGGTGCCGTTGCCGTCCACGTTATCGACCGTGGTCGAGTAGTTGGCCCAGAAGCGATCTTCATCGCGACGGTCCGAGGGCCAGGGCGAGGTGAAGTCTAGCGGCGGGTTGAAGTAGCCGAAGGCCTCGTCCCAGTGGTGCTCCATGGCCGTGTAGTTGCGGCCTTCGGAGAGCGCCGTGTTCTCCACATCGTCCCCGATGCGGGTATCGGTCAGGTAGACGTTGTAGATCTGGTTGTAGAAGACGGCGCCCATGAGACCCTTCTCGATGAGCTGCACGAACTCACGCCCGTTTTCGTCGACCAGGATGGTGCTGCCGCTGGCCCGCTCGATGAGGCCGGCGGTGCCGTTGGTGGCCACCGTGCCAGCGGCGCCGGCCTGGCTGGCCGTGGCCGCGGAGGCAAACAGGCCTTCGAACAGCGGGATGTCCAGCTCAAAGGTCTTGTTGCGAAGCTGGCGGTCCGAGGTGAAGGAGAAGTTGCCACCGCCGTTGTCGCCCGTATTGCCGAACATGTCCAGCAGCGCCTGCTCCGTGATGACGGCCCCGTTGTCGGCCGTGCGCAGCAGCGCCTTGATCTCCTCGACATGGGCGAGGCGATCATTCTGACCGTCGTAGTTCACGGTGGACTGGCCGTTGCGCGTGAACGTGTACGTGGTGGGCGTCTCGATCAGCTTGGAGGTCGTGACGTTAGCGGTGATGGTGGAGGTGACGTCGTCCTCGTCGGTGAGGGTGAAGACGAGGGCGTAGGCATCGCCCAGCCGCGAGTCAGCGGGGATCGTGAACATGTAGGTCACGTCCTGCTGCTCAGCACCGGCCTGGATGCTGACGGCCTCGGCCGCACCGCCGTTCACCGACACGCTGAGGGACTGGAGGCCTGCTTCGGCTTCGAGGTTGAGGGAGACGTCTACGGTGGTGCCACGTCCGCCCTCGAGTTGGAGGGCGGGGCCGTTGATGCCGGGCGGATCGGACGGATCACTGCCACTATCACAGGCGGTGACGCCCACCATGAGTAGGATGAGCAGCAACGGGGCTGCAAAACGAGAAAGCTTCATGCGTATAACTAGAGTTGCGCTAAGGGATTCGAGATAGCTCGCAGACAATCGTATGGCACATTAGGACATGCGTGGGCCACATCTGCGCAGTAAAACTAGGGCACCCTAGACTTAGTCTAAACAAATAAGATCCAATCTTACAGGATCTTCTAAACTGCAGCCTCTGGCCGGTATGTTGAGAACAGCGGCGCTCGCGTCACCTACGAAACGTCTGCTCCCGAGCGCCGTTCTGTGCGCTCGGTTTCCCCTGACTCTCCCTTGTATCGTGGCCTGTGCTCCTCGCCGCTGAGACTCATCACCTGACCCGACGCTATGGCTCAGTCCAGGCCGTGCGGGGCATTGACCTAGCGGTCCCCTCGGGCAGCATCTACGGGCTGCTTGGCCCCAACGGTGCGGGCAAGACCACGACGCTCCGCGTGCTCCTGGGGTTGGTGACGCCTACCTCGGGGACGGTCTGCCTGTTCGGGGATACGCTGGACGCGGCGTCGCGGTCGCGCCTGCTGGCGCGGGTGGGGGCGCTCATCGAGGAGCCGTCGCTCTACGGCCATCTGACCGGGCGGCAAAACCTGGAGGCCACGCGGCGGCTGCGGCGGCTCCCGGCGGCGGCCATCGGGCGTGCCCTGGAGATCGCGGGCCTCAACGCCTCCCAGGCGGACCGCCGCGTGCGGACGTACTCGCAGGGGATGCGGCAGCGGCTGGGCCTCGGCCTCGCTCTGCTCTCTCAGCCGGCGCTCCTCATCCTGGATGAGCCCACCAACGGCCTCGACCCCAACGGGTACCAGGACCTGCGCGACGTCCTGGCCAGGCTGCATCAAGAGGGCCAGACCACCGTGATCGTCTCCAGCCACCAGCTCACGGAGGTCGAGCGTGTGGCCACGCACGTGGGCCTGATGCGCGGGGGCCAGCTGATCCGTCAGGGTCCGCTGACGCACCTGCTGCAAGGCTCCACGGGGGCTGTCCACCTCCGCGTGAGCGCGCCCGCCCAAGGGGCCTCGGCCCTGGTGGCGGCCGGCCTCGGCAGCACGGTGCGGGGCGACGAGCTGGTGCTGTCGGGCGCGGTGTCCGACGCCGCCACCGCCACGGCGGTCCGCGTGCTGGTGGCAGCCGGTGTAGACGTGTACGGGGTGGCCACCCAAGCGCCTTCGTTGGAAGCCGTGTTCTTCGCGGCCACGGCCGAGGCAGACCCCCATGAATCCGAGCCGGCGCTCTCATGAGGTCCACGTGGAGTGACCTATCACCGGCCGTGGCCTCGCAAGCGGTCCGGCTCCGTGGGAGCGGCGTGGCGTGGGTCGCGCTGGGGGTGCCAGCGCTGGCCATCGCCCTGGCGGCCCTGGTCCTGAGCGCCGCCGAGGCCCCGTCTGACGCCGGCGAGGCCGATGCCTGGGCCGAGGTGATGCAGGCCGCGTTCGGCGTGTGGTCCCTGATGCTGCTCCCGCTACTCACGGCTCTCCTGGCGGCGCAGGTCGCCGCGTTGGAGCACGGGGCCCGCAGTTGGAAGCACCTGTTTGCGATGCCGGTGTGGAAAGGGGCCCACGTAGCCTCCATGTGGCTGGCGGTAGCTGGGCTGACGGCGCTGGCCACGACAGCGCTGGCGGTGGGTATAGCCGTGGTGGGGACGGTCGTGTCCACGCTGCGCCCGGCGCTAGAGATGCCCGCGGCGCCCGTGCTGGCCTTGGCGCAGGCGGCGGGGCTCGTCTACGTGTGTACGCTGCCGCTGGTGGGCGGGCACCTGTGGCTGAGCATCCGGTGGCCAGGCGTGGGCGTGGGGCTGGGCGTGGCCATCGCCGGGGTGCTTACCAACGTGGTCCTGCTCAACCTGGGCGCGGGAGTGTGGACGCCCTACGGCCTCGCGCCCTCAGCGCTGATGCAGGGCCAATCCTGGCTAGCCGGGATCGGACTGACCGTAGGCGTGGCGGTGTTGGTGGCGAGCATGTGGCACATCACCCGACGCGACGCGCCAGGCTGAGGACGCGTCAAGGACGGTCGGGACCGAGGAGCTCGACAGCGTGTTCCAGCACCCGGTCCGTGCCCACAGGCCCCGGCGGTACCACCACCGGGGGGAGGAACGCCTCCCGGGGCGACCCATCGACGTGCATCAAGCGCTCCGTGGGTATCCGAACCCCGATTCCCGTGTTGGGCAAGACGCGGCCTGAGATCGCGCCCCGCAGCCGAGCCATGGGGCCACCCACCACGGTGGCGCGCTGCATACCGTCCAGCCCGATGGCCAGCCCCTCGCCCATGCTACCGGTCCACCGCCCGACGAGCACCACCACCGGCTGGGTGTACGCAAACGGGCCTCGCGGCGCGACGTACTCGACCCACAGGCGGCGGACCCCGTGGGCCCGCTCCTCGGCCACCCGCTCGTGGCGCTGGTAGGCCTGCGGCGCCTCCACCAGGCGACTCATGAGCCCGCGCGCCACCGTGGTGTTTCCCCCGCCCGGCGTGTCGCGGAGGTCAAGGATGAGGCCGCGTGTGTGGCGGAGAGCCGTGAGCGCCTCATCGAACGCCGCGGTGAGGGCGTGGTCGCCGAGGGTGTTGTGGATCCGGATATACCCCAGGTTGTGACGCAGGGTGTCGAGCATGAGCGGCGCCTCGGGCCGCTGGACACCCGGCGTGAACGTGAAGGCGGACACGCGCCCGTCGGCTTCAGCGGTGAGCTGGACGGGCCCCGCATGCGTCCCAGCGAGAACGGTACGAAGGGCCCAGTCCTGGGCGGCGGGATCCGGGGCCTGGAGAGCCTGAGGATGCCAGTTGCGCACCGCCTCCTCGACCGGCTGCCCAGCGACCTCGCGGACGACCATGCCGGGGCGAATCCCGGCCTGCTCGGCGGCAGACCCGGCTCGCACCTCTGTCACCACGGCCTGCCCGTCCTGCCACACGGCCCACAGGTCCGTGCCCGAGGGGACCAGGCGCGGGGAGGCGCGGTTGTTCGTGTTGAACCCCGCGTGCGCATCATACAGCTCCCCGATGGCCCGCTCCAGCACGTTCAGGAAGGCCCGGTCGTCGGTCGCCTCAGCGGCAGCAGGCGCGTAGAGCGTGCGAACACGCGGCCAGTCCACCGGCTTCTCGTCAAAATAGGCATACTCATCGGCCACAAACTGCCAGAACGCGTCGAAGTCGGCGGCATACCGCGCCCGCTGGTCGCCGGCATCGGCTTGGGCCA